>JAKFWA010000104.1 GCA_021732995.1 Planctomycetaceae bacterium | reverse complement strand
ACCCCTCTCCCCGGTGGCCCGGGGCGAGGGTAGTTTTTGGTTGGGGGAGGAAACTCGAAAGTAGAAGCCGACCCGCTCGCCACTCTTCCCACAACGTTGCTGCACCCGCCGCGATGACGCTCCACAGTCCGACGAGCGGATGGAACGCCACAGCCAGGCCGAGCTGCAATCCTGTCAAAGTCCAGCGGTGACGCAGGCCATCAGCTAAGCCGGACAGCACGAACGCGTAGGAAAAAACTTTGGACTCAATGCCGCCCACCAGCCATTCACCGGACAGGCTGATGACCGAATTCATCGCGAGCATCAGCCAGACACTGACGACGCTCAACGCCGGTTGCACCGCCAGCACGCGAGTGAACCGCACCCAGCCAATCGCGAGCAGCAGGTAACCGAAGCCGCGAGTGAGGACGGCAATCACGTCGAGCGAACACCATTCAGCCAACCAGCCGACCACGACGTAGAACATCAGGTGCGGATTGGACGACGTCAGGAACAGGTCGCGGTTGCACCACTCCGGCTGCCAGTAGTACTTGGCTTTGCACAGATAATGCGGCTCATTGGCCCCTGGGATCGGCGCATGGCAGAACGAGTACACGAGAAACGTGCCCCACACCACCAGCACCGTCAGCCAGAATTGACGCCGTGACCACCCAGTTTTGTCCTGATCCTGCATGAACTTGAACTCGCTAAGGAGTGACAGTTGTCTTGCAGGTATCGTAGCGGCGATTAAGCCCCGCGGCGCATCTTCTTGAAGCGCTCGGAGTGTTGGCTTTCGGCGATGAACTCAACCTTCACCGGCACCTTGTACGGCTGCAGGCGCTGACGACAGTAAGCCTTCAGCTCGGCCACAAAGGCCTTCTGATCGACTTGCTCGCGCAGTTGCACTCGGGCACACACCATCATGCCGGTGATCGGGTTCTTCACGCCGATGACTACCGCATCAGCCACGGCGGGCAGCTCCTGGATCACGCTTTCCACTTCGGCGGGGTAAACCTTCTCGCCGCCCACGTTGATGATCTCGGACTCGCGGCCCAGGATGCGCATCCATTCGCCGTCGACTTCGACGCGGTCGCCAGTATTGTACCAGCCATCGGCGGTGAACGGGCTTTGTGCGTTCAAGTAACCGAGCATCGCGGACTGCGCTTTGATCTGCAGAATGCCGTCAACAATGCGAGTATCAAAACCGTCGCCGCCCAGCTTCACCCACAACGAATCGCTGCTGCGTGACTTCGATCTGAGGATGCCCACTTCGGACAACCCATAAGTCTGCAGCAGGTTGATGTGCGGGAACAGTTCATGGAACCGGCGTAGAGTGCTCTCAGGCATCGGCTCGGTGCCATAGGACACCGTCTTCAGTGAACTGAGATCGTGTCGCTTCCACGCTTCACCGATCAGGCACAGATTCAGGAACGTCGGCGACGTCGGCAGCAGTTCGACCTTGTGTTTATCAACGGCTCGCAACACGGCATCTGGCGAGCGATCCTGTACCGTCACGAGGCACCCGCCGTTGGCCAGCGTGTACAGCATCGTGTTGATACCGCCAATGTGGTCGTACAGCAGAAACGAGATTGTGCGCAATGCGTGACGCGGCGTCTTGAATTTTTCCAGCAGCGGCACCACGTCATGCACAGCCGCCTTGCTCTTGCCCGTCGAACCCGATGAGAAGATCACCAGCCCCGGCCGCTTCTCACTGCGCAGCTTTTGATAGATGTCGTGCGAAGCGACGGCCTCAAACCGCTTCACCGACACGTCGTCCTGAGTATCAATCGCAATCGAAATTTCTGCCTGAGAAACTTCCAGAAACTCAGTACGTTTCGTTGCGACTGCGGACGTCAGCGGCACCAGCACGCAACCGGCTTCCGCCAGGGCGAGGAACAGAGCCACGGCGTTCGGCGAAAAGTCCGCTTCGAGGGCAACCACAGTGCCGCTCGTGACTTCATTGTGAATCAAAAAATCCTGCCAGTGACCGATACGTTCGGCGAGCCAACGGTAGTTGTAAGCCTGATCGCGCCAGACAATAGCGTCGGCACCCGAGCGTGAGCGAAAGCTGGTCAGCAGGAAATCAATGCAGGACGTCATGAGGTTCCATCCTCTGAAGGTCGTCAAAATCACAAGCCCGCGAACTACTGAACCGTTCCGGTTCAGGCGTGAGAGCTGAAGGTTCTCAGAGTTGCCCGATCCTGTGAAGACGGGTTGGTGGGTCGCTGAATGCTGTTCTTTGACCGACCGCAGCAATAACGATGGACCGTCCTGCAGGCGAAGTACAATGTTGTGCCCCACAGGACGCTGTTCGGCACTAGTGCCAGCAATGGATTAAAGTGCGGCGTTCGAAGATCACGCATCCAACCCAAAGGGAATGCAAGGATCTGAGTGAAGAACCACCACATCCGAACTTCTGCCACGGCGTATATATTATCTGTGTGTAGAGGGACCCACAGGTTTGGGGCGATGGTGCAGAGGTCATGAAGGAGCAGGTGAACAATCGAAATTGCGGCGATCATGCCCAATGATCGCCATCGTTCTGTTGCCTGTTGCGTGATCACTTTCCTGATTCGCCACTCTGGTGAAAGAAATGCAAGAATCAGCAGTGAGAACAAACAAACATGAAAAGTGGTTTCTTCCAGCACGAATGAAGCGATCAAACTGAACAGAATCAGGACCAAGTTAATAGCCGAGAATGCAACGATGTCACCCAACGATCGCCACAGTCCTGTTTCCTCTTGCATGATCACTTCCTGACTGCACACTCAGTAACCGGAGGTCTCCTGTGCCACGCGCAGTCTCTTCGGAAGACCTGCGGTCGCATCTTGTGGCTCGGTCGGAGACCGGCCATAACACAGGCGTGAGGGCCACAGATTCTCAGAGTTGCCCGATCCTGTGAAGACAGGTTCGAGAACGACAAGTGGACCGTGCGGGCGAACGTCACAAGTAGGCCGGACAATCTTGTCCGGCTGTCGGACAGGATTGTCCGACCTACAAAGCTACACCCCGCCCAAATAGAGCACTTGCCCGGTGATGAAATCGCTGGCAGAACTGATGAAGAAGTCGATCACGTTCTCAACGTCGCGGTACTCGCCGAAGCGGGGAATTGCCTGACGGTTCAGCAGGGCCTGAATCTTGTCTTCGGGAACATTGCGGATCAGGTCCGTCTTCACGGGCGTCGGGCCGACGGCGTTCACGGTGATACCGAGCGGAGCGAATTCTCGGGCCAGCACCTCGGTTAGTGAGACAACCGCCGCTTTAGACGCCGCGTAGATCGCTTCGCCATCCAGCTTCAGGGGCACGGCCACCGTTGCGAAGTTGACGATGCGTCCAGATTGTTTCTTCTGCATGAGCCGCGCGGCCTCGCGACAGAACAGAAACGTTCCCGTCACGTTCGTGCTCAAGACGCGTTCAATCGTCGACAGCGGAGTCAGCATCGAATGATTCATCGACGCGATGCCCGCGTTGTTGATGAGCACATCCAACTGCCCGAACTCTTTGCGCGTCGCATTGAAGAGTTTCTTCACGCCATCTTCGTCGGCCACGTCGAGGCAGTGATGCCGATAGTTCTCATGCTGCAGGTCATTGGGGTCGCGCGAGCATCCCACGACTCGATCTCCCGCTGCGAGATACTTCTCGGCGAGATACCGGCCGATGCCTTTGCGAGTCCCTGTAATGACGATGACGCGTTCAGAGCTCATGCCGCTGCCTTCGCCTCGTCACTGAGCATTTCCAAGATGAAGTCGATCAGCACATCGACCGACCGGAACGGGCTCGTGCGGCGCGACATCGCTTTTTCATTCGCCAGCGTGATCGTCACATCGAGATCGTCAGAAAGCTGCTCTTCCACCGTGACGATCAAATTGACCAGTCCCAGCGAATCGAGCGGAGCTTCGCGACCGAACAACTTCGCTGTGAGGCTGCGTTCGATCTGTCGATCGGATTCCAGTTGCGGATTGAGCGTATCAATTGCAGCCAGTACGCAATTGGCGACCTGATCGCGAGTAGGTGAACTCATAGCAATTCCTTGCATTAATAATTCAGGCGGCCTTTGCGCTCTCAGCGGGCGCGGCCACGGTATCAAAATCAATTCGTTTTGCTGGAACACCGATGACAGACGAGCCAGCTTTGACTCGCCGCACAACCACGCTGCCAGCACCAATTCGAGCAAAGTCTTCCACGACAGCCTTCGGGGCAACGACAGCATGACTGCCCATGAACACGCCCTTGCCGAGTCGCGCTGCTCCAGTCACGTCGCAGTAGGCATTCAAGGTTGCGCCATCGCCGATACGGACGTCGTGCCCGACGCCCGCTCGCAGGTTCAACGTCACGAAGTCGCCGAGCGTCACATCGACGGTCAACGCCGCGAACGGACACAGGATGGCACCGGTCCCCAACTGACAGCGCGGGCCGACCAGCGCTGTGGGATGAACCAAGTTGATGAATTGAGCACCACGACCGCGCAGAGCCTCACACACTCGCAGCTTCGTCGCCGGATCGCCGATGGCACACACAAAGCGGTCATTCGGTTGCGGAGCATAGCTCGCCGGATCGCCAACAACCGGCACGTCGATATTGAAGGCCTTGAGCGCCTGTGGATTCGCATCCAGAAAGCCGCCGATCGTCCATTCGGGAGACGGCGTCGCGCGAACGACGTCCTCTGCCCAGGCGAGGATCTCTCGGCCAAAGCCACCCGCTCCGATGATGAGCAATCGCGCTGTCATGTCTCGATCCTGCATCCGTTCAATGAATGGTGTAACCACCGTCAATCACCAGCGTTTGCCCCGTGATCCAGCGGCTCGCGTCCGACAGCAGGAACGACACTGCGTTCGCCACGTCACGCGGTTCGCCCAGACCCAGCGGGTGCATGTCTTCAATCGACTTGATCTGTTCTGCCGACAGCAGCTCTTCGGCTTTTTCGGCCATTTCGGTCCGCACATGACCGGGAGCCACGCAGTTGACTCGCACGCCTTCGCTGGCCAATTCCAGAGCCAGCGACATCGCCAACGAGACCAGTGCTCCCTTGCTGGCGGCGTAGGCGGAAACGCCCTGACGACCGACCACGGCCATCACGGACGAGAAGTACACGACGCTTGTGCGTTCGGCACGCACGCCTTTCTGACGCAGGCCCTTCGTCAGCGCGACGGCGGCTCCGAAGTTGATGCGCATGAGGTCATCGAGTTTCGCGGGCTGCAGCACTCGCAGTGGCACCGTGAAATGAATTCCGGCCGCATGCACCACGCCCGACAGAGGACCGGTCTGCGCCGCGATGGACTTCATCCATTCCGGAATCGCGTCCACTTGACTGACGTCAAAGGCTTCGATGCGATGACCAGTACCCGACAGCCGCGCGGCGGTCTCGGCCAGCCGTTCCGGGCTGCGAGCCACCAGCACCACTTTGGCCCCCAGTTCACTCAGCAGCACGCAGACTTCGCGGCCCAGTCCCGACGAAGCTCCCGTCACGAGAACCGTCCGACCTGTCATGTCGAGCGGATTCAGCATCACGCCGCCTCCCGCACAACAGCCGGCAGACCAGGGACGATGACCACTTCAGGCAGAACGGCGTTATCGACGGTGACCGCAGCGCCGCCCCATGACCAACCGACACCGAAGCCAGCCAGTACCAGCCGTCGCGACTCATCGGCCTTCTTCGCGTAGGTCGCAGAGAGCGCCAGAGGAATCGAAGCGCAGCTCGTGTTGCCGTAACCATCGAGCGCCACCACGAACTTGTCTTCCGGAATCTTGAGTCGCTTGCGCAGGTGGTTGAGCATGAACGAATTGGCCTGATGCATGATGACGCCATCCACATCGTCGATCGTCCAGCCCGCTGCCTGCGTCGCATTTTTGAAGAGGCTTGGCACTTCGCACAGCGTGAACATGAAGACTTCAGCGCCGTTCATGAACAGGTCATCGTCGCTACGAATGTTGCCATTCTCGCGTGCGGTTCGCTCGCCGGTCGCTGCCGTGCGCGGCGTGCGGAAGCCACCCGCCGGAATCAGCAAGTGGTCGCGGCCATTGCCGTCCGTCCCGAGCACGAAGCTCATCGGAGCAGCCGACGCATTGAATTCCAGAGCCGTTGCTGAACCGGCATCACCGAAGAGCGGCACCGTCGAACGATCCTGTGGCGAGATCACCCGCGTAATCGTGTCGCCTACCAGCAGCAGCACACGGCCCGAGCCGTCAGTGCCGTTGCTGAGACCTTTCGCGAACTGCGCCGCAGTGGCCAGTCCATACACATATCCTGAGCAACCCAGGCTGATATCAAACGCCGCGCAACCTTTGCTCAAACCGAGTCGAGACTGCAGGGTGCAGGCCGTCGCGGGGGAGAGATAGTCGGGCGTCTGAGTCACGAAGATCAGCGCCTGAACGGTGTCACGCTCCCAGCCGAGGTCGTTCAGCAACTTCTCAGCGGCTGCATGACAGAGGTCCGAAGCACAGATGGGCGCGGGAGCAACTCGCCGCGATGTGACACCAATGCTCTGACTGATCTTGGCCGCCTCTTCGCGACCAAATCGCGCCGCATCGTCGTCCACCGTTTCCAGTTGATCGGGCACGGCGGAAGCCAGTCCCGCAATCCGAATCCCGGAAACTTGCATCGTTGCCATGTCGCTCCCTCCCTGAATGACAACAGCGGCAGCGCCGCTATTGGAATCGCCCGCTCCAACTCAGACATGGCAAGTAGGACGGACAACCCTGTCCGTCGAAACGATGGCGGACAGGATAGTCCGCCCTACAAACTTGCCTCTCAGCCTTGGTGAATCTCTAGGCCGCAGCGCGCTTCTGCAGCACGTGAGCGGTCAAATCGCCGACAGTGCGGCAATTCAGAATGATGTTCGGGGGCAACGTGACGCCGCATTCTTCGTCGATCATCGCAATCAGGCCAACGAACGTGAGCGAACTCCAACCGGGAATTTCCTTCAACGCCGTCTCTGGCGTGATCACTCCGGCATCCGTTTCAAACAGTTCATCCAACAGCGACAGGAACGTCTGCTGATCCATAACCAAGCACTCCATTGCTTCGGTGAAGACACTTTGGGAAAGCCGCTTTCGACTTTTAACAGAGGCGCCAAAACTCGCCAACGCGAGTTTCAGCGGTCGATCTGACGAATGAGCATGAAGCTCTCGGCCGCGTGACAGGCCACCGTCGCACCGCGGTAGTGAGCCAGTGCCGTGATATTCTGCAGCGAACGAGCGTTCGGCGGCGGCTTCACCTGGGACGCAAAGCACTGCATCGCTTCGAGTTTCTTCTGCAGATGTTCGGCAACGTCGATGAACACCGTTGGATAGAAAACGGCATCCTTTTGCGGCGGGGCCCATTCCGTTTCGGACAGTGTTTCGTAAGCCAGAATGCGTCGCACCGGGCAATGAGCCAGCGGTCGAGCCGCCACCAGCGCCGCGTGATGCAGATGAAAATGGTCGCTGTGAATGTCACCATGATGCGGGATATAGAACGTGTCGATCTGCCAGTCGGTGAGCACCTTGGCGATCGTGGAAGCCAGCTTGTAGCGCGGCACGGTATCCAGCGCCGGAGCCGGAAAGTCGAAGAACTTGGTTTCTTTCACACCCAGAATCGCGTGCGCTTTCAGAGCTTCTCGTCGCACGATCGCGACGAGGTCGTCGGCATACAGTTCGGCGAGACCGCGAGTAGCCACAACCACGTACACGTTGTCACCCGCCGCCGCATGCCGCGCGATCACCCCACCGCAGCCCAGAACCTCATCATCAGGATGAGGAGCCAACACCAGCACATTCATGTGACATCCCTGTCGAAAACCAACAATCGATCTCCGCGTTCCCGCCAGTGAATGGTACGACAACTCCCGTCAGCACCGGAAGATCGAACAGAACGCAGGAAACGTGAGGATCGAAGCGACTGGATTCGCGTTTCGCAGGCTCCAGAATCGCGTCACCCGCAACTTTTTCCTCCCTGCCTCCCATGGCCATTCAGCTTTCGTTTGCGATCTTTACGAACACCAGCGTTCTTAAGCGAACAAGTAGCAATGACTCAGACCTTCCAGGAAGCCGTTAATTTGTAGCGGTAATTCCGCAGGCAACGCGAAAAACGATTGTGCGAATGCTGCGGATTGTCCGATCTAAAGAGGGAGTACAGTCGAAGCGCGCCGCTTTGCGCCACGTTTCTGCTGTCAGTGAGGGCTCGACTGCGAGCCCTGTTCGCTCCGGGAGGGAGCGAAGTCCTTATTAGTGGATCAGGACACGGCACGATGAACGGATTCAAAGTCTGGATGGGAGCATCGCTCGCGGCCATGACGGTCGTGGGTTCCGGCTGCGGGTTCCAGCGTCCGGCACCGAAGCACACCGATGCACCGGGCTACTACCAGGCGCAATCGACCAAGATCGATTACCCGGACGTAGAAACTCCGCTCAACACGCAACTGCTGTCGACTCGCAAGCCGTTGACCGTGCTGGACGAAAACGACATCCAGTTCGAATACCTCACGCTGCAGGACGCCGTGCGGTCAGCTCTGCAGACCTCGAAGGTTATGCGAGACCTGGGCGGACTCATTCTGCGTTCTCCCGGTGCGGCCACTTCGACCTACGACGTCGCGCTGCAGGAACTTGATCCACGCTTCGGCGTTGCCGCGGCGCTCAGCGAGTTCGATGCCACAGTGTCGTCATCCACGTTCTTTGAAAACAATGATAAGGCGATCAACAACCAGTTCGCCGGTGGTGGTACCCGCCAACTGGTGCAGGACTTCCTGAGCGTTCAAAGCCAGATCGCCAAGCGATCCGCCACAGGCACACAGTTCACGGCTCGTACCGTGATGGAATACGACGCGAACAACGCTCCCGGTAACTTCTTCGGCAGCGCGTTCACAACGATGGCCGAATTGCAGGCTCGCCATCCGTTGTTGCGAGGTGGTGGTAACGAATTCCTGCGAATCGCAGGTCCCGGCAACGTACCCGGCGTGATGACCGGTGTCGTGCTGGCTCGCATCAATACCGACGTGTCATTGGCTCAGTTTGAAGGTTCAGTGCGCGACTTCGTCAGTAACGTGGAGAACGCCTACTGGGACCTCTACTTCGCCTATCGCGATCTGGACTCCAAAGTGGCGGCTCGTAACACCGCGCTGCAAACGTGGAACGCGATCAATGCTCTGTATCAGACCAGTCGCGTGGGTGGTGAAGCTGAGAAAGAAGCTCAGGCTCGCGAACAGTATTATCGTCTGCAGGATCAAGTGCAGAACGCCTTGAGCGGTCGACTGGCCGACCAGACGCAAACCAACAACGGCAGTGCCGGTGGTACGTTCCGCGGTATCGGTGGTGTGATGACTGCCGAACGCCGCTTGCGGCTCATCATGGGCCTGCCGATTAACGACGGCAAACTGTTCCGCCCGGCGGATGAACCGATCGAAGCCAAGGTTGTCTTTGATTGGGATTCATCGCTGGTGGAAGCCCTGCAACGTCGCCCTGAACTGCGTCGTCAGAAATGGATTATCAAGCGACGTGAAAAGGAATTAATCGCCAGCAAGAACTTCCTGTTGCCTCAGTTGGATCTTGCCGGACGTTACCGCTTCCGCGGCTTTGGCAAGGATCTGCTGGATCAGGGTCAGGATATTGGCCAGTTTGATAATGCCGTCGAAGACATGTTCGATGGCAACTTCCAGGAGTCGCAGGTCGGCCTGGAATTCTCGTATCCGCTCGGTGCTCGTCGAGCTTCCGCTGCGACGCAGTATGCCGAAATGCAACTCTGCCGTGACCGCATACTGCTGGCTGAGCAGGAACGCGAAGTTGTGCATCAGTTGAGCAACGCGGTCTCGGAAATGAACCGTGCATATGCGGTGATGGAAACCAACGAAGATCGCCGCATCGCCGCTGTGGAACAACTGGATGCAGTGCGGGCTGCGTTCGAAGCGGACAAGGCTTCGCTCGACCTGTTGCTGAGAACTCAGCAGGCGTTCCTGGATGCGGAACTGAATTACTACCGCAGCTTGTGCGAGTACACCCTGGCGATTCGTAACGTGCACTACGAGAAGGGATCGCTGCTGGACTACAACGAAATCTACCTGACCGAAGATCTGTGGCCGATGAAGGCGTATCAGGATGCTCAAGAGCGTGAACGTCTGAAGGTCCCGCTGAACTGGCTGGATGACAAGATCGATCGCGAAGAACCAGTGACGTACGGCGAGTATCAACAGAACATTCCGGAAGCCGATGGTCGGGCGATCTATACCGAACCGGTTCCGTCCGGCAATCGGGAAGCACCGTATGATGACGTGCCGCGTCCGCAACCCGAACAGGCTGGCTTCATGCAACGCTTCGGCGACGAAGAAGAGTATGAAGTGAGCGATGCCGCCGAGATGCCAGCGGAAGCAGGTGACGAAGCACCGCAAGACTTCGGTGCCCCGATCGAACAGACGGTTTATACCGAGTCCGACGAAAGCTCACCGGTGATGCTGCTCGACGACGAAGAGCCGGAGCTACCGGTCGCCGAATAGCGATGACATCGGCTACTCATCGATATGACAAGAACGCCAGCGAAGAAATATCGCTGGCGTTTTTGTTTTGATCGCGCACTCAAATCTCATCCCAAAGGTCACAGAAGAGTGAGCGCGTTGGAGATTTCGGCTTGCACGCGCTCTTCGTTCAACTTGAAGAAGAGGTTCAGTTCGGCAGGCATGGATGTCCCTGGCGACATGCCAGCGATGTCGGTCAGACGGAATCGGCGACCGTTCTAATTGCAACCGGAGTTCGGGATAGGGATCGGGGGCTCCCAGCGCCTTCATCGGCGAGGGAAAGCTCTCGGCTATGCAGGCCCCTGCGCAGTTGCCAGCATCTGACTTACCCGCGGCAGCCCGAGCCGTACGCATGGGGTCATGTTAAGGTATCTGGGTGCCACGCCAGCTTGTTCAGTCCCGAGCGATGTGAAGCCAAATCGGATTCAGGCTGAAGAATCTCCCGTCTCCGCGTGATAGACTGATTGCATCTCACAGTATGGTCGCGTTAGGAGTAGCGTCTGTGGGACGAGTCCATTCGGTGGACAAGCGGCACAAGAGTTTTCTTTGCGGGGTTTGAGATGCGTCCAGGGGCATTGATTGCGGCGGTGGCGTCGCTGGTGATTGCGGCAGTAATTGTAGCCGCGTTGGGAAGAAGCTCGGGCGATGCGGTTGTCGTCGAGAAGCCGAAGATCGAGGAGGGCATGCCCCAACCTGCTTCCGAAGGGCCACAGCCGAAGATGGTGGTTGATCAGAGTGTCCACAACTTCGGCATGCTGCAGCTCGACAGCAAAGGCGAACACGAGTTCATCATCAAGAACGAGGGCGAAGCCCCGCTGGAATTCAAGATTGGCAAGCGGACCTGTCAGTGCACTGGGGCAGTTCCGGAAGCTGGATCGATTCCTCCCGGCGGTTCTTCCAAGATCACCCTGAACTGGCACATCAGGAATCCCAACATCCGCTTCGAGCATAGTGCCCAACTGCACACTAACGACCCCAAGCAGACTCAGGTTTCTCTGGTAATTAAGGGAATTGTGGGTCAGAAGCTGAGAACTTTCCCACCAGGAGATTGGACTGCAGGGACGACATCGAAGGAAAACCCCGGCACAGTCGAGGGTTACGTCATGTCTAATATGCTCGACGATTTCAAGGTTGTCGGGCACGAAGGATCGTCGTCGGCCTTAAAGGTCACCATTCTGCCCGTCACTCCTGAGGAGCGGAGGCAGTTGATTACCCACCTGCGCGGCGAACTGGAGACCATGAAAGCGGCGGAAACCAGTCAGGAAGACGACTCCGCCATGTGGCTGAGGGGCGTCTACAAGGTGGCTGTCGAGGTCGCAACCGAGGGTAAAGCCGGGAGTTATTCGGAGCCTCTGCGGTTGCAGACAGATGTCCCGGACGACAAGGAGCTGAATGTCAACATCACGGGAACTCGGCCCCCGCCATTTGCCTTCATCGCCCCGACCAATGCCAAGGTCGTTCCCAAAGACTCAATTTTGGTGCTGACTGATTTCGAGGCCGCCAAAGGCAAAACTTTCAGCGTCATCATCATCCCCGTGGGCATGAGTGAGGATCTGGAACTCGGCGAGCCGGTGTGCGAGCCCAGTCAGTTCAAGGCTTCGTTCTCGCGACCGATGATGAACGGCAAACAGGTGAAGCTGACGGTCGAGATTCCGGCCGGGCTGCCTCCCATGATCAAGTCGCAGGACGACCCGGCGACGATCACGTTCACGACGAACCATCCGCAGATGAAAGAGCTGACATTGAAGGTCGTTTTCACGTCCTTGTGATCAGCCGAGCTGGATCAGCTTGCCTTTGCCGCACGAACTGCCAATCGCGCGAAGTTTCCCTCACGTGACAGACACTCAAAAGCGGTCGGCTCGAAATTTCCCGCTAGTGATCAAACACTGAACAAACTCCCGGCGACCGATCTCGCCACCGGTACGGAGTTTACGTCGACCCGCTCTTTTTTCGGCGGAGTTCGAACTGCCGAAATCGCCTGCTGGCAGCGGCGATTGATTGTTTGCAAGCCACATACATGAAAGGACTTGCGCTCCGCTTCTGGTTGCTCAATGGCGATTCCCCTCTTTTTCGATGTTCAGCTTGAGATTGCCTCAAGGTTTGGCACCATCGAGTCCGGGCTGACGTGAATTGCGTCGGCTCTCCCCGTTACGATTCCCGCCTTGGAAACCAGATCGAGTCACGGACGGCTCTCACGGAATCGGGTCAACTCGACCCCCGGAGGGACACCGGACATGACGAAGCATCTCTCCTCAAATCGTCCAGCGGCCAAGTCGCAGGCCAGCCCTCGGGGTATGCGCGCGGCTTCGGCGGCGAGCGTTCCTACGACCGGACGCAGGCGCGTCCGGGAGGCCGCTCGACTGCGCATGGCGACACGCACTGCCCGTCCGGCGGTGGCCTATCGGCAGCGCGGCCACATTGGCATCGAGCAGCAGTCGGACTTCTACGCTCAGGAGCAGTGGCACGAACCGAGTGGCGGCGAATTGAAACTGGTGCAGCAGCCATCAGGGGAAGGTTTCATCCATCCCGTCACGCTGGATGACATCCGGGCTCGGGTGGCGGAACTCCCCGCCCAGTTCACAGAACGTCTGGAAGTCGTGCAGCTCAGCCGGATGACTCGCAAGCGGGCCCTGTTCCCGTGCTACGGCATGCAATGGGGCCAGAACGTCTATCTGTACCCGCTCGAAGAGTCGTTGGTGGAAACGTACACCCGCCCGCCGACGCCGCAGCAGATCGTGGAAGCGCGGATGTTCGGGGCTCAGTGGTCGCAGGACGGGCGAGTCTGGACGCTCACCTGGACGTTACCGCAGCTCAAGGACTTCTATTTGAACAACGTCCTCATTCACGAGATCGGACACGTCAACGATCTGAGAAATACGAATTCCGAGGACCGCGAGCGGTACGCGAACTGGTTTGCGATCGAGTACGGTTACCGGACCTCTCGCGGACGCCGCTGATAGAAGTGAGATCTCTCAGCAGCGCGAGAGATCCCATCATGGCGGCAGCACCGCGTTAGAAAGAGATACATGGATTGGTCCCCGCTCGTTGAATTGATTCACGGTCATCAGCGGTTTGTGTTGTCGAGCCATGTGCGTCCGGATGCTGACGCGATCGGATCTGAGCTGGGACTGGCTTTCGCGCTGGAGTCACTGGGGAAGAGCGTCCGCATTGTAAATCCGTCAGCGGCGCCGGCCACTCTGCTGTTCCTTGATCCGACTTGCCGCATCCACAAGCTGGGCGAAGGCATGAGCGACGCTGAAGCTCGCGACACTGACGTTCACATCATCGTCGATACGAGCGCCTGGGGGCAGTTGCTGGACGTGGGTGCGGCCTTCAAGAAGACCGCCGCGAAGAAAGTGGTTATCGACCATCACGTGAGTTCCGACGCGCTGGGCGCGATGGAGTTTAAAGACACCACTGCGGCGGCCACCGGCGAACTGATCTTCGAACTGACGATGGCGCTGGGCTGCAAGATCGGACCGCAAGCGGCAAACGCTCTCTACTGTGCGATCGCGACTGACACGGGCTGGTTCCGCTTTCCGTCAACGACCAGTCGCACCATGCGGATCATCAGTCACCTGATTGATGCCGGAGCCGAACCACACACGCTCTTTCGGTTGCTCTACGAGCAGCAGACCGTATCCCGCTCGCGCCTTGTCGGACGTGTCCTGAGCCGCATCGCGATGGAAGCGGACGGCAAGCTGGCTTATTTGTGGGTCACTCTGCGGGACTTCCGTGAGTGCGGTGCCAGCCCGGTAGATACCGAAGATCTTGTCAATGAATGCTTGAGGATCGGCGGCGTGCTGGGAGCGTTCATCGCCATTGAGCAACCGAATCAACATATCAAAGTCAGCATGCGCAGCCGGCTGGGCATCAACGTCGCGGCCGTGGCCGAGGTCTTCGGCGGCGGCGGCCATAAGCAGGCTGCGGGCGTTGTCATTCCGACGACTCTGGCCGAGGCACTCGCGAAGGTTCTGCCCTTGATGCAGCGCGCCGTGCAAGGCTGACAGACCGCCGCAATAATACATCGTTCATCGCGTGTTGTGCCGCAGTTTGAGCTGCTCCCGACGCCGCGCATCCGCATGAAGTTTTCTATTTGAGGCTAACGGAAGATGGATCAGCTTGATTTCGACGTGGTGGTGATTGGATCGGGACCGGGTGGCGAAGGCGCTTCGATGGAAGCGGCCAAGAACGGTCTGAATGTCGCGATGATTGAAAGCATGACCGAGATCGGCGGTGCCTGCACGCACCAGGCAACGATCCCCAGCAAGGCCTTGCGGTTCTCGATCTTTCAGATGACAGAGGTCAACAACAACCGTCTGTACCGCGATCACGGCTTCGACGTTCAACTGTCGTTTCAGGAGCTTCGTAAAAGTGCACGCTCAGTCATTGAGCAACAGGTCGAGATGCGAACCGGCTTCTACGACCGCAACCGCGTACCGATCTTTCAAGGCATAGCGTCGTTCGTAGATACGCACACCGTGCAGGTAGATCTCCATACCGGAGC
This sequence comes from Planctomycetaceae bacterium, assembly GCA_021732995.1. Classification (GTDB taxonomy): domain Bacteria; phylum Planctomycetota; class Planctomycetia; order Planctomycetales; family Planctomycetaceae; genus AM-0621. The sequence continues at coordinate 27,581 of JAKFWA010000104.1, read as the reverse complement.
ATCCTTGAAGCTGAAGGCTCGCTGGATCGTAATCGCGACCGGCGCGCGACCCTATCGGCCAACGGAAATCGACTTTTCCCATCCGCGCATCTTCGACAGCGACACCATCCTCAACCTGCCGGAAACGCCGCAGTCCATCACGGTCTACGGCGCGGGCATTATCGGCTGCGAGTACGCGTCGATGTTTCGCAACCTGGGCTGCAAGGTGAACCTGATCAACACTCGAGCCCGGCTGCTCGAGTTTCTTGATGATGAAATCGCCGATGCCTTGGCATATCACATGCGCGATCGCGGAGTGATCCTGCGGCATCAGGAGATCTTTGATCGAGTCGAGTCGGTCGCAGATGGCGTGGTTGTCCACCTGCAATCTGGCAAGCAGCTCAAGACGGACGTCCTGCTGTGGGCCAATGGCCGCACCGGAAACTCGGATCGCCTGAAGCTGGAGAATTGCAGCATCGCTCCGGACAGCCGTGGCAATCTGCCGATCAATGCGAACTTCCAGACGTCGCAGTCACACATCTACGCCGTAGGCGATATCAACGGCTTCCCGGCTCTGGCGAGCGCCGCGTATCAGCAAGGTCGCGCCGCTGCTCAACACATTCTCACGGGCGCAAGCGACCAACTGGCACGGGACATACCGATCGGTATCTACACCAGCCCGGAAATCAGTTCGATCGGTAAGACCGAGAAGGAACTGACTGAAGACAAGATTCCGTATGAAGTCGGTCATGCGGCCTTTAAGAGCCTGGCCAAGGCCCAAATCACCGGGCAAAGAACGGGCATGCTGAAGCTACTGTTCCACCGTGAAACTCTGGAGATTCTCGGCATTCACTGCTTCGGAGCGAACGCGTCCGAGATCATTCACATCGGCCAGGCCATCATGCTGCAGAAGGGCGAAGCCAATTCGTTGAAGTATTTTATTACAACAACATTCAACTACCCCACAATGGCCGAGGCTTACCGCGTCGCCGCATTGAACGGATACAACCGGTTGTTCTAACGCAACACGGACAGCAGGTTGCTCCACTCGTCGGTCCATTGAATAGACTTGCTGGGCAGACCTTCGACTTCGTGAGCGTCGTTCAGCAGCTCCGGCGGCAAGGCTTCGCGGGTCAGCAGCATCCAGTGGCACATCAACTGGCCGCGTGATTCGTCGGCGGGGGCTTCGACGCAAGTGGCCTGCATACCGAGGTCGCGGGCCAGTCCCAGTACGACGGGTCGCAGGTCGAAGTGCAGGTTGGAGATGTGTATGCACAGAATGCCGTCGGGCTTCAGATGCCGGGTATAGAGCTGCCCGGCTTCGTGCGTCAGCAAGTGCGTGGGGATGGCGTCTCCCGAAAAGGCATCCAGCACCAGCACGTCGAACTGGTTGTTCGGTTCCTGTTCCAGTGACAGCCGCGCATCACCGAGCACCATTGTCGATTTCGCGGGCGAGTCGGACAAATAAGTAAAATACTGCTGAGCCAGTGTAATAACGTCGGGATTAATCTCGTAGAACCGCAGGCGATCAGCCTTCTGACCGTACGTTGCCAGAGTGCCCACACCGAGCCCAACGACTCCGATATGTCTCGGTGAGTTCGTGCGATGAAACCGCAAGGCCAGCCCGGCTCCGGATTGCTCACCGTAGTAAGTGGTCGGATTGCGTTTGTGTTCCGGTTCCAGGAACTGGACGCCGTGCAGAATGCTGCCGTGATACATACCGCGATGAGCCGGAGCTGTTCCAGCCGGTTGCTCATCCACAATTCGCAGCACGCCGTAGAAGTTGCGAGTCACTGCCAGTGCGGAACTCACAGCTTCGCGAGCGTGGGTCTGCAACGCATGCACCAGCAGACCGGACCAGACCAGGAGGCCGACCCACGCCGGTCGCGATTGACCGTGATACAGCACACTCGCCTTGTCGCGGAAGAACACGGCCAGCGTCGCGATCAGACAGGCGACGATGCCGATATGCAGCTCCCAGTACGCCGGGAACACGGCCGGTGCGAGCACTCCGACGAACAAGCCGCCGCCTGCTCCACCCAGCGAAATCAATAAGTAGAACGATGTCAGATAGCGCGGGCTGGGCCGCTGCTTGGCTAGTTCGCCATGACACACCATGCAGCAGAAGTAGAGCGCGCTGAGATACGTCATCACCTGCAGGACGATGGACACGGCGGCACCGGTCAGCAGCGTGCGGATGACTCCCAGCAGCGACAAGGCCAGCAGCACGACGTACCACTTGCGCGAGTACCAGCGATCCGCGTCGAAGCACAGAATGAACGACAGCAGATAGATCGTCAGCGGCAGAATCCACAGGAACGGCACGGTGGCCACATCCAGGCAGACTTGATTGGTCGTCGCCAAGAGCATCAGCGAAGCGACCAGAGCCAGTCCGACCCACATCGCTCGATCGGCCCAGGTCGGTGCTTCCTCTGTTGTTGCCTCACTCGCTGTTGAAGTAATCGTATCAGCCAGCGCAGGCTGCTTCAGCAAGCCGATCGCACAGCAGCCGCACAGCACGGCGAAGGTTCGAAAGCCCCACGACCAGAGATCGGCTTGAGCAGGCGAACTCAACACGGGCTCAAACGCGAACGGGTATGAGATCAACGCCAGCAGCGATCCAATGTTCGACAACGCATACAGCCGATACGGCGAAGCGCCCGGCAACTGCACGCTGAACCAGCGCTGCAGCAACGGTCCCGTCGATGACAGGATGAAGTACGGCAAGCCCACGCAGCAGGTGAGCAACGAAACAATTCGCCACGTCGGATCAGCAGCTCCGTCCGGCTTCCAACTGGCATCGGGAGTGATGGGCAACATAGCCGCCGCAGTCACGACGAGTGCACAGTGCAGAGCCGCCTGCCAGCGGGGGTTGAGGTACGTCGTCAGCAGGTGCGCATAGACATACCCGCCGAACAGCACGACCTGAAAGAAGAGCATGCAGGTGCTCCACACGGTCGGGCTGCCACCGAACCACGGCAAGATGTACTTGCTGATCAGCGGCTGCACCTGAAAGAGCAGGAACGCGCTGGTGAAGATCGTGCTGGCGAAGCAGATTGCCAGATGCTTCGATCGCGGTGCTGATGAAGAAACCATCGAGCAGCCTCGGCGGTTGGAGAAAGACGGTCAGAAAATGCCGTCTGAAACCTAGCTCGGACTGTGTCGAATGAATCTGCGACGAAGTGGAACTCAACGAAAGAACGATGTGCAAAACCGGCAAGGTCGGTGCGATTGGTATCACCTGACCGCGATTCTTTGAGCGGTCCTATTGGGCTTCATCGTCTTCGCCTTCGGCGAGCATTTGGCGCAGGGCGATTTTGTTGGTTTCCCAGGCGCGGTCGGGGCTGACCTTGCGGGGGAACTCGAGCGTGATGATCGGGATCTGCAGATCGTTGCCGGCCCAGTTGCCCAGCGAGCCGGGGGTCGGGTAGCCGATCGTTTCGGTGACGGCGTACTTGTTGAACTGGCTCATGCGACGGGCCAGTGCCTTCGCGGGGCCGTCGTAGTTATTCATCGGACGACCGACAGTCGCGTGCATCACGAGGATGCGGTGCGGCTCGAACTCGCGGATCAGTTGCACGGCAACTCGCGTTTCCGGTTCGCTTTCGGGATGCGGCCCGGGATTGAAGCGCGGCGTCTTGACGGTGGACTCCCAGTTCTTCGCCGGGAAGTTGCGGTTCAGGTCGACTCCGTGCTTATTGCCGCGCGTCTTGCCGGCGGTGCCGTCCGGGTTCAGGTTCTTCACGACGACCACCGTCGTGCCGCTGGTCAGCGACGCGTCGTTCCACATCTCTTCCGTGAACCATTCCATCACGGGCAAGCCTTCGGGCTCATCGCCGTGAATGCCGCCGATGAACAGAATGCGCCGCGGTCCGGTTCCGATAGCGGTCGCCTCGATCGGACGTTCTTCGACGGACTCGCCGATCGTGGACCATTTGGGTCCGGCGGCTTTGAGTTTCTCAACTGTCGTCAGCGGACGTGGCGGAACGACCGGTTCGGTAATGGGAGGCAGCGGCTGCGGACTGACGCGCAAGGCCAGGGATGGCGGCAGCGTGGATGTGCAGTGCGGAGCGGCACTTTGACGGAGGGGGTTCCAGCAGCGCGACGTGCCGGAACAACCGGTAATGGTTGCCAGGATTGCCACGACCAGCGGCATTCGTTGTGGTCGCGACAGCAACGCCATAAGAAAACTCTGTTCGCAAGAGACCGGGAATGCCCGGTGGTGCCGGCTCCAAGTCGAGACACGCTTTCACCCGGCTGAGACGACAATATGTTTCGTCATTCGACCGCGCGCTGATTCACCCATACTGTCCGACTTTGCGGGCTGGATCAGGAATGCCGCCTCGGGCGTTTTTCGTTTCCTCTGATGACCTTGCACCTTCAGGAGCCTTTCAATGTCGGCGATACCAATCATGGGCGACGGACTTCCGCAACCGCTGCTGGACCTGCTGGGCAACGGTTATCGAGTCTACGAATGGGACACGTCGGAAGGTTCCGAAGCGTTAGCGACCTGCGTGGGCGTGATCACTTACGGTCACCCTCGCGTGGACGGTCCGCTGATGGATCGCATGCCGCACATGAAGATCGTCAGCAATCACGGCGTCGGTGTGGACCACATTGATGTCGCGGCGGCGAAGGCTCGCAACATTCCCGTCGGCAACACTCCCGGTTGTCTGGATGCCGCAACGGCCGACATGACGATGGCGCTGCTGCTGGCGTCGGCGCGCAACATCGTGACTGGTGACGCATTCGCGCGCGGTCCCGAGTTCGTGCACTATGACCCATCGATCATGATCGGTCACGAAGTCAGCACGTGCACTCTGGGCATCGTCGGCATGGGACGGATCGGCAAGCAGGTGGCGAAACGGGCTCGCGCGTTCGATATGCCGCTGCTGTATCACAATCGCAAGCGCGACGAAGCGGCTGAGCGTGACTATGGAGCTCAGTATCGTTCGCTGGATGATCTGCTGCGCGAATCTGACTTCGTCGCGCTGAACTGTCCGTTGACGAAGGACACCACGGGCTTGATTGGTAAGCGCGAGCTGGAGTTGATGAAGCCGACGGCGACGCTGATCAACATGGCACGCGGTCCGGTCGTTGTGACGAGTGATCTCTACGAAATCCTCAAAGCCGGACGAATCCGCAGCGCGGCCTTAGACGTCACAGACCCGGAGCCACTGCCGCGCGATCATCCGCTGCTGAAATTGTCGAATCTGGTGATTGCGCCGCATCTGGGGAGTGCCGCGCACAAGACCCGACGCCGCATGATCGAGATGACCGTCGAGAATCTGGCGGCAGGCCTTGCCGGACAAGCATTGCCGTACCAGGTCCACTCGAACTGACCCCGGAATCTGACGTCGGCTCAGAGTCCCGCTTCGCACTGGCCGATGTCTGAAGTGGCGTATTGTCGCCTGTTGCGCCGACAATTCTCCGCGTTCTTCCTGCGACTTCATCTGCGGCGTTTCGGAGCGAACTATGGCACGCCTTCGTGTCGTCTGCTTCTCGTTGTTGAGCCTGGTGCTGACGTCATCAGCGGCGCAGGCCAAGGTGATCTACGTCAACAACCGCGTGGGGCAGGACGCCAGCGATGGCCGAGTCGACAAGGCCGAGGACAAAGCGACGGGCCCTGTAAAGACGATCCGCCGGGCGATGCAACTGGTTGAGGCGTCCGACACGATCTCGCTGGCCAACACGGGCATGCCCTACTTTGAATCGATCAGTCTGGTCGGTTCGCGTTTCAGCGGTGTGGCCGAGCGACCGTTTGAGATTCAGGGCAACGGCGCAGTGCTGTCCGGTGCGATTGGCATCCCCGAAGGCGCCTGGCGCGAAGTCGGCAAAGACCTGTGGATGCTGAAGCCCTGGCGAAAGGGGCATTATGTGCTGATCAGCGGCGAAAACCTGCTGTCGGAGCTGAAGCCTGCGGAAGGCGAAACCTGGACCGAATTGCCGGAATTAGAACCGAACCAGTGGTGCGCCTGGAAAAGTCGTATCTATCTCCGGACACCGCCGTATGTCGATCCGCGCCAGCTTCCGTTGGGCGTCGGTTCACATGACTGCGGTATTACCATTTATGCCGCGAAGCACGTGCGAGTTTCTGATCTCACCATTCGGCACTTCCGCCTGGATGGCGTGAACGTCCACGATCTGGCCAGGACGGTGCAACTGGATCGTGTGCAACTGGTGGAGAACGGTCGCGCGGGCCTGGCGGTTGGTGGTTCGGCAGAAGTTCGTCTGACGGACAGCAGCACGAAGGGTAATCGCGAGCACTCGCTGCTCATTCAGGAACTGGGACTGGCTGAAGTCATTGACAGCAATTTCGATGTCGAACCGACGGAACTTCAGGCAAGGAAGTAGTCGATGTCGCGCACTCTGGCGATTGGGGACATTCACGGCTCACTCGCCGCGCTGAAGAGGATGATCGAGGTCGTTCCCATTCGTGACGACGACTTTCTGATCACGCTGGGCGACTACGTGGATCGCGGTCCCGACAGCAAGGGCGTGCTGGACTGGCTCATCGAACGACATCGCGGCTCACGCATGGTTTCCCTACGTGGCAATCACGATGTGATGTTCGCGGCAGCGCCGTACAACTCCCAGGAACGCGACATCTGGATCTCGGTGGGCGGCGTGCAGACGTTGATGTCGTACGGCCAGGACGGAGTGATCGCGACGCTGGACGACGTGCCGTATGAGCACTTCAACTTCATCGACGACGACTGCGTCAAATACTACGAAACCGAGCAGCACATCTTCGTACATGCCACCGTCGATCCGAAGAAGCCGCTGTCTGAGCAATCGGACGAAACCCTGTACTGGTCGAAGCTGAAAGACCTGGGCCCGCATTGCTCGGGTAAGACTGTTATCTGCGGACACACCGCGCAGAAAAATGGCCGGCCACTGGATCTCCGTCACACCATCTGCATTGACACCTGGGTCTACGGCGGCGGGTGGCTGACCTGCTTGGATATCGACACGGGCGAGTATTGGCAGACGCGACAATCTGGAGACTTCCGCTATCGTCATCTGGCGGAATAGCGTGGCTGAGTGATTGCGACGGCGAATGGACCTGCTGCTAGCGGCGCACTTCGAAACCGGACCTCAATCGGGAACCTTCCTCATGGCCCTGCGCGTCGTGCTTGGTGCAGTCTTGGCATCCGTGGTCATGTTCGTGTGGGGTGCCGTCTTCTGGATGCTGCTGCCGAATCAGTTCGCGGTGACCCGGTCTTTGCCGACAGACAATCAGATCGCAGTGACGGACGTTCTCAAGACGCAACTGACAGCAGACGGTGCGTATTGGTTGCCTTCGCCCGACGAAGCTCAGGATCGCGCTGACGATCCAAACTCGCCCTTCATGCAGCGGCATCGGCAGGGACCCGTCGTGCAGATCATGTATCGCCAGTCGGGCATCGAGCCGATGTCTCCGGCCGTTTTAGGCATGGGCTTTCTGCACAACCTGGTTTGCAACCTGTTCGTCGCAGCAATGCTCGTCTGGTTGCGGGCAACGCTGTGCTGCTTTGGCTCGCGGGCGACCTTCGCGGTATCGCTCGGATTGTTCTCGGGGCTGTGGGTGGAAATCCGGCAGGTGATCTGGATGCACTATCCGCTGGATTATCAACTCTTCTGCGTCGCGTACGACGCCAGCACATGGCTGCTCGGCGGGCTCGTTCTCGCGGCCATCGTCCAAGCCAATAAGGACGAACTGGTGCAGTTGTCCTGTCCAAAAACATAAGGCCGAGCAACGTCATTGCTCGGCCTTATGTTGATACTAATCGCTGAGATAACGATCGCCCCTTACCTCCGGCCCCTCTCCCCAAAGGGGCGAGGAGACCGAGTATGTTCGGGCGACGCTTTTTCGCAACTCGGTCTGCCAGTCGGACTAGACGGTAACCTTGCACCACTTGGTCAGCATGTCACGGAAGCCAACGGGTGTGAAGGGCTTCACGAGGTAATCGCTGACCCCTTCGGCGATCGCTTGCACGACCTTGCCGCGTGACCCTTCGGTGGTCACGATGATGACTGGCACTTCCTTGTTGCGAGTGCGAATTTCCTTCAGCAGCGTCAGGCCGTCCATATTCGGCATATTCCAGTCGCTGAAGACGACATCGGGCTTCTCAGCCTCGAACACCTTCAACGCTTCGACGCCATCCGGCGCTTCCAGACAGTCAGAAATACCAAGCGACTTCAGGGTCTTCTTGGCGATCATGCGTGTCATTTCGGAATCATCAACAACGAGAACTTTCATTGAAACACTCCACTTCTTTGAGGGGGTGAGGGTGTGATCTGCCGCAGCGCCAGCAACAGGCAAAACCTGCGAAGTCAGATCTGAGCAACTCCCGTGAATTTCACGCCGTATTCCCAGAAGTCGTTATGAACCTGGCGCCGTCGGACGATCAGCGCTTGATACCAGTGTGTGCCGCCTTGATCCGGATCGAGACAAATCACAATTTTGTCCGCCTTGATCAGGCCGCGATAAACAAATGACATGCCTGATTGCGACAAATTGCGCGACCAGACATCGAAGCTGGATGACTCGGCGCATTCACCGGCGACACCCGCTGTTTCGGGAACAAAGACGGTGATCCGCGCCTGATATTTCCGGCGCGGCGATTCACGCTTTTGAGACTGATGCCCATCAAGTCTGTCGGACCAACGGTCCAACATCTGGATGACTTGTTGAGCCAGCTTCTCGTCTCGATCGGTATTGGCAGTTTTAGAGTGCATGAACTCGTTCCAACTCTGCTCTCAGGAGATTGAATCTTGATACCCCAGGAGCGAAATGGCCTCCGAAAGTGGCACTTCCTCCCTGCCCGGAGTGGGCAGAGCCTGCGCAACTTTCAACTCTGACTGACTGAGATCGATGTATCTGCTCTGGGTGGCCGCATCGACGCGCTGGCCCTGCGCATCCTGCAGCAGACAGACAATCGGTGACGTGTAATGTGTTCCGTTGCGGCGCATCACCCGCGCCACGCTGCCGTCCGTGAGTGCCACCAGGCTCCCGATCGGAAACAGCGACAAGACCTGCAGCAACGCCCTTACGGCCGTGGCATCCAGATGCTTGCGCTGAGTCTCGCGCAGGATGCACTCCATCGCCGCGTATGCCATAAAAGGTTTGCGCCAGTAGCGGGCGTTGGTCATCGCGACGTACGTATCAGCGACGGCGACGATACGGGCAAACTGATGAATCGTGCGTGTCGATCGTCCGCGCGGGTAACCGCTGCCGTCCGGTCGTTCGTGAATCTGGTAGGAGATTACAGAAACAAGCCCCGGAATTGATTGCGCCTGCTGCAACATCTCCAGTGAGTAAATCGGATGTTTCTGAATCTCGTGATAATCTTCGGCACTCAGCGGGTGCGGCGCGGAACGGACACGCTTGGGGACTTTCATCATGCCCCAGTCGTGCACCAGGCCGACAGTGCCTATAGTTTTCACATTATCAGTATCAAGTCCCAATTCGATACCAATGGCCATCGCCAGCATCGACGTCTGCAGAGCTTGAGCTGACATGCAATCGTCATCGTACGCGCCGATCTCGGAAGTCAGCACGTTCTCGATATCCGATCGCATTTCGTAGAGACAGTAGCTGGCGACGTCTGACGCAACGGCGCCGTCCACTCGGCCGCCTTCCGCCGCGGACTGCATCATGTCTGATAAGGCGCGGGTGTTTTCTTTGTTCTTCTCAACCAGCCGGTCGCGTTGCTTGGCGTCGTAGCCGTTCTTGCCGAGGCTCACCATGCCGTCGCGAACCGCCGCGCCGGTGTTGGCAACCGGAGGCAATCCGCCATCGATGAGTTTGTCGAACTCTTTGGTCAGCGCAGTGTGGAAGCAGAACGCGTCTGTGTTTTCCAGAATGTCAGCAGCCAGCACGACCTGGGCCGCATCCTCTTTGCTGATTAACACCTCGGGCAGCTTGTGCTGCCGCAGCAGGCGCTTGAACTCCGACGAGATCACGGTGCCCGCTGCCAGCAGCAGAGTGCCTTTTTCGTCGTAAATGGGATGCTGGATGGGCCGGCCGATGATCAAATCGTCGACGCCCACCGAGACTTGTTCGGTCTCGGCGGCTGGCGCATCAGGTTGGGCTATAGCGGTTGTCATGAACGAATCGACTGCAGAAGGGAGGGCTCGGGGAGTCCGCCTGCAATCTAGGTCGCTCTTGCCAATCGCGCGGGTCGGATTGCCGCCCGCTGTCACGAATTTGGACAATCCCTCACTACATTCAGGAAAATCACTCAGCCTTTGGAGTGGCTGGCTTTTCCTTCTTGGGCGGCTTGATGTGGCCGGCGCGGATGTCTTCCACGACGGAGGCCAGCACGGTGGGATCTTTCTGCTTCAACACATGCGCCAGCCGCGCCTCCGGGACGCCGAGCCGCTTCATGATCTCTTCGGCCTGTTCCCAGAGCTTGGCTTTCTTCTTGTCGTTCGCCAGAAACAGGTCGGCGATCATTTCGCTGAGACGCTGTTCGTCATTCTGTTCGCGGTTGTCATAGAAACGCTGAATGACCTTCTTCTGGTACCGGGAGTATTCGCGATCCGCCACGTTGAAGTTCCTGCGATTAAGCTGCACGTCATGGCTGAGCGACAACGTTCGCCGCATCCTTGCCAGTCGACTTGTAGTCTAAACGCCCTGCTGGCTTGTGCGAAGTGGCGGGATCTACCTGAAGCCAGCCGGGACAGGCTGAGTCCTTCGCGCGACGAAAAACAGCTTCGATCTGGCTCACGTTCAACCGGGAGATGGGCAACAATCCGGGGACTGGCGCATCAAGCGATTAACGAGGGGGAGCGCAGTGGCTAGCGACACGAGCGGCCTCTACCAGAATTTCCACCAGGGTTTCTTGCTCGACTGCTGGTTGCGTGTTGCCACTCCGATGACCTTGTCTCGGAACGCCTGAAACTCCTTCCAGCCTTCTGAAGATGGATTCTTCGGATCGATGAGTTCACTCGTCGAGCAATCAAAGAGCGACCAACCGTTCGGCACGGAAAACTTCAAGAGGCCGCTCACTGCGTCTCCGCCACCGCGAACATGAATCATGAAGTTGTTCATATCGGGCTGGCCAGCGCCTACGTTGAACTCAAACGAGAACCCGTTGCCGTCGTAGATACCCCAAGTCGGATCTGACCAGTCAACGACTGGCAAACACGCGGAGATCTTCTCGCGAGTCTCACCGGTGCTCCCCATGGATCTCATCTTCGAGTCATCAAGATCAGCAAGTGACCGGACTTCGCCTTCGAGTTTGAACGCCATGACATCCCAGCTCATCCGCTCCTCCGTCGTTACTTTGCGAACAAGTTCGAAACATCACCGACCAGCGATTTCGTCACGACTCGAGCACCTCGACGAGTAGCAACTCGCCGCGTTGGCCGCAGACACGGATTGGAGTTCCGACGTCAATGATGGTGCCCAGCGCCGAGCAGGCGTTGAAGCGTTCTCCGGCCACCTCGATCGTGCCCATCGGCCGCAACGCCGAGACGGCGATTCCAGTATCGCAAGACCGAGGCGGCGGTTCGCGTTTCGGAACCGAGACATCTGGTTCGGGTATGAGCAGTTCTTTATCCGGCGATCCGAACACAAATAACATTAGTAGTAACACCGGCCCCATGATCGCGGAGAAAATCACAGCGCTGATCAGGTCCCCACCTCTGGGCGAACCGCCTCCCGACGCCATCACTGCGAACAAGAAGAACACGACTCCAACAATTACGAGGTAGGCATCGACGGGGACAGAATTCCTGCCACACAGCACCCAGATAAAAAACGCATGAGCGATCACGATCCTGGCTGCGATCATGCAAGAATTTCTGGCACTCGGCACGAAGTGAGCCTGACTCGATCGATGAACCCACAGCAGCGTGATCGCGATCGTCGCCGCAACGACAGCAACGAGCTTGGCGATATCCAAAGGACTCATTTCCATCGTCGATGCTGCATCTGCGAAGTTCGTTTCGGACACCGGGCCTCTGCTGACACTGCTGAGGCGACGCCTGGCCGCCACTGTACAGACAAAGACTCAGGAAGACATCGAAACGTGGGGCACGTTTTCAACGTGACTGAAAGCAAGCACGATGAGATCGTGCTCCACGAAAAGGCCACAGCCTCGGAGCGTCCGGCGCGATCCAATAGTGTTTCCGCCGCATTGGCTTCGACAGTTGAGTTGATCCTTCCGACCGTAGAGGTTGCTTATGTCGTTCCGCTGCCGTGACTGCTCCACTATTCGAATTGCCGTCGTATGCGGGTTGCTGGCCTGGGCGACCGTCGAGATGCCGACGGCACTGGCTGATGTTGGCCCGATTCCGCAATGGATCTGGGGATCGCCGCTGTCGATCGACGGCGATCAGGTGACGCTGCAACATGACTTCGACGTAGGCCCTCATCTGAAGGCCGCGACGTTCGAAGGGCTCGCGGACGATGAGATGGTCGTGACCGTCAACGGACGGGACGTCATCAAATCAACGTCGTCACGTGAATGGGCAAAAGCCGATGTCTCTCGGGAATTGAAAGCGGGCGGCAACCAGATCGTGATTCACGCCCGCAATCAGTCCGGCTCTTCCGGAGTCTGTTGCCAGCTCATGCTGGAATACGAGAACGGGCGACGACGGACGATTGTCACCGATCCGACGTGGCGAGTCTGGCCACGCGAAGTGGCGCCGACCTCAAACAACATGGCCTACGCTGTCAGTCGAGGCCTGCTGGGTATTCAGCCGTGGGGCGATCCTCCGGGTGAAGAGGGTGACTACTACCAATGGAAGAAGTCGCTCGGAGCCAATCAGGCCGAGGCGGCGGGCACGATGCGCGTGCTGCCCGGTTTTGAAGTGGAACTGGTGAGGTCAGCTCAACCGGGAGAAAGCTCGTGGATCAGCCTCACGTTCGACGCGCAGGGCGATGCGATCATCGGCTGCGAAGGCCGAGATAAACGGAATGGTTTGCTGCGACTCAAACTGCCGAATGGGCAACGTTCAGCCGCAGAAGTCAGTTCGGCGGAAGACACGCTGCTGGAAGCTCGCGGACTGGCCTTCAAAGGCAGCACGCTGTTCGCCAATGCGAACAACGCGCACTCGCTGGTTCGTCTGGACGACCGCAACCGCGATGGCCACTTTGAAGAAGTCGCGGTGCTGAAGAAGTCTCCGGGATCAGTGGGCCACGGTCGCAACAATCTCTGCTTTGGACCTGACGGGAAGCTGTATTCCATTCATGGCAACGACGTGCGTCTGCCTGAAGATTTTTCGCCCGAACAATCGCGCGTCCGCAACATGGCAGTCGATCGTCTGCTGAACTGCCGCTGGGATCGCTACCTGTTCGACTGGCAGGCAAAACTTCCCGCAGGGCACCTGATCCGCACGGATGAGTCCGCTCAGAACTGGGAACTCTGGGCCACCGGCTTTCGTAACCCCTATGGCATCGACTTCAACACCGATGGTGAACTCTTCACGTTCGATGCCGACAATGAAGGCGACCTGGGCACTTCGTGGTATCGACCGACGCGCATCAATCACGTGATTCCCGGCGGCGACTACGGCTGGCGGCAAGGCACCGGCATGCGGAACGAGTGGTATCCCGACAGCCTGCCGTCCAACTTGAACATCGGGAAGAGCTCTCCCACGGACATCAAGTTTGGCACGCGCAGTAACTTCCCCGCGCGTTATCAGCGCTCGCTGTTCATTCTCGATTGGACGTATGGTCGCATTTACTCGGCAGAGATGTTGCCGCGCGGCGCGAGCTACGTAGGCACCGCCGAACTGTTTCTCGAAGGCCGACCGCTCAATGTGACCGACCTGGAGTTCGGCCCTGACGGCGCGCTGTACTTCACCACCGGCGGCCGAGGGACTCAGTCGGGTTTGTATCGAGTTCGATTCACGGGCTCGGAGAAAGATGTTGAGCCGCCGACCGCCGTCGCGCCGGATATCCTCATCGCCGCCTCAACCGCGCGCGATATCCGGCATCGTCTGGAGGCTGGTTACGGACAGCGTGATGTGGTGGAACTCGCGCTGGCGCACTTGGGAGATCCTGACGCCTGGTTGCGTCATGCCAGCCGCATCGCGTTGGAATCTATCCCCGTAGAAATGTGGCGCGAGGCTGTGCTGACCCCGGCGACTCAGCCCCTGGCGGCAGTGACCGGCTTGCTGACGTTGTCGCGGCAACCGGGCGAGGCTTCCAAAGTCCTGACGCGACTCAACGAACTGCCGATTTCAAAACTGTCACACGAAGAGTTGTTGATCGCCGCGCGGGCGTATCAACTCTGCCTCATCCGCGATGCAGCGACGCCAGCCGAGATGAAGCACCTGATTCGTGAGCGGATCGAGTCCATCTATCCGACGCGCTGCGCCGAGACCAATCAGCTCGCCTGCGAACTGCTGATCTATCTGGAGTCCCCGCTGGTCGTGCCGCGCACGATGGTTCTGCTGCGCGCCGCGAAGACTCAGGAAGAAAAGTTTCAGTGGCTGTTTCAACTGCGGAACGTGCGCGGCGGCTGGACGATCGCCAATCGCAAGGCGTATCTGGAAGAACTCGCGGCCTCGAGCACTTTCGATGGCGGTCGCGAGTTGCCGATCGCGCTCTTCTCCATCGGCAGCGAGTTCCGTACGACGCTCGCTCCTGCCGAAGTCGCCCAACTTTCGAACCATCTGCAACCGAAGTCGCCGAGCGGCCAGCCACAATCATTGATCCCGCAGGGCACGCTCGTGAAGGAATGGAAACTGGATGACCTCGCGGGTCGTCTGAACGAGGTCGGTACGGGTAGAAACTTCAAACGTGGCGAAGAAGTCTTCCGAGCAGCGAACTGCGTGAAATGCCATCGCTTCGCCCGACAAGGTCAGCCCGTCGGCCCAGACCTGAACTTCGTAGGCTTTCGCTTCGGACGTCGCGACCTGCTGGAAACGATCCTTCTCCCATCAAAGGTGATTGATTCGAAATTCCTCGACATCACCTTTGAGCTGAAGTCCGGACGGACGGTGACAGGCCGGGTCGTCGGCGGCGACGAGCGCGTTGTGCTGGTTTCTCCGAACGCCGCTTCGCCTTTGGAGACTGTCGAGCTGGAACGAGCCGAGATCGAGTCGGAGCGAGTTTCCCCATTGTCCCCAATGCCGGCCGGGCTGCTCAATACGTTTGATTCGAACGCAATTTTGGATCTGCTGGCATATCTGGAAGCAAACGGAGTCTCCGCAAGTCCCCATTTTGAGCTGGGCAAGTAGCAGATCTGCCCGTGACTTCGCTGCGTAATCCGCGAAATTGGCCGCTCAACGACCGCCCTGAAAAAACGGGCGGTAGTCGCGCGTTGAACGAATTCGACTTCCGCGTAAGAATGTCCCCCCTTTTGGGGAATCCTCAATTCAAATTCGTGACGTTTGGCTAGCGGACTGGTTCATCTCCGCTGGCTTGCAGGTGACAGGGAGAATTCAGAAATGGGACTGAAACGACCGGTTCTCGAGCGTTCCTTGGGACACGCTTCCGGTGATCTCGAAGCGTGGGTGAAAGTACTGGAAACCCGCGGAATCGGAGCCAAAGAGTTCCGTAAGTGTCCGAAGTGGCGTGAGTACAACGCCAAGGTCCGCCAGATTCGTCGTCGCATTAACGCCGTCGCTGCCGTCGAAGCACGCGAAGCTGAATGCGCTCGCGTGAAGGCTGAAAAGCAGGCCGCCGAATCCGGCGCGTCTGAATGATGCATCGACCTGCGATCTCGTGAACGGCATCAACCGCTTAGTGCCAGACTCGCAGGCCACATGAAGTAAAGAAGACGTCCTGTTCCGGCAGATTAATTTGCTGCCAGCTCGGCCGCAGGAACAGGACCATCCGCAGGCACGAGGTCGCACCACTCAGCGCGCCCTCAGCCGATCAACGGAGAGGTGACAGAGCGGCCGATTGTGCAGCACTGGAAATGCTGTGTCTCAGAAATGGGACCGAGGGTTCGAATCCCTCCCTCTCCGCTTCAACAGAGCCGCCTTCCGCGTGCTTCCCATGATTACTGGGAGTTGCGGAAGGCGGTTTCTTTTTTCTCAGCACCATCCCAGCTCGCCAACGCGGTGTCATCGGAACCGCGGCGTCCACCAAATACGGGGAAGTCAATACAGCTCTTCCAGTAAGCGGGCGGCGGCAAAGGCGCAGGCAGCTTCGCAGATATCGGGGGAGAGAAGTTCATCCAGGCGCGTGCGAGTCGCGCTCCGCAGGACGGGATGCTCCGCGACGATCTGTTCGGCGAGGAAGCAGCCGGAGCCGGACAAGATCACTTGCTCGCAGCGTTGCGGCATCCGGCACAGAACATCGTCAACCGCGGACCTGATACGAGCAACCTGCCGTGCGGAGAGTTCAGCGGCGATCTGGTGTGCTTCGTCAAGGGAAACCTCCGTGCGGTCACAACACAGCATGCGGGTGACGCGATCGTAAGCGGCCTCTCGAGTCGCCGGGCGGCCGTTCGCGGTGTCCAGATCGGCGGGGTCTTCCGGAATTGAGTTCAGTAACAAGTAGATATCGAGCGTGGTCGCGAAGAGTTCAGCACTCAGCCGCATGGGTTGTCCACAAAACGAGACGGTGTCGGCCAACGCGCACAGGGGAGTACGTCGTACGCCGCAGTAAACCAACTCACCCGACTGCAGACGCTCACCGTCCGTCATGCCCTTCGGCACCGGAAAGCCATCCTGCAGAGGGATGATGTCGGTCGTCGTCGAGCCGATATCCATCAGCAGCGCGCCGCCGGTGGGTGCGAGACGTCCTAGAAACGTCGCCAGCAAGTGCCAGTTCGCGGCGGCCGTCAGCAGAGGGCATTCGCGAGCGACTTCGGGCGCGACGAACTCACCGGATGTCTGCCAGACCATGACGTCGGCGCCGGCCGCGAACTCTTCAACGGACTTGAGGATGCGGTCAACGCCTTCAGCTTTCGTCGTGAAGCAGTCCGCCAATTCACCGGTCATCGACACGGCGAGAGCTTTGCACGGCAACCAGTCAGCGACCAGCGATCTGAGTTCATCCGCCAAACCTTCGGGCGACTTCCACAACGGAAACGCCCGGCTGCGGCACATCCCATCGCTATGGGCGGCTTTCAGATTCGCGCCGCCGATGTCGAGCCCGATGATGTGCCGCATGGCGTTGCTACTGCGCTACCTTTTGTGCTTCGACCAGAATACCTCCGAGCCGCAACGCTCGATGGATGCTGGTGAACCACAGCGGCTTGTGCCACACCAGACCTGCCGATTCGCACGCCGCCTGCAGTTCCTGACGGTTGTACGTGCGGCACTTCCAGGTGCGGCTCGACATGGCTCCCGTGATGGTGTCTTCGGTCGCCATCAGCAGCAGACTGCCACCCGGCTTGAGCACTCGCGCCATCTCCTTCAAGCCGGGAGTGGGATCGGCCAGGTGTTCGATAACCCAGCCGCAGGTAACACAATCGAAGGCGCCATCCTGAAATGGCAGGTTCGCGATGTCGGCGGCAACATAGGCCACCTTGCTGCTGGCGAAACGCTGACGGGCTCGCCGCAGCATGTGGTACGACAGATCACAGGCGACGATATGGGCTCCCGGACGCGCGTAGCGGATCAGGTACTTCAGGATCTGGCCTGAACCCGATCCCACATCCAGCACATTTCCGAAGCGGCTGACGTCGAATTGGCCGGACCCCAGCATGCGGCCGACGAGTGGATCGTGCAGCGACAACACGCTGCTGAAGCGGATTGCGGCGCCTTGAGGGCCGTCGTACAGCTCGCGGATGCGGGTGCGATACTGGCCGGCGTGCGTGCGATGAATGCCTTTAAACTCAACGAGTTTACGCAACGAGCGAACGACTCGGCTGCGGGCACTCGGTTTCGGACGACTGACAGTCATGCGGAATTCCTTTGATGGCAGACCAGACGAGGCTGAGCCCGCCATCTGGTCTGCCTGATTTTTAATCCCAAGACGCGGACCGCAACAGCCAGCCGGTCATCCGCCACCACTCAGCGACAAACTCGCAACGATATAACGAGGAATCCGGGCAAATCGATCATCCGGATGCTGCGGCCTGCGTCAGGCCAGCACGTCATGCACGACGTGCCCATGCACGTCGGTCAGCCGAAAGTCGCGTCCCGCAAAGCGATACGTCAATTGTTCGTGATCAAAGCCCAGTAAATGGAGGATGGTCGCGTGCAGGTCGTGGACATGAACCCGGTTCTCCACCGCGTTCCAGCCCAGTTCATCCGTAGCCCCGTGAGCGTAGCCACCCTTTACGCCGCCACCGGCCAGCCACATGGAAAATCCGTAGTGATTGTGGTCGCGGCCCAATCCCTGGCTGGAAACTCCGGGCGTCGGAATCTCAACGGTGGGCGTGCGGCCGAATTCTCCGCCCCAGATCACCAGCGTGCTGTCCAGCATCCCGCGTTGCTTGAGGTCCGCCAGCAACGCGGCAATCGGCTGATCGCACTCCCCTGCCAGACCTCGATGGTTCGCCTCGATCGCGTCGTGTGCATCCCACGGTTGGCCGGCTCGATGCCAGACCTGAATGAACCGCACCCCGCGCTCCAGCAGACGCCGAGTCATCAGCAACTGCTGCCCATAAACCGAGTTGCCGTACATCGCCCGGATGTCGGCCGGCTCGCGGCTGAGGTCAAACGCGTCGGTCGCCTCGCTCTGCATGCGATAAGCGAGCTCGAAGGACTGGATCCGCGCTTCCAGCAGCGCGTCACCGGTGCGCTGTTCCAGGTGCCGGGCGTTGAGTTCTCTCAAGAGCGCCAGTTGCTCACTTTGCCGGCCCGGTCGCAGGAAGTCGTTCTTCAGATGCTCAATCAGTTGCTCCGGCTGAGTGTGCTGAGTGTTGATGTGCGTGCCTTGATAAGCACCGGGCAGGAACGCCGAACGCCAGTTCTGGCCAGCCATCGTCGGAAAGCCGCCGGGGCACATCGCGATGAAGCCGGGCAGGTTCTGGTTCTCGGTGCCCAATCCATAAGTGACCCACGAACCCAGACTCGGCCGTGCCTGCCGAGCGTCTCCGCAATTCATCAGCATGAAGGATGGTTCGTGATTCGGCACATCGGCATACATCGACCGGATGACACACAAATCGTCCGCATGCTGAGCCACATGCGGAAACATATCGCTGATGGAAAGACCACTGTTGCCATAGTTCCGAAAGCGGAACGGAGACTTCATCGCCGTGCCCGTCTTGCGTTCCGTACGCTGCGATGTCGGCAACGTGCGACCGTGATACTTCGTGAGCGCAGGCTTCTCATCGAACGAATCCACCGCCGACGGACCACCATTCATAAAGAGATGCACGACTCGCTGAGCCCGCGGCGCAAAGTGCGGCTGCTTCGGAGCCAGCGGATTCGCAGCAACTCCTTCCGCCGCGAGAGCCTTCCCCGCCAGCGCTTCGAGCCCCACGAGACCAAACCCCATCCCACAACGACTCAACAATTCGCGTCGACTTAACATATGTAATTACTCTTCACGAGACTTAATTGCCCAACAGAATCAGTCAGTTCAAAGAGGAACAGAAGCTCGCGAAGGGCGCGAAGAAGTTTAATTGATTGCCAGAAAATGCTTTCTTTGCGCTCTTCGCGAGCTTCTGTTGATCAATGGATAACTTCCTGCGTATTGGCTTCTTACCTCAATCCACAAATGCGAATTCGTTCGACAGCAACAGGGCCTGCAAATACTCTTCCCACGGTGTGAGATACTGTGATGGATTCGCCGGATTGACTTCGGGTTTGGTATCAGGCTGCGCGGTGAGGAATCTGGTTGCTAATTCGATTTCTGTAGGTTGAGCTGGTCGACCGAAGAGGCGGCGATGTACGGCATCAATTCGTTGGTCGAGTGGCTCGATGCTGGTCAGCTCGGGCAGGACCGCGAGGTGTAGTGTCTGCTGTTTGAGGAACGGGCTGTTGAGCAGAAAGAGTGCCTGCTGCGGCACGGTTGTCTGATGCCGTTGCGGGTTACTGGTCTCTGGAGTTGCGAAATCAAAGGTGCGAAAGATTCCGGGCAGGTTCTGCCGGTCGACGAACCCGTAGACGGACCGGCGGCGAGAGTAAGGCTGCGTCGTGATCGTCACCGATCGACCGCCCATCGTCAGGTCGATTTCACCAGAGACAGCCAGCAGCGAATCACGCAGCGATTCCCAATCGAGACGTCGGCGGCTCATGCGTGAGAGCAAGCGGTTCTCCGGGTCTTGTATCCGAACTGCGGCAGGTTTCTCCGCGCTGCTTTGCTGATAGGTTGAAGAGAGCATCACGTGACGATGCAGCTTCTTCAGCGACCAGCCTTCATCCATAAACTGGCGTGCCAGATGATCAAGTAATTCCGGATGAGTTGGTGGTTCACCGCGTAAGCCGAAATCGCTCGGCGTGCGCACGAGACCGGCACCGAAATGATGCATCCAGATTCGATTCACGAAGACTCGCGCCGTGAGTGGGTTGTTGCGATCAGTGATCGCACGCGCGAGTTCCAGACGTCCGCTGCCGGTTTCAAATGGCCGCTGTGATTCGCGTGATAACGCGGCCAGGAACTGACGCGCCGCTGCCGGACCGGGATTGCTGGCATTGCCGCGCAGGAAGATGTGCGAATCTCGCGGCTTCCGGGAATCGACCAGTACATGCGCGTGCGGAGCCGCGTTGGCCGACGCCAGCCAGTCTTCGATCTTCCGCTGTTGCTCGTGAAACTGATTCTGCATCGACGCGTCGACGAAGAAAAACTCGTCGATCTCATCCAACGCCACGACGCTCGGCGCCTGCGGTCCATACAGCAACTGCCGTAACTCTTCCCAGTCCTTGCCTTCCAGTTCCTTAACCGAACTGTCTGCCTTGAGCGCTGCTTGCCACTTCTCGTCAGCCTGCTGAAAAAGTTCCCCATATCCTCGAGCGACATCTTCGAGATTCTTGAGCGAGGACTCCTTCAGCTTCTGCAGCACGAGCGGATTCATCGGCCGATCGGCCTGCGGCGAGCGTTGCCACGTTGCGATGAGCTCCTGCGCCTGAGTAGCAAACTCATCACCCGCCGTTGTTGCGAGCGCGGCCAGTCCATTCCAAGGCGCGAGCACGGGGTGGTGGTGTTTGCGAGTTTGCTCAAGCAGCCGCGCCCAGCGCTGAGTCGTCACCGGGTTCAGATCTTTGGTCAAATCAACTAGAAACATCACCGCAAGGAAGTTGGCCTGCACTTCTTCCTTTTGACCGGCCAGCAGGTATTCGGCGATGCGGTTGCGGAATGATAATTCAAATTTCTGCCGGTGAGTTTCCAGAAATTGCTGATACTGCGCCGTACGCTGTTGTAATTCGCGAATATAATCTAGATACCGAGTCAACTCAGGCTGGGTCGCGATGACCGGCAGATCAAATGGTTCCAGAGAACTCGAGAAGATGCCGTGCAAACCGTAGTAATCGCGAGTTGGAATCGGATCAAACTTATGATCGTGACACCGGGCACATGCGACGCTCAGCCCCAGCAGTCCACGTGAGACCACATCAATGCGATCATCAATAATATCATGCTGACTGTTGATAAAGCGTTGCCCCAGAGTCAGAAATCCCATCGCCGCTAACGAGCGCGGGTCGTCGTCGTGCGGGAGTTGATCCGCCGCCAATTGCTGCAGGATAAATTGGTCGTAAGGCAAATCTTCGTTGAACGCGCGAATGACATAGTCTCGATAGGTCCACGCGAAGTGATAATTCGGGTTGTCTCGCAGACGGACATAGCCGCGTGTGTCCGAGTACCTCGCGACGTCCAGCCAGTGCCGCGCCCAGCGTTCGCCATAACGCGGAGAGTCCAACAGCCGGTTCACGACGGTCGCAAAGGCGTCGTCGGAAGAATCAGCCTCGAAGGCAGCAACTTCGGCGGGTGTCGGCGGCAGACCATGCAGATCGAAGGTCGCTCGGCGAATCAGCGTGCGTCGATCAGCAGGTGGATTGGGTTCAATCTTCGCGGCGTTTAGACGAACCCGGATGAAGGCGTCGATCGAATCCTTCACCCACTCCGGTTTCTTGAACTCAGGAACGGGCACTTCCGGCACCGGTTGAAACGCCCAGTGCTTGCGGGTGACTTCCTGCCAGTCCGGTTTCTGCTCGATCGGATTGCCCACCGGGTCCGCTGGCCAGTACGCACCCTGTTTGACCCAGGTTGTCAGAATCTGGATCGAAGCGTCCGGGAGCTTGCCTTTGGGCGGCATGCGAGTCGCTTCGGCATACCGCACCGCATGAATCAGCGGGCTGTTCTCGGGGTCACCGGGCACAACGACCGCTCCGCTGTCGCCACCCTTTTTGAGAGCACTGGCGGAATCCAGACGCAACGCCGCTTCCTGTTTCTTGGAGCCGTGGCACGCCTGGCAGTGCTCGACGAGGATCGGCCTAACTCTTTTCTCGAAAAAGACTTCCTGCATCTCATCAGCCTGTGCCACCCTTCCGCAGAGACTCTGCAATCCGCAGAGGAACACGGCGAGCAGGAGCGTGCGATGAATCCGGGAAGCCATTAGCGATCTCCGCGTGGAAGCTGGACTTAGGGTGACTCTAGCGAGGCAGGCAGGTCATTCGCGAGTTCCCGAATGCTGGACCGGTTTTCCCTGCTGCTTGATGGTCATTCAGGGGGGGACTATTCTCGTCACCGCGATTGACGAAGTTGGCGTCTGTAAGCAGGTGGCTCGGCCAGTTTCCAGTCGTGTTTTGTGCTTCATCTCACCCTTGGGCTGCGGGCGAAGATCGTGCAGAGGTGTCCGGCGACATCACTTCCACACGGCTTGAGGGGACGGACCAGGATCGAACTTCATGGCGGAGATTGTACGCCTCGGCTCTTCTGAGGATCGTCGCGATCATATTGACCGCTCCGTCCAACTGTTGGCGGGCGGCAATCTGGTCGGGCTACCTACAGAGACCGGTTACGTCCTGGCCGCCTCGGCGTTGCTGCCCGCCGCGGTTCAGAAGCTGGCCGCGTTGGGCCATCCGCTCGTGTTACTGTGTCGCACCGCTGAAGAAGCTGCGGATTACCTGCCGCAGATGTCGGTCAACGGCAACAAGCTGCTGCGACGCGCCTGGCCCGGTCCGCTGCAACTGGTCCTGACTCCAGCGGTTGCCAGTTCCGGGTTGTTTCAAAGCCTGCCCGAACAGACCCGGCAACTGATCGGCGAGACCAGCCTGCGAGTTCGTGTTTCCAGTTGCGAAGTGCTGACGGAAGTCGCCAGGCACTTGCCTTGTCCACTGATTGTTTCCGATGAGTGCTGTCACGCGCCGTTGGCTAATGGCTCGCAGCTTGTCGAGTTGTGCGGAGATCATGCTTCGCTGGTTCTGGATAACGGGACCGCACGCTTTCCCGATGGCGTGACGGTCGCGGAACTCAATGGCGAAGAGATTTCTGTGACGCATGTGGGCGTCATCGCTCCGGACAGCGTGAAGCGACTGACTGCCGACGTCTTCTTGTTTGTTTGCACCGGCAACACTTGCCGCAGCCCGATGGCCGAAGCCCTCTTTCGGTTCAAGCTGGCCGAGAAGCTCAAGTGCGACGAGTCTGAACTGGCTCAGCACGGTTTCTATGTCGCGTCGGCCGGGATTTCGGCAGGCTACGGCATGCCTGCCAGTCCTGAAGCCGCAGAACTGTTACGGAAGCGGCAAATCGACCTGACTCTGCATTCCAGTCAGCCATTGACCGAGCGTTTGCTCAATCAGGCGGACTACATCTACACCCTGACGAAGGGGCATCGGCGAGCGATCCTCGCCGAACGTCCCGAGATGGCCGACAAGGTGCGCGTACTCGCTGCAGACGGTTCGGACGTTCCGGACCCGATCGGCAGCGGGATCGATGAATACGAACGCTGTCAGGCGACAATCGAGTCTCACTTGGACGCGATCCTCGCCGGTTTACCGTTGCCGCCAGCGAAATGATTTTGTTAGCCCTTTTGGAACTTGGATTTAGAATTTCAATCAGGAGTTTTGAGCCGCCACCGTGAGGACTGACCATCCTCTGAAACTTCCAACGTCTGGCAGACCTCGGAAGCCTGACCGGCTCGAATAAAAACATCCTGGACCTCGCCTCGAACACACCTTGAGTAAGGCACACCCCATGAAGATTGCTGTCGCTAGTGATCATCGCGGCATCGACATGAAGATCCGGATCATGGACATGATCCGATCGCACGGACACGAGGCACAAGACTTCGGGCCTAACAGCACGGAGAGCGTCGACTATCCTGATTACGCGAGCAAAGTTTCGGCCGCTGTTTCGCAGCATCAGATCGATCGCGGCATTCTCATTTGCGGTACGGGCATCGGCATGTGCATCGTCGCCAACAAGTTCAATGGCGTGCGAGCCGCTCCCGTGCATGATGAACTTACGGCGGAACTCAGCCGTCGTCACAACGATGCCAACGTCTTGTGCCTCTCGGCTGACCTCATCGGCGAGCAGGCTCTGGAACGCATTATGGGCATCTGGCTGAAGACGGATTTTGAAGGCGGCCGCCACGCCCGACGTCTGGAGAAGGTCCGCGAGATTGAAACCGGCAAGGCACAAGCTTAAGAACGGTGCTGTGGAACTGCGGAAACGCCGTGCGGTTCTGGTGGGACGCGGCTCATGCCCACTAACGCTCGGCGTGTCGATTGAGAACCTGGAGTTACGTTGATGGACCTGTCTGCCCTCCGTTACGCGAAAACCCATGAGTGGACTCGAGTCGAAGGCGACGTAGCCACGATTGGCATCACGGATTTCGCCGTGAAGGCGCTGACCGATCTGGTGTACGTGGACCTGCCTGCCGTCGGTAAGAAGGTCAACGCTGGCGACGAACTCGGCGAGGTCGAGAGCGTTAAAGCCGTCTCCGACATCTATGCTCCGGTCAGCGGCGAGGTGATTGAAGTCAACACCAGGCTGCCTGACGATCTGGACCTGTTGTCTAAAGACGCTTTCGGCAAGGGCTGGATGGTCAAGATCCGGCTCTCGAATCCGGCTGACACGAATCAGTTGATGGATCGAACGGCCTATGAAGCTCACTGCGCACACGAAGCTCACTAAGAGGAAACAGGATCAGACCTGCTTGCGAACTTAAGGATGGTCAGCGTCGATGAGCTATCTCTTTACGACTCCGGAAACCCAGCAGCAGATGTTGGCTGCGATTGGCGTTTCGTCGATTGAAGACATTCTGGCGGATCAGGTGCCTGCGGATCTGCGGCTGAAGCGCGATCTGGATTTGCCCGCACCGCTCAGCGAACTGGAACTCGAACAGCTGCTG
This sequence comes from Planctomycetaceae bacterium, assembly GCA_021732995.1. GTDB lineage: Bacteria > Planctomycetota > Planctomycetia > Planctomycetales > Planctomycetaceae > AM-0621. The sequence goes on along the minus strand of JAKFWA010000104.1, from coordinate 2,460 downwards.
CGCCAGAAGGCCCGTGAGAATGTCGGCCCGGGCACTCGCAGTTGTTTCCTCGGTGGTGGCGTCTACGACCACTTCATTCCGTCGGCGGTTGATGCCATTGCGTCGCGGTCCGAGTTCTATACTGCTTATACCCCGTATCAGGCGGAAGCCAGTCAGGGCAGCCTGCAGGCGTTTTTCGAGTATCAATCGCTGATCTGCCAGTTGACCGGAATGGATGTCTCGAACGCGAGCCTTTACGAAGGCGGCACGGCTGTCAGCGAAGCCGTCTTCATGGCGATCCGTCATACCAAGCGGCATGACCGCGTCGTCATGCTGGGCTCGCTGAACCCCGAATACATTCAGGTCGTGAAAACTTACCTCTTCCGCAAGGACTGCGAAGTGGTGGTGGTCCCGACGCCGGACGGCACGGTCGATGTCGCGGCCGTCGAAGCGGCGATGAACGACAAGACTGCGTGTCTCGTGATGCAGCAGCCCAACTTCTTCGGTTGCCTCGAACAGACCGCTGAGTTGTGCGCTGTCGCTCACAAGCACGGCGCGTTGGCGATTACATCCTTCGATCCTCTGAGCCTCGGTTTGCTGAAGCGTCCGGGTGATTACGGAGCCGACATCGCCGTCGCGGAAGGTCAGAGTCTCGGCATTCCGATGCAGTATGGCGGCCCGTTCCTGGGCATCATCGCCTGCCGCAATGAGTTCGTCCGTCAGATGCCCGGCCGCCTGATCGGTGAGACCACCGACCGCAAAGGTAACCGCTGCTTCGTGCTGACGATTCAAGCGCGCGAGCAACACATTCGCCGCGAGAAAGCCACCAGCAACATCTGCACGAATCAGGGTTTGATGGCGCTGCGAGCGACCGTCTACATGACGCTGATGGGCCCGCAAGGGATGAAGGAAGTCGCGACGTTGTGTGCTGACAAAGCCCACTACGCCGCTGAGCAACTGGCGAAGGTGCCGGGCTTGTCGCTCGCGTTCAATCGTCCTTTCTTCAAAGAGTTCGCCCTGCGTTCGACGTCAGGTGCTCAAGCCGTCATGGAAAAGGCCCGCCGCGCCGGTTTTGACATCGGCCCGCAAGCGCTGGCTGGAAACGCGGACGTCGTACTAGTCGCCGTCACAGAAACACGTTCACGAGCCGAAATCGATCGCCTGGTCGCCGCCCTACGAGCGTGAAGACGTTGCAGCTCGGAGCCATCACCTTGGTCGGACGACACGATGTCTACTGGCCAAGGCGTCTCGCCTTGGTCTTGTGAGCATCAGCAGGGAACGGAAAGACGAACGCGAGACGCGTCCGCCACGGGGTACCTGCTCGCAGTGCTACTTCACAATCGGCAATTCGCTTTTCAGACGCAATTGACCGCAGGCGGCGTCGATGTCGGCGCCTTTGCGTTTGCGGACGGTGGCGACGACGCCGCGAGCTTCCAGGCGGCGCACGAACTCGGCAGTGCGCGGTGCCGTTGGTTCCACATACGGCAGGATCTCGACGTTGTTCATCGGGATCAGGTTGACGTGCGCCTGACGATGCTCCAGCAGGCGGCCCAGTTCGTCGGCATGTTCAGGCTGATCGTTCACGCCGCTCAGCAGCACGTACTCGTAGGTCACTCTTCGACCGGTGATCTCGAAGTATTCATCGGCGGCGGCCAGCACAGCATCAATGCCGATGCGGTCATTAATGGGCACCAGTTGCGTGCGCAAATCATTCAATGGAGCGTGCAGTGACACGGCGAGGTTGAACGGCTTGCCGGTCTGGGCGAGTTCCCGCATCTTCGGCGGCAGGCCTACTGTGGAGATCGTGATGCGTCGCGGGCTGAGGCCGAGCCCTTTACTGTCGGTGACTTCATCCAATGCGGAGAGCAACGCGGTGAGATTCGCCAGCGGTTCGCCGATGCCCATGACGACAATGTTGGTGAGCCGCTCGCCAATCCCGAGCACCCGATCGAGTAGCAGAATCTCTTCGAGGATCTCGCCGCGCGTCAGGCTGCGTTTCAGGCCCATCAGGCCGCTGGCGCAGAACACGCAGCCCATCGCACAGCCCACCTGGGTGCTGATGCAGATGGTGCGGCGATCGGGCTCGCGCATCAGAACGCACTCGATGGTTTCCTGATCGACCTGTTCCAGCAGCAGCTTTTCCGTCCGGTCGCGAGCGACCTGATGATTGACGATGTTGCTGCGGAACAACACGAACTCAGTATCAAGCTGATCGCGCAAGGCCTTCGGGAGGTCCAGCATCTCTTGAAAGGACGAGGCCCGCTTTTCGTAGATCCAGCGGCGAATCTGGTCGGCGCGAAAGCGCGGCTGCCCTTGAGCTTCGCACCAGCTCTGCAGTTCCGCGTGCGTCAATTCCAGGAAGCCACGTTTCACGATCAACCGCCTTCAACACGTTTAAGTTATGTGGGCGGACAATCCTGTCCGCCGAAACGCTGGGTGGCTCTTGGCCGTTGGTAGGAGATCGCCCCTCCCCCCCTGCCC
>JAKFWA010000100.1 GCA_021732995.1 Planctomycetaceae bacterium | reverse complement strand
CTACGGGCGTTGCAAGACCTTCAACAGGAAGAGAGCCTTCGTGACAATCCGGCAGTCGGCAGCATGCAGATGTTCTATATGGCGTTTGTTGACATGGTAGCAGCGGAAGGGCTGAGGGAATTCTCAGACGCATCTGCTTTTGAAGGTATTAAGCTATATGTTACAGGGCAACCGCAATTCGATCTGCGAGTGTACCGGCACTGCCTGGCGAGTATTCTGCCAGAAGCCGCCAAACGCCGACCAGATCGACAGCCAGCTTCCGGTGGATATTACCTGTACGAGTTCCACCCGTCTCATCCTATTGTGCATGTTACGACCGGCGAACTGGAACGACTCCTTACTCGGACGCTAATGGTTGACGAACTGATAGCAGTGGTTCCGCACTTGCTGAATATTGTCGATGAGATGGCGATGGAGTACCAGCTTCTGCGGTTGATGCTGGAACTCGAACTCTTCAGACGCGAGCACGGCGACTATCCCGAACTCCTTGAGCAACTCACGCCCAACGTGCCGGCCATTCTCCTGGAAGATTTGTTCGCAGCCCCGAAGACGCAATTGCGTTATCAGCGCAACGATTCTTCCATCAAGGTCTGGAGCATTGGTCTCAATGGCGTTGATGATGGTGGAGACATCAAAGAACGAGTTCAACCGGCCCCGTTTGGAGAACCTTGGAGGTCACATGGTGGCGACTCCGGTGAGGTTGAAGCCTTGGACCTCGGCTTCGTGCTCGGCAAACCACCCGAAAGAGCTGCCGAATAAGGTCACTCGACTTGTTGAACGACGAAGGCTCCGCCGGTCGACAGTGCTCCAAGACCGACCTGCAGGCTGACGCACCGGCGGCTTTTGGCGATTCGCCTAAGACAAACTTGTCTGGGCCGTTGTTGTTCTCCCGCTTGCAGTGATCGCTACGTGCTAAAGCGTTGCCTACGTCCTGAACTGGTTCAGATTGAGGAGTTTGTGATGACCATCGCAAGAATGCCTCGCGCGTCGTGGGCTCTGGTTTGTCTCGTTGCACTCAGTTCACAACCGTGTGCGGCAGACGAGCCTGTGAATCAGGTTGAGATCCGCTCTGAGGACGGGAAAGTCGTGATCGCGGCCGATCAGATCCGCTCCTACGACTGGGCAACTCATACGCTGACGCTCGCGCCGAAGGTGAGGGATGAACTCAGCAAGAAGCTCATCAGGGATTCGCAGATCATCTCCGGAATTCCCTTTGCCATGACCGTCGACGGGCAGGCGATCTACAAGGGTAAGTTCACGTCCTGCAGCTCGTCTCGAACGCTTTCTACTGTGACAATCGTAATCGACATGGCGGCGATCGACCCCAAGCTGAAAGCCAACCAGTTGCGGATCCAGCTTGGATATCCGGGCGCGGACTTCTTCAAGGGAGACGATCCTCGTGCAGATAAGCGTCTTAAGAACGCACTTGATACCGAAGGTAAACTCGCCGACACGCCAGCCGACCACACGGAATGGATTGCCAAGGGTTTGCGTGAAATGCAGACCATCAAGGCCGGTGCAACTCGGCGTGAACTACTAAAAGTCTTCAAACCGGAAGAAGGCGGTCTTTCGAACCGGCTCCAGCGCCGGTACTGCTATCACGAGTGCCCATACATCAAGGTCGATGTGAAGTTCGAGGCCGTCGGAAACGTTGAAGACAAGCTGACGAACTCACCCGACGACAAGATCACTCAGATTTCCACTCCGTTTCTGGAATGGACAATTGCTGATTGAGCTGACATCGCGTGAGCAGGGTCCGGAAAAGACGTGAGAGACGGGGCTACCGTCTCTCACTGTCAGACACACGTTGTCGGCGTTGATGCTGGACTACTTCTTCGCAATCGCGGGCTTCTTAGTCAGCTTGGCGTCCTGGCGACGCTGCTCCATGTCGATAACCCACAGCATCACCGGGCTGGCGATGTAGATCGTGCTGTACACACCAGAGATGAAGCCGATCAACATGCAGAAGGTGAAACCGTGAATGGACTCACCACCCAGAATATACAGAACCAGCGTCGTCATACCCGTGGTCAGCGAGGTCAGAATGGTGCGTGACAGCGTCTGATTCAGGGCCAGGTTGACCATGTCACGGGTGAGCTTGGGGCTCTTGCCTTTGATTTCGCGCACCCGGTCGAAAATGACGATGGTGTCATTGATCGAGAAGCCCACGATCGTCAGCAGCGCCGCGATGACCGGCAGGTTTACCTTGAAGTCTTCCAACCCAAAGATGGATCCAATCGGCGTGCCCGAGAGCATCGCAGCCACAGGCAAGGCCAGCCCGGCGACGATAACGTCATGGAACAACGCGACAATGGCTCCGATGCCATAAGACCAGCTATCAAACCGGAACCACACGTAGATCAGAATGGAGATCAAGCTCAAGCCAATCGCCAGCAAGGCCTGCTGTTGAGTCTGCTTACCAACCGCGCTGGAGAAGTTCGTCAGTTCCTCGAACAGCGGCGTGCTGGCCATCTTCTTTTCAACGGCCACCAGAGCTGTGACGAGGTCTTCCTTCGGAATGTCCTTGCGGACCTTCACCGTGATATCCAGGAAGCGTTGGACTTCGCTGGCCTTCGGAGCACTTTCAGCCGTACTGACTCCGACGACCTCCATCATGTCACCGGCGCCTTTGTACTTCTCCTTGCCGTTCGGGAGTTCGCCGATACCCTCCACAATGGCCTGCCGTGCGGTCGTGGTGGTGACTGGCTCACTGAAGGTGAGCTTGAACTCGCTGCCGCCCATGAGCGCCAGTTGACGGTCGCTGAGCGTCTTTTGCTGCTCTTCGGTGGCTTCAGGGATCGCCGTTACTTCAGACGGCTTCACCGTGATTTTACGCAGCCCAAACGACTCCAGCGCCGCAGCCAGATCTTTGGAGACCTCGTCCGGCTTCTCGTTCGTCACACGCACGCGCCAACGAGTGCTGGCATCGCCGGACTCGCCTGGCACGGTCAACTGTTCAAGGGACAGGGACGAACCGAACTTCTCGTTCAGCTTCGCTTTGAACTCATCGCTCTTCCTGGGCTCCTTGAACTGCAGCGTGATCATCGTTCCACCGCGGAAGTCGATATCGAAGTTCTCCGCACCGCGTTTGATGGCAATGCCGAGCGACACGACGATCAAGACGGTGGATGCGATCGCAGCGATCCTGATCTTGCCCAGGAAGTTCACAGACGGCGTCTTGATGGCTTCCATCATGTTGAGCTTCTTGAGGAACCGCTTGCGTTCCAGCAACTCGAACACCAGGCGACCGAAGTAGAGGGAACAGAACATCGAAGTGGCGATACCGACGAACAACGTTACCGCGAAACCTTTCACCTGGTCCGTACCGACCATGTAAAGAATCACGGCTGAAATCAAAGTTGTGACGTTGGAGTCAAAGATGGCGGAGAAGGCTTTGTCGAAGCCGTTAAAGATCGCCATCTTGATACTTGCACCGCGCGCCACTTCTTCACGCATGCGTTCGTAGATCAGAATATTGGCGTCAACTGCCATACCGATCGTGAGAGCCATACCCGCGAGACCGGGGAGCGTGAAACTCGCCTGTACGAAGACCATGATGGCGATCGTCAGGAACATATTGAGTACCAGGCTCAAGTTCGCGATCATGCCGGACAGGCGGTAGTAAACCCCCATGAAGAGGAAGACGACTACTGCGGAGCCGATGCAGGCATTGATACCCTTGGTGCGAACGTCCTGACCGAGCAGCGGGCTGATGGTGAATTCGCTGACGGGCGCATCATTGAGCGGCACGTCCAACGCACCTGCATTGAGGATATCAACCAGCTTCTGGACTTCCTTCGCTGTGAAGCTGCCGGTGATCTGCCCCTGAGCGCCGATGGCTGATTGCAGTCTTGGAGCCGACTGAATCTGGCCGTTCAGCACCACGGCGAGGCGAAACTTGCTGCCATCCTTCAGTGGTTGATACTTGGTCGTAAGTTTACTGAACCGAACAGCTCCCGCCGTGTCGAACTGGAATCCCACCGATGGGGCACCGGTGGTCGACTCCGTCTGCGGAGTCGCGCGCACCAGCAGATCGCCGGTGACTCGTTCATGAGGTGCGGTCAGAATCAGCAGCCACTGCTTGATCTGGTTGCCATCGCGAGTTGCTGCACGGGATTCGGCTGGCAGTGTCTCGCCCCCGCCAGCTTCGACTGGAGCGCCTGCTTCCGGTTCAACCCAGCGCGCGGCAGGAATATTCCCTTCGTAAACCGTGTCCTGATTATTAGGCAACTGCCGGGCAAGCTGAATGAGCCGCCTGTGCTCCGGGTGATCCTTGGTCGCCAGAATCTCGAACTCCAGCGTACCCGCCTTGCTGATCCGCTCCTTCATTTCCTGAATGTAGGCCTGGTCAGCGCCCGGCACGATGACTTCCACGCGGTCCTGGCCGACGCGACGAACGGTCACGTCTTCAGCACCCGAAGGATTCGCCCGGCGAGAAACAGCGCCGACCAGATTGTTCATGATCTGGTCGAAACTCTTTTCGCCAGCGGCTTCGATCTTCTCACGCTCGCCCTGCTTGATCTCATAGACGAGGTTCGTACCACCAGCGAGGTCCACGCCCAGCCGGAACAAGTCGCCGAAGGACTTATCCGGGTAGGCGACCAACTGATAACACATGGGAGTAATGGCCGCGAGCAGGGCTGTGAGCACTGCGGCCAGACGTTCCGTCAGATCCGGGCTCTTCAGCCACTTGCAGGCGAAGTAGCTCACAATCTGCGGAACGATCAGGATCATCAAGAACAAGGCAAAGATGACCAGACCGTTAGCCGATTGCGGGGCACCAGGATCTTGAGCTGTCATCTGAGACGTTTGCGCGAGCAGTTCCAACATCGAACTCAGTCCTTTGCGCTATGGCAATGAATCATCGAGACCACCAGGGCGAGCGAACACTCAGCTCTTGGCGGGCGATTCGTCTTTCTTCTCGTCCGTCAGAATGCGGCTGATGGAACTCCGCAGAAACCTGATACGGACATTGTCTTCGCACCTTATCGTGACCTCGTTCCTGTCGTCCGAGATGCTGGCCACCGTTCCAAGAATGCCACCAATCGTCACGACACGATCGTTCTTCTTCAGTGCGTTCAGCATTTCGGAGTGCTTCTTCCGCTCGCTGGTCGCTGGTCGCAAGACCATGAAGTAGAACAGGACCACGACCGGGCCCAAGAAGACCAGCATGGCTTGCCAACCAGGCTCACGCCGCTCTTCCGCAGCCACCAGATTCAGAAACGCCAGGAGTTCAAACATAGATACAAATCTGTCGTACGAATGAATTGCGATACGGCCTCAATGTGGGGTCAACGCCGTGATCACGAAAACGATCAAGAAATCCCGCCAGATTTGATCGCGAGCGAACAGTCGTACAAAGCGACTGCCAGAGCGTCGATGGCAAGCGGGCGCGCCAACGGGCGCCGCCGTGCAAGATCCAGCGGGTAAGGGGCCGTAGATTAGGAATCGCCCCCCCACCGGGCAAGTTGAGACGCCCGGAACTCAGCCGCCCGGTCCTCACGGATGGCGGTTCGGAGATCGCGCAGCAACCTCTGGTAAAATGCGATGTTGTGCCACGACACCAGAATCGGGCCGAGCATCTCCTTCGCGGCGAACAGGTGTCTCAGGTACGCCCGCGAGAACTGTTGGCAGGTTGGACACTCGCATTCGGGGTCCAGCGGCGAGGAATCCCGCTTCAAGGATTCGTTGCGGAGCCGCACTTTGCCCTGACTGGTGAAGGCTAACGCGTTGCGTCCGTTACGCGTCGGCATGACACAATCGAACAGATCAATGCCCCTGCAGACAGCCTCAAGCAGGTCTTCAGGGCGTCCGACACCCATCAGATAGCGCGGTCGATCGGCTGGCAGGAACGGTACGGTGACGTCCAAGGTTGCGTACATTTGCTCTGGACTCTCGCCGACGCTCAAGCCGCCCACCGCGTAGCCGGGGAAGTCCAGTTCGAGCAGTGCTCTGGCCGATCGCTCGCGCAGATCAGGGAACGTCGCACCTTGAACGATTCCGAAGAGAGCCTGATCGGAACGCTGATGAGAATCGCGGCACCGGCGAGCCCAGCGGGTCGTGAGGTCGACCGCCGCCAGCACTTTTTCGTGTGGAACGTCCGCCGGCGGACACTCATCGAGGCACATGATGCAGTCCGCACCGAGCTGCTCCTGAATTCGCATCGCCCGTTCCGGACTCAGTTCAAACAGGCTGCCGTCCAAGTGGGATTTGAACACCACGCTGTCTTCGGACATGCGTCGCAACTGGGCCAGACTGAAAACCTGGAAGCCGCCGCTGTCCGTGAGGATGGGGCCGTCCCAGCCCATGAAACCGTGCAGGCCGCCCATGTCAGCCACCAGTTCCGAGCCGGGGCGCAGGGCGAGGTGATAGGTATTCGCCAACACTTTCTGGACGCCGACGCGTTTCAGTTGTTCGGGGGTCAGTCCTTTGACAGAAGCCTGAGTTCCCACGGGCATGAAGGCCGGGGTCTCCACCGGGCCGTGTGGCGTGATCCAGCGGCCGAGTCGCGCGGCAGTGTGTGCATCCTGATGGTCGAGGTGGTACGCGAAACGTGACAAATTGAATCCCTTTGACGCCTTCCTGCGACGAGTCTTGCGGACTGATACTGGCGAGACGGTTCAGTTACCCGGATGATGGATGCTGAGCAGGGGAACTTGCCCCCGCCAACTGGTCGCATTCTGTACGATGTGCAGGCAAGATGAGAGCTGCTGCTCAAAAAGAAAAGACCACCGCCATCATGCGCCCGAACCGCCTGCTGAGTCACCCCGCTGTCATCGCGATCGCGCTGCTTTGGCTAATGGCGGGCAGTTCGGCGGCGCAGACTCTGGATCGGTACAAGGATCCCGAAGTCGACAACGTGGTGCTCTTCCTGAGTCCGGAAATCGGCGACCTGTTGTTCGAGCGTCGCAGCAACCGTATTCGACTCGGCGTGCTGCCGGAGTTCGCAGCCCAGACGGGTGGGCGAGCTGGCTTTCACAGCCAGTTTGTGAAGTCCAGTCTCGATCCACAGTGGGTGCAGGTGGATCTGGGCCATGTGGTCGACATCGAGTCCATTGCACTGGTGCCGGTGAGCATCGTGCAGGAAAGCGTCGTGCAGAACGGCTATGGATTTCCGTTGCGTTTTCGCGTGCAGGTTTCGGTTGACCCTGACTTCCGACAGTCCTCACTGGTTGCGGATCAGACTGCGGCGGACTTCCCCAATCCGGGCAAGTACCCTTGCGAGTTCGCGGGGCTGAACGTGCAAGGCCGCTATGTACGAGTCACCTGCACCAAGCTGGCGGTGGCGGGACTCAGCCCGTTCTTTGCGCTGGGCGAGTTGATGGTGATCTCCGGCGACCGCAACATCGCGTCGTGGCGACCGGTGTCGGCATCGTCATCCATCGAAGCTGAATCCCGCTGGTCAAAGCAGTATCTCGTCGATGAGCTCTCCATTCTGCCGGTGCCGACGACGCGCGAAGTCAGTCGAACCAATGGCTACCTGTCAGCGGCCTCGGATTCGCCGACAGCGGAAAAATGGATTCAGATCGATCTGCAGCGCGGCTTTCACATCGATGAAGTCCGTCTGATCCCTGCACGGCCGGTGGATCGGCCGGATATTCCGGGTTGGGGCGTACCGCAGAGCTTCCGCATTGAAGTCGCCAACAGCCCGGATTTCTCGGATGCGCAGCCCTTGTGCGACTTTTCCGAGGCACGGGTCAGGCATGAAGCCAATCAGGCGCTCGTGCTTCCCGCGGATCTCAGGCAGGCGTTTTCGCGGGGCGATGTGGCACCGGCGGACGGTGTTCGCTTTCCGTTTCCTTCGGGGTCCTTGTTCGGTCGCTACGTCAAGCTGACCACCTCGCGGCTGGATTCGCGGAACGCCCCGAACTACCTGGCCCTCGCTGAGATTCAAGTCTGGTCCGAGAATACCAATGTGGCACTCGGGCGACCGGTGACGGCCTCGGACGCCGCAGGCTCCGAATACGGGCAACGCTGGTCACCGGCCTTTCTGGTAGACGACTTCTCCAGTTCGCACAAACTGGCATCACCGGTGGAATGGCTGTCCCAGATCGCGAGGCGGCGCGATATTGAAGAGCAACTGATTCTCTCCGACGAGAAATTTCAGGCCGCCGTCAGCCGCTTCTGGCAGCGAGCTCGCTGGGCGGTAGGCACGTTGATGCTCGGCGTCGCTTCGTTCGTGGCGTTTGTCGTGTGGCGGCAGCATCATCGCCTGCAACTACAGACCGAACGTCTCCGCAGCCAGATCGCCAGTGACCTGCACGATGACATCGGCAGTAACCTGGGCACGATCGCTCTGCTGTGTCAGACGTTCGGTGTGAAGGGCAGCTTTGAAGAAGTTCAGCTCAATATTTCGGAGATTCGCACGATCGCGTTAGAGACAGGCGACGCGATGCGTGACATCCTGTGGTTGATGCGCGGGCTGTCGACGGGACTCGACGAGTTCATCGGCCGCATGCGTGTCATCAACAGTCGCATGACGCAGGGCTACGAGACGCAGTTCACTTCTCCCGATCCAGTACCAGTCTACTTCGTCGATCTGGCCTGGCGCCGGAATGTGTTCCTGTCGTTCAAAGAGGCCCTGTACAACGCCGTGCGGCACAGTAAGGGCTCCAAGCTGGATATCGTCGTGCGTATTGAGCACGGGGTTTTCAACATTGAAGTCACAGACAACGGCACCGGTATCATTGCCGGTCCGACGGACGGCGGTTACGGCTTGGGCAACCTCAAGAAGCGACTGGATGTTTTGAACGGTACGGTGGACGTTGTGAGTTCTCCTGGCGAAGGCACGACTGTCCACATCAAGGCGCCCCTGACCGGAAAAGTGCTGAGACGGTTCAAACGAACGTCCTGAAGCGAAGGTAATACAGCAGACGTCACTCTGCATGATCCATATGGGCATCAACAAAGAAACGTGGAAATGATCGACTCATCCGCAGTTCGAGTCTGGTTGATTGAAGACAACGAACGCCTGCGCAAGACGCTGGCGACGGCGATCAATGCGATGCCCGGCCTGTATTGCGACGCAGACTTCGGCGCGGTCGAACCGGCCTTGGCGTATATCGCCGCGCACTCGCCGCCAGGCATCATCCTCCTGGACATTGGCCTGCCGGGCATCGATGGCATTGCCGGCCTGCCGCGCATTCGAGCGGTCGCGCCCGCCGTGAAGATTGTGATCCTGACGGTCTTCGATGATCACGATCGAGTCTTCCGCGCTGTGTGCGCCGGTGCCGATGGTTACCTGCTGAAGACGTCTCCGATGGAGCGCATCAGCGAAGCCATCCGCGAAGTCTCACGCGGTGGCGCGTCGATGAATCCCGAGATCGCCCGCAAAGTGCTTGATCTCTTCTCCGGCCAGAAACCCAAGCAAGGCGATCAGGGCCTGACCGAGCGCGAACTCGACGTTCTGCGCCACGTTGTGAATGGCCTCACCAAGAAAGAAATCGCCGCCCGCCTGGACCTCAGCCAGCACACCGTCGATTCCCACCTGCGCAACATCTATCAAAAGCTGCACGTCAACAACCGCGCCGGAGCCGTCGCCACCGCACTCCGCGAACGGTTGGTCTAACGAGCGAATGCTCACGGATGCGTGAGTGCGTGTCGCAGCGCGGAGAGCATCGATGCTTCGAGGTTGGGGTCTCGGCCGTGCGGAATCCAGCCGTCGGGGGTCGAGGGGCCGATGACGACGTCCAGTTGGCGTTGCAGCGGAGTGGTCTCGCGGAAGGTGGCGTAGCCGGGTGAATTGAACAGCAGGTGATCCGGGTCTTCGATTTCCCTCTGGACTTCGCAGGTCACGAAGTAGCCGCCTTCACCGGGGTAGATCATGAACGTCGCCCGGCGGCGGATGGTTTGCATCGAGCTTTCGAGGCGGTCTTCGAAAGTCGCCGAATCCGCGTGCCACGGTTCGAGAACTCCAGAGCCGATCTTGTATTTGGACTCGATCGTGCCATCGAGTTTGTTCTCGCGATCGATCGGGAACTGATACGCGTGCAGCACGTCGACCGTGCGTTCCCAGACATCTTCACAGTTGTTGGCGCGCACGAAGAGCGGATTCGAGCAGGGCTGCATCGTGCTGACGCAGCCGGTCAGCGCGGTCAGACTGAATAATAACAGCAGACATGCCAGTGTCCGGAAACACCTTTGCCCGATCATTGAATCCCCTCCGCGAACGACGCGTCGCCAATATCGATCTTGTTCCTGGTGCGACTGAACCGAATGGTCTTCGCGACCACTGGAACTCCCCCCGCACCGGGTCGAGCTTCGCGTTGCAACATGGAATCCGCATCGCCCAGCGAGCGGATTGTGAACAAGTCGTTCGCACCATCGAACGAAATGAAATCGCCCTGACCGTTGAAGCCGTGCCCTTCGACGCGGGCGTTCTTCTCGGCAATGAACTCGACGGTCGGCTTACCACCCGGAGCCTTCGGCGGCTGTTGAGCCGCCTGAAAGTCATCACAGGAAAGCAGCACCGCATCCTTCGGCAGGCGGTCGGTGTTGAACGATGTCAGAGGTTCGTCGACCGGCCCGTAGGTTACTCGCACCTGCCCCGTGCATGTGGCAGTGCTGGCATAACGGTCCATGCCGGACTTGTTCTGTTGAGCCGCCACTGCCGACCGGGCGTGCGACTCGCGTTGAGACTTCAGGTTCATGACGTCGTTGAATTCGATCTGCGTATAGTCCCAACCGACATCGCGCGGACGCATGGCCTGATTGGCGCCGCTGACACCTGAAGGAGCCAGACCAGTCAGCTTGCCTCGGCCCCGTTGCCAGATCTGCAACGTGCCGGGGCCTTTGGCCGCCGCGATTCCCTTAGTCATATCCATCGCAAATTCGACAAACCGCCCGCGACGGTATTCGTGTGCCGGAGCACCGTCCTTACCACCTTCCGTCGAGATCACTTCGACCGAGTAGCGACACACAACGCGCTCAACCAGATCCTTCTCCAGAGCCTGCTCGCTGTCCTGGAAGGACACGCGGCGTTTCATCTGAACTTCCATCTGGCGACACTTCATCGAGCTGTCCTGCATCGCCGCGTGCACGCGACCATTGAACTTCGCGATGAGTCCGTCAAAGACCATCTGCTCATCCCAGTGCACCGTGAACTGAGTCGGCGAGGCGAGCGGTCGGCCTTCGAAGTCGCGGTCAATCAGGCGACTCAGTTCGCCTTCGCCGTCGACCCACATCACGTTGCGGCCTCGATTCAGGAAGACTTCGCGACCGACTAGCCCGAACGAGGGATCATCGATCCGCGCGGGTTGACCCAGCAGATGGATGACCTGATCGTTATCGCCTTCATTTTTGATGTGCAGTTGGTCGGCAAACAGTTCCAACGGCGCCTGTCCCGGCAAACGATTCTGCGACACATGCACGTTGCCCTCGGTCCAGACTTCGGAGACTTCGGGCTTACTGTTCGGACCGCGCCCCGCGACCAGAACTCGAATCAACTTCGAGTTCACGACCAGCGGCTCTTTGATTTTGGCTTTCGGCGCCGGGATGGGATCTTCCTCGTCGGCCGGCAGTGTCTCAGGTTCCTGCAGTTCGCCGCCCGCAGGCTGAATCCGCATGCCGGGATCTTTGGGCTTGCGTCCCGTTGATGCGACATCTGTACGTTGTGGTGTGCGAAGTGACGCCTGTTTGAGCGGCCCGGTCGGGGAAGACGGTTCGCGCTTCAGCTTCACGTCATCAAACCAGACCTGCAGTTGAGTGGTCGTACCCTTCAGTTCGGGGCTGACCAGCGTCACGTTGTCGAGAGCCAACATGCGATGCGGTTGCGGATCGAGCGTCGCCTTTTTTCCGGCTTGAGGTATCGCGGGCTGCAGTGGGTCCATCCAGAGCTTGATGTAGTTTGCGGACAGACCGGTGCGTTGCTGCGGCTGTTTGACGCTGGCGTTGCCGGTGAGGTCCACGATGTCCAGCGGCGAGGCTGAATCTGGATACTTCCGCAACTGATCGACCCATTCAACGATCATCGCAGGTTCTTGCGTCTTCGGGTCGAGGTACGTCAGCCAGCCTTCACCGCGACACACAACTTCCTTGAGGTTGCGGTCCGCGTCGTGCTTCAGAGCGATCTGTTGCGATTCGATTTCGCTGTTGGCCTGAGTGATCCGGATGGGTTTCGACTTCGCCGTGCTCCCGCGCCGGGTCAGCGTGGCGTTGTTCTCGGAACCGGCCATCGCCAGGGCACGTTGTTCGACGTCGTAACGCAAATAGCCCAGCGTCGCGCGCAACTGACTGCGATCTGAAGTCGCCACGATCGGCGCACCACGTGCGACGAACGACTTCGGTTGCAACTGCGTCCGCAGCGCCAACGAATCTTTGTTGTTCTGCGCAACACCTTCCGGCGCGACGGCCACTTGACCGAACGACACATCCAGCCGGTCACAGTCGATGCCATCCATCTCGGTCGGTGACGTTGGTTGCCGGACTTTGACTTTGTCCTCGAAGATCGCGAGCGCTGACTGACCTTTGTCTTTCCATTCAAACCTGAAGCTGCCTTCGCACTGCACGGAGAGCGGTTTCGGTTCGCGACCTTGCTCACCTGGTAATGCCAGCTCCATGAAGACGTGCTGGAACAACTGCACGCGCTGCACGCCTTCAATGTTTAGCTGACGGCCGGGGAGATCGACTTCGGAGATACTCAGGTCGATCTGAATACCCTGATCGGACTCGCCGCGATGATCTTCGTAACTGAACTGTGCCGGATTGTCGGACCAGATCCGGGCGGCCTTTTCCGAATAGAAGAACTGCCTGCCGTTGATGGCCAGATTGCGTTCGCCACGAATCTCGACGGCGCCTTCCAGACGAGCGTTGATGACTCGCCCCGGCTTCGGATTGTTGAGCCGCAACTCACCCTGAAACTGCACCAGCGCAGATTCTGCCACAATGGTCAGCGGTCCGTCTTTTGAGAACATGACCAGTGCGATCGGCTCGAAGCGAATCGCTTCCTTGGTGTCTGTCTGCTCGAACTTTTCCGCATAGAAGAAGAATTCATTGCCGTCGCGGAATTGAATGTTCGCGTTCTGCGCCCACGGCTGGCTGCTGAGGTGCTGCAATGCGATCCGCTCGGCTTCAACCAGTTGTCGTGGAGCTTTGGGTTCCGGAGTTGATGGTTCGTCTTCCGGCTGCTGCTGTTCGACCTGCTGATTGCGCACCAGGACCCCGACTCCCCACGCGTATGGAAAATACGCAGCGGCGAGCATCAGCACGACGGCGATCGTAAGGGTCAGGTGGTTCAGATTCAGGTTCCGAAATTCAGGCCGAAAGAATCTCCGGGTTACTTGCTGGTTCGAGGATCAGGGGGCGCGGTTAGTCCAATGACGTCAGTGATGTCGATCAGGCCGATCGGGACGCCGCTCCCATCGACAACGGGCAGTTCGCTGATCTTCCGCTCGGTCAGCAACGTGACCGCGTGACTGAGGAACGCGGTGTCACGGATGGTCGTCGGGCTGCGGGTCATCACTTCTTGAATCGGGCGGTCGAGTTGTTCATCGCGATGGCGTTCCAGCAGGCGAGCCAGATCACTGTCGGTGAACAGTCCGGTGAGTTGCCCTTCCGCATCGACAATCAGGATGGCTCCCGTCCGTCGGCCGGACGAACTCAAGCGACGCAATGTCTCGCGGACAGTCTCGTGTTCCTGGGCAATGCGGAGCTCCGAGCCGCAGCGCATGACATCGCGAATCGAAGTCAGTTGCCGGCCGAGATTGCCACCCGGATGGAAGATGCCAAAGTCTTGAGCCGTGAACCCCTTCAACCGGCTGACGACGAGAGCCAGAGCATCGCCCAGTGCGAGCATCATGGTGGTGCTGGTCGAAGGCGCGAGTCCCAGGATGCCCGCTTCCGGCTGGCGGCCGATTTCGAGCACCACATCGGCCTGACGCGCCAATGAGTTCGTCGCGGTCGCGGTGATGGCGATGATCGGCACTCGCAGATGATGAAAGGTACCCAGCAGCGAGCAGATCTCGGGCGTCTCACCGCTGTTCGACAGGGCGAGCACTACGTCGCCCGCGCCGAGGCTGCCAAAGTCGCCGTGCATGGCTTCGGCGGGATGGAGAAAATGGGCGGGTGTGCCGGTGGAACTGAGCGTCGCTGTCAGCTTCTGGCCGATGTGCCCAGCCTTGCCGATACCGGTGACGACCACTCGACCGCAACAGGACATGATCAGCTCGACGGCATCGCAGAACCGCGTGTCGAGGCGCTTCGCAAGTTCTGTCAGCGCATCGGCTTCCTGCCGCACGATGTCTCGCGCTTCGCGAAGCTGATCGAACTGCGTAAAGGGAATGGCCTGCTTGACCGGCGAGGCACCCATGATCGACGTCCCTGTCTAATGAGCCAGCGTGCGGTCCGCAGAACAGATCCATCGTGCTGCGGAAGCCGTTCGACTCTTAGCCCGGGCGCAGTATCCCCTAGAACCCGAGGCTAAAACTCGAACGGGGGTTATACGCCTGCCCCTCAAAAAGCAGCAATGCGGATCCGGAGGTCGCTTGCAATACGTCGCGAGAACGACTGAAGCAACGAGGGTGAACTCATCACGCCAGTTCACCCTCGACAAGTGGGGCAGGCGCGTCATCTCGAAGGTGCTCGCGACCCTCAAGCCAGTTCCAATGAAATAGCCAGAGCACGCCGCTGTAGAGAGTTGGACTCACCAGAACGACAGGAAGCAGAAGCAGACGGCTGCCAGCATATGGATTGATCCCAATCTCGCAGAGCATCGAATAAGCCAACATACTTGGAATCTGAGCAAAGCTGAGCAAACCAAAC
The DNA here is from genome assembly GCA_021732995.1 of Planctomycetaceae bacterium. GTDB lineage: Bacteria > Planctomycetota > Planctomycetia > Planctomycetales > Planctomycetaceae > AM-0621. Next base: position 28,133 of record JAKFWA010000100.1, on the reverse strand, counting down.
ACCGAGAAGTATGTGGATTCGAACCACGGAGCACGCTTCAACGACTCGTCGTAGCCATCGGGACTGGGAAACAAGTCGTAATTCAGTCTGTCTCCGAGATTCAACCAGGCAAACCAGACAACAGGCAGTAGATAGGGCAGGAACATCCACCAACGTATGAGTCGGGATTTGCGGAACATCCTCAGCCCTTCTTCAAAGAACGTCGCGTGGCGAAACTTCATGCCCCTGAGGCGAAGTCATTAGGCAAAATTCCTCGTATCAGGCAACTCGGATGTTCGGCATCGGAATGATGAACTTGCCACCTTGCTCGCGGTAGGTCTGCTGTTGCGCGAGGATCTCGTCTGCGGCGAACCAGCTGAGCAGCAGACAGTAATCCGGCTTGTCCTTCAGCAGGTGATCCGGGCTGCAGATCTTCAGGTGAGTTCCCGGAATGAACTGACCGTGCTTCAGGGTGTTGCGATCAACCACATAGTCGAGCGTTTCGGGGCCGATGCCCAGGTAGTTCAGCAGGGCGCTGCCTTTGGCCGATGCCCCGTACACGGCGATACGTTTCCGCTGAGCTTTCAGCTTCGTCAGCATGGTCACCAGATCGGCGCGCACGTGTTCCACTCGCTGACCGAATTCTCGGTAATACGCAGCGCGGTAGGCCCATTCGTCTTCATGGGCCAGCATGCGTACCACCGACATCGCAGGACGGCCACTCGCGAGATGACGCACATAGAGCCTTAGCGACCCGCCATGAATGCTCAACGTCTCAACTTCGGAGACCATCAAGCCGTGCCGGCGGAACAGACGGTCTAGCGCCGTCAACGAAAAGTAGTTCAGAGTGCCGTGATTGATGGTGTCGAACTCGAAGCGATCAATCAGGTCCTTCAGGTAGGGGACCTCGGCGATAACGACGCCATCGGGCTTGATCAACAGTTTCAAACCGGCAGCGACTTCGTTCAGGTTGGCTTCGCGAGTCAGCACGTTGTTGATGTGCACCACATCCGCCTGCCGGTTCTCTTTCTTCAGGCGTCTGGCCAGGGCGACTGCGAAGGATTCCGTGATCGTCGGAATGCCCTTCTGGACTTCGGCCATGCGAGCGATGTTCTTGGCAGATTCAATGCCCAGGACCGGTACGCCAGCCCGCTGGTACCACTGCAACAGGTAGCCATCGTTGCTACCGATTTCGATGACGAGGCTCTGTGAATTCAGCTTCAACGCGCCCGTCAAGTCCGCGGCGATTTCTTGAGCGTGCCGGACCAGTGTTTCCGAGAAGGAAGCGAAGTAGGCGACATCGCGGCACGCTGTATCGGCCGGCAATGCGTCGATGATCTGCACCAGCGAGCATTCGGAGCACCACATCAGGTCCAGCGGCCAGGTGGGTTCTGATTGCCGCACTTGAGCTTGATTTAACAGGGTGTTGACAGCGGGGGCGTTGCCCAGCGAGAGCACCTTGTGGAGGCTGCTGTTTCCGCAGGAACGACACGCGATGTCGACGATCTCGGGCTGGCTAAAAGTGGTTTCTTCCATGCCTGCGTCCTGAATCCTTCATCCTTGAAGAACGGTTCTGCCTGAGGACATCGAGCGCGAACCTCGGTCAATCTCGTTGCGGGCCAGCCTAACGAGCGGCGCAAGCCGTCGCAGAACGTTGGACGATGCTTTCTGTCGAAGCATACGCATCAATACTGGCAAGAATTGATGCCGACGTCGGCTCCAGGCCCACGGCGAATCATCGCTCAATTTGGCGACTAAGGTAAGACCGATTTGACCGCGCCACCACCATGCGACTCATGGATAGAACAGGCGTTCTAATCGCTGATTCCAAGTGTTGCTTGCCTCAAGGCAGGGGCTGGAAACCGGATTTCTGCATCTCCTGTTTGATGGCGTCTACGTTGCTGCCGGCGGGAACTTCGACGAACAGCACGTTCGGGCCACCGACTTGATAGACCTTGATGTCGGTCGGGCGAGGGTTCACTCGGTTGAGGACTTCCATCGCGATCTGCTGGTGATTCGAGCCCTGCACTCCCGCCGTGTTGAACTGCAGACGTACCGGGGCACCCGCCTGCGGTGGAATCAGTCCGGGCGTTGTCTGCGGAATCGTCGGAGCCGGGTTGGCCGCTGCCGCTGCACCCATCATTCCCTGGAACATGGGATTCGCCATGCCCTCTTTGATGACGTCACCCAGCTTGGCGGGAACTCGACCATTCACGGTGACCATCGAACCGCTCTGAGTTGCCGCCATGGAATTCATGGTTTCCTTGCCGACGTCCATCAGGCTTTGGAGCAGCGGAATGGGCGGCGCGGGTTGGCTGCCCATCTTGCTCTTGGCATCTGTCAGAATGGCTTCAATGTCGGTGTGCAGCGCCTTGGCGCCAGCGGAATCAAAGCAGGGCACCTGGACCTGCATGGCAATATCTGATGTCACCGACATCCCGAAGCAAAAGCCTTTCGCGTTCTTGTCGAGCGACGCCGTCAACTTCTGATCGGGCGTGCCAACCGCCGGTACGTTCCCCGAGGACACCGGGTTTTCCGGCGCGAGAGCGATGAAGAAATGTTGTTTCGCGTTGGCAAAGTCAAAACGTTTCAACCGCGGCTCGGTCGCTCCCCGATCAATTGCCTTTTTGACCTCTGCTGCGTCGCCAAACACCATCGCGCGCGGTGCCGCCAGCCACATCCCGACGGACCTTCCGCGCTGCGCGCTGGTGTAGACGGACTGGCCGTTATGAGCCTCTTTGGAACTGCCGGGAATCTTCTGTAGCAGGTCCTCCGTAACGTCTTTCGACAGCCGCATGACACCGACGAACTTCTCGTTGGATGGGCGAACAACAGGACCTAAGCCACCCCCGAAGGGATTGACGCGCCGCTTCTCGGCAATGCCGGTGAATCCCATCGTCAAGCTTTGAATATCGGTAGCCTCAATCTGCATTCCATTCGCGGCCTGCTGCGCGACGAGTTGCTTGAGCTGTGGGTTATCTCGAATGGGAGCCAGCAGTGCGGCGTTCCAGATCTCTTGCGGACGCACGTGAATCACCATCTCAGTTTCTGCCGGCAGGTACGCCATGTTGACGATGTTGCTGCCAAAGCTGAGCTTCGGAATGATGTAAACGCCACCGGCGATGACCCCGCCCAGTCCCAGCACAACCACAATGCCGATCATTAACGGCGCGATCCAAGTGGGCGTCCCGCGACTTTTCTTTGCCGTCTTACCCTTGGAGCGGCGCGATGAGGAACTGGCCGAACGGCGGCGCGGAGCGTCCTCTTCATAGTCCTCGTAGTCTTCGGCAGGCTCGCCGTAGTCTTCTTCTGCGTCGTCGTATTCTTCGACTTCTTCAGGCTCTTTGTAGCGCTTAATGGTGAAAGACTCGCCGCATTTCGGGCACGCAACTTTCTTGCCCAGCATTGCGGATGACTTGAGCTTCATCACCTTTTCGCAGTGCGGGCACTGCGTCGACACTTCAGCCATGATGTGCTTCCGGGGAGATTCAAAGGCGCACGCCTCATCGTCAGGGCCGCTGACAACGACTGCTCCAACCTAATGTTGGATCGCCTTCTTTAACACAACGCTGGCACCGATAAACAGCAAGAAATTCCCCAACCACATCGCAATCGCGGGATTCACCTTGCCCGTGATGGACAGGTTCATCATCAGCAAGACCACCGGGTAGTACACCAGCAGGATGGGCAAGAAGCACAAGAAGAAGTTCGTCAGGAACTGACTGCGAGCCTGCAGCACGGCAAACGGACTGCCCAGCAACGCGAAGAAGATACAACTGCACGACAAAGCAAAACGATTCTGCACTTCAGTGCGGTGCTTGTTGGTCATAATGACGTTCATTCGCAGCCGCTCGTGATAGTGCTGAAACGGCACCTCGGTGAACTCATTGAAGTGGCCCAGCGCCAGCGTGAACGCGGTAGAGATCGCCCGCTGTTCCTCTGCGGCCTGCGACTGCTCCTTGAGCTCCACCAACTGCCGCTGAATCGCGTTCAAATTGAGATTGCGCGACCGCACCTCATTCTTGCGTAGTCCCGCCATCGGGAAGGCGAACTCCTGATCGTCCAGTTTCAGCGTCACACCGCCCGGAGCGTCAATCCACGCCTGTTTGAAATGAATGATGGCGGTCTGCTGGTCGACATCAATCCGCACCGTGGCTTCATCAGCCTGCACGACCACCGGTTCCTTCCCCGAAGGCGAATACCGGATATTCGGCTTCACGAGCCGATGCTCGGCTTTATCGACTCGTACCGCCGAAATCGCCATCCCACGCTCGCGATCTTTGACAGCACTTTGCGAAGCCAGCATGTCGAGGAAGATGTCTTCCATCGCGAGTGAAATCACGCGTTGAATCTTCGCCACCGACCAGGGGATGACCTGATCGCACAGCAGCAGAGTGGACACGCTCAGAACGCCGCTGAGCACGAAAGCCGGCATCAGCAGTGAGATCACGCTGATCCCAGAGGCTTTCGCGGCGGTAATCTCGTAGTCGGCACCCAGCCGGCCATAGACCATGCACACCGTCAACAACATCGTCGACGGAATCGTGTACGGCAGCATGCTGGGCACGATGTACGGAATGATTGACAGCGTTTCCGCCAGACCCAGCCCGCTGGCCGTCGCTTCACGAAACACGCCCACGAACACCAGCAGCACCGTCAGCAACGACAGCACGAGTACGAGGACTCGCACAAGCTCCTTCAGGATATATCGTTGAAGTAGATGCATCGGACCGGCGGTGGCGAGACGTTGACTGACAAACGGCCGCGAAATGCGGCGGCAAAGAGTCGTCGTACGACAATCTTTTTTGCGAGGTCAAGGCGAGTTCTCGAACCGCAGGAATTCCCGCTGCTGCGCGCGGGCTAGTAGCCCAAGGCTGCGCCGTCCTTCCGAGGTTCCGTCGCTCCGTGCAGAGTGCCGTTCTCCGAATCAATCAAAATGCCCTGATAGCCGCCGTAGCCTCCCGGCGAACGGACCAGCTTGTGGCCGCGCTGCTGCAGTCCACGCGCGGCTTCGGGACTGACGCCCGATTCAATTCCGACTGTCCCGCCGTCCGGATCCAGCGGATCGCCGGTGGGACTCTGTGATCCGTAGTGGCTGAATCGCGCGGCATCTCCCGCAGCCTGCACGTTCATGCCGAAGTCGATCATGTTGACCAGAATCTGCACGTGCCCCTGAGGCTGCATGTCGCCACCCATGACTCCGAAACAGAAGTAAGGCTTGCCGTCCTTCGTGACGAACGCCGGAATGATCGTGTGGAACGGTCGCTTGTGCGGTTCAAGACGGTTCAGATGCTGATCGTCCAGGGCGAAGAGTTGCCCGCGGTTCTGCATCGCGAACCCGACGTCGCCCGGCACCACCTGTGAGCCGAAGCCGTAATAGATGCTTTGAATCAACGAGCAGCAGTTGCGGTTCTCATCGACCACTGTCAGATAGATCGTGTCACCGTGGCCAAGCTTCGGGTCACCGGGCGGCACATCCTTCGCGGCCTGATCGAGCTTGATGCGCTGCCGCTGCCGGTCAGCGTATTCCTTTGAAATCAACTCTTTGACCGGCAACTTGTTGAAGGCAGGATCGGCGTAAAACTTCGATCGATCGGCGAACGCGAGCTTCTTGGATTCGACCAGCAAATGCAGCGTTTCCGCCGAGTTATGCCCGAGCGATTTCAAATCATACTTTTCCAGCACGTTCAGCATCTGCAGAGCCGCGATCCCCTGACCGTTCGGCGGCAGTTCCCAGACATCATAGCCGCGGTAGTTCGTCGAGACCGGTTCTACCCACTCCGATGTGTGGTCCTCAAAATCTTTCATAGCGAAATAGCCGCCGTGCTTCTCGCTGAACGCCACGATCTGCCGCGCGATGTCTCCACGATAGAACGCATCGCGACCGCCTTTGGCAATCGCCTGATACGACTTCGCCAGCCACGGATTCTTGAAGACCTGACCGACCGTGGGATGCTTGCCGCCCGGAAGATACGTCTTCGCAGAATCTGGCCATTCGCTGAGGCTCTTCGCGGAACCTTTCCAGTAGCTCGCGATGACTTCCGGAACCGCGAAGCCTTCTTCAGCGTACCCAATCGATGGCTTCAGCAGGTGATCCAGAGGCATGGTTCCAAAGCGGCGGCGTAGTTCGTCCCAACCATCGACGCAACCGGGAACTGACCAACTCAGCGGACCGTAGGATGGAATCTCGGTCATGCCTTTCGACCTGAAGACTTCGCGATTGAGGGCATACGGACTGCGGCCGCTGGCGTTGAGTCCGTACAGTTTCTGAGTCTTGGCGTCCCAATAGATCACGAACAGATCACCGCCGATACCGCAGCTCATCGGTTCGACGAGACCCATCATCGCGTTCGTGGCAATCGCGGCGTCGGCGGCGTTGCCTCCGGCTTTCAGGATGTCGATGCCCACTTGAGCCGCCAGCGGATGACTTGTGGCTACCATCCCTTTGCGAGCGACCACCACCGACCGGCTTTGATGCGGCTTACCCACCGTGCGATCGTAGTCGCCACACAGTCCCGGCTCCGGAGTGATGATCGGCACAAGCTGCGGCAGCATACTGGCTCCTAACAAGCACAGAGTCCGAAGGGAACGTCTCGTCATCGTGCGGACTCCAGAGGGAACGGACAGGAGACTTGTCGTGCGGACGGTTTGATCTTGGGCGGATGCCGGCGAGCGACCAGACTCTCGGACAATCGTCGAGCTGATTCTGGCCGCAACCGTACCTGAATCATCTCCGCGACGCGCCTTCGACGTAACACATACAGAAGTGCTGTCGGACACCACCGCTGAGGAGACATAAGAGTGAGCAGCTTCTCATTTCAACCGTATCAAGGCATCGCAACGTTCGGACATCAGCCACATACGCGGGACGCAACTGGTGCAGACGTCGCGATTCTGGGCGTGCCTTATGACGGTTCGGTGTCGTATCGCAGTGGCACGCGGTTTGGCCCTCGAGGCATTCGCGAGCAGTCGCTGCTGCTTTGGGGCTACAACAACGCGCTGCAGGTGGCGCCGTTTGAGAAACTCAAAGTGATCGACTACGGCGATGTCGATGTCGTGCCCGTTGACATCATGGCCACCCATGCTGCGATCGAAACCGAAGCCAGCCAGATTCTGAAACAGAACTGCCGCCTGGTCACTCTGGGCGGCGAGCACTCCATCAGCCTGCCGTTGCTGCGAGCCCACGCGAAGAAACATGGCCCGTTGGCTGTGATTCATTTCGACGCCCATCCCGACACATGGGATGAGGAATACAAGTCTCATCGCTACAGCCACGGCACACCGTTTCGACGTGCGATTGAAGAGGGACTCATCGATACCAATGCCTATCTCCAGATCGGCATCCGTGGACCGACGGCAGGGCCTCAGGACTACCTGGATGCGAAACAACTCGGAGCCCGGCTCATCACGATTGATGAAGCACTTAACAGCGGCGCACAGACAGTGGTCAACGAAATCCGTCAGCGGGTGGGCACGCGCGCGGCGTATATCACGCTCGACATTGATTCGGTCGATCCGGCCTTCGCGCCGGGGACGGGGACTCCTGAGGTCGGCGGTTTCACGAGCCATCAGATGCTGCAACTGGTCCGCGGACTGCGAGGACTCAACATTGTCGGTGGAGACATCGTCGAAGTGTCGCCGCCGTTTGATGCTGCGCAGATCACATCGATCCTCGCCGCGAATCTGGCGTTCGAGTTTCTCTCGTTGATGGCACTTGGCAAGCAGTCGTAACTCACGCCATCGGCAGAAACACGGAGAACGTGCTGCCTTTGCCAAGTTCGCTGTGCACATTCACGCGGCCGCCGAAGACCTGACAGAGGTGCTTGACGATCGCCAGCCCCAGGCCGGTTCCGCCCGCGTCGCGCGAGCGGGCTTCGTCAACGCGATAGAACCGTTCAAAGATGCGCGGTTGATGTTCCCTGGCGATACCGACTCCGGTATCGCTGACATCAATTCGCAACTGCCTGCGTTCAGCGCGCCAGGCGATGCGCACGGTTCCGGCAGCCGTGTATTTCACCGCGTTCGTCAGCAGGTTCTCGATAATCGTGCGTAGAGCTTTGGCGTCGGCCCGCACGATGATGTCGTTGGCAGGTGCCTCGACCTCGCAGCGCAAGCCTTTAGCCTCTGCCACGTGCAGATTCTCTTCGACGACCGAATTGATGATCGAGCTGATCCCCACGTCCTGGATGTTGAACGCTTCGTTGCCAGCTTCGATGCGGCCTAGCTGCAGAAGGTCCTGAATCATGGCGTGCAGTCGATTGCCTTGCGTCGCAACTCCCGTCAGGAAGCGGCGGTTGACGTTGGGATCATCCACCGCGCCGTCGAGCAACGTTTCCACATAACCCTGAATCGCAGCGAGCGGTGTCTTGAGTTCGTGCGAAACATTCGAAACAAACTCGCGGCGCAGGCGTTCCAGGCGTCGCAGATCCGTAACGTCGTGCAGCACCAGCACGGCGCCGGCGTGGGAACCTTCCACCAGTTGAGTCGCCAGGAGGCTGATGAACCGCCCCGAAGCAGGGAGTTCGAACTCCAGACGCACCCGGTCTTCGCCAGCCAACGCCCGTCGCACTGCCCGGTCGATGCTTTGATGCCGGGCCATTTCGAGCAACTGGCGACCCGGCAGTTCGCTGGGCTTGATGCGCGAAGCCAGCAGGTTCACCGCGGCCTGATTGGCATACATAACGCAATGCCGCGGATCGACGGCAATCACGCCTTCGACCATCGCGCCCAGCACGGTCTCCAGAAAGTGGGCGGTCCGTTCGAGATCAATGCTTTGGCGCTTCAGGTTCTGCACTTCGACCGCAATTGATTCCGCGGCACGATTGAACGCTTCGCTGAGCTGCTCAATCTCACCGCGTCCCGTGACGTCCACGCTACCTTCCCACGTCAGCGCACCGAGCTGGTCCAGAGCGTTCGTCACCTGTTGCAGAGGGCGTCGGATGCGACGAGCTAACTGGTGAGCGGCGAACCAGAACAGCAGGGTCGCCCCGATCACGCAGAACCAAAACCAGCCCGCGGTGACCATTCGCCCCGGCACAGATCCGGTGTGGTCGTTACTGCCGAAGTTCAACTCCATCACGCGCATGTAATTCGGCGGCTCGCCGTTGGCATCGATCTTCAGCGTTACCGCTCCGTACTCGACTCCATCCCGCCGAACATGAGCCGCGCCTGAGTCGTAGTTCCGAGCCAGGTACACGTCGGTCTCCGTGGCAACCGACTTCCCGACGAACCGATCCGTGCTGTCTGCGATGACAAGACCTTCCTGGTCCAGCAGGAAGATCTCCGTACGCGTTCGTTTGGCGATATCCCGGAAGTCCCGAGGCAGGTCTGAGTCGACAACGGCAGCAGCAACTTCACGCAGATGCGCGAGCGTCAGATCACGCAGCAGGGACGTTTGCTGCACGCTTTGGACAGTTGCGATCAACAGCGCCAATGCCAGCGGACCAACAATGCTGAGCACCACAAGCGGCTTCAACAGGCTACGTCCCTTAGGTGATGTCACGCTGAGTCACTCCACAGGGTTCGCAAACCATTGATAGGGCCTTCACAGTTTCCTCACAAACGACGCCGATAACGCTGCCCGGCGAGCTTCAGTCACTCGCGGGGGGTGCTTTGGCTGAGCGTCGTCAGCTTCTCGATCAGGTTTGGCAGTCTATTGCGACGAACTCCCAAATCGAACAGGTCGAGGAACTTGAATCTGACGGTTTCACTGAGTCTTCACGGGGCTCACACGTGTTGTTGACGAGGGGGTCCAATACTCCTCTCCGTGCACACGGCTGACTTCCAACATCGCTAGCGACGTGTTTGACAGGAGGTGCTTGGGCATCAATTGGGTTGAGGCGCAAAGGATGCGTCGCGGCGCGTGACGGAATACGAAACATCGTTGGGAAATTTCAACTTTTTTAGGTTCATTCAGGAGAAAGAAAGAATGCAGAAGTCGATTCGTCTGACCTCGAAGCGTGCTGGTTTTACCCTCATCGAACTGCTGGTGGTGATCACGATCATCGCCATTCTGGTGGCTTTGCTGCTGCCAGCCGTTCAGGCTGCACGTGAAGCTGCGCGGAATACGCAGTGCAAGAGCAATCTTCGTCAAATTGGCGTCGCGATGCATACCTTCGCGTCCAAGGACTCCAAGACTCGTTTGACCACGGGTCAGTGGGACCTCAAGCGCGACGGTGCGATGGACAAGTGGGGCTGGGTGGCTGATATCGTCGCCCTCAAGGCTGGTAAGCCGGATCAGCTCAAGTGCCCGACGAACCAGATTCGCGGAACTGAGAAGCTCAACGACCTGATCGGTACCGTCGCCACGTCCAATCTGGCTGTGATCTACACCCTGCCTCAAGAGCGGTACACCGTTTCCGACCAGATGTGGAACGGCACTGCTGTTGTGCAGTCCCTGCCGATTGCCCAGAATATTGTCAATAACAAGGGCATGAATACAAACTACGCCTGCGGCTGGCACCTGTCCCGCAGTGGTGTCCGGTATATTTCGAACGGCACTTCCGCAGCGACATCCGTTATGGGCGTGCTGACCACCAAGGTGTATACTTACACCGATGGATCTACGACCACAGCTACCATCAGTGGCTTGAAGGAAGTCAACAACACGACCGGACCGCTGACCCTGCGGATGCTGGAAGGCTCTGTTGTTCCTTCCAACAACATCATGATTCTCGGTGACTCGGGCCCTGGCGACGTGACCGAAGCCATCCTCTCGGACACCATCAACGATGAACTTGTCGCTGGCGTTCGGTTGGGTGAAGCGGCCAATGACGGCCCAGGATTCTGGAATGGTACGAAGGTCTCGCTCATTGGAAGTGCTGATAACAACAATGCAGTTGGCATCTACTTGCCATCGTACCCGCCGGTGGGCACGACCGTTACCAACGCGAACCAGGTAAACTACGCTGGCACCAGTGCTGTTGCTGCTGCAGGTACAAGCTTGGTTGGCAAGCTGATTCTTCAGGACACCCGTGACTGGACTGCAGTTCACGGTGATAAGGCCAACGTTTTGATGGCCGATGGCAGCGTCAAGGAACTCACCGACCTCAACGGTGACAAATACTTCAACCCAGGCTTCGCGGCTGATGGTACAACGCCAGCAAGCGATGGTTACAAGGACGGTGTGGTTGAGATCAACGCCGGCGAGTTCTTCGTTGGTACGCTGCTCAACACCGAAATTGTGACAAAGGGCAATTTCGAGTAAGGCGGTCTGACCGATTCCTGGAACGACCTGCTATACGGCACAAGAGTAGGTGTGGACTGTGTTACTATTCTTAGTCTGCATAATGTGATGGCTACATAGCGAGGTTCCCGGTCAGGTCTTTGCTGTCGAACTGACAAAGTGCCCGGATGCCACAACAACCAGTTGTCGGCGTCCGGGCTTTTGTCGCTGACTAGAGGTCGAGGTTTTGATAACAGTCGAATACATCGTCCGCACAGCTAGTGACAGACTTTTAGATTTGTGAGAGTCGTATGATGTCTGCAACCGAACGAGTTTGCTCGGCCTGCGGGGCAGCGATGAAGCCTGCCATGATGAAGTGCATTGAATGTGGCACGCGAATGCCCTCCGGTTTGGTACCAGCTCGCGTATCGGTTAGCGAAGACTCAACGAATGGCGGAGATACTCTTATACTCCAATCAACGCGGACCCCACTGCCGGATCGCCCCCTCGTCAAGCCGAAGCCGCAGTTGAATCCGCCAGCCCAAGCCTCTGCCAGCAGGAATTCCCTGGCCTCGCGAGACTCTGGTGCCCCGAAGACTCGCAGCACCAATTCCGATCCGGCAATCGCGACTGGATCCGGTTCTACTGCTGCTGCTCAAACACCAACGGTGGCCGCGCGGCCTTCGCCTGGCTCAAGCAGCGTGCCTGCCGAGGGGATCTCCGCGACTAAGAAGGTAGAACCGACGCAGCCCAAGACAACAACTGCATCAGCGTCGACGGAGAGTTCCCCAAGGCTGATTACGGCCACATGCCAATGCGGAACTCAACTGAAAGTAAAGCAGGAATGGGCTGGCAAGTATCGGAAATGCAAAAAATGTTCACAGCCGGTACTGATTCCGGAAGTTGAGGACTCGACCTCTGATTTGGAGATCAGGCAGCTCAAACAGTGTGTTGATAATGCTATTAGTCAACTTCCATCCAACCCATCGATTGATCTGAAAAAGACATTATCCGCGATCAAGCTGAAGAAGCTGAAGGAACAACTTCGCGAGCGTAATCCGCTCGACCAGGGAGAAGCGCAACAGCGTCGCATGGCGTTGCTGGAACTCGGCGAATCCCGCGACGTGCGTGTGTTTGAGTTGATCGCGCCGATTGAGTCGGAAGGTTGGGATCATGTGCGATCTGGCCTCATTCGCGCGCTCGGTATACTTGGAGATCCGCGCGGATTGCCGATTGTCTTACGCTCGCTACTGGATCAATCGAATGAGGTTGTCCACGAAGGCATTAAAGCTCTGCGGGCCTTGAACTCCGAACACGCGGTGAGACCATTGCTGCGACTCGGATTGGTAAATCCCCATTTGAAATTGTATGTCGCGGAGGCTGTCGGGCAGATCGGCGCCGTTGCGGTTCCGACATTGCTGGACGTGGTGCAACATCGGGATAAAGGCATGTTGCTGGATGCCATTATTCTACTGGGGAAGATTGGCCACGAGTCGGCTGTCATGACTTTGCTCACGACGATCGAGCATACCTCCGGACCAATTCGCGCCTATGCCATCGAGTCTCTGGGGCGCATTGGCGACAAGCGCGCGACTTCCAAATTGGTGGAGCAGCTCAGTGATAATGACGAAATCATTCAGCTCAATGTAATTGTTGCATTAGGCAAGATTGGTGATCCACGTGCCGTTCGCTCGTTGTTGCCCTTTCTCTCCGTAGTTGACGAAGAATTGCGTCGTCGAGCGCTGGACGCTTTGGGGGAGATTGGCGACTCCAGAGCTGTCCCTCCAATTCTCGAGCTTCTACCCGAAGCAACTGGTACGCTTCTTGAATCGGCGGTTGATGCGCTCGTGAAGATTGGTGACGCGCCAGCCATCGACGCACTGCTGCCGTTGCTTGAGCAATCCTCTCCAGAGCAGCAAGCAAAGATCTTGCTTGGCATCAAGAAAGTGAAGTCTGCCGAAGCGGTCCCGCTCTTGCTGGATATGCTGGAACACGCAAAACCAGTCATTCGACGTCATATCGTGGATGCCCTTGGGGAAATCGCACAGGCAAACACGTGCGAAACGCTCAAGGCACTCGTCACTCGTGACGCGTCTTTTGAGGTTCGCGCCGCGGCCGTGAAAGCTCTTGGAAAAATTGGCAACAAGGATGTGCTGCCAGTTTTGGAGACGGCCTTGAAAGATGAGTCCGTGGTTCGGTGTAGTGCCGTGATCGCTATGGGACTGTTGGGCAACATCAATGCTACTCCAGCACTCGTCGCCATGCTGCGCGACTCAGCACCGGAAGTGCGCTATCACTCGGTCTGTGCCTTGGGAAAACTTGGAGCCAAGTCCGCCGTCAGTGCAATTCAGGCTCTGCTGGAGGACCCCGATTCCATGGTCCAACGCGGAGCCGAAAAGGCGCTGGAAGATCTTGGAGTGGAGAAGCAACGCGCTTCATTCTCCAAACGTGTCGCTAAGGCCATCGAAAGAATGTTGCCCGATGCCATTGCCGGAAGTCTGCCTGGACGTTCGCTGGTCGTGGGGTTAGGGACGATCGTCGGCGTGTTTGTCCTGGCAGGTTTCTTTTTCATCGCAAGGTCTTCGGCAAATCGATCTGTGCAGGTCGACACAAGAGGGTTCGTCGTCGGATTGGTTCGATTGGGAGAAGGAGACGAAGTTGGGTTAGCGCGATCTAAGGGCGAAGTTGAGATTTGGGACACCGCTACCAGCAAACTCGTCAAAGAAATTCGTGTCGAAGGAAACGCCTCGCTGACGACGTTAGGGGATCAACCAGCGTGTCTTGACCTGCGGTCGGGACGTATTACACCGTGGAAGCATCAGTCATCAGATCGGCTCGCAGACAACGCGGCGATCAACCTCGCCGGCGGAGCGCTTGATGTGCAACTCAGTGCTGACGGCAAGGTCGCGTTGGTTCGCTCCAAACAGGGAATTGCGACGTGGGACCTTGTTGCTCGGAAACAGATGGCTAACCTCGCTTTGGATCCCAAAAGCCGCGTGGCACTCAGTGGTGATGGCGCTATCGCTGCTGCGCTCCCGCCCGATTCAAAGCGATTGCAGTGGTTTGGAACGGGCGACGGGGAGTTACTCGAGCAGAACGAGTTCAACTTTCTAGACGCCGGCAGCCCTGCGCTGGACCACTCGGGACGAAAATGCATCGTCTCGAAACCCCAAGAAGTCTTGCTCGTCAGCCGGGGCGAATCGGAAGTCAAAAAACTTGATGCCACCGCCAATGCGACTCCTTATCGATTCGTCGGTGAAGGACTCATCGTAGGTTGGCAAGGAGATACGGTGCTGCGATTTGATCTGGCGTCTCAAAAGTCAGATCGTTGGTCAGTTCCAGCCGATGATTTCAACATCTCCCAGCTCGCCATCCTTGCCGGGGGGAAGAAGGTCGCCGTCGCTTCCAGCGAAAAACGCTCGTTTTGGGTTCTGGACACCAACTCAGGCACGTTCAGCGAGATCAAGTAGCCTTTTCAAGCTGCAGTTGGCCATCGAACGTGTGATGTTTCCAGTTGGCTTCAAGCGACGCGCCCAGGTGGTTCGGTGCTAAAACAAGACTCTTGGCGGACGAAGTGCGCTGTGCGAAATACTGATCGCATGGATCGATAGTAATTCTTTGAATCCATGGAGAACGTGATCTCCCGATTTCACCGGGACTCGGGCGGGATTTGTGAAACTCTGAAAAAAAGTTCGCGGTCTATTCTTCACCCAAGTGGGAGGGATCTACTACTCTCGCCGGTCGCATCGCGCCCGATGCATGTGTTGTGAATGAAGTCAAGGGTGATTGCCACGCCCCGTTCGAACCGTCCCCGACAACGGAATCGACCTTGATCACACAGATCTGCACGCAGCCCGCCGGTACTTCCGCCCCCAGCCTGTTTGAAGCCGCCTACCACGAAGCCTGCCGTCACCAATGGCTGGAAAGCCAGTTTGCCCGGCGTGACTTGGGCAACGCGGCCTTCTATGACTGGTATCGCCGCTACTGGAACACGTTCCTGCGGTATCGGCACATTGAGCACCTCATCGGCGAGCAGATCTGGAGCGAGTTCAATCAGAAGTCTTTCGGAATTCTTCGGGACGGTTACGAGCAGAACGCTCTGACCTACGAGGTCATCGAGCAGTACCGGTCCGGCAAGGAAAACTTCAACATCATCTGGTGGGCGCAAGGCAACGGACACTGTGCGGACACCGTCCGCCAATGCCTGGTCCAGATCAACATGAACGGCATTCGGCTGCATCCGAGACTCGACTGAGGTTCTGCGGTTTGCGTCAGCCCGTTCCAGTGCCTCGGATCATTTCCCACGGGAACGTTGTCTGACGACTTCGTGCCCCGGCGAGTTGGCGCTTTCCTCAGGTATCTGCCCTGAAACCGCTGTGGCGGGAGACGATTCTTCCGCGGGGCTGGTTTACGCCCGCCGAGCGTCCTTAAGATCAAGCCGCCGTTCTCACGGCGAGCCGATCTCTGCTTTCGGTTCGCGAGTGAACGGCGACGCGCCCGTGCTGACTGTTTGTCATCAGGCGGGTGCTGCAACGAATGTGACTTCCGGATGTAGGCCACTCATGCGACTACTTGTTGTTGAAGATGAACTGGACCTGTCCCGCATCGTGTCGACGTCGTTGCGCGAAGAGGGTTACGCAGTCGACGTGGCCGAGGACGGTGAAGAAGGTCTCTACAAAGCCAAGAGCTGGGACTACGACGTCATCGTGCTCGATGTGATGTTGCCCAAACGCAGCGGCTGGAGCGTGCTGGCCGAGGTTCGCAAGCTGAAGCCGACTCCCGTGCTCATGTTGACTGCCCGCGATGCCGTCGAAGATCGTGTCAAGGGGCTCGACGGCGGCGCGGACGACTACCTCGTCAAACCGTTTGAACTCAAAGAGCTGAAGGCTCGCATCCGGGCTCTGATCCGTCGCAGCGCTGGTCAAGCCAGCAGCGTGATCGAGATCGGTGACGTCACCATTGATACCGCCGGCAAAACCGTCACTCGCGACGAAGTGACGATCGACCTCACCGCCCGCGAGTACTCAATCGTTGAATTCCTCGCGCTACATCTGGGCAAGGTGGTCTCGCGGTCAACGCTCTACGACCACCTGTTCGATGAAGATGACGACAGCCTGTCGAATCTCCTGGACGTTCACATATCGAATATCCGCCGCAAGATCGGTAAAGACTTTATAACCACACGCCGCGGGCAGGGGTATCAACTGGAGTAATCGTTGCAGACCGCAGACCGCATCCGCGACCTGCATCAAGGTAAGAGTTTTACCGCCAGAACTCCGAAATCAGACTGCGTTATCCGGGTTCTTTTCCTAGCGGTACATGCGTGTCGCAGGTGCGTCAAATTTCGGTATCAGAACCTCCCGGCGAATGCTCTCCTTGAGGTAAATACTCCAGACGGCGCAGGGTTTCGCTTGTATTGACAGGCGGCTTCTCGCCACCTCGCCAAACGTCATTACCACCTGACGTTCATGACCTACGCTTCTACCGCAGGCCATGAGTTGGGGGAGCTTTGATGACGACAACATTTCTGAGCACCGAATTGTGCGCACCGCGCTGGTCGCTGGGGGAGCGTTATAGCTACACCCTCGACAGCGACGAGCCCGCCATTCGTCTGCTCCGACATTACGCGGCGGCGACCGGACTGGCGTTCGTGTGCCTCGATGCGGCGTCGGGCACAGTGCTTGCCAAGACAGATCCCGACCTGGTCGAGATTCTGCCGAGTCTTGTCGTCTCGCAATTAACATATGTGACAGAACCCCGCGTCTGGGAACTCGCTTCGGGACTGGTCTTCTACGCGGTTCCGCTACACGATATGGACGATCTCCAGACAGTCGGCTGCGGCTATGTGCTGAATCATCGCGGTCGGATCTCGGAAGAACTGCAGCGGCTGGCCGACGAATTGCACTGGCCGCCACATCACTTGAGCGACTGGTGCACGCAGCAGAAATGCTGCTCGCCGGAATTGCTCGAGCGGTTGCTGTGCAATGTGTATGAAGCCGACCAGCGTGAATCCAAACTGCGGGGAGAATCAGGCGAACTCAGTGCCCGCGTGGAACGAGTTCAATCGCAGATGCGTTTTGTGGATGGTCTCGCTTCGGGACTGGTGCTGTCGAAGAACCCGACGGAGCTGGCTCGCAGTTGCGTCGAAAGCCTGCAGCAGCAGGTCGGCGCGGAAGCGTGCGTGCTGGCGGTCAACGACTGGCACGGTCAGTGGCAGGAGTACAGCTTCGGCCGTCTGCCGTTTGGCACCAAGAAATTCGAACTGCTGCTCGACTACTTCGAAGGCACGACGGCGTTCGATTCGATTATACGAAATCATGTCGCGGGCGGATTGATCTCGGATGAGTTCCCTGAGCTGCGCAATTTCCTGCTGCATCCAATTACGGACGGCAATCGCCATATCGGATGGGTGTTCCTCGGCAACCTGCCAGATGGTCGTGAATTCGGTACCGGCGAAGCCCGCATGACGAGCACCGTCGCAGCGTTGCTGGCGACTCACTACTGCAATCGTCAGTTATACGAAGAGCAGGAAGAATTCGTGTTGCAGTTCGTCGGCTCACTGGTTTCAACGCTCGATGCCAAGGATCGCTACACCCGCGGTCACAGCGAACGCGTCGCCGCGATCGCTCGCGAACTCGGCGAAGAGCTGCAGTTGAGTGCTCAGGATATCAAGGACATTCATACGGCAGGTCTGCTGCATGACATCGGCAAGATCGGTATCAACGATGCCATCCTGCAGAAGCCGTCGGCGCTGGATCCGGCCGAATTCGATGAAGTCAAGCAGCATCCGCTGATCGGCTATCGCATCCTGCGGGGCCTGAAGCTGTTCCATAAGCTGCTGCCGGGTGTGCGCAATCACCATGAAGAATACTCAGGCAACGGTTACCCGGATCGGCTGCG
This sequence comes from Planctomycetaceae bacterium, assembly GCA_021732995.1. Lineage (GTDB taxonomy): Bacteria > Planctomycetota > Planctomycetia > Planctomycetales > Planctomycetaceae > AM-0621. Next base: position 10,090 of record JAKFWA010000100.1, on the reverse strand, counting down.
CGGTCGTGACATTCCGCTGCTGGCTCGCATCCTGGCCGTGGCTGATGCTTACGACGCGATGCGGAGCGACCGTCCTTACCGCAAAGGCATGCCGCTCGCCAAAGTGGAAAACATCTTCCGCGAGGGCGCCGGAACTCAGTGGGACCCGGACGTCATTGCCGCCTACTTCGCGGCTCGCGATCGGATCGCTCAAGTCGGCAGCAAGTCCGCTTGGTCTTCCTGAGCGGTAAATCGGCAAACCAGAGATAGAGAGCAGCCAGTAGCACGGGTAGATCATCCGTGCTACTGGCTTTTTCCTGGTGGTATCAATTGCCGTAAGTCTGAGACTCGGTTGTTACCCATTCTGAGGTCGTTCCGGGCGTATCCGACGGTTGGCTCTGTAGCGGACTCTTAGTGAGCCGCGAACAGCTGAGGCAGGGCAGTGAGCGATCGCACCTGGGTCAGCGAAAAACTGCTTTCGATTGCCGCACGCGGGATGTCGAAGCGGTCGACTTGTGAGCTCTTGGCGTAGCCGCCGTAGAAGCTGAAGGCCCAATCATAACCGGCGGCCAGCAGGGCGGATCGCGTGTCGGCGTTGAAGCTGTCTCGACGCCCGACGGGATAGCTGAATGCGGTTACGAGTTCGCCGAGTTCCGCTTCCAATCGCAAGCGAGATTCCGTGAGTTCGAAAAGCTGCTCTTCATAGGTCAAACGCGCGAGCACCGGATGGCTTACCGTGTGAGCCCCAATGCTCATGCCAGCGGCTCGCATCTCGCGGAGCATGTCCCAGGTGATCCAGGTCTCTTCGGACAACTGGTGCGATGCGCGACCGCTGCCGGTGGCCTCGGCGAGTTCGTTAATGAATTCAGTACGCGTTTGAGCATCCAGGGCGTAACAGGCTCGAAGCAAACGGCGGACGGCGTGCTCGCGATGTGGTTCGTCGAATGAGACGTTGTGCGGCAGATGCTTGGCCGGTCCCGCGAGTCCTTGTCGTCGCGAGGAACGCACCATCCAGGCGACTTCGTCCCACCAGGCCATGTTCCGCTGGTCCAGGAAACCCGTTGCGATGAAGAAGGCGGCCGGGACGTTGTGTGATTTCAGAACCGGTAACGCGATGTCGTAGTTGTCCCGGTAACCGTCATCAAAACTGATCAGGACGAAGCGGCCGGACTTGAGTCCTCGGCGGGAGCTGAGAATTCCCGACAGGTCGTCGAGGCTGATGACGTCCGAATCGCGTTTCAGGCTGGCGATGTGCTCGTTCAGGTCATCCTGGGTGGCACTCCACAAATCCCAGTCCAGCAGCGAATCGCCGTGCTCTCCGATGCGGTGGTAATTCACCGTCACCAATCCGCGCCATGCGGGAAGCCGCCGCAGCACCGACAATCCGCCGGTCGCCGCCAAGGCTTTTAGCATGTTCGAGCGTGATGGAAACAGGCGTGGCATCGTTTGTGCGCAACGGGTTAGGACTTGAACTCATCAATCAATCGTCATGAACCTATCCCCCGGATTTACCCGTTTTCGAGCCAGAAATCGCACCGCCAAATTGACGCGGGAAAGTCGAGGCGGGTGGTACGTGCGACCCGCACAGTCGGCATTTCTGCCGCTCCGGCCCGGCAGCAGATGCCAATTGAATCACAGATCCGGTCGGCGACGTTCAAACTGCCTGTGGCAAACTGTCAGGTGAGCACGTTAGCTTGAAGTCTGCGAACAACTTCGGGACGATCGTGTCCGTCCTCTCGGCGAGAAAGGTTCGGCACCCCCGTCTCGTCTCAATCCAATTGGATGGTGAAAGTGTCTGAACCGAGTTCCCCACAAGAATCCCAGATGATTGCTACCGCAGAAGCTAATCAGAGCACGGCCGTTGCTGCCGACATTGATGCCAAGATCCTGGAACAAACCACCCTGGTTGCTCGCATTGCTGACGATTTCAAAGGCAAAGACACGCTGTTGCTCGACATGCGCTCGCTGACACCGCTGGTCGACTATTTTGTAGTCACTACGGCCGGCAGTAACCGCCAGATGATCGGTATCGCCGAGGAAGCGCGGCGGGTGATGAAACTGCGCGGCGTCAAGCTGTATGGCAACGAAGGCGAAGAAGCCGGTTCGCACTGGCTGCTCTACGATTTCGGCGATTTCGTGCTGCACGTTTTCACGCCCGAAGGCCGCGACCTGTATCGGTTGGAAGATCTCTGGGCTGACGCTCCCCGCGTGCACTGGCAAGAGCCGGGGCGCCCGGTTCAATCCGCAGATGACCACGCAGCAATTCCGTCGGTGCCTGAAGACGACGAAGACGAGTCTTTCACTCTCGAAAGCTAGTGCGGTCGGATCTCACGGAACCTTTCGCAATCAATCGGCTATTGGTGTACAGCGGACAATCCTGTCCGCGGCAACGCTGGCGGACAGGATTGTCCGCCCTACAACTTGTTGGCAGCAACTTCACATCGGTATCGATTCAAGCTTCGCGGCACTGATTGCCACGGCTCATTCGTGTATGGATCCTTGAAGCATGAGCGTTCTGACTGAGATTCGAAATCGGTTCCGGCCTGCCTTGGCCGGGCTGACTGCAGACGTCGATGCCGCGTTGGGAATGATCAAGCCGGCACAAGATGCCAAGTTCGGTGACTTCCAGGCCAACTTCGCGATGTCCTTGGCAAAGGCTGCGGGCAAGCCACCGCGCGAGGTCGCTCAGCAAGTCGCGGATCAGGTACAGCTCGATGATCTCTGTGAGCCGCTGGAAATCGCCGGTCCGGGCTTCATCAACTTGCGACTGAAGCAATCCTGGCTGGAGCAGGCCGCAACAAGCCTGCTGTCTGACGATCGTCTGGGGCATCAAAAACTGCCGGCGCGAAAGTATGTCATCGACTACTCGTCGCCGAATGTCGCCAAGCCGATGCACGTCGGTCATCTGCGGAGCTCCGTGATCGGTAACGCTCTGGACCGCATGCTGCGCTTTGCCGGTCATGAGGTGGTCTCAGATAATCACATCGGCGACTGGGGCACCCAGTTTGGCATGATCATTTTCGGCTACAAGAATTTTGTAGATCCAGCAGCGTATCAGGCTCAACCGGTCGCCGAACTGGCGCGGCTCTATCGGCTGGTGAATCAGCTCTGCGATTATCACGAGGCACTGGAAGAAGCACCGAAGCTCGAAACTCGACTTGCACAGCAAGTGGCGAAGATTCAACGAGCAGAAGCGGACGGCGGTGACCCGAAGCAGCTGAAGCAGCAACTCAAGAAACTGCAGCAAGAGCACACGGAACTCAAGGAGTCCCTGTCGAGCGCCCAGAAGAAAATCGAAGCGATCAAGACGGGCCCCGCGTTGAGCCAACTGGCCGCGCAGTTTCCGGACATCGTCACGGCGTCGCGGGAAGAGACTGCGAAGCTGCACGCGGGTGATGCAGAGAATCAGCGCCTGTGGGACGAGTTCATGCCGAAGTGCCTCGACGCTCTGCAAGGCGTCTATGAGAAGCTCGGTATCAAGTTTGACAAAACCTTGGGTGAGAGTTTTTACAACCCGTTCCTGGCGGACGTTGTTGAGAGCCTGAAGTCCAAAGGCATGGCTCGTGACAGCGAAGGCGCAGCGTGCGTGTTCATTGAAGGCAACGAAGCGCCCTTCATGGTGCAGAAGAAGAACGGAGCCTTCACCTACGCCACGACAGACCTCGCGACGGTGCGATATCGAGTCGAACAGTTCGGAACTCAGGCGATGCTGTACGTTGTCGACAAGCGGCAGTCGGAACATTTCCAGTTGCTGTTCGAGACGGCTCGACGCTGGGGATTTAGTGGCGTTGAATTCCATCACGTCAGCTTTGGAACGGTGCTCGGGAACGACGGCAAGCCGTTCAAGACGCGAGCGGGTGATACAGTCGGCCTTGAAAGCCTGCTCGACGAAGCCGTCGCCCGTGCGCTCAAGATTGTGTCCGAAAACAACCCGAGTCTTGATGAGACGACTCGTCAGACCGTGGCCGACGCGGTCGGCATTGGCGGCATCAAGTACGCGGACCTGCATCACAATCGAGAGAGCGACTACAAGTTCGATTGGGACAAGATGCTCGCCACCAGTGGCGACACCGCGACCTACATTCAATACGCCAACGCGCGCATGCACGGCATTTTCCGCAAAGGGCAGATCGACCGCGCATCACTGGCCGCTGGACCGCAGAAGATCGTGCTCACCAACGCATCCGAACGAGCGTTGCTGCTGCAGTTGCTCTCGTTTGAAGACGCTTTGAATGCGGCCCTCGCAGATCTGCGACCGAGCATCCTGACGCAGTTCCTCTTCGAGACTGCCAATCGCGCGACAGCCTTCCATCAGGACAGTCCGGTGCTGAAGGAAGAGGACGCGGAAATTCGCCGCAGCCGGTTATTGCTTTGCGATCTGAGCTCGCGAGCCATCACACTAGGGCTCTCGTTGCTGGGCATCGCGGCGCCGCAGCAGATGTAGCACGGATGCTTCGCGTTCCGGTCACTCTTCGCAAGAGCTTCATCCATGCCCACTTCACCACCGCCGCTGGAAGATCCGACGGCACTCGCGAAGTTCGGGCGGCTGGAGGTCGTCGCCAAGCTGCTGGTTGAAGGCTACATCATCGGGCAGCACAAGAGCCCCTATAAAGGCTCGAGCATCGAGTTCGTCGAGCACCGGCAGTACTACGCGGGCGATGAGATTCGCCACATCGACTGGCGGGCCTACGGCAAGACCGGCAAGTACTACATCAAGGAGTACGAAGACGAGACCAACCTGCGGTGCTATCTCGTCGTCGATTGCTCGGGCAGTATGGCCTATGCGGGGAAGACGCTGTCCAAGTTCGACTTCGCCCGTCAACTGGCCGCGACGCTCGGTTACCTGATGCTGTCGCAGCGCGATGCGGTTGGCATGATCGCGTTTGATACGCAAGTCCGTGATCGCTTCGAGCCAGCGACGAGTCCTCGCAACTTTCAGTTGCTGGCCAGCAAGCTCGAAAACTGCAAGCCGGGCGGCGAGACGAGCCTGGCTCAGGTCATGGAGCAGGCGATGTCGACGATCAAGCGCCGCAGCCTGGTTATCGTGCTGAGTGACTGCTTCGATCAGGTTGAGTCGCTGCTCGCGGCCTTGAAGCGCATCCGTCACGCTCGGCATGAAGTGATGCTGATGCAGATCGTCGCACCGGAAGAGGAAGAGTTTCCGTTCCACAATCCGACTCAGTTCCGCAACTTCGAGCGATCGAACCATCGCCTGCTGGTCGATCCGCACCGGTTACGTAAGCTCTATCTGAAGCAGTATCGCGAATTCTGCGAAGAACTCGCGCGCCGCTGCGGCGGACTCGGCATCGATCACCTCAAGCTTCGCACATCCGAGCCCTATCAAAAGGCTCTCGGCGCCTTCCTCGACGCCCGCACGCGTGGCAAGTAGCGCCTTCGGCGAGCGGGGGATGTCAATCCCCCGAGTTGCTTCGAATTGCGGCTCAAGATCTCGGGGGATTGACATCCCCCGCTCGCCATTGATGAGGCCGATTCTCGCGTGCTCCCTTTCATCGCCGGGCGAACCCATTAGAAAACGTCGATGGATTTGCGCTGCGGGAAGCTCACCGCTTCCGTTGATCACGCTTTCGAGGAACTTCTCATGTTGCTGCGACATTGTGCGCGTCGATTTGCCGCGTCGAAGCTGGGTGTTGTGACGTCCTTGAGTCTCAGCCTGCTCGCCAGCAGTGTCTTTGCTGCCGAGAAGGTGTTGCCGGGCACGCAGCCTCTGACCATCAAGCAACCGCTCGACGAGGTGATGGTCGCTGGTATCGACAAGTTCGCGCTGCGTGAGATCGCGGCATCGCCCGCTCGGCGTGAACAACTTTGGAAACTGGATGGCGCGAACGCGACCGATTGGGACAAAACGATTGCAGCCCGGCGAGCCAAGTTCGCTGAGTACATCGGAGCCGTCGATACGCGAGTGACTGCTACTGAGCCGCACAAGCATGTGATCGAGTTCCTCGACGGCGTGCAGCGCGCACATCTCGTGGGTTCGATTGAACCCGTCTCTATGGTCGGTCCCATCGATGGCGCAACCATTCACGCCGTACGCTGGAACGTCCTGGATGGCGTGACGGCCGAAGGGCTGCTGCTCAATCCTTCAAGCGGAGTCTTGAAAGGCCACGTCGTCGTGCTGCCCGACGCCGATTGGACTCCTGAAATGTTCTGCGGTCTGGCGGACGGGGTCGCTCCGCAAGCTCAGTTGCCAAAGCGGCTCGTCGCTGAAGGATTTGGAGTCATCATCCCGATGCTCATCAGCCGCAGCGACGAGCATTCCGGCAGCCCCTACGTCCGCTACACCAATCAAACGCATCGCGAGTTCATTTATCGCCAAGCCTTTGAAATGGGTCGGCACGTCATTGGTTATGAAGTGCAGAAGGTGCTCGCGGCGGTGGATATTCTCACGCAGGGCAATGAGCGAGCGAAAGCCAATCTGCCGGTGGGAGTTGTCGGTGTCGGCGAAGGCGGCTTGATCGCGATGTACGCAGCAGCCGTTGATCCGCGAATCAGTTCGACGCTCGTTAGCGGTTACTTCCGGCAGCGCGACGGTGTGTGGGCGGAACCGATCTATCGCAACGTGTGGGGGTTGCTGACCGAATTCGGCGACGCGGAAATCGCTGGCATGATCGCGCCGCGAGCACTGACCATCGAAGCCTCGGGCGTGACCGAGATTCCGGGACCTCCGACTCCCAAGGCAGGACGCGGCGCGGGTGCGGCACCGGGTAAGATTGAGACCGCGACACTCGCTTCCGTGCGACTCGAACACGACCGCGCGAAACGGTTCTACGATGCGCTCAAAGCGACTGACAAACTCACTCTGTCCGCCAGCGGCGAAGGTGACGGTCCGGCGGGGACACCTCGCGCACTGACTGCGTTTGCGAAGGCTTTGTCGGTCGATTCACCCTTTTTGAAACCAGTTGGTGCATCGAAGCCTGCACCGGTTCTGGTACCCGGAGTGATCGCTCCCAACGAGCCGAAAGCGCGAGAGAAGCGGCAGTTGGATGAGATGCAGCGGCATGTGCAGAACTTGCTGCGACTCAGCAACAAGGTCCGCGACAAGCAGTGGGCGAAGGCGGACCGTTCAACGCCTGAGAAGTGGGCGGCGACTGTCGAACCCGTTCGCGATTGGGTCTACGACGAACTGATCGGCCGTCTGCCGCAATCGACGATGCCGCTCAATCCTCGGACCCGATTGATCGAGTCGGCTGATTGGCTGAAGGGCCATGAGGGCGCCTTCGATACTTACGAAGTCGTGCTCGATGTCTACGAAGACGTCATCGCATCTGGCATGTTGCTGCTGCCGAAGGATCTCAAGCCGAATGAAAAGCGGCCGGTCGTCGTCTGCCAGCACGGACTTGAAGGCACGCCGATGGACACCATCAGCGGTCCTGGTTCGTCTGGCTATCCGCCCTACAAAGCCTTTAGCGCGGAACTCTGCAAGCGCGGCTTCATCGTCTATGCACCGCAGAATCCGTATCGCGGCAAAGATCTGTTCCGCACGTTGCAGCGGAAGTCGAACGTGATGAAGCGTTCGCTCTTCAGCTACATCATCCCGCAGCACGACCGCACGCTGGAATGGCTGGCCTCGCTGCCGTTCGTCGACAAGGACCGGCTTGCGTTCTACGGCTTGTCTTACGGCGGCAAGACCGCTGTGCGAGTTCCTCCCATGTTGCCTCCGCGTAACGGCAAGGCCGGTTACTGTCTGTCGATCTGCTCGGCGGACTACAACGAATGGGTGAAGAAGAACACCAGCAACGAAGACGGCTACAGCTATGTCTTCACCGGCGAGTACGAAATCTTCGAGTGGAACATGGGTCACGTCGCCAACTACGCCGAACTGAGCTACCTGATGACGCCGCGTCCGTTCATGGTCGAACGCGGCCACGATGACGGCGTTGCTCCCGATGAGTGGGTCGCCTGGGAGTTCGCCAAGGTGAAGCGGCACTACGACAAGATCGGCCTCGGCGACAATGCTGAGATTGAGTTCTTCATCGGTCCCCACACCATCAATGGCCAGGGCACCTACCGCTTCCTGCACAAGCACTTGAAGTGGCCGGAGAAGAAGTAGAGTCGCTCTCACCAGAAGGTGGCCGAAAAGCAGCATGTACTCTCCGAGTGCCGTCCGCTGAGAGTTACGGCACATGGAATGTGCCTACTACCTTCTTCTATCGCGTGCGTGCGGGGAAGACTGCCCAGTTGCGGGTGCGGTCGGTGGTTCGAGTAGGACGGCGGTCGGAGGCTCGCAGTTCGGTTTCCTGAAACATCTCGCGAGCGGAGGGCAATGAGCTAGCTGGTTCGTCTACCGTCAGTTGCAAGGACGGGAGAGCTGCTGGCTGAGCACGTTTAGGCAAAGGCAACGACGATGCGTGCTCATCAACACGCACCAATTCCAGCGGACGGATTTCGTTCCGAGCAGAGTTCTGCTTGGCTGTTGCGGCTTTCGGGCCTGGGCGTGGAACGAAGAGTTCTTCCTTGGGCTGAGCCGGAGTCTGGCCGGATCGCTGGCGCGGGTTCGGGGCTTCCAGTTCGTCCGCGGAAGCCGTCAGCGGCTGGTTCTTCAAAGCCTGGCGAGCCTGCTCGATCTGAGCAGCGCGACCAACCGTGTTTCCATCCGGATTCTGTGATCGAACCACTGCTCCGTTGGCGCTCGCGGGGGCCGGACGAGACTCCCGCTTTGCAAAGATCTGGCCTTCAGGCAGGTTCAAACTAGGACTGCCGGCCATGACCCACTCAGTCCACTCACGCTCCAGCAATTCCAAATTTTTGCGATCGTAGAACGTTCGGACTGCCGCATCCCAACCTCGATGAGGTGCATCGCTGAGGAATCGCAGGAAGGCCTCGCGACCACCGAGTTGCACCAGGAACTGAGTCAGCGAGTACCCTTCGGCATACAAGGCCAAAGTGTCGTTCATGTCGTGCGGATATTCCGCCATATCAAAGAGGACACGCAGAGGAATGCGGCGGCCTTCAGACACGAGCTTGTTGATGAGATCCTGCTGTTTCTGCTTCTCTGAATCATGTTCGATCAGCGATGCCGCACCTTCATCTGCCCAACGGGGCAAAGGGCGGCGGAAGTGGCAGGCCAGAATCGTATGATTGACTTCATGCGGAATGACGGAGTCCAGGATGCGTTCGACGGAACCCTGCACGTGCATGTCCCAGCCGTAGACTTCGCCCTGATCGAACTTGAACTTCGTGCGACCACCGGCACCTTTATTCGGTCCCGCATCGACCGTGACGACGCAACGATTCGCCCATGGCTGCATCGCTTTGCCCAGCCAGGCAATGGCCAGTTGCTCACGATGATATTCAGCGGTTACGGCGACCTTCTGAGCGAGTTCGGCCGTTGGAGCTTCGACGACAAAATTGGGAGTCACATGTTTGGCTCCCATCGAAGCGAGAGCGGAAAACAAGACCAGTAACTTTAGGCTCAATGGCATAAAGAAGTCGTCCTTGAATCTGGTTCACAGGCAGCCTTGCCCATGCGGCTTACGAAGTAGCAAGCTAAGGAGTGGTACTAAGCAAACACGATTCCAATTTTCCCTCGCTCGGAAATGGATGGGGCGTGATGCGCTCGCTTCGCCTTTGAGTCCACAATATCTAGTGAGAAGATTGCGACTGCCTACAAGATGAAGTACCACGGCGGACTCATGCTCATTTTGGAAAATTTGCAGACGGTCGACGCCCGGACGGCGTCGATTGCAGAAATTACAAGCGTTAGACGCTCGAACCGTTGTAAAGTTCACAAAACCGCGAGCCTGGGTGAATGTGTCCTCAAGTGCACATTGACCGTATTCGGGGCCTGAATAGACTCCGCCCCGCGATCAACGCTCTTGCGAGCAACGACGCGTCCCCTCAATTCAGCCTGTCCAATGTCTCCCGCCTCGCCGGCTTCTCAATCCGGCACCGCTTGATGCGTTGCTGTTCCGCGCAATTCAGCACCGTCTCACGCACCCTTCCTGTCCGCTTCGGGCCGTCTCTGTTCTGTCCATTCCGTTTCAGCACAGCACTACCTCCCACCCCTCCCACAAAACACATCTGTGGCGAACAGCCAGTCGTTCGTCGCGCCCTGTAAGGAGTCTTTCCATGAAGCTCAGTCGTCTTGCCATGT
>JAKFWA010000082.1 GCA_021732995.1 Planctomycetaceae bacterium | reverse complement strand
GGGGTTAGGGGCGTCAGTTGTCGCGTGAGCTTCAGGTTTGCACGCCGACTTCGAGACGGAACTCGGCGCCGCTCGCGATGCCTAGCTTCAGGACGCGCACGAGTTCCTGCAGTTCGGCCTCAACGGTCTGAGGTTCGTCCAGTTTTCGGCTCAGCGACGGTTTCTTCTGCATCAGCTCCATCAGCGCGGACGCGGCTTCGATGCCCCATTCGGAATCGAACCACTCCGACCATTCGCCCAGCACGGCGTCGAGTTCTTCCGGTGTTCCTTCAAAGTCTTCCGGGACCTCGCGCATGTCCGTGAAGCGCGTCAGCGCTTCAAATCCAGCTTCGTCAGCCAGTTCTTCGAGTTTCTCGGCGTTGTTGAGCAGCGCCGCACCGGTTAATTGAAAAGCACCACCGTCAACTGGCGGGTTAAACACCGGGATCAGTCCTGGATCCATCGCACACCTCCGTTCAATCGACTCACGAGCCTCTCGCCAGTATCGCCGGATTCCGTGCCGTTTCCAGTATGGATATCGAGTGTCAGAGAGGCCCGGACGGGACTGAGTCACGTCTGCGAGGTGCGACGCAGGCAGACGAGGCAGATGTCGTCGGCCTGATCGGCGGCATCGACGAAGCGGTCGAGATCATCGAGCACGTGCATGCCCATTTCCCGGGTTGTCGCCGCTTTGACTGACAAGCGGCGAATCAGACGTTCGCTGCCGTACAGGTCACCCGCCAGATTGAGCGATTCGGTGATGCCGTCGGTGTAGAGGACGAGGCTTTCGTTGGCCTGCAGGCGCACGGTTACGGCGCTGTAATGGCAGTCGGGAAAAACGCCGAGGGACATGCCGATCTCCGGCGATGTGATCGGGCGGACTCGGCCAGACTCCGTGACGTGCAGTGGCGGCAAGTGGCCGGCGTTGACGACCTCAATGTCGTGAGTCTGCAAGTTCACGACGACGGCCAGCAGTGTTACGAAGTGGGAAGTCTGATTGCTTTCACACAAGGCGTCGTTGAGTTTCCTGAGTGCCGCCGCAGTCGAGGGACTCGTTGACAGCCGATAGCGCAGTTCGCCTGCGAGTTTCGCGACCAGCAGGGCTGCTGAAATTCCTTTCCCCGACACGTCGGCGACGATGATTGCCATCCGATTATTCGGCAGCGGGACGTAGTCATAGAAGTCGCCGCCCACGAGTTGCGCTGGCTGATAGTGATTGAAGAACTCATAGCCAGGAACTGCGGGGATCGACGTCGGCAGCAGGCCGATCTGCACCTGCCGAGCCAACTCCAAGTCGCGTTGCAGCGAGCTTCGTCGCACGGCTTCCGCGTGCCACTGCGAATACTGCAACAGCAAGGCGGCATGCGGCGATAGCGCGGCCAACACTTCCAGATCCGTCTGTGTGAACTTGCCGGTTTCATTGGGCGAGTCGATCTGCACGATGCCCAGCGATTTGCCGTTGGCGTCGATGAGCGGCGCGCACATGAAGGACCGCGACTTCATGTTGGCCATGCTGTCGGCCAGCTCTTCGTCCCAGTCCATCCCGGTGTTAGACGACAGCACGGTCTGCTGGCTACGCATCACGCGATCGACCAGCGTCGTACTGATGGGAATGCGTTTGTCGGGCGAGTCCGAACGATACTTCGTGGCACGCGGCGTGACCTCGCCCGAGGTTGCATCGATGACTCCCACAAAGCCGTGATCGGCAATTGGAAAAATCTCGAACAAGCCGCTCAGCAGATTCTCGGCGACTTGCTGCACCTCAACGGACTGCCCCATCGCCAGGAGCAGTTCGATGAGCGCCTTCAAGCGTTGTTCGGCGGACGACGCGCCTTTTTTTTCGGCGACGTCGCCAGGCTTCGAGGGCGTATCGATGGATGCAACCACCACCAGATCGTTCTGCGACATCAGCACGCTGGCATACTTCTGGTCGCCTAACAGAGCCGCGAGTCCGATCGTCTGTCGGCCCCAGGATACTTCCTCGGGCTCGAACAAGAAGGTGAAGCCGCAAATACCGATTTCGTCTCCGTCTTTGAGCAGTTGAACTCCGTTAACCGGCAGTCCATTCAGAGTCGTGCCGCGTCGGCTGCCCAAGTCCTCCAGGAAATACTGGCCATCACGTTGCGAGATGCAGGCATGGCGGCGGCTGACGGTCTTGGTGTCGGCAAACAGATCATAAATATCGCAGTCTTCGTGCCGTCCGAGCACGCAGCGATCTTCGTCCAACGGGAACTTCTTTCCGGCATCAGAACCGGTTTGCAACACCAGACACGGCATAATGATTCCAGTCGACAATCATGGCAGCGGCCGCCACCGGGCGTCCAAAATTCCATGTCGTCTGATTTCCTTCTCCGTAGTCGATTCTGACACGGGATTGTCTGCCGATCCAACAATTGATCGAAAGACGACGGGTGCCACTCAGATCGTGAGCGCTTCGCCGCTTCGGTTCAATGCGTGAAACACTCGGCCTTCACAACGAGATCTTCGCCAGCGGCTGAATCGTGATTTCTTCCGTCAGTTCCTGATAGGAGAGCACCGGCAGTTCGGGGATTTCAATTTCAATCAGCTTGCGAACGTAACGGCGGATATCCATCGACGTCAGCAGCACCGGCCGCTGCCGCGATTGGCTCAAGTCGCCCACGTTCTTTTTGACGTTCATCACCAGCTTGCGAGTTGTGTTCGGATCCAGCGCCAAAAAACTGCCGCCAGAGGTCTGACGAATCGCCTTGCGGACGGTTTCCTCAACATTCGGTTCGAGCAGATAGACCGTCAGAATGTTCTGACCGCCACTGTACTTGTAGCTGATGTAACGTCGCAGGCTGCTGCGGACGTACTCGACCAGCAGAACTGTGTCCTTTTCCTTCTGCCCCCATTCAATCAGGGCCTGCATGATGGTTCGCAGGTCGCGGATGGAGATCTCCTCCTGCACCAGTCGCTGCATGATCTCGGCGATTTTTTGAACCGGCATCACGCGTTGGACTTCTTTGACGACTTCCGAGAAGCGGCCTTCCATGTTGGTCAGCAGGAAGCGGGCTTCCTGCAAGCCGAGAAAGTCAGCGGCGTACTTCTTCAGCACCAGTGCCAGATGATGAGTGAGCACCTGAGCCAGATCGAGCACGTGCATGCCGGCTTGCGTGAGCTTCGGTCGCTGAGCCGCATCACCCCACAATGCGGGCACGTCGGGCAGGAACTGCTTCTCTTTGGAGTAAGTCACTCCGAGCAGTTTCAGGTTGTCTTCCTGCTCGCGAATCAGCACGCAGCCGGGTTTGAGTTGTCCTGACGCGACCGGAATTTCCTGCAGCAGGATCCGGTACTGACCGGGTTGCAGACCAGCGTTGAATCTCAAATGGATGCCGGGGAAAGGCACCCCGAGATCGTGATAGAGTGCCTTGCGGACTCGAATGAGTTCCTCATTCAGTCGGCCGGGCTCGAGTTGTTCTTCCAGCGAAGCTGCGACGTCGACGAGCAGCGGCACCGTCATAGAGAACTCTTCGCCGTCTTCGGACATTCTCGGCGGCGCGGACTGTCCAGCGGCGGCGCTGGCGGGAATCGGGTGCTTGCCTTTGGCATCGACCGGCCTCGTGCCCTGCTGCATCACGGTCCAGCCGACGAAGCCCACAGCGAGGCCCAACATTCCGAACTGAATCTTCGGAAAGCCGGGCACCAGCGCGAACAGCAGCAACAGCACGCCGCCAATCATGATAGCCTTGGGCTGATTGAGCAGTTGCTGCCCGATTTCTTGACCGAGCGGCGGGGCGTCTTCGGACGAAACGCGCGTCACGATGATGCCCGCCGTGATCGCGATCAGCAGCGCCGGAATCTGCGACACCAGTCCGTCGCCGATCGTCAAGACGGCATACTTCTGCAGCGCCTTCGCGGCGGGCATGCCCTTCTGCAGAGTACCAATCGCCAGACCACCGACAATGTTAACGGCCGTGATGATCAGACCCGCGATGGCGTCACCTTTGACGAACTTCATCGCGCCGTCCATCGCGCCGTGCAACTGATTCTCTTTCTCGACGGACTCGCGCCTGGCTTTCGCTTGATGCTGGTCAATGACGCCCGCGCGCATGTCAGCATCAATCGACATCTGCTTGCCCGGCATGGCGTCGAGCGTGAATCGCGCGGACACTTCCGCGACGCGCTCGGCACCCTTCGTGATCACCAGGAACTGCACCAGCGTGATGATTAAAAAGATCACCGTGCCGACGACCAGATTCCCCTGCACAACGAAGTTGCCGAAGGTCTCAATGATCTGCCCAGCGTGCGCGTACAGCAGAATCAAACGCGTCGTGGTGATGTTGAGCGACAGCCGCAGCAGCGTCGTAAACAGTAGCAAGGCCGGGAACACGGAGAAGTCGAGCACACGTTTGATGTACATCGACATCATCAGTAGCACGACTGACACGCCGAGGTTGATCGCCAGCAAGGCATCCAGCGCGGCTGGTGGCAGCGGCATGATCATGATACCGATGACCGCTACCACGCCCCCTGCGAGCAGCAAGTCGCCGTAGGCTGTCCCTTTCATCACGGCGTTCTGCAGTGCCCGCACACTCATTGTCGTTCCTCATCCGTGTCTGTTTCGTCCGCGTATTTCGCAGACCTCATCCTTCAAACCTGAGTCGTCGCCGGGCTCATCTCTTTGAGCGGCAGTGCCTGGCGAGCTTCCTGTTCACGCCCCAATCCCCATAACGCTCGACTGCGAATCAGCCGCATGGCGACAGCGCGCCCACCGCGCGACTCTCGAGCCAGAAGCCGATCCGCTTCGCGAAGGCTCGCCTCAAAGTCACCAAGTTGCAAGGCGGCTAATGCCAGCGACGCCGCGACCTCCAGACTGTCCGGTTGCAGCACACGCAGAGCCTTCAACAACACCAGCGCGGCATCCCATTTCTCATGCTGCAAATACAATTGAGCGAGCAGCAGCAGGAATTCGTCGTGTCGGTCGGTCATGCCGTTTGATGCCTTATCTCGCGGTCAACGTCACAGTCCTCGCACGCAAGTGAGTCATGCGTCGGATGTCACACGGTTGGAGCCTCAGAATCAATAGTTGATCGTCGCTTTCGACGTATGGGATCTTGCGACCAGCGAACTACAACTCAAGTCCCCATCAGATGGAAGGACGAAGCGCGCAGGCACTCGCTATCCTGCAATCTCGAGTAGAGATGTCCCAGCTTCCGACCACCGAGCCATTTCCGCCAGATCTGATGCGTACGCCATGCCTGCCGATTCCTCAGACTCCTCTCAACTCAGTTCGCGTCCAGGAATGATTGCATTCGGGAAACGCGTCCTTTCACGAGGCGGCGCGCTGGTAGTGTTCGGTGTGCTCCTGCGATTGATGGTGCTGGCACTGCGGTATGACCAGTTGAACGTGGATACCGACGCCTACCTCGCGATTGCGAAGTGTCTGATGAATGGCGACGGCTTCTGTTCGGTACCCGGGCAGGCGACCGCGTTTCGGCCGCCCCTGTATCCGTTACTGGTGGCGGGGTGTCTGAGCACTGTCGGGCCGCTCGGCATCGGATTGATGCAGGTAGCCTGTGGAGGCCTGACGATCTGGTTCACGTTTCAACTCGCGCGGCGGCTGGGACTTGCAGATTGGTTGGCTGGCTTGGCGTCGCTGGTGGTCGCGGTCGATCCGCTGCTACTGAACTACACACCTCAAGCGATGACCGAAATCCTGATGACGACCCTGGTGAGCGCGTACTTGTGGTCGATCTCCGATCCGCGCCGCTTTGCTCCACAGGGGGCTTTGGCTGGAGCCCTATTTGGCCTGGGTGCCCTCTGCCGTCCCACGCTGTGGGCGTTCGGAGCGTTCTTGCTCGCCGTTCTGGTTTCCGGCTGGGTCTGGCAAAGACGTGTAAACGAGCGGCGGGTCAGCAACGGTCCCGCTGCCAAACACTGGCCGCTGGCGTTTGTCGCGGCGTTGGCGGTGGTGGTGGCTCCCTGGGTTGTGCGCAACTGGCTGGTCTTTGGACATCCAATCCTGACGACGACTCACGGCGGCTACACGCTGGCGTTGGCGAACAACTCAGCCTACTTCGCTGACGTCGTTGAACAGCCGTTCGGAAAAGTCTGGTCTAGTGACAAACTGGAGAGATGGCAGGCGGATCTGGAACAGGAACTTGAACGGCGAGGTATTCCACGGTCAGATGAGGTGGGGCGGGATCGCGCTCAACGAGACATCGGACTGGACTGGATCCGAAGTCACCCGGCCCATTTTTTGAGGAGTGCTTTTCATCGCGAGCGGTTGCTGTGGTCGCCGGTTCCCCAGGTTACGGCAGGCCTGTCGCAGGTCGTCGTATTTCTCACGGGCGCCTGGTACGTTCTGGTGTTTTTGGCGGCGTTCATCGGCATCAGCAACTGCCGGGGAGTGTCGGTCGTGTGGGCGAGTCTGCTGGTGCTGATAGTCAGTACAACAGCCTTGCATGCGGTGTATTGGTCCAATGCCCGCATGCGCGCGCCGTTGACTCCAGTTCTGGCGATTTTCGCTGCGACTGGTGCACAAAAGGCAGGCCATTCCATAAACACCCGTCGGCGGCTCACGTCCGACAAATGACTTGTTGGAACAGGCGTTCCCCACAGTTTTTGACCAATTCCTCAGCCGAACCCAGTACAATGCCGCCGATGTTGTTGGTCAAACTTGCAGATAGCCGGGTTTTCCTACGAATAGAATGAGCCTTGGCGGGTTATATCCGTTGGTTAACTGCGTTGCGGGTTGGAGCCTGCTTTACGCCGCATCGTCAAAGGACGCTTGAACTTAAATCACACGATTCGATCCTGGTTGGTCGAATTAGCAAAGGAATGCGCTCGATTGATCAGAACTAAAACGCCCATCAGGATTTGTGGATGATGACACTCACGAATCACAAGATCTTTGTCGTGGAGCAGCACGATCAGGCGATTGTCGTGACACCGCAGGGTGACGCGACCGGCTTCCGTTACAACGATGTACATAATGAAACTAACTCGCTGCTGGATTTCATTCAGCGCGGTCGGTCGATCCATGTGGTGGTGGACTTTAGCCAAGTCGAGATCATCGGTTCGATCATGATCAGCTCGCTGATGAAGATCGCTCGCAAAGTCAGCGAACGCGGTGGACAAGCTTGCTTCTGTCACGCCTCGGACCCCATGCGGGAAGTCATCCGCTCGATGAATCTGACGAAGCTGTGGCCGTACTTCGACACTCGCGAAACTGCAATCGCGTCATTGAGTCCGTCTGGAGACGCCTGAGCGCAGTTGCTCCGCGACCGGCGGGACGGATCTCCCCAAGGACTTTGAGTGCTCACCGCTTTTACTGCCTTCGCTGAAGACCCGTGCTCGAGATGTCGTTGCCAACGGGTCGTAGGGCGGACAAGATTGGCCTCCCTAAACTAAAGTCCACTTTGCCGATCCGAAATGAAACCTGTGTGGATGCCACTGCCTCCAGACGCCTGACTGCCAAGCTTGCGTTTATTGTCCAGCTCACGTCGAATCACTAAGAGACGTTGCCGCAGCGCTGATCGGACAACAGGAAGTGGCTCATGGTTGCTGATGCCGACATCGGGAAGATCTCGCCTCTGGTCGTGGACGACGCCTTCGCGAATCAGGATGACGACTTTGTCAATCACCTGCGCGGCATGACAGCGCCTCGGTATCTCGCAGGATTGGCAGATCGCTGGAAGAAGGATCCGCGTCCCTGGGCACGCCAGCAGATGCTGCTGTATCTCGCACAGCCGTTAGATCGTCCAGGGCATCATCCGCTCGTCAAACGGCTCTTCAAACAGGCCGAGGCCAATCGCGATTCGGAATTGATGGCCGCATTCATGGTGGCTTTTGATCGCCTCGTGCGGCAGCAGCGGCGAGCCCGGCATCACTACGACTTTCAGACGCGCCAATACTTCAAGACCGAAGAACTCTATTTCCCGCGCGATCAGATTCTGCCGACAGCGCCTCAAAGTGCAGGTCGAAATTCTTATCCGGCGCGTGCTCCGAAAAACGGGAAACTCTTCTCGTATAAGACTCGCAACTATCTGCGTCGCAGAGCCTCGCGTTACTTCCGCTACGTGGGGTTCCAGCGACCAACGGAGTACGTGTCGTCGGTCAGTCGTGCGCTGGCTCTCTACCGTGATGCCGACATGGCCGCAGGCGAGAACATCCTCGACAATTGGTCCTTGTTGCAGATTGCGTTTCGGCGCAGTCCGGTGCTGCAGTTCGGACGCAGTAGTGTGAAAGTTGCGGACAGCCAGTCTTTGGAGTTTCTGGTCGCCGCTCCCCGGTTTGAAAAACTGTGGATGCAGCCAGACGCCACTGAGGTCCTGATCAAGCTGCTGGTTGAAGCTCAAAGCCGGCTGGTTCGAGTGTGGGCGACGCAACTGCTGAAGCGTCACCATCTGGCGGCTCTTAAGACGATCTCTGCGGACCGGTTGCTCACTTTGCTCGATCACTTTGATGATGAAGTGCAGCAGTTCGGAGCCAGCTTGCTGCACGACCATGCGGGCATTGACACCTGGCTGATCGGCACGTGGCTGAGGTTGCTGGAGACGAGAAACCTTTCGGCCCTCGCGGCTATTACTGAGGCGATGAATCAGCGCGTTCGGCCAGACCGTTTGAGCGCGGAACAGTGTGTTGATCTTGCCTGCAGCCGACCGACTCCCGTCGCGCGGCTGGGCTTGTCTTGGTTCATGAATCGTTCGTCGGCGACCACTGTCGAGCGAGTTCTGCTCGTGCGTCTGGCAGGTTTGAAGTGCGATGTTGTTGGCCAGGAGGCTGCGAAGTTCGCACTCTCTATTCTTGGTTCAACGACAGCGTACGGACGCGATGAAGTCTGTCAGTTCTTCGATAGCTTGAACACGGAAGTGCGGCGCGGGGCTTGGGAGTGGCTGACGGCAACATCGCCGGGCTATCACGATGCCGCGTTGTGGTGTCGGTTGCTCGAAACTCCCTACGAGGATGTGCGACTGCGGCTCATTGATGTGTTGCAGTTGCGGACAGCGGGGGCTCAAAGCCTGACCGAACTGCGAAAGCAGGACTTGTCCTCGATTTGGGCAACAGTGTTACTCGGAGTTCATCGCGGGGGCCGAGCCAAGTTGAAGGCACTGCGACAAATCTCTGAGGCGATTGCTCAACACCCCCAGCGGGCTGAGCAACTCATTCCTGTACTGGCGGTCGCGATTCGATCGGTTCGGCCGGCGGAAGCGCGAGCCGGCCTGTCAGCGTTGCTCACCGCAGTCGCAGTTCAGCCTCAGTTGGAAACGCTGTTGGCGGGATTCCTGCCCGAATTGAAATTGAGCCTCGCCGAGGTGGCATCATGAAAATGAGCTTTGCCTATTCCGGCCGCAGCCAGATGGTCGCTCCTCCGGGCGGTTCCGGGGCAACGCTGTCGATGTTGCCGAACCTCACTCGCGAGCAAGTGAGCTTCGACGCGACACTGCTCAACCCTTTGCGTTTCCGCGAAGCGATGAGCACCTTACATGATGTGGTCATCAATGACTTGCGGTTCAAGCCGCGTGATAAGTCCGCGCACGACGAATGGAAGAAGCAACAAGCTGCCGCGGATCGTGCGATCTATCAGCGCGAGTATGAGCGAGCCAAGAAGGAACTCGCCGAACAACGCGAAGCGAATCCGCCACCTGCGGGATTCGAGGCGTTGTTTGAGAAGACTCGCAAACGCTACTGGGATGCCAGGTTCAAACTGGCCAGTCTGATGAGTCGCGAAGACCCGGCGCTTTGGCGCTGGCTGATGCCGTGTGATCCCGTCATCACGGTCGCCAATGATGTCGTCTTCTTCGAATGCTTCTCGGCGGATGAGTCCAGCTACGGATGTTTGACGGTTTCTCGCGACGCGTTTGGTACGAGTTCCGACGTGAAGCTGGGAACTACCAACGTCGACTATTCGTGGGATCTGTATCACCACTTCCAGGCGCTGCGGTCGTATCGTCAGACGCGGTTCCTGATTGATCCCGCCGGGTTTGAAGTCAGGACTGCATCCACCGAGGACTATCGCGAGGAAAAGATCGACTTGCCGGACGGCTGGCTGCGCGGCTTCATGACGACTCAGGAAGCCATGAGTCTGCCGGGCATCTCCGTGCGATTGTCGCGCGAAGCGGTTTATTCCGTGCTGGCATTCCTGAAGCGCCACAAGGCGAAGGCGAGTCCGCGCGCCATCCGTTTTGAGCTGTTACCCGGACGAGCCCCGGAACTGGTTCTTGAACCTTGGGAGCAGCGGATCGTTTCGCACGGCACGACGTATGATGGCCCACCCACCGAGCCGATCCGCATCTGGGGCGCACGTCGGTTGCTGGTCTTGGCACGCACGCTTCCTCTGGCGGATCACTATGAAGTTCGTCTGGTGGGAACTGGCCTGCCGAGCTTCTGGGTAGCTCATCTGGGCGAGATGCACCTGACGCTTGGGCTCTCTGGTTGGACGAGCAACGACTGGACTCGCGGATCGTCGCTCGATCTGCTGGCGCCGCCAGCCATGATTACGGATGACGTGTTCGGCAGAGTTGCTCACACCATGCAGCAACAACGTTCAATGACTCTGACGCAATTGGAGCAGGCCATTCAAAGTCCCGCGCCAGTCATTCTGGCTGCGTTGCGCCGCTTGGCGTTTGCGGGGCAGGTGATTCACGACTTGCCCAACGGCGTCTATCGCTTCCGACAGGTCATGCCGATGGCGCTGGGACCAGCGCAGCTTGGTCCAGAGAACGCCGAACTGACGAGCGCGCGACAGATTTTGGTCGGTGGCTTCGCGGAACTCCTTAATACCGAACGTATGCCGCGAGGCGTGTTGCTGACAGGCAAGGTTGAACACAAGCCGGTCGAGCTGATGGTTGATCTGGATGGTCGAATTCGGCGTGGGAAGTGTGTCTGCGGCCACTTTCGCCAGTTCGGCATTCGCAACGGTCCGTGTCGTCACATGATCGCGCTGCGGCAGTTGTCGGCGGCACCTAATCCCTCGCCGATTGGGTCATCCATTTGATCGCGAAGTTGTTTTTCTTGAGTTACGATCGTGAACATCAATGAGTCGGGAGGGTGCGAGTCACGAACTGAGACTTTCTCTACGGCGTTACGCCGTGGTTGACTTTGCCCACCCATTGCGTCCCCAAGCCCGTTGTTCGTTTTGCCACCGGCCTCCGTCACGCGGCCGACCGAGACGAGCCAAGGCTCCCGGCCCCGTGACGGAGGCCGGTGGCATTGGTGAACGGACTTGGTCCGAGGTCTGAAGTCAGGGAACACGACTCCCCCTCCCACTCATTGGTTTCGTCGATCAGTCCGTCTGGTGTTGGATATCCACAACGCGGGATCGTCTGTAATGGGCCTGATAGAACTTGCTCGACGTGTTCTGGACTTCTTCTTTTCAGAACCACCTCGCCAGGCACCGCCACCCGCGCGATCAACTGCTCCTCAAGCGCGACCCGCCGCGCCGCTTCCACCACCGGTAAACCGGGCCCCAACCGCGCAGGCGCCGGCAAAACCAAAGACGTTGAATCTGGATGCGTCTCAATTCGCTCCGATTTCTTCTGCAGACGCGCTCGCGCAAGCCACCGCTTCATCGACCGTTCGATCCAATCCGTGGTGGGGGCGACTGGATACGATCCCTCCCGCATCGGATGAAAGAACCTTGCTGATAGATCGGTCGCTGGTCGCCTATGGCTTGCTCAAGCCTGAGGACCTCGTCGAGATCCATAAAATCGGCGACCAGATGCTGGATTTCATGGGAGACCAGGGCCTCGCAGCGGAGCACGCGCGTCAGGCTGTGGCGACATCTCTCGCAGATCGGCAGCGCTTGAAGGAGCAAAAGAAGGCTGAGGCTGCAGAGCGAAAACGCCAACACGCCGAGGCAGTCGCGCAACGTCGGGCGACGGACATTGTCTATCTCGGCCGTGGCGTTTCAAAGGGCCTGGCTGATCGTCGAGTCAACGTCGAAAAACTGCAGGCTGCGAGTTTGCCAGTGCTGGCGACTCCCGCGGATGTCGCCCAGGCGCTGGGCATAACGATATCACGCCTTCGCTGGCTGGCATTTCACACCGATGCCGCCGCGAGAACGCACTATGTGCGGTTCAACGTGCCCAAGAAGTCCGGTGGAGTGCGTGAACTCTCGGCTCCTCATCGAGAACTCGCCGCAGCTCAACGCTGGATTCTGCAAAACGTGTTGCAACGAGTTCCCATTCATCCCGCAGCACATGGTTTCGTCAGAGGGCGATCAATTCGTTCCAACGCCGTGCCGCATGTCGGACAGCAGGTCCTCGTGAACCTCGACCTGAAAGACTTTTTTTCGACCATCACATTCCATCGCACCTGCGGTGCATTCCAGGAATTGGGTTATTCGCCAGCGGTCGCCACTGTGTTCGCACTCCTCTGCACTGAGTCCCCGCGCCGAACGGTCGAGTATGCCAGCAAAGTTCTGCATGTGGCGACGGGACCTCGAGCCCTGCCTCAAGGGGCTTGCACCAGTCCGGCGATTTCGAACCTGATCTCGCGCCGTCTTGATTCCCGCCTCACGGGGCTGACGAGAAAACTGGGATGGCAGTACACGCGCTACGCTGACGATCTGTCGTTCTCGGCTCCGGCTGCTTCCGATCCCGATAAGCAAGTGGGCTATCTGCTGGCACGCCTGCGACACATCGTTCGCGATGAGGGATTCGTCGTTAATGAGAGTAAGACCCGAGTGCAGAAACCGCATTCGGCGATGACCGTTACTGGCATCGTCGTGAATCAGCGGCCCGGCATCCGCCGCCGCGACGTTCGTCGGCTGCGCGCCATCCTCCACAACGCCAACAAACATGGCTTGGCATCTCAGAACCGGGACCAGGACCCCATGTTCGAGACACGCATTCGAGGACAACTGGCCTTCGTCCACATGATCAACCCGGAGCAGGCCGCTCCACTTCTCTCGGCGTTCAACAGAGCTGCGGCAAAATCACAGTAGCAGGCACACTCCGAGGCTGCGACCTTTTCGTGAAGCACGATTTTATCGTGCTTGTTTTCAGGCTCGCTGAAACGTTCCCCTCATTTTGCCGGCAGAATTCACAGCCTCTTCGAGTGCCATCCGCAGCATCTTCTGTCGGAACCGATGTGGCTCAAGCTGCAGGCTACGGCACATGGAATGTGTCTGCTACTTTGACTTCGCCTGTCGCTAGTCGAGCAGGTCGAGGTTGGATTCCAGGATCTCTTCCAACGCGTTGCGGGCGGCGTTTTGTTCGGCTTCTTTCTTGCTCGGGCCCCAGGCGGCAGGGAAGACTCGCGAGCCAACGGCAGCCGAGATCTGGAAGCACTTCGAGTGATCCGGCCCCTTCTCATCGAGCATGCGATACACGGGCGTCTGGCTGAAAATCTTCTGAGCCATCTGCTGCAGCATGCTCTTGAAGTTCTGAGCGTGCGCGGAACGGGCGACGCGCTCGATCTCGTCGAGGAGCGACCGCATCACGAATTGCTTGGCAGCATCGTAGCCGCCATCCAGAAAGACTCCTGCGACGATCGCTTCGAAGGCAGCGGCCAGAATGGAACTCGGAATTCGTTCGCGGACGGACAGCCCTTTGCCGAGCAGCAGAAACTGGCCGAGGTCCATCTTCTTACTGACCTTCGCGCACGTGTGACGGCTCACAACGGCCGACTTGATCCGCGTGAGTTCACCTTCGGGAAGTTCCGAGTACGTGTGATAGAGGTGCTCGCAGACGATGGCGCCCATGATGGCGTCGCCAAGGAATTCCAGACGCTCGTTCGAATCCAGCCGCGTCCGCGCGATGGATGAGTGCGTCAGCGAATGTTCCAGCTTGCGGCGGTCCTGAAAGTGGTAACCCAACGCCTGCTCGCAGGCGGCGGCCATCTCATCGGTCAGAACGAGCATCCGCAGCTTGCGGCTGACGGAATCGTCTTGACTGGAGCCTTCGTCGGCTTCGTGGTGATCTCGAACCGGGGCGTCCGCAGATCCACCCTCCGCATCGGTGGCGGGATGGTCTACGTCCAGGTACTCACCGGAATCGTCGAGATCGTCCAGCGTCTCGAAATCGAATGAGACGAAATCGAACACGTCTTCATCATACGGATCGCTCATGATGGGCTCTTCAAACAGAACGAGCCAGAGCCGCAGGATCACGCTTCCGGTCAGTCAAGTTCGCTGCCCACTTCCCTCAGGAAATGCACACGATGACCTGACGCTGCGCTGAAACGAGATCCTGTGGCCCGGCAGTCCCGTTGAAAGAGGGGGTCGCTCCGGGCTTCAGCCAGGAACGATCCCCTGTTCCAACGCAGAACTCACAACCTCGGAGTGACCGCAACTCGATCACCCCGCACTCTCTCACGTCAAACCAAGCGCTAATACTGTAAAGCCAGCGTAACAACTCATATCAGAGTTGCCACAAATTCACTGGAACCTCACATCAATTTGGCGGAATTCAATCGCCGCTCTTCTACCGTTGCTGATCAGATTGCTGCACCGCGCTGAGCCGCCTGCGCTTCCGCGCCAAAGATCGACCAGGCCCAGCCTGCCGCACCAATAAAGCCCGCTTGCCCACCGAGGCTTGCGTAGTCGATTCGTACCTGCGACGACGGAACGGGGAACGAAAGCCGCTTGATTTCTTCGCGCACCAGACCGATGAACCGTCGGCCGAGTTCTGTTTCGTTGCGACCGAACGTCATGTTTCCACCGAAGAGGATCACGCCCGGATCGATCGTGTGCATCAGATTCGCGGTGCCGTAGGCCATGTAACGTGCTGATTCGTCGATCACCTTCAGGCCTAACGGATCGGAATGCTCGGCCGCTTCCGCGATGAGCAACGGCGTGAGCGGTTCGCCACTCTGCAGGCGTTCTGAGATAAAAGCCGAGTTCTCTCCAGCTTCCAGCGCTTCACGGCAGCGAGTTACCAAACCCGCCGCGCCGACGTAGGCCTCCAGAGCGCCTTTCATCCCGGTAGCCGCCGGGCGTCCGTTCTCGATCTGAATGTAGAGGAAGCCGCATTCCCCGCCGTGCGAGTGTGCGCCTTCAATGATTTGTCCGTTGACGATCAGGCCGCAGCCAATCCCGGTGCCCAAAGTCCACAGAGCCAGGCTGTGAGCACCTCGGCCGGCACCGCTCCAGTATTCACCGTAAGCCGCCGCATTGGCGTCGTTCTGCAGGACAGTCGGTTTCTCGAAGTGATCTGCAATGAGTTGCCGAATGGGGATGTAGCGCCACTTCGGCATGTTGGCCGGCTCCATCAGGATGCCGTTTGGGATGTCGAGCGTGCCGGGGGTCGCCAGGCCGATGCCGTTGATCGCCTGCCAGCGGACGGGGCTTTCCTGGACAGCCTTTTCGATCGCGCCTTTGATCGTCTGCATGCCGACTTCCGGGCCTTTTTCGGCCTCGGTGGGCGTGACGACATAAGACAGGACCTTGCCTGTGCTGGTGACGACACCGGTCTTGATATTGGTTCCACCAACATCACAACCGATGAAGAATTCCTGAATGCAGTTCCGATCCCTCGGTCGAGTCACTCCGGGCATCGACGAGCCTTTCGTGTGAAATCCGGCACGCGCCGGACATTTGTTTCCGATCTGGATCAGGCAGTCCCGGAAGACCACATTGACCGCTGTCGGCTGAGTGCGAGCGAGCATACAGCAGTCAAAAGAATCGAATCAACGTGCGTTCGTCCGCACCGAAATATTGCCCACCAATTACGTCTATTGCCGCCAATCCGTGTGCGCAGCCCGCGCAAGTTGTCCGAAACTCCGTGTCTGACCGCGTGCACGCTCCGTCGCCGCCCTGCGCGGAGCACAATTCGAGCCGACTTCCGTCTCGGAAACCGACACGTATCGGAGCCTCAACTCTTGAAATTCTCAAGAGATAACGCAGTTTTCGGAGCCGGATGCTGCTTCGCGGTTCACCCCGCAACTTCGTCGTCCATCAATCGATTGTTCGATAGTCCAGAAGCTCCCCGCCAGACGCAAGCACGTTAGACTTCGCTTTCGATCAGACAGAACGCCGCACGGCTGAGACCCTCGAACGTTGCGGCCAGCGGCAGCTTGAACGAAGTGCTCTTGCAGAATTGGATCCACGCCGATGAGCCACGTACTCGCGCTTGATCAGGGAACAACGTCCAGCCGGGCCATCATTTTCTCGCGACAGGGCCGCAGCCTGGCGGTCGCTCAACAGGAATTGCCGCAGTTGTTTCCGTCACCCGGCCATGTTGAGCATGACCCGGAAATCATCTGGAAGACCCAGTTCGAAACGGCCAAACAGGCGATTGATCGAGCGGGCTTGAGCGCGGATCGCATCGATGCCATCGGCATCACGAACCAGCGTGAGACCACCATTCTCTGGGATCGCCTCACCGGCAAGCCGGTTGCCAACGCCATCGTGTGGCAGAGCCGAATCACGGCGCCCCTGTGCGAGCGACTCAAGCAGGACGGCCTCGAATCGCTGTTCCGGGCCAAGACGGGACTGGTGCTGGATCCGTACTTTTCAGGGACGAAGATTCGTTATCTGCTCGATGAAGTCCCCGGCGTGCGTGAACGAGCCGAACGCGGCGACATCCTGTTCGGGACGGTCGACAGCTTCCTGGCCTGGCGATTGTCGGGCGGCCGACGGCACGTCACCGACTACAGCAACGCCAGCCGGACGCTGCTGTTCAACATCCACACGCTGGAGTGGGATGACGAACTCCTGAAGCTGATGGGCGTTCCGCGAGCGATGCTGCCGGAAGTCCGTCCTTCTTCGGAGATTTATGCCGAGACCGATCTCGAAGTCTTCGGTGCGCGAGTTCCGATCTCGGGCATTGCCGGAGACCAGCAGGCTGCGACGTTCGGGCAAGCCTGCTTTGAAGTCGGTCAGGCTAAGAACACGTACGGCACCGGCTGCTTCATGCTGGTCAACACCGGCTCGCAAGCGGTGACTTCCCATCACGGACTGCTGACCACCATCGGCTGGGGATTGAACGGACAGGTGAATTATTGCCTGGAAGGTTCAGTCTTCATTGCGGGCGCCGTCGTGCAATGGCTGCGTGACGGACTGCGACTGTTTGATACTGCCGCTGAAATTGAGCAACTGGCCGCTCAAGTCACGTCGACGGAAGGTGTCTACTTTGTGCCCGCGTTCGTTGGATTAGGGGCTCCGTACTGGCGATCCGATGCACGCGGCACAATTGTGGGTATCACTCGCGGCACGACCAAGGCGCACATCGCACGGGCTGCGTTGGAAGCGATTGCATATCAAACGCGGGACGTGCTGGAAGCCATGCATCAGGACTCGAAGTGTCCCTTGAACATCTTGCGAGTGGATGGTGGCGCCGCGGCAAACAGCTTGTTGATGCAGTTTCAAGCGGACTTGCTGGGAGTCACCGTTCAACGTCCCGTCGTGCAGGAAACCACCGCCCTCGGAGCCGCCTATCTGGCCGGCCTCGCGACGGGAGTCTGGCAGTCTCCGGCTGACGTGACTGCCAACTGGCAACTTGCCGCCGAATTCAAGCCGCAGGTTGACACCGCAGCGATGCAAGAACGCTATACCGACTGGAAACGCGCCGTCGAACGCTCGCTGGACTGGGCGTGACCTTTCATTCGGTGCCACACCTGAAACAGGTCTTCTTTTTCAGTACGGCCAGTAGCCGCAGATGCTCCCCCGAGCAGCCAATCGCCATAGATAGTCATCAATAAAACTGTTCTTGAGGCACACAACGAGAACCTGCGAGAATGTCCAGAACGCGAATCGCAGCTCAGATCACCTGTGGTTGTCAATCAGTTATTGATAGCTCGCGGCAAGACAGTTGTATCACCAGAAAACTGAGGAACATGATGGATCATCCCTCACCGCTCGATTGCATAGATAATGCGACGCAAGAGCCTACGTCCTTGCCCGGTCAAAACCTGGCTCTCATTACCCATTATCAACGATTGCCCGACATCTGCGCGATCTGCGGTGAAGTCTCCACGGAGCGTCGTCAACTGGTCATCAGGAGTTTCTGGGAAGAAATAGCCCGCCTCAACACTCACGATTGGAAGAATGGCGACGTTCCCATTCTGCTTCCTCTTTGTCGCGAACATCGGTCGTTTCGCCGAGGCTGGCCACTGACAGGAAAACTGTGGCTGATCTCTATCTTGCCAGTCACCGCAATACTGGCGCTGCTGCTGAGGCCTCTGCAGCAGAACGGTATCAACCTGCTTGTTGTGGCGGTGGTGTGGCTCGCCATTGAACTGGTGGCCGTATTATGGATTCTATCCAAGGTCCTTAAAATTCGCGTGCAACGTGAGGATCCCTTTGGTGTCGTTCTGGTCGGCGTCAGTCCCAAGTTCGCTCGCGCCTGCACGCAATTCTCGCGAAACCAGGAGCTCGATCAAGATACCGAAGAGTTTCTGAGCCAGCTCGGTTGATTCCGGATCTTGAGCAATCACAACCTGAGTTTGATCGGGACAGTCAGACCGACAGATCTGCCATCTCGGCCGTCGTGAGCCCTAGTTCTTCATTGCCTTCTTCTTTTCGAGCATCGCTTTGTACTCGGCGATGTAGGTTTCCGGATCTTCGTTGAAGGCGTCGCGGCAGCCGGTGCAGCAAACAAAATAGGTCTGCCCCTTGTGGCTCACCTGAATGGTTCCGGCCCCGCCGGTGACAATGCAGACCGGCCCGGTTTGTTCAGACGACGCCAGCTTCGCACCTTCGCGCGTATAGCCCACTTCGCCCAGCCGGCTGTAGAGCGTCTGCGACTCGCGGCGCTGTTCGTAAAGCACCAGCAGGCGGATGTCGCTGAGCTGCTTCATCGTCACCTTGGAGATGGTTCCGTCGGCGGCCGGTTTGGACTCCAGCACGAGCGAGTCCTTGTCGAACTGGCCCACGTAGTCGCGTTTGGAGCCGTCGGCGAATTCGGCTGCGAGCGTGATGTTCTTCGCGGCCGGGTCCCAGCCGATCAGAGCTGTTTTGATGTGCTTGCCGTCCTTGACCTTGTACTCGATACCCGTGGTCTTCTTGTCGATCTTCCAGACGAACTCGCTGTTTTCACGCCACGCGCCACTGTTGGAGTTCCGTTTGAGCTGGCCGACTCCCTTCCAGCCGCCGATCAGCGAATTGAAGCGGGACAAGGCCTCGCGAGCATTGGCGGGTTCAGCCGCAGCCGCCGGGCTCTCTTTTTCGGCGCGGGTCGCGGACGCTCCCAGCAGGGCGAGCACCACGGTGACGGTGAAGATTCCAAAAAGGTTTCGACGCATGGCAGGTCCGTCAGTAAGAAGCCCGGAGACGAGTAAAAGGGTTGTGGCGTTGTCTGAGCCGCTAAATCAAGCCTTTTCATCAACTCTTTAACCCGCCGGGCGGCTGGTTGATTCGAGGAATTACGCTTTCGCGCAGACCATCACTGACATTTCAAAAATTGTATAGCCAAACGTCTTGAGCAAGGTAGACTGCGACTCGGCCTTTAACCCACCGACAAGGAATTCTGGAGGGACGCATAATGGCTCGCCGCACGAAGGTTCGCGTTGATTCGCGCCATGCCGTACCGAGTCCTCGAAGCATGGAGGGCTTTGTTAATCCAGCTCCGAGTCCAACGGACTCGATGGTTCTGGAATCTCCCCGTGAGGAACGTCACGACCCCGAGCCGCATCAACTTGAACGCGCCGTGCTGCACGAGTTGTTGTCTCACCCCGAAGTTGTGTTCTCGTCGCTCGTCGTGCGACGTACTCCGGGCGGAGTCTGCCTGCAGGGAGTCGTGGAGTGCGAAAGCACGGGAATCGACGTCTGCTCGATCGTGCGCCGAATCGCTGGCGTCGACCAGGTTCTCAGCCAACTGGTGATGCATTCGCCGTCGCGACTGGCGGAGAGTAGTGTTAACTGAAGTTGGCGCTTCGACGGTCAGATTGCCGCCCGCTGTTTGCAAAATCGCATGATCCGCGACGCCTGACGTTGCGTCGATCTGCACGCACAGTTTGTCGAGATTGGCTGGAAACGCCAGGCGGCTCTCCCTCACCGGCAAGGCGCTGGCCGCCGGTTCGGCAATAGTCTGACTTACCGCGCGGTTGATTTCTGCGATCCGTGCGACGAACGTTTTCGCGTTCAGGTGGGCGGCATGAATCGTGCTCGCCTGCTGTTTCGAAATATGTGGCGGCGCGGAGAGTGCGCCTCGATCCAGCCTTCTTCAGTTTTGGTAACCGGGATGCAGCGCGGCGCGAGTCAGATTCAACGACAGAATGCCAGAAATCGTCGCGGCATTGCGACGATCTGGATCATCCTCGCGTTGCCCGCGTTGACCACGTTGCTGGTGGTACTGATGGACGTTTCCAACGTCTGGCTGGCCAAGACCGAGCTGAAGAACGCGATGGACGCAGCTTCGCTGTCCGGCGCAAAGACGTGGGGCGAGGGCGGCTCGACGCTGCAGGCACGATTGGCCGTGTTCAATGCGTCGAACACCAACACGGTGCTAGGCTCCGTGATTCCGCTGGACATCGCCGAAGGCGGCTGCGCGAACGGCAATGTCTCCAGCACCTCAGAGATCGTTCTCGGCAGCATCACCGACACCGGCACCGTCCTGCAGTTCAACTGCAACACGACACCCAATTGCGGCGGCGGAATCCCATTCGCCGTCCGGACCCGCAAAACGATCCAGATTAACAGCGTGGCGTCGTCGCTGTTCAGCTTCGTGCTGGGCCCCTACGACGTTACCGCCGAGTCCTACGCCCGCTACGCCTGTCCCGCTGGACCTCCGCAGTTGGTCCGGGTTGAGTCGGTCGTCTGCGCGTGCCCGTGACGTCTGGCAGTGGGGCGATATGATCCCATCCCGTTGTCGAGCTTCGGGGCTCGGCATTCCTTCGGCTCGCTAGTGAATGATGTACTGGCGCGGCTGCAGAGTTCGCCTGCCAATCGACAGAAGACACGATGTCGCTGCTCCCTCCCAGTGACGAGGATGCTCCATCATCCGCCGCCCTGTTGCGAGCCCGGCTGACGCTTGTGCTGGCTTCGGTGCTGTGGAGCATTGGCGGACTACTACTGAAGGCACCGCCGCTGGCAGCGATCCCGGTGGAAGCTCGAGGTCCGCTGCTGGCTTGCCTCAGAACCTTGTTTGCCGGCCTGTTTTTCATCCTGCTGGTCCGACGCGACCGCATGCGCTGGAATCCTGGACTGATCCCGACGGTCGCCACGTTTGCCCTGATGAACGTGACCTACGTGTTGTCGGTGACGCTCACGTCCGCCGCTGCCGCCATCTTCCTGCAGTTCACCAGCACCGTGTGGGCGGCCTTAATGAGCGTCGTCATCCTTAAGGAGCGACTCGACCGCACGACACTGATACCGCTGGCGGGGACACTGCTCGGGATCGGCTGGATTGTTTCATCGCACCATTCGCCGGGGCAGTTCTGGGGCAATGTGCTCGGCCTGGCGAGCGGCGTGTTCTACGGCGGAGTGGTGGTTTCGCTAAGAGCCATGCGCCGTGAGGACTCAGCCTGGCTGACGTCATTGAATCATCTGGGCGCGAGCCTGCTGGTGATGCCTTGGGCGGCCACGGTGGACTACCAGTTGAGCGCGACTCAATGGGCGTTGATCTCATTCTCGGGAGTCGTGCAGATGGCGATTCCGTACCTGCTGTTTGCTCGCAGCGTGCGCGTCGTCAAAAGTTCCGAAGCCGCGTTGATCCCGGTGCTGGAGCCGCTGCTGAATCCCATCTGGGTGTGGCTGGCCTGGGGCGAAGAGGTTGATGCCAGCATTCTGCTGGGTGGTGCCTTGATTCTCGGCACTCTCGTCGCGAAGTACGCACTCGACGCCTGGCTGGCGAAGCGTCAGGCCCGGCTGCCAGCCGAATCGAGCCATCCGGGGACCTCAGAGAGTTGAAGTGCGGCTGCCCGCTGCCTGCCGTCAAGGCTTGCGCATCTTGCGGAAATTCCTGGAATCGTGGCCGGTTGCCTCCAAACGGTGCCCGGTCCGGCGTAAGCGACGCCGGAGTCCGAAAAGTCATCGCGGTTGCCCTTGGCGCGAGATACCGGATAGTCAGTTTGGGCTAGAGAGTCATGCGTATTTGTCGACTCTGCCCGACGCGAAAACTGGCTGAAAATGAGAAATTCCGAGATATACGAAGTTCGGGTGAATCGCGCGAAAAGGGCAGGCTGGATTCTTGTGACGTTGCGTCTTACCCATTATTCCTACGCCTTACTCTCAGCATCAGTCCTCTCAATTTCTTGTGCTACAAACAACCATCTTCCGGGCTTGCTCAAGCTGTGGAGTATGGTTCGATTGAGGGGCGACTGCGGCGCAACGGAGTCGCCTGGAAGATGCTGATCAAGTGCCTGTTTCTGAATGCCCGACGCAACTTGTCGGGCGGCAGCCTACAAAAGGAGAGATCTATGACGAGGCTAGCTAGTGTGTTTGGTTTGGCAGCGATGGCTGCTGCGAGCATCGCCGGTGCTCAAGAAATTAAGCCAGTTCCGGCTCCAGTTGCAGAAGGTGCTCCCGTCGCGTTGTTCCACGCCGTAAAGGTGACGGATCACGACAACATCGCTCCCTGTGCGGAGCCCAAGGTTGTCCAGATCGTCGATCCTTGCTGGCGTCCAGATCCATGCAATCCCTGCTGCAAGCCACCATGCGTCAACGTGCTGGTCTGCGTGCCGAAGCAGCAGTGCTGCCAGCCATGCGACCCGTGCTGCAAGGACAATGGTCCTCGCATCAGCACCAGCCGCGATGGCCGCAAAGTTCGCTACGACTACGGTAAGTACGCCGTGGAACTCGTCGCGAAGAACGGCTACGTGCACGTCGACTACGACGACTGATCCAGTGCCCTTAACGGGCAACTCGATCTAATTCAGCTCAAAAACGGCTGGAGGCTACATGCCTCCAGCCGTTTTTGTTTTGCCTGGCTTGAGAATTCGTAGCATGGACACCCCGTCCGTGCCGCCAAGTACTACGGACGGAGAGTCAAGTTGTGCGAGCGGTCAGTCGTTAACTGAGCCCCGATTTGGCTACGATAACCGACGCCGGGAATGGTCCTGCACGTTCCCTGCAGACTTGGTCTCCTGGTTCAGAAAGCGCTCGCCTGATGAATCGCTCCCGCCAACTTCTGAGACTGCTGATTTGCTTTGCGACTCTGGTCTGGTCGTTTGGTCGACTGGAGGCAGCCGATCAGCCGGCAACAAGACGTCCCAACATCCTGCTCATCGTGGCGGATGATCTCGGCTGGAGCGACGTGGGCTGGCATGGCGGGTTCAGCAAGACGCCCGTCATGGATCAGCTTGTGAAGCAGGGTGTCGAGCTGGATCAGCATTACGTGCAGCCCGTGTGCACGCCGACTCGTACGGCGGTGATGAGTGGTCGCTATCCCGGCCGGTTCGGGCCGCAAGCTCTGTCGCCGAGCAATCTGCGTGCGATGCCGCTAGGTACGGTCACGCTGGCGTCGGCCTTGAAATCGCTCGGCTACAGCACGCATCAGGCGGGCAAGTGGCACTTGGGAGCGAAGCCCGAATGGATTCCGAACGCGTATGGCTTCAATACCAGCTATGGCACGTTGACCGGGGCCGCTGATCCGTGGACTCACAAGTACCGCAAAGGCAACCCCTACGAAGACACCTGGCACCGCGACGGCAAGCTCTTTCATGAAGAAGGAAATGCGACCGAACTCGTGGCGGCTGAGGCTTTGCGACGCATGGAACCGAAGACGTCGCCCTGGTTTGTCTACGTGCCGTTTCACGCCGTGCATACGCCCGTTGATGCACCGGACGAGTTCAAGAAGCTCTATGACGGTGTCAAATTTCATGACGACCCGGTGAAGCACGAGTCGCGACTCCGCATGGCGGCGATGGTGTCTCAGTTGGATGCCAAGATTGGCCAGTTCGTGACAGCACTTGAGAAGACAGGGCAGCGTGACAAGACCCTGATCATCTTCACCAGCGACAACGGCGGGATTGAGTCGCTCAAGAACGCTTATGCGGGCGACGTGCCGGATTCGCCGCTCAACAGTGAGAACGATCCCCTGCACGGACAGAAGGCGACCTTGTACGAAGGTGGCACTCGCGTGTGTGCGTTCGCGAACTGGCCGGGCGTGCTCAAGCCGCATAAGTCCACAACGCTGATGCACTGCGTGGACTGGTTTCCCACGATCGCCGAATTGACCGGATACCAACCGGCCGACAGTCTCAATTGGGACGGCATCAGCCAGTGGTCCGCACTGCGTGACGCACGCCCGAATCCGGCTGCTCGCAACATCTACATCGCCCTTCCCGGAGCAGGCAGCCTGCGGCACGGTGACTGGAAGCTCATCGCTCACAAGAACGGGCGGTACGAATTGTTCAATATCCGGCTGGATCCTTTCGAGAAGAACGATCTGGCGGTAAGAGAATTGCAAAAGGTGGAAGAGCTCACTCAGTTGCTCACAGCCGAGCGCGCCAAAGACAATCCTGTATTGCCACCAGACCTGAAGGGGCTGCCGCATTGAGCTGTGTCTGCGCAATGCCGCTGGTCTCGACTGTACGATCCGCTCACCCTCTGACTGGATTCGATCACGATGTCTAACAAACTCCTGATTGCTGTTGCGTGGTTGGTGATGTGTACCTCTCGTCTGGCGGCGGCTGAGCATGCTGACTGGCGTGCGTGGCGAGGTCCGCTCGGGCACGGCAGCGTCGAGCAGGGAAATTTTCCGGCTCAGTTCAGTGCGGACAAATACCTGTGGCGCACCGAACTGCCGGGCAAAGGCTGCTCAACGCCCATTCTGCTCAGCGACCGGATCTACCTGACGTCACCTGTCGAAGGGAATGACGGCCTGCTGTGCTACGACTGGCAGGGCAAAGAAAAATGGCGAGCGGTGTTCGGCAAGGAAGACGCCGGCAAGCATCGCAACGGTTCCGGCAGCAATGCCTCACCAGTAACAGACGGCAATGCGGTGTTCGTGTTCTTCAAGAGTGGCACGTTTGCCGCTGTGGAACTCGACGGCAAAGTCCGTTGGAGAACAGATCTCGTCGAACGCTTCGGCAAAGATACGCTGTTCTGGGATCACGGTACATCGCCCGTGCTGACGGAAAAGCATGTGATCATGGTTCGCATGCACCGGGGCGAATCCTGGCTGGCGGCATTCGACAAAGTGACGGGTGAGATGGCCTGGAAGGTAGCTCGCAACTTCGTGACTCCCGTCGAATGTGATCATGGTTATTCCTCGCCACTGATAATTCAGTATCAAGGTAAGGAATCCATTCTGGTGTGGGGCGCTGAGCACCTCACCATTAACACGGCCACCGACGGCGAGGTCGTCTGGTCGTGCGGCAATTTCAATCCGGACTTGAACAAGCTGTGGCCAGCAATTGCTACTCCGGTGATCGTCGGTGATATGGCCGTGATTGCGTACGGTCGCAACGATCGAGGCACTCCGCGACTGCACGGCATTCGGCTGACCGGTAATGGCGACGTGACAGAAACCAATCACATCTGGCGACGCGATGACGTCGGCACGTTTGTCCCGACTCCGGTAGCCTACAAAGGCCGCGTGATTCTGGTGCGTGATCGCGGCGAAGTGGCCAGCATCGATCCCGCAACGGGCAAAACCGTGTGGGAAGGCTCATTCCCGAAGCATCGATCCAACTACTACGCGTCGCCGTTGATCGCTGGAGACAAGCTCTACGCGCCCCGAGAAGACGGCACTGTCTTCGTCGCCAGCGTAGCGAACGACAAGTTTGAGCTGCTGTCAGAAAATAACATGGAAGAGTCCGTCATCGGCTCCCCCGTGCCAGCCAACAACCGCATCCTGATTCGCGGCGAGAAGCACCTCTTCTGCATTGCGGCCCCGTAGGGATTCGGATGCAGAAAAGTAGTAGGCACATCCCATGTGCCGTAACCCTTAGCGGACGGCACACGGAGTGTGCCTGCTAACTTCCTATTGCTCCCTCGTCACGCGTCGCGATGCACGAATTCCTTATCAAAGTAATTCGTCGACATACCGGCATCGAGGACGATGCCTTGTGCGTTGATGCCGGATGATCGGGGGCTTAGCAGGAAGGCGATGGTGTTGGCGACC
Source organism: Planctomycetaceae bacterium (assembly GCA_021732995.1). Classification (GTDB taxonomy): domain Bacteria; phylum Planctomycetota; class Planctomycetia; order Planctomycetales; family Planctomycetaceae; genus AM-0621. Next base: position 17,701 of record JAKFWA010000082.1, on the reverse strand, counting down.
TCGTCTGTTTGCACGGCTTGCTTCCGCAGCGTGGCGCGTTCCGCGTAGAGATAGCTGTCCACATAGCCGGGGATGCCTGCGGAGGCTGACGTCTTCAACAGGCCGGGACAAACAGCGTTGAAACGCACCTTAGAAAACGCCGAGAACGATTTCGCCAGGAAGCAGACGGCGGAATCGAGTGCGGCTTTCACCGGGGCCATGTAGCCGTAGTTCTCGGCACACATGCGAGTGGTGGAGATCGAGACCGTCACCACGCTGCCGGTCTCGGGATCAAGGAGTTGCTTGCACGCGTTGGACAAAGCCATCAGCGAGAAACAGGAAAGGTCAACCGCCTGCAGGAAGGCCGAGCGCGGGGTCTCATGAAACGGCAGCCAACCGGCCGAGTAATCCGCGAACGCGATCGAATGCACGATGCCATGCAGTGACGTATGGTGCTGTGCAATGTCATCGCGCAGCCGATCGATCTGATCCTGATTCGCGACATCGCAGATATATATCGGCGAGTCCGGAAACAGCTTTTGGACAGACTCGCGACGCTGCTCAGACCGCACACTGAAAATCACCTTCGCTCCGGCGTCCACCAGCACTCGAGCCGTGTGATAGGCGACGCTCTTTCGATTGGCGACGCCCAGCACGAGCACGTTCTTGTCAGCAAGTTGCAGGAAATCCATAAGGTCGCAACATCCGGTTTCGGGATCAAAATCTGGTTCGCACAGGTTGCCTGGAGGCTGAAAAACAACTGCGTGAGCACCTGGAAGGGTATGGGAGGGCGAGGCTCCTGCCGAGCCGTCTGAATTAGCACGGCTCGGCAGGAGCCTCGCCCTCCCGACCTGTGCCGTCGAATGCCACCTATTTCAGTTCTTTGTCAGGCTCTTAGGTGCCTGCGAACTTGCGCATCGCATCAAGTCCTTGACGCATGGCTGATTGATACACCCAGATATCTCCGCTCCAGGCCAGCATGCGGAAGCCCTTCTTCACGACCCATTCGCCGAATTCCAACGTCGTGGTCATAAAGCCGCCGATCTTGCCGTGAGCGTTGCAGGCTGCGATGACTCGATCGACCGCCGCCACGAATGTCGGATGAGTGAACTGCCCCGGAATGCCCAGCGACGCCGAGAGATCGAACTGTCCGATCCAGAGCACGTCGATGCCCGGCACCGCGGCAATTTCTTCGACGCAGTTCAGTCCGGCCGCCGTTTCAATCTGAGCGATCAGCAGGACTTGTTCGTTACTGGTCTGCATTTTCTCCAGCACGCTGCCGCCCGTGTAGCCATCATGAGCGATGCCGAACGCCGAGCCGCGCCGGCCGACTGGCGGATACTTCGCAAACTGCACGAACTTCTGAGCCTGCTCAACGCTTTCCACCATCGGAACCATGACGCCCATCGCCCCGACGTCCAGCACGCGCGCAATGAAGTGGTACTCAGCCGCTGGGACGCGAACCATCGGAATCATGCTGGTGCCGTGCGACACCTCACACAGCAGCTTGATGCTTTCGTAGCTCCAGCCCGTGTGTTCCATGTCGAAGAGGGCGTACTCACACCCGGCAGCAGCCGTCGCCCGCACTGCTCCCTGCGAACGAAACTCAAACATCATCGTGCCGATGGCTGAGCCACCCTGATACAGCTTGGTCTTCACAGAGTTGTGTTGCATGGAACGCTCGCTTCGTCGAAACAAACCTGATTGCGGAATCTCAAGATGGAACAACTTCCGCATCGGAATCGACAACGACCCGAACCGCAAGCGGACGCCGCTCATCTGGTGTCAGTGGGTTGCACAAGTGAATCATTCGGGGGGAACCCCGCGCCGGAACCCGAACTCGTTCACGCCGTGAGTGTTGGGGATGAAAATCCTGTTGCTGGTTCAGTCACGAAGAATTCAGTGCCAAAGTAAAACTGGCGAGGACTGTTGAACGAGACGCGGACTGGAGGTCATGCAATGCCAATGGGAGGACTCTTGTATCTGCGCGTGCCTGACGCGCTGTCCGAAACGGCGTTGGCCGATCTTCGTGCCCGGTTCGTTTCGGAACTCGGCCTGAACATTGATGACGACCTGCTGCCGCTGGAACTGGAAGCGGATCCGGGATTCTTGCCTGACCCGACGTCTCATTGGTACGAGGCAGATCTGGGCATGCCCTACTATGGTCGAGGATACGAGAGAGGGGATCTTCCGTTATTCGTGCGATGCGCTGAATGGCTGGAGGCTGCGGTACCCGACGGAGAGGTGTGGTACGGCGACGATTGCACGGAAGAGAGCATACGCCCATTCGAACCCGAAACCCGTGCGGAGTTGTTGGCATACTACGAGCAAGTGGGCCATGAGCCTTACGACGCTCGGTTCCGGCAGAGGAAAGAGGGCTGAATCTTCGCCAGAGCGGCTTCATGGTCTTCACGCTGCATCCGATCCGTTGCGTACTGAGCAGCCCGACGGAACAGAATCAGGACTCTCCGCGGTTCAGGTCGTTGCAAGGCTTCTTGCGGCAACGACAGCTCGGTTATCCTCTGCCGTGAAAGTCAGACTTGAGTTGCGCAATCGCGGCTTCAGGTGTCGAGTCTCAACAAGTCCCATTGCCCGGTTCAGGAGTTGGCATGCGTCCGTGGCGTCATCAAGCAGAGATCATCGCACACCGGGGAGCATCCGCGGCGGCGCCCGAAAACACCATGGCGGCGATTGATCTCGCCTGGCAGTGGTTCGCTGATGCCGTCGAGATCGACGTTCACGTGACCAGGGACCGCAAGGTGGCAGTCATCCACGACGACAACCTGCAGCGCACCTGTGGCGTTGATGTGGATGTGAAGGATCTGACGCTGGCCGAGCTGCGTGAGTTCGATGTGGGCAGTTGGAAAGACTCCAGTTGGTCCAACGAAATCGTGCCGACGTTGTCGGAAGTCCTCGCGTCGATTCCTGAACATCGGCGGCTCTATGTTGAGCTGAAGTGCGGCCCCGAAGTTCTGGATGCACTTCCGCCCGTCCTGAATCTGGTAAGACACATTCCGCAGTCCGTCGTGCTGATCGGATTTGATGCCGACCTGCTGGCTGCTGTGAAGAAGCGCTTTCCTCAACACCGGGCGTTGCTGGTTGTTGAGCAACAGGCTTCCGCGAGTGGCAACTGGTCGCCGAGTGCTGCGGAAATCATTGACCAATGTCGATCGCTGGGCCTCGATGGCGCGGACCTTTCCAACACGACAGCCGTTGATCGCGAAGCCGTTGATCAGTTCAAAGCAGCAGGCCTGGGGACGTGCATCTGGACGGTCAACACCATCGAAGATGCCCGCCGACTGATCGACGCTGGTGTCGAAGGCATCACGACTGACCATCCGAAGCTGCTGGATAAGCCCAAGCGGCGCTACCTCTGACGGTCGCCGGAACGAGCGAAACTCATCAGACGAAAATATCTTTGACGACGCGACCGTAGACATCGGTCAGGCGGTAGTCCCGGCCACCGTGTTTGTAGGTCAGACGTTCGTGATCCAGCCCCAGCAGGTGCAGGATCGTGGCGTGCAGATCGTGCATGTGGACTTTGTTTTCGATGGCCTCGTAACCGAGTTCATCCGTCTTGCCGTAGGTCATGCCGCCTTTGACGCCGCCTCCGGCCAGCCACATCGTGAAGCCTTTGTTGTTGTGGCCTCGCCCGTCCTGAGTCGGGTCTTCGGGCAGTCGACCGAACTCGCCGCCCCAGACGAGCAGCGTGTCTTTCAACAGGCCACGCTGCTCGAGGTCAGCCAGCAGAGCCGACATCGGTAGGTCGATTTCTCCGCAGCGAGACGGCATCAAGCGCGACACGAAGCCGTGATGGTCCCAGTCGGTGTGAGTGATCTCGACGAACCGCACGCCCGCTTCGAGGAAGCGCCGAGCGAGCAGGCATTGGCGTCCGAAGGCATCGGTCGGACCTTTGTCGATCCCATAGGCGTCGAGCGTGGCCTTCGTCTCGCCGGACATGTCCATGACTTTGGGCACTTCGGACTGCATGCGAAACGCGAGTTCAAAACTCTCGACAATGCCGTCCAGCTTGGCGTCGCCGGGCTGACGTTCGGCATACTCACGATTGAAAGATTGCAGGAGGTCCAGTTGGCGACGCTGGCCCACGGATGTCAGACGCGGTGTGTTGAGGTTTCCGATCTTGGCCGTCTTAATGTTCTTCTCGGCCTCACCGACCGATGTCGCCGTGAACGCTGCAGGCAGGAAGGCACTGCTGTAGTAGCGCGATGCTCCCAAAGCAGTCAGCGGGCAGAGCGACACAAAGCCGGGCAGGTTCTGATTCTCGGTGCCCAGACCGTAGAGCACCCACGAACCAATCGACGGTCGCACAAACTGAAAGCTGCCGGTGTGGAGTTGCTCCAGTGCCTGCGGATGGTTCTCGTTGTCGGTGTGCATGCTGTTGATCACGCACAGCTTGTCCGCATGTTCGGCCAGCTTCGGCAGCAGTTCGGAAATCCACAGGCCGCTCTGGCCGTGTTGTGCGAACTTCCACTGGCACCCGAATAGTTTTGTATTGGCCTGACGCCCTGGCTGGCCGTTCGCTGCGTTGAGCTTTGGCTTGTAATCCAGCGACTCCATCTGCGACGGACCGCCGCGCAGGCAGATGAAGACAATGCGTTTCGCCTGCGAGGGGAAGTGCCCGGCACGCGATGCCAGCGGCGATGCGGGAGCAGCGTCGGCTGCGTGCAGATGCTCGGCCAGCAAGCTGGCCGCAGCCAGCGAACTCAAGCCGGACGCACGCTTCAACACATCGCGACGAGACAGCATCGGCACATCTCCCAGATGCGGGCGAACCTGGAGTGCTCCGGCTTGACGGAGCCCTCCATTCTGTGCGGCGCGACGGCTGCGCGCGACAATTGACCCTAGCCGTGAAGCAAACGTTCGCGAATATCTTTAGCGGCAGGCGTGTGAACGGCTACGTTCTTCCGCTCATCCAAACTGACTTCCGCAAACTATGGAGGGCTGAGTCAAGCCTCAGCACTCCAGGATTGGCCGACTAGCTCGGCAGCAGATCTTTCACGACGTCGCGTTCAGCTCGCAGTTCGGCGACGGTCTTGGCGATCTTGTCCTTGGCGAAATCGTTGAGCGGCAGGTCCTTAACGACCTTCCAGGTCTTGCCGTCGCTGGTCAGCGGGAAGCTGGCGATCAAACCGGCGTCGATGCCGTAGCTGCCATCGCTGCACACGGCCGAACTGAAGCTCTGACCGGCGGCTGTCGGGAACCAGATGTCCTGAATGTTGCCGATGACGGCGTTCGCAGCGGACGCGGCGCTCGAAGCACCACGAGCCTTGATGACTGCCGCGCCGCGTTTTTGAACCACGTCGATAAAGGTCGTTTCCAACCAGTTCTTGTCGGCGATGGATTCCGTGGCGGGCTTGCCGTCGATCTTGGCGTTGTAGAAGTCGGGATACTGAGTCGCGGAGTGGTTGCCCCAAATCGTAACGTTCGAGACGGCACTCACCGGGCGACCAGCCTTCTGAGCCAGTTGCGACACGGCGCGGTTCTGGTCCAGGCGAGTCATCGCGTACCAACGATCACGCGGAATGTCCGGAGCGTTTGCCATCGCGATGAGACAGTTGGTGTTACACGGATTGCCCACGACGATCACGCGGACGTCCTTGGCTGCGGCAGCCTGAATAGCCTTGCCAGTGGTGGTGAAGATCCCGCCGTTGATCTTGATGAGGTCGCCGCGTTCCATGCCGTCCTTACGCGGAATGCTGCCGACGCACAGGACCAGGTTGCAGTCGCGGAACCCGTCTTCGAGGTGGTTGTTGTCAGCCTTCACGATGCCTGCCAGCGTCGGAAACGCGCAGTCATCCAGCTCCATCTGCACGCCGTCGAGCGCCGGCATGACCGGCGGAACTTCGACCAGGTGCAGGATGACCGGCTGATCGGGACCAAACACCGAACCGGAAGCCAGACGGAAGATGAGGGCGTAACCGATTTGACCAGCGGCACCGGTCACGGCAACTCGAATGGGAGCTTTCATGGAAGGTCTCTCCTGAGGGCGTCACGACGGTCGGTCGTGATCAAGAATCCGACAACGCAGCGGACACTCGTCTGCCGCGAATTTTGCGGGTGAACCGGGCAGATGTTAGTGACGCCCCCGCAGAGTGCCTAGCAGCCGACGTGTCGGGTGGCGTTGACGTTGTGGCTCGATCTGGAGACCGGCCACAACTTGTGAAGTGTCGGGTGGCAGAACCGCTTTAACCGACCGGAATCCCCGTTTTCGCGTTGTATGAGGGCCTGGCTTCTTGACCCGTCGCGATAACACATTCAAGCTGTTTTCTGCCAGTTTCTGTTCGCAGCTCTCGCGAACACAGCTTCTCAGCAGGATCCAGCATGTCGACGGAAACTCCTACGCCCCCAGCACAGCCAGAATTGCCCGCGACACCTCGCAAGTACGTGCCGGCCGTCAGCGGGCGGCTGAAGAAAGTGCTGTATGTCGTCTTCGCTCTCGTGGCTCTGCTGGGAGCGAACGGGGCCTACCTGTCGACGATTACGGCCCTGCAGTGGGCGACCGGGCAGACCTACGAGAACCACTTCTACCAGTTCATGTTTCTGGCTCACCTGGTGCTGGGCCTAGTCTTGCTGTTGCCGTTTCTGGCGTTCGGCACGTTCCATATGCTGGCCGCGAAAGACCGGCGCAACCGCCGCGCGGTCAAGGTCGGCTATGCCCTGTTCGCCATCGGCATCGCGGTGCTGGTCAGCGGACTGATGCTGGTGCGCATCGAAGGCGTAATCGACATTCGCAGTCCGCAGATCCGGACGATCACTTACTGGGCTCACGTCGTAACACCGATTGCTGCCGTGTGGATGTACTGGCTGCATCGGCTAACCGGGCCGCGCATCAAGTGGAAGATCGGCATCATCTACGCATTGGGAACCGCCGCCGTCGTCGCTTTGATGGCGGGCCTGCACGCTCAAGATCCGCGTCAGTGGAACGTCGCAGGATCGAAAGAAGGCGTGAAGTACTTCGAACCGTCGCTGGCCCGGACTTCGACCGGCAACTTCATCCCCGCTGACAAGCTGATGGATGACGCGTATTGCAAGAAGTGCCACGCGGACGTGCATGCGGGTTGGGAAGCCAGCGTGCATCGCATCAGTTCGTTCAACAACCCGCCGTATCTGTCGAGCGTCATGGAGACGCGCAACGTGTCCCTGAAACGAGACGGCAGCGTGAAGGCGTCTCGCTGGTGTGCGGGCTGTCATGACCCGGTGCCGTTCTTCAGCGGCGCGTTCGACGATCCCAACTTCGACGTGCAGAAACACCCGACTTCGCAGGCCGGTGTCACGTGCACCGTCTGCCATGCGATCACGCACGTGAACAGCACCAAGGGCAATGCGGACTACGTGATTGAAGAACCGCTGCACTACCCGTTCGCTTACAGCGACAACGCGACGCTGCAGTGGATGAACAACGTGCTGGTGAAGTCGAAACCCGCCTTCCACAAGAAGACGTTCCTGAAGCCGTTCCACAAGTCGGCCGAGTTCTGTTCGACGTGCCACAAGGTGCATCTGCCGTATGAACTCAATCACTACAAAGAGTTCATGCGCGGCCAGAACCACTACGACGCTTACCTGCTGAGCGGCGTGTCGGGCCACGGCGCCCGCAGCTTCTACTACCCGCCGAAAGCTCGCGAGAACTGCAACACCTGCCACATGCCGCTGCAGGAATCCAACGACTTCGGCGCACGCCTCTTCGCCGATGCCAAGAAGCCCAGCATTCACAATCACCTCTTCCCGGCCGCCAACACCGGAATTGCCTGGCTGCGCGACAAGCCTGAGATCATTCAAGCTCATCAGGACTTCCAGAAGGGCGTGATGCGCGTCGACATCTTCGGCGTGCGTGAGGGCGGCGAGATCGACGGCAAGCTGAACGCGCCGCTGCGTCCCGCCGTGCCGACTCTGAAACGCAATGAGCGCTACTTGCTGGAGACCGTGGTTCGCACGCTCAAGATGGGCCATGCCTTTACGCAGGGCACAGTCGATTCCAATGAAGTCTGGGTCGAAGTGAAGCTGACGTCCGGTGAGCGAGTCATCGGGATGAACGGGGCACTCGACGCCACTCGCGGCAACGAAGTTGACCCGTGGGCGCACTTCATCAACGTCTTCATGCTCGATCGCAACGGCAACCGCATCGACCGCCGCAATCCTCAGGACATCTTCACGCCGCTCTACAACCACCAGATTCCGCCGGGTGCGGCGACTTCGCTGCACTATGAATTCAAAGTGCCTGACGACGTTACCGAGCCCATCAAGGCCGAGGTGAAACTGCAGTATCGCAAGTTCGATCAGCGGTACATGGACTTCGTGGCCAAGGCCACCGAAAAGCTGAACGCCAACATTCGAGGCCACCAACCCGGCAAGGATTACTTCAACGAACTGCCGATCACCACTTTGGCGATGGACACCATCACGTTTCCGGTGGAAGGCGTCGAGAAGGCAGTCGAGATCGCCAAAGTCGAGTTCCCGGTGTGGCAACGCTGGAATGACTACGGCATCGGCCTGCTGCTGAAGGGCAAAGCCGAACTGCGTCAGGCCGCCGATGCGTTTGTGGAAGTTGAAAAACTCAAGCGCTGGGACGGTCCTCTGAATCAGGCGCGAGTGTTCAACGTCGAAGGCCGACTGGACGAAGCTGTTGATGCTCTAAACCGCGCGAACGCGTTCAAGGACGAACCGGAGTTCCCGCGCTGGACCTGGGCGTGGCTCAGCGGCTGGGTGGCAGCTCAGCAGGGCCACTTCGATGACTCAGTGCGTAACCTGACCAGCGTGCTGGAAGACAAGACTCCCGCGATGGTTGATCGAGGTTTCGACTTTGGCCTGGACTACGAAGTCATCAACCTGCTGGGGCAGTCACTGTTCGATCTGGGCAACCAGCGACAACGGCAAGGTAAGTCGGAAGAGGCCCGCGAACTGTGGAGCGCCGCCGTCGCCCGCTTCGAGAAGACCCTGACGATCGACCGCGAAAACGTCGCCGCTCATCACGGTCTGGATCTGTGCTATGAAAAGCTGGGTGACTCCGAGAAGGCCAAACAGCACCGCACGTCGCATCTGAAATACAAGGCCGACGACAACGCCGAAGGCCTGGCTGTCCGTGCCGCGAGAGAGAAGTACCCAGCCGCCAACTTCGCGGCGGAAGCGGTCGTGAAGTACCCGCTCCAACGCCCCGAAGCGCCGGGCATCGCGGGCAACACCAAGCCCGCTCAAGAACGAGCCGATTCCGCTGGCGGCGGCGAGTAAGCACCAAAGTGCTCAAAGACTTTGAAACAGAAGCTGGCAAAGAACGCGAAGGATTCAGCTTGAGCCCTTTGCGGTCTTCGCGAGCTTCTGTTCATTTCGGGAATCAAAAACTTGGGATCTTCATTTGGGTGATCACTTCTTTTGATTCTGCTCATCCAACTTCTTGATCAGTTCCGCCATTTGTCGGGTCAGCAGGTCAACGCGTGCATCGAGGGTTTCGATCTTTTCGCGGAGCTTGCGAACCTCGTCAGCGTCGGCAGCCGGTTGCTTGGGACGAAGCGGGTTGTCTCCCTGCTGCGGCGCAGTGACCGACGTCTTCATAGTGGCCGCTTTTGCAACTTCCGTCTGGTAGACCTTCGTCAGCCTTTCCATCAACGGCTCAACGGGCGCCTCGATCAGCACGGAATAGCGCAATTCCGTGGATTGCGCGTCTTCGTCCTGCACTCGCACCGCAATCGGCAGGAGGATCGGAACTCCATCAGGCTCCCGTCCAAAATGGCGTTTCAACGCTTCAGCCGCTCCCGCCCGATAGTTCGCGATGCTCGCCGCAGGTTCGCTCCCCGGACCAACCGGAATCATCTTCTGCAGAAAGTCGACAACCCGCGGGCTCAACTCAGACCACCGAACCGTGACAACTCCCGTCGACTGGTCGATCTCCAAGCCGGACGGCGCGAACCTGAGGGAGAATGTCTTCTGACCAGAGCCGCCGGTCGCGACATGCGGCAGAGTCAGCACACCGTCTTTCGCGTCTTGGAACGTCTGGTGCGAATGGTCGGGACGCAGAGTGATGCCCGTTCTGAATTCAGGAGGCAGCGGCTTCGGCAAAGGGATGGGATAGAGTTCGTCTTCCCACCCAACGAGGACTTGATCGGCCAGCGGAACAATCAGCCGATTGTTACTTCCACCGCGCGGATTCTGGTAACTGGAACGTACCGCTACCGGCACCTTCTGAATGAGTGATCCTCGTACCCAGTCTTGAAGAAGCACTGTCATGCGATTGGTGGACGCTTTGCCATTCGGCACTGCCTGAAACTCGATGCGCGCCCGGTAGGCAGGTTGATCCGCCAGCACACCAGCCTGTTCAAGAGGCCCTCTGCGCCCAACGTTCTGCTGTGGTGGTTGCTGTTGTGGTTCGCCGAGCATCTTGTGACTGAAGTTCGAGCGGTTGAGTGCTCCGCTTTCACCATCCAGCGAGAAAACGCCAGCAGCTCCGAGCAGGAGACGGGGCTTCTCCAGTTTGTCGTCAAGAACCGCTTGCCCCCAGACCGGTCCCAACGAAGACAATTCCAGCGTGGCGTCCGTGGGCAGCTTCTTCCGCGAGAAGTTGGAGACGTTGAAGACTGAAGTTCGAGCTGGCCCCAAAGCCAGCAGCGTATCGTCGCGGTAGATGGTCAGTCGCGAAATGAGGTCGTCAGCATAGACCGTTTTCACGCGCGCCAGCGTAAGCAGGTCATGAATCTGAATGAAAGATCCATTGGGCTCATACAGAAACACATGCTTGTCGCTGACGGCTGCGCCCTGAATGCGAAGCGAGTCTGCCTTGGATGCCAGCACCTTCCGCCCCCGCACATCAACCGTTGCCAGCCTGGTCTCGGTAATCACACCGTCAGAGTTGTTCTGCAGCGACTGCCAGCAGACACCTATCGTTCCGGCCGGATTCATCACCATCCCGTTGGGACTGAATGGCAACAGGATCGACTCGTTGGCAGCTTCAACATTGAAGGTCTGAATTCGCTCCAGGTCGCCACTTTTAAGCCGCGCGGTGATCGTGTGCGTTCCGAGCTGAGCCGGCTCGGGTGACCAGGTGACCTTCAATTTCTCGGCCTTGGCACCATCTGGCAGGCCGGTGAATTCAACTTCGACTTTGTCGTCGGTCAGCGAGAACGCGAACTCCGATGCCGTGCCAATACGGACGACTTCCGGCGACTTCATCGCGAGTTGCAGGAACGGTTCCTCGGCTGCTTTGAATTCGTCGTACGGCACGGGCACGATCTGATTGCGACTGCAGCACAGCAGTTGTTGCCGTTTGTCATCCGGCAGGAATCGATTCCTGGTTGCCACGGCTTTGAAGTCCGCTTGTCCTGCTACGCCACGAGGCAGAGGCGTCGAGGCGATTCCGAAGTAAACGGGCAGGGTGACCGGCTCACCAGTGATCTGGAAGGTATTGTAAGAGGCCGCCTGCAACACGAGGGGCTTGTTCTGATCGGCGCGGCCAAACGAATCGTTGACCTGCATCCCAAACACGAGCGGCCGGGCCGACGCGAACGCCACCACGTTCAGATTGATGCTGGCAACCTGTCGCGTCAGATCCGCTGTGTGCAACACGCCTCCCACCGCGGTATAGCTATCAAACGGGTCGGGCAAATAAGGATGAACGCTCCGATGCTCGGAGAATTCAATTTGAAACACTGGCTTCTTCGCAGCAAACGAACTCGTCATCCGAAAGCTGGTGAAGCCCGACGGAGACCAGGGCCCGCGTTGGTAGCCGAACCGCCCACTGGCTGAGATGGCACCATCCATGATGCTGGCAAACGCGGTTCCCGCGTCGGACATGTTCCGTACGTCGATCACTCCGCAGCGTGAATCGTGACCCGACCCATAGGTGTAGTAGACAAAAGGGTCCTCGGGATTGAGCGAGCAGAACACCAATGACGTCCCGGCGCCGCTGGTTGGTATTTTCGCGGCGCGCGTCAGGTCGGCGGCATTCAGTAGAGTGAAGTTCGATTCCTGGGAACACACCACCGCGAAGTATGACTTGCTACCAAAACGCTTGAAGCAGATTGATACTGGAGTTGCCCCGACGGTCGCAGTCGCGACCTGCTCGGCCTTCGAGTCCTTCAGAGTGAACAACGCAGCGGTTCCCCGTTCTGCATCGATCGCTGCGACCTGCCCGGTTTCCGGGTTCAACGCGAAGTCCGCAAAGGTGCTGGCCAGACCAACGGCCTTGGCTTCCGCTCGCACATCAGTCTGAGCCAACGCCAGAACGGCAGTTGCTCCGACCAGAAATCGGAACGTCCACTGACTCCACCACGCTTCGCAGTTCAACATGAGAGCGTCCTATGTGTTGCAACCGAGCAAGTGATCAGCCCACATAGGAAACCGCATCGGTGGATAAATCTCAACTCACCGACGCTGCTCGCGGAATAACGACCAGGGTTTGCAGAGTCTGGTGCCTGCGCCCGCTCAAGTGGACCTCTGGGTAGCAACAGGCTCATTGCGTCAAATAGAACGTTGCAAATCCAAGATGCTGCCTGGAAGCAACCTTCAATGAAATGATCCCGCAAGGCCAATGGTGACTCATGCAAGCGTTTCGTCAGCTTCTGCAGAACGGGTTTCGCCTAGCTCCAATGATGCTGGCATTGTGTTTTGGTCCGACAGCATCAGCGCAACTCGAAACTCGCTTCGTCGAAAAACCTCACCCAAGCGACGTGCGTCTCATAGACTTTGAATGGTTGATGCCCATTCGGTCCTACCAACCTTTCTCGGGCATGCCACCACCTGCAGTCAAATCGATGGCGGTCACTCTGAAGAAGCCGTCTGCGGATCATCCAGACTCTTTGGACTTCAGTAAGTTTGAGACGGTTCGCAGCGTGAGCACGCGAGACGCGAAACTGCTGACCAGAGTGACGCATGTTTTGATCCAGAGCCCAGAGATTCGAATCCCTCAAAAGAAGAAGAGCGACTGCAAGTGGCTGCCTTTTGGAGAGCTTGTGATCAACGTCGGCGATCAGACAGTGAGCATCATGATGGGAGACGGGTTCACCGAGCGTCATGAGGATTGCATTAAGCCTGATCAGGTCTTCTTCTCAGCACAATTGGCAGAGATCGTTGATGAGGTTCTAAGCGAGGAGTTCGAAACCGGTCTCACGGAAAGAGAACACCAACGACTCTCTGGCGAGTGGGCATTTCGTCTGGAGCAGCGGGCCTGGGCAGACGATGAGGTCAGTGCCACTGACCTGCGATCGGCCGCGAGAACGGAGTCAAAGGAAATACCAACGTCCAAGAGGCTGCAGACAGTGGACGTCAACTTTCAGGATTTTCCTGGTCCGATCTCGCCTCCGAAATGGGAGCATTTCACGTTGGATGACGACGAGCGACTCCTGTCCGTGACTCTTACGTTTGAGCACACGAGGGAGTTCGGACCTCGAGCAGGCAAGCTTCACAGGTGGTTCGACGTGACGGCCGTGGATGCCATTACGTTAAAACGTGCAGCACGCGGACTCCGCACGCTCATGATTCGCATGCCTACGGTGGACCACGGTGGATATGCGGGAATCGGGCCAATCGGCTTCATCGAGTTCCGAACGTCAAAGATTCGTTCGATGCGGCTCCACATCATTCCACCGATGACGATCGACAAGGCGGCCACTCCCAAGTCCTTCTGCAACTCCTGGACGCTGGCCAAAATCATCAATGATATGATGCTGCGAGAGACCGGCACCGGGCTGACCGCGGGTGAGTTCAGCAGTCTTGCCGGACCATTCAAGTAACGGAGTTTTCCGAATCGCCACGCAAAAACAGAAGCTCGCGAAGTTCGCCAAGAGTTGATGATGTTCTCTTCGCGATCTTTGCGAGCTTCTGTTCAACCCAAACACTGCGGTACTACTTGTCCGCGTTTGGCATCCAGTCCTGGATGGCCTTCACTCGTGGCACCGGGTTCTGTGACAGAGCTTCCAGCGCGGTGATGACAGCGAAGCAACCGGGCAGCGTGGTGACGCAGGGAATTCCGTAGGCGACGGCGGCGGCTCGGATCTTGCCTTCGTCGGTGCGGGCCCCCTTACCGCTCGGCGTGTTGAAGACGTACTGCACGTCTCCGTTCGTCATGTAGTCGAGCAGATTCGGGCGGCCTTCCTGCAGCTTCTTGACGACTTCGCATTCGACGCCTGCGTCCTGCAGAACTCGAGCTGTTCCCGGCGTAGCGACGATCTTGAAGCCTAGCGAGATCAGCTTACGGGCGGGGTCGACCATGACCTCCTTGTGCGCCTTGGACATGCTGATGAAGACCTTGCCGCTGGTCGGCAACGTCGCACCGGCACCCACCTGGCTCTTAGCGAACGCGATGGGGAACGAATCGTCGATTCCCATCACTTCACCGGTCGACTTCATCTCGGGGCCGAGAACAATGTCGACACCCAGGAAGCGGTTGAACGGGAAGACGCTTTCCTTCACGGCGGTATGAGTCGGCCAGATTTCCGCGGTTACGCCCTGCTGCTTAAGAGTGACGCCCACCATGATCTTCGCAGCAATCTTGGCGAGCGAACGCCCCGTGCACTTCGAGACGAACGGCGACGTGCGCGACGCACGCGGATTCACTTCGAGCACATAGACCGTGAAGTCGTCGTTGTGCTTCTTCACCGCGAACTGAATATTCATCAGCCCGCGAACCTGCAGCGCGGAAGCGAGTTTGTGGGTCGCTTCGCGGATACTCTGAATCACTGTATCAGGCAGCGAGTGTGGAGGCAGCACGCTGGCCGAGTCGCCGGAGTGCACGCCAGCTTCTTCGATATGTTCCATGATGCCGCCGACGACCGTTGATTCGCCGTCAGCCAGCGCGTCGACGTCCACTTCGATCGCGTCTTCCAGGAACTTGTCGATGAGCACCGGATGACCGGGAGCAACGTCGAGCGCCTGATCGACGAACTGCGCGAGCTGCGCTTCGTCGTAGCAGATCTCCATCGCTCGTCCGCCGAGCACATAGCTCGGACGCACCAGCACCGGATAGCCGATGCGAGCCGCCACTTGCCGTGCGCCTTCGATGTTCAGCGAAGTGCCGTTTGGCGGCTGCAGCAGGCCGTTGGTTTCCAGGATCTGCTGAAAGCGTTTGCGGTCTTCGGCCGCGTCGATCATGTCCGGGCTCGTGCCGATGATCGTTACACCGGCTGCTTCCAAGCCACGCGCCAGGTTCAGCGGGGTCTGACCGCCGAACTGCACAATGACTCCATCGGGCTGCATGCGATCGCAAATATTGAGCACGTCTTCGGTCGTCAGCGGTTCGAAGAACAGCAAGTCCGAAGTGTCGTAGTCCGTCGAAACCGTTTCGGGGTTCGAATTCACCATGATGCTTTCAATGCCCAGTTCGCGCAGCGCGAACGCGGCCTGACAGCAGCAGTAGTCGAACTCGATGCCCTGACCGATACGATTCGGTCCGCCACCCAGAATCATCACCCGCTTCGTGCCGGGCTTCTTGTCCGGGGCTTCGTCTTCCTGTTCGTAGGTCGAATAGTAGTAGGGAGTGTAAGCCTCGAACTCGGCGGCGCAGGTATCTACCTGCTTAAAGGTTGCGATGATGCCGCGACGTTTGCGGTCAGCTCGCACTTCCGGCTCGGTCGAATCCCACCAATGAGCCAGTTGCCGATCCGAGAAGCCCATCTGCTTGGCCCGACGGACGACAGCATCGGACGCGTTGCTCAATGAGCCGACGCGACGCAGCTCTTCCTCGGCATCGACAATGCCCTTGAGCTGCCACAGGAACCACGGGTCGATGTTCGTCAGTTGCTGCACGTACTCAACAGAACGCCCGGCCTTGAACGCATAGCGGATGTAGAAGATGCGTTGATCGTTCGGAATCGACAGCTTCGAGTCGATCTGATCTTCGTTTGGTTCGCGGTCTGTGCCCCACAAATCTTTCGGGCCGCCGCCGAGTCCGAACTGGCCGATTTCCAGGCCGCGCAGAGCCTTCTGCAGCGACTCCTTGAACGTACGACCGATGGCCATCGTTTCGCCAACGGACTTCATCTGCACGGTCAGCGTCGGATCGGCTTCCGGGAACTTTTCGAAGGTCCAGCGCGGGACCTTCGTGACGACGTAGTCGATCGTCGGTTCGAAGCAGGCCAGCGTTTCGCGAGTGATATCGTTCGGGATTTCGTCGAGCGTGTAACCGACGGCCAGCTTCGCGGCGATCTTGGCAATCGGGAAGCCCGTCGCCTTCGAAGCCAACGCCGACGAACGGCTGACGCGCGGATTCATCTCGATGATGACCATGCGGCCGTTCTTCGGATTGATCGCAAACTGCACATTCGAGCCGCCGGTTTCGACGCCGATCTCGCGCATGCAGGCGATCGTTGCGTCGCGCATCCGCTGATATTCCTTATCGGTCAGCGTCTGGGCCGGAGCGACCGTGATCGAATCGCCTGTGTGCACGCCCATCGGGTCGAAGTTTTCAATCGCACAGATGATGACGACGTTGTCCGCTTTGTCGCGCATCACCTCCATCTCGTACTCTTTCCAGCCGATGACCGACTCTTCGACCAGCACTTCGCTGACCGGGGAAAGAGCGAGACCTTTGCGAACCTTCTCCTCGAACTCTTCGCGGTTGTAGGCAATACCGCCGCCGCTGCCGCCCAGTGTGAAGCTGGCGCGGATGATCGCCGGCAGACCGACTTCTTTCAGTGCCTCGCGGGCTTCCTCAAATGTTCGAACCGTGCGGCTCTTGGGAACTTCGAGCCCGATCTTCACCATCGCGACTTTGAAGGATTCGCGACCTTCCGCTTTTTGAATGACCGCTTCGTTGGCGCCGATCATCTCCACGCCCAGACGCTCCAGCACGCCGTTGCGGGCGAGGTCCATCGCCGTGTTGAGGCCCGTCTGACCACCCAGCGTGGGCAACAACGCATCCGGACGTTCTTTTTCCAGAATCTTTTCGACGTACTTCCACGTCACCGGCTCAATGTAGGTGCGATCCGCCATGTTCGGATCGGTCATGATGGTGGCTGGGTTCGAATTCACCAGCACGACTTCATATCCCTCTTCACGCAGGGATTTGCAGGCTTGAGCACCGGAATAGTCAAATTCGCACGCCTGGCCGATGACAATGGGGCCAGAGCCGATGATCAGGATCTTCTTGATGTCGGTACGACGGGGCACGATTCGGTTTCTATCTGGAGGAAATCGAAAGGGCTGCATCGGCCGGAAAACTATGGGACGTATATCCTTAGCTCTCGAACGGCATCCATTGCGCACGCTGCGTCCAATGGCGGTGATGAAGCTGTTCGGCACGCCGAACACTGTGTTTGAATTCGGGCGCAAAACGGGCGAACGGTAACAAGCTGAGAGTCAGATTCAAGCGGGTGGCAGCACAACTTCCCGGATGTCGGACGCATGTGCGCAGACTCGTTTACAAGCCGCAACGAACTCAGACACGGCTGAGGCACCCTCCAGCAGCATCGGATGGTGCAAAATCAGGATGCCTGCGTCAGCTCGCGACGCCTCACTGAGCGACCCCACCGCACGAAAACGCTGTCGGCTGTGAATCAGGTGCAATCCTCGAAAACCTGGATCCAGAGCGATGCCCTCGGCCCGCATCGCTGCAGCGAAATGGTCACGGCTCAGACCGCCACACTGGGATGAATCGTACTGAAAGCCGACTTTGTAGAACGCGGGAGCGTTGAGCCCAGCCTCGTTGTTGGAAGAGAAATCTGCTCCTCTCGCCCTGATACTCCGGGGAGAGGGGCTGGGGGTGAGGGGTACCATCGATGCGGAA
>JAKFWA010000062.1 GCA_021732995.1 Planctomycetaceae bacterium | reverse complement strand
CCCCCGACCCCTCTCCCCGGACATACCGGGGCGAGGGGAGCGTCATTCTCCAATTGCTAATCCCTATTCCCCAACCCCCAATCCCTACCATGAAAACCATCCACCTGCACGGCGTTCTGGCGACCGAATTCGGGCTGCGATTTGAGGCTGCGGTCAGCGGACCGGCTGATGCGATACGGTTGCTGGAAGCCAACTTTCCGGGCCGGTTCATTAACGCGATTCGCGAGAAGTGGTTTCGCGTGCGACTCATCTCCGGGCAGGTGGTTCGTGAAATTGTGGATGATACACAATTTCTGATGACCACCGGCGCGGACGAGATTCATTTCGAGCCCGTCGTGTCTGGTGGTGTCAAAGGACTGTTCGGTCTGTTCTTCAGCCTGCCCCTCATTGGTCAGGCGTTCGCGCCGCTGGGACTATCACTTGCGGGAAGCACCGCTGGAGCAGTGGGCGCTGCCGGCGTCTTCGGCGGCGTCGGGCAGATTCTGATGGGTGTGACTCTGCTGGGCGTCATATATCTGATCAGCTCGGCGATTGCCCCGAAGGACCCGACCGAGAAGGCCAAAGAGGATGAGAAACCCAGCTTCCTGTTCGACGGCCCGGTCAACGTGGTCGAGCAGGGTGGGCCGGTGCCTCTGGTTTACGGCGAAATCATCACCGGATCGACCGTCGTCGCCGGGGGTATTCAGATTGAGCACCTCAGTGCGTAGTGGTCGCTGAGCGACACGGGGCGTTTTCAACGTGCCCTACCGGCGAGCAAACCACTGCAGCGACATGATGGCCATCTCAGCGATAGCCAGTATCAAACTCGCAATCAGGACATCCCTGTGAATCCAGATACTCAGTATCAAACTTGCGGGCCTGTCACCGGCAGTGGTGGCAAGAGTCGCGGGCGGCAGCACGTGCCGGTCGAGGCGAGCGACACGCTGCGCAGCCGGGCCGTGGCACGAGTCATCGACGTCATCAGCGAGGGCGAGATTCATGGGCTGGCCGATCAGGCTCATCCGCTGCGGTGTGTGTATTTTGATGATGTACCCGTGGAATCCGACAAGGGTGTGCTGAATTTCCCGAAGATTGTGTATGGCACCAACGTCCATGAACGTTACGGCACTCGCTGTCAGGACTCGATCACGGGGTTCAGCGAAGTCGAATCCGAAGTCACGCTGAACTTTCAAACGACGGTTGCCACTCCGAGCGTCTTCACCATCGTGGACCCGAACGTCAACGCCATTCGCATTACGTTCCGCATTCCGGCTCTTTTCAAGCAGGAAGACAACGGCGACATCAATGGCAGCACGCTGGAGTGGAAGATTCAGTGTCAGCCGCAAGGAGGCAGCTTCGCCGATATCCCCATGTCCGGCACATCGCCCAAGATCACCCGGACCGGCAAGGCCAGCAGTCCGTACGAGTATCAGGTCCGCGTCAGCCTGGCGAATCGAGGGACATTCCCGCTGGTATTCAAGATCGTTCGAATTACTGAGGACAGTACGTCAGCGAAGCTGCAGAACGATCTCTATACCGAGAGTTATACCGAAATTCAGGAAGTCAAGCTGACGTATCCTGATACCGCGCTGATTGCTATCGAGATCGACAGTGAACTCTTTGGTGGTCGAGTTCCCCGGCGCAGTTATCGGGTGAAAGGGCTGAAGGTCAAGATCCCTTCCAATTACAACCCGGTGACGCGCGTCTATACTGGCTTCTGGGACGGCACGTTCACCTGCGCCTGGACCAACAATCCGGCCTGGGTGCTGTACGACGTGCTGACCAATCGCCGCTACGGACTGGGCGATGCGATCACTTCCGGCCAAGTTGATAAGTTCGCGCTGTACGCGGTGGCTCAATACTGTGATGAACTGGTCGACGACGGCTTCGGCGGGCAGGAGCCGCGCTTCGTTTTCAATGGTGTCATCAACGATCGGCGCGAGGCGTTTGAGGTCATCAATGCCATTGTGTCGAGCTTTCGTGGCATGGCGTTCTGGTCGGCGGGCGGCGTCACGGTGACTCAGGATGCTCCGCAGGACCCGAAGCGACTCTTCAGCCGGTCGAATGTGATCAACGGGGAATTTACATATAGCGGCACGGGCTTGAGGGCACGACACACGCAGGCGCTCGTCACGTGGAACGATCCCATCAACCGGTACAAACAGGAGATTGAGGTCGTCGACGATCCGGCCTTGATCGAGCGTTTCGGGCTGCGGCCGATTGAGGTCGTGGCGTTCGCGACGACATCGCGCGGGCAGGCCCGGCGACTCGGCCGCTGGATCCTCGAGAGTGAGGCTCACGAAACGGAAACCGTTACGTTTTCCGGCGGTTTTGAGTGCGCCGACGTGCGGCCCGGCGACATCATTCAGGTCAATGATCCCAGTCGAGCGGGCGTGCGACGCGGCGGGCGGGTGATGGCCAGCCAGTTCCCTTCTCTGCTGGGCACGACGTCGGAAACCGTGAGTTACGCGCCGCTCGCTGCGATCCCCGTGTCTGCGGGTGCCTTCGTCGCCGGGTCCGTCGATCGTTTCAATACGGCGTTGTTTCAGTGTCGTATCTTGATACCCGGAAATGTGCAGCCGCGCGGCGTTATCTTTGAAATCGGTAATATCGCCGTCGGCACCTATCTGGGATTTGATACCGGCGGCAATCTGGTGCTGCGCAGCGGCGATGGTTCGGCAACTCCGAGTGCCGCAACGTCGGCGCGACTGGTCATCGCCGCCGCCCGTATCCCGAAAGGCATCGAGCTGAACCTGATCGTGCTGGTGCAGCCGACCGAGCCGGGGAAGGTCGAACTGTGGATCAATAATACGTACTACGGCGAGATGGGTACTTCCGGCGGCGGCTCGTTTCCCACCAATCAGCTCGCGACGACAGAGCCCGGTCGCTACGGCATGTCATCCGGGCTGCTGGTCGGAGGTGAAGACTCGACTGCGTTCAACGGCGAGCTGCGTTCCCCCCTCAAGTACTGGCGACTCGGCCAGATCAACCATGTGCTGGCCGACGAACAGACGATTGACACCAGGTTCGCTCCCGACACGGATATTGATGTCAGCTACGGGTATCAGCCGACGACCATCAATCGCGCGGCGAACAGTATTATTGCATTTGCGTTCTCGATTCCGTCCGGGTCCGTGCCGACAGGTTGCCTGTTTGAAGTCGGCAACGGGTTCTGCGGAACCTACATCGGCTTCGATGGGAACGGAGCGTTGATCGTTCGCGCGGGTGACGGCTCCAGCACGCTGACGTCGCCGAACCTTGCTCGAATGGTCGTGCCGCTGGCCGCGATTCCTCGCGATCAAGTCGTGCATCTAATGCTGGAAATTACGCCAGCGAGCGGCAGCCTCCGGCTCTGGCTCAACTGGGCGCTGGTGGGCGAAGCCAGGGCGTCCGCGGGGCTGCCGAGTTCCACCTTCGCCAGTTCGCTGGGCGGCGGTTACGGGCGTATTTCCACGGACAGTACCGTTGCGGCGGGCGAAGTGTCGGGGTACGCGAACAATTTCAGCGGGACGTTGTGCTCGGTGTTATCGTATTATGAAGGTGCGCAATTTCAGCCGACGAGTCGCGCTTATGCAGCGGGCTCAATCGTGCTCGACGCTCCGTACAAGGCCGAGCGTGACGATCTCATGCACGTCACGCTGGACGACGGCCACATTGATACGCTCCGGGTCCGAGCGACAACGGAAGACAGCTCAACGCTGTCCGTGCTGGATCTCGCCAAACGCAGCATCCTGCCGAACGCGATGTATCTGCTGCAGGGGGAGTCACTGATTCCGGAGAAGTGGCGCGTGATCAGCGTGCTGGAGCAAGAGACGCATCAGTATCAGATTACGGCTTTGAAGTATGATTCCCGGAAATACGCGCGGATCGAAGAAGGGCTGGCCTTCGACCCTGAACCCGTCAGCCTGTTGCCGAGCGGCCCGGCGCTGCCGCCACGTGATCTCGGGTTCAAGGAGTCGCTCTACAAGGTGAAATCCGTGGTACAGACGCGGCTGGAGATCTCATGGCGGGCGGCTCCGGATCCGCGAGTAACGCTCTACCGCGTCGACGCTCTGGAGCCGAACAGCGACGGCCAGCCGGGTACGGGCAACTGGCAGGTGATTTATATCGGGTCCGCGTTGCAGACGCAGCTTAGTCCGGCGATCGCGGGGGAATGGAAGTTCAAGGTTTCCAGTCTGAATGGTTTTGATCAGCCGACGTCGACGACTTCCACGCTTCCCGGAGATTATACCGTTGTGGGTAAGACCGCGCCGCCGAACAATGTGACCGGCTTCACGGCGACGCGTTCGTTTACTTACGTGCAACTCAGTTGGACTGCGGTCACCGATCTGGATCTGCTCGGTTACGAGATTCGCCGGGGGAGTTCCTGGGCCTCGGGAGAAGTCGTCGTCACGAATCACAACAGCACGACGTGCCTGGAGAGATTTCTCTCGACGCAGCCCGTGACGTACTGGATCTGCGCGGTTGATGATCGAGAGAATCATGCGGATCCAAAGCGATATTCGCCCGTCCCGGTCTCATTGACGACTCAGGCGCCGGCGTTGTCCGCGGTGACGAACCTGGCTGTGTATCAGAATTCGACGCGGGTTCGCGTGCAGTTCGATCCGCTCACAATGCCGGAAACAGTATTATATGAAATTCGGTATGGACTGACGACCAAGACGTGGGATGAGTCTCAGTACCTGACCCGCACCACGGCGTGCGATATCTCATTCGACCTGTCGGTGCCGTCGTCGACCACGTACCGGTTCCGGGTTCGGCCCTGCGTCGATCTGGGTGGCACGATCTACTACGGGACCGAGACAATTTTTGACCGCCCTTTGACGCTGCCCATCGGCGCCACCATCGTCAAACTGCAGCACGAGCACAGCACCTGGCCGGGTGAAACCGTGCGTGCTCCGGCCACGACAGCGACCGAATCGTTTGCCGAAGGTGCCACGATCACCAGCAGCTTCACGCACGTCGCGGGCAGTATTGGACGCAGCAAATCAGCCACTTTTCGAGTTTCATTGACCGTCGCCTCGGGGACGACTCCGCAAGGCTGCATCTTTGAAGTCGGCTCATCCACGACGGGCGCGTATCTGGGGTTCAACGGTGCGGGTGATCTGATCTGGCGAGCGGGTTCGGGTGCAGCGCCGGGTTCGGCACCGAACGCGATGGCTCGAGTGGTCATTCCGAACGCCAGCATCCCGACGAACACACAATTTACAATTCTGTGTGATCTCCGCTGCTCGACGACCGAGGCCGGACGCGTGCGACTGTGGATCAACGGTCGCAAGCTGGCTGAAGATTCCACCGACGATGGTTCGGCCTTCGTATCCGGCGTGTGGGCGACGACCTCCAGCGGGCAGTATAAGGGTTCGCAGGCGTCGATCGTGGCCGGTGAATCGGGCAGCTATTCGCAGGATCCGGAACTCAGCAGCGTGACGCTCAACAGCAATCTGGAGTATTGGGAGAATGTCCTGATCGACGAAACGCTGGAAATTGATGGTAGCAATCAACTGGCGCTCAAGGAAGGTGCGACGTTTGGGGCCTATCGGTATAAGTTCAATTTGGCATCGACTCAGCGAGTGCGACTGAATTACCTCGCGACGATGCTGTTTCTCACGGCGAATGAGCAGGACATCAACGATCTGGCGAATGTCGAGATCAACAGCATGGCTGACGTGCCGATCACCGTGCTGCCGAACGCGGCCGGGTACCCGAACATCCGGTTTCTGCTGGAATTCTCGCCGGAACAGCGGTTCGTGCAGTCGGATCATGAATTCAGCAGCGTGACTGTCCGCGTGGAGTTCCGCCGCAACGCGACCGACAACATCCGCCCCGCGCTGTCGGAGCTGACGACGTTCGCGTTTACGTAACATCGACAAGCAACATCCGCGTCAGCAAGACGCGGCGTGGGAGGGCGAGGCTCCCGCCGAGCCGCCTCTGAGCCACGGCAACGGTCAATCGCACAACGGTCAATCGCACAACGGCACGGCTCGGCAGGAGCCTCGCCCTGCCAGGGTGCACCGCAGCGATTCTCTGTGATCCGTATTATTGTAATACTTGAATATTACTTTTTATAAAGGTGTGCGACATGCCCTGGACTGAGCAGACATGGGTTGATAATAACGAGAACGCCGGCGGCACCAAGATCAAGGACGGCATGATCAATCTGGAGAACAAGGCGAATACGCTCCAGACGAACTGGTCGGGCGTGAGTTTTCCTGACTCCGCGATTTCGCAGGTGGGACAATTCTGCTGGCGGCGCGATGAAGGGAAGCTGTATCAACTCACGGGCAAAGGGGCGGCTGATACCTGGACGCAGATTGCGGTCGGAGTCGTCCCGGTGGCACTTGGCGGGACCGGGGCGACGGATGCGGCAGGGGCTCGGACCGCGTTGGGGTTGGGTACGGTCGCCACCGAGAGCACAGTGCCGATCACCAAGGGCGGCACCGGCGGGACGACGGCCGCCGCGGCACGTACGAATCTGGGTCTGGGCAGCGTGGCGACCGAGAATACGATTCCGGTGGCTAAAGGCGGCACTGGAGCGACGACTCCCAATGGGGCGCGCGGGGCATTGGGGTTGGGTTCGCTGGCGGTCAAGAATACGGTGGCTCAGGCGGATATTGATACTGCATCCGTGGATATTACCCGGATGAAATCGTCAGCGACGACGGGCGTGCTCTTCGGTACGAACGCCGGGTCGACAGCGACCGTCGAGATCCCGCGTGACGGTCTCTTCCGCAAGTTCGATGGTCGCCCGGTGAAGTTTCTGCAGAGTGGCTGTCGGCAGTCGAACGCGGTAGCGGTGGTGACAGTGGATGGAGCGTTGTGGATACTCGGATATTGTCAGCACGCGGCTCCGGACTTCGGTAACGGCCGCACGCACACGACCAGCTTCCGGCCCGTCGTGTTCGAATCTGACCCTGGTACAATTACCAAAGTGGTCCTGTCGCGGACGTCGGGTTACGTGCTGACTTCGGCCGGGAAGGTGTGGAGCTGGGGCAATAACGGCTACGGGCAACTAGGCCACGGCGACACGACGTCTCGCAAGGTCGCAAAGAAGATTGCCGCGCTGGATTCGCTGACGATCACCGATGTGGTCGCTGCGACGACGGGGTTCGGCACCACGTACGACTCGATCTGGTTCGTTACCAGCACGGGCACCGTCTACGGGTGTGGTTCCAACTTTCACGGTCAGTTGGGCGACAATTCGACGACGCAGCGCAATTCTCCGGTTCAATGCGGCACGATCAGCGGTATTACTCAATTGTCGATCGGAGACTGCGGCAGCATCCCGCACGTGATCGCTCTGAAATCGGACGGCACAATTTATACCTGGGGCGCATGCCATCAGGGGCAGCTCGGGCAGGGTAATACGACTCAACTTGCGGTGCCCACAGCCGTCTCGGGCCAGACGGGAATCGACTATGTGAAGGCGATGGGCTCGACGAACAGCAGCAATACGTTCCTTGCGGATGGAAATACTCTGAAGGCTTGCGGACACAACATGTGGGGCGGCCTGGGCGATGGTTCGACGACGCAGCGGAATTCGTTCGTCACGGTGACTCTGCCGGGATCGCCCGGCAATGTGGCGGAGGTGTCCGGCACGGCCGGCTGGGGCTTCACGCTGGTGCGCGACGTGCTGGGCAATCTCTATGTCAGCGGCCGAAATGGCAAAGGGCAGCTCGGTCAGGGGAATACGACCGACCGCAATACCTTCACGGCGATTACTGTCGCCAGCGGAGTGACCGCGACAAAGCTTGCCGCCACGAATTTCGACAGCGATTGCGGTACCAGCATTGTGCTGGGTTCGGACGGCAATTTATACGCTTGCGGTAATAATAATGATGGTATTCTCGGCCAGGGTGATAATACCGACCGCAGCTCATTTGTGCGGGTGCTGAGGCCGCTGGACAGCGACCCGATTGTGGATTTTCGAGTCGTCGCGTCGAGCACCGGGCTCGTCTCCGATCGCTCCGGCATTCTCGCCCTGACCTCGAGCGGCCAGCTACTGGGCTGCGGTCACCTTGCCGGTTGCGGCCTGGGCTTCACCCCCATGCTGGGCGACACATCCCCTCGCGAGGAACGCGTGCTGACGCCGATTCCGGTTGCCGTCTGAGGTCGTTAGAGGTGTCGTTGCTGTTCGTAGCGGTGAAGTTGCGCCGGTTGGCGGGGACAGCGGCGAATCTTGCGGCTCGGGACTTCAGTTCAGGTCCTCGGTCGGTTCAAATTGTCCAACTGACCACTTGAGACCAGTTCCCAGTCGGGATCGGTCACGTCCCCTTCCAACGCTGATCCGAGGAAGCCGCCGTGCCTGTCTATTGCGAGTGTCACTCTTGCGGGAAGAAGTATAAAGTCGGTGATGACCGCGCCGGGACGGTCATCGAATGCAGGGAATGCGGGGCTGACATCGAGATTCCCGAGCCGCGCAACCAGTTGCGGCGGCGACGCGGACCGAACTCGCGATCGAGTTCCAATGGGCTGCTGATCGGCTTGGGAATTACGGCTGTCGTTTTGCTGGGCCTGCTGTTCAGCGGCGTGTTCCGGAGAGGCGACAATCAGCAGGAGATCGCGCAACAGGCAGGGGCTCCATTCGGTGTCGACAACGCGAATTCGTCGCCGTCGGTACCGGGCGCCGGCGGCAACTCCTCGTCAGCGGCTCAGTCGGTTGCCGCGTTGCCGCACCGTATCAATAGGTCGGTGCGCGTCGATCAGGCCAAGCTGGACGCCAGGCTGGCTCAGCCGACGCCGCACGTGAGTACCGTGGCGACGGCTGCGTATGTCGGAGCGAACGGCTTCGGATTACGCGTGCCAGCCGCCTGCGTGGTTGATGTGCCGACGGACTCTCGCAAGGCACTTGAGTTCAAGGTCATGGTGCCTGGTCAGCCCACGGGAACGCTGGAGATCCGTGTTACTCGAGATCCCCGCTATACCGCCGCCACACCCGTCGACGTCGTGACGAGGCACGGATCGGTCAACATCGTGGGACGCGGGTCGCTGATCATCGCTCCCGGCGGCACGGTGCAGCGGGCCATGATCGACAAGATCAATTTCTGGGTGGTGAACATGGCTGATGACAAAGGCGGCACCATCCTGCAGATCGAGGGGTACGACACTGGGCTGCATGTCTCAATGAGCTTGCGGTCGCCTCAACCGGAGAACGGTAACATCTCGCAGGTGCTGAATGCGATCGCGCGATCGTTCAGCCGCTCGGCAACTTCGGCCCGGATTCCGGCCGAAGAAAGCGACTCACCGCCACCGCAATCGCCTTCGCCTTCGCCGTCGCTGGCATCATCGCCGCCATCATCCCAACCGGGTTTTATGGCGCTTCCCTCCAGCGAGCCTCGGCGCGTGGACACGTCAACGAGACCAACGGTTGCGGCGTCGACGCGGGACTCGGGCGCGGGCTGGGGTAACGGCTCCAAACTGAATATTCCGCTGGAGGACTGGGCGACTCAGGTTTTCTACTCGCCGGCACCGGCGAAGTTTGCCTGTGTCGCTAACACGATCTACAGCCTGGAATCAGGCGAGTCGCTGCTGCAACTGCCCTACAAACGAATCCACAAGGCCACCTTCAGTCCGCAGGGCAAGTGGTTCGCCGTGTTTGCTGACGGCGACAAGGGGGAGGGCCATGTGGTGTTGCACCCACTTGATCCGTCCGGCGGCGAAGCGGTGCAACTCGTTCTGGATAACCTGCCTCAGCGTTACGAGACCTTGCGGTTCTTGAGCGATTCGAAGTTGCTGGTTCACGGCCGCAGCTCTGGGGATCGCACCACTGCGATCTGGAACCTGGAGACGTTCAAGGTCGAGAAGCGGCTCGAGATTGACGATCTCGATCGAGGCAGGTGCGCGACAACCGTCAATGGCCAGTTCCTGGCCGCAGCCGGTGCGACCGAGCTGAACGTATTTAATACACAAAACGGACGTCAGGTCGCTCAGATGGCGAGGCCTACTAAAGCGGTGGGCTTGCCGTTTGCGTTGTGTAATGGCCTGGCATTCTCGCCGGATATGTCGGAACTCGCCGCCCTCGTTCAGGGCAAGCACTTCCTGGTCTGGTCAAATCGCGGCAAGATCGTGGTCGAGCATGAGCTTTCTGAAACGCTCGGCACGAGTATGGAAAGCGAGCATGCGGTGGTCTGGCTGCCCGATGGCAGCGGCTGGCTGCTGCATGGCCGGCTGCTGCTGCTGCGCGACAATCTAACCGAGGCCTGGCGTCTCAAGCCCAAACGGCCTTACGACTATGTTCCTGGTATGTTGATTGATAACAATCATGTGGTGGCCGCGATGAGGCAGAGCTCCAAAGGCGTGCTGATCGAAGTGGAAATTCCTTTGAATACCATCCGCGCGGCGCGTGATGCATTTAACAAGGTGCCGCCGATTCTGAACGAAGGTGAGAGCCTGACTCTGGATCTCAAGATCAGTAACCTGCGGCACTCCTCGGAACCCGAAGTCCGCACTGCGTTGACGGAAGCCTTCACGAATCGGCTGAAGCGCGGCAAGGTCGGAATAGCGCCCGGCAAGCCGGTGGTGCTGAAGGTCACGTACAGCGAGAAGCCGGGCCCGCAGCGAAAAATTGTCAGCGGAGCATTCGGCGGACTGCCTACTAACCAGCCGGGTGTGATGGTGCAGGATACGGAGTGCAGCCTGGAAGTTGATCTCATCGCACCCGGACGCACGGAGCCCGTGAGCTCCAATCGAATCACGACGGAAGCTGGATTGCTTCTGAAGGCCGAAGCCAACGAGGCCGGTCTGCGCAAGGACGCGTTTGAGAATATGCTGCTCCAGGTATCACTTCTGGATCTGCCCCTGCGACTCAGCGGCGACCCCAATGTGACACTGCCAGTCGTTACCGAACTGGGCGGGCAGTAGTAACCGGAATATCATTTCCGTTGCTGCTAACCTGGAGTGCTCCGGCTTGACGGAGCCCTCCATTGTGTGCGGGAATCGGTCCAGTTGACGAATTGAACGTGGCCGTCCGCCAGCGTGCGGACAACGGCTCCTTCCAACACGCATGCTTCACGGCTCAGCGCCATCATCACCCGATGCTGCCGTGCCGCCAGGAATGGAGGGCTCCGTCAAGCCGGAGCACTCCAGGACCAGAAGCACCCGTTGTGGCCAACATAAGGGAGCGTTTGTCACGACTACTGTTTGAGCGTGGGTGGCCCATCGTCCGGCAGGTCGAGTTGCGTTACCACGCCGAGCAGGTCCATGACGAAGTATGATATTCGTATATCCGACCACGCCTCGACCTTCTCTTTGGCCTGATCTTTGACCTGCTCCCAGCACTTCTTCTCCTTGTCGCCTTTATTGTGCTCATCGCACTTCTCGCAGGCCTTGCGAGCTGCGTCGAATTCGTCGGTGGCTTTCTTCAAGTGATAGTGAATGAACGTGTTGACCGCCCCGGCAAACGCGCTCAACTCCTGCCGATGCAATTCGGTCATCCGGGGTTTGTCGGCCTGCGCGTATTCCTTTTGGACATTCTCATCCGGGTGCAGAGATTTGTAGGCCCCGCAGTCCAGGTGGTCGAGCAGGAACACATCCTTGATCGGCCGGTGAAGGACGTTGATCGCTTTCTCCAGGTGGATGAAGAACACGGTGCTCCACCGTTCCTCGACCGGCAGATTCGGGTCCGGCAACTTGAGCGCGCCCATCGCTCCGCCCGCCAGCGCCAATTGATCATATCGGTTATGCAAATTCAGCGAGTTCATGAACTTGACGATGTCGTCCAGCAGCCGCTGGTCCATGCACGAGAGCAGGAACACGTTCTTCCGCGGCGGATCCGCGAACACCGATGCCTGCCGATAGGGTGGCGGCGGTGGCGGTGGTGATGGTGGTGGTGTCGATTTTGCTTTGGACTTTACGATACGCGCCATGGTCTCCTCACTTTCGTGTTGATTGCTGAACGATCAATAACGACGCCGGGTTGCCGAGCGACCGGAAGCATTCCAAGTGCGGCTCTAGTCCTGGAGTGCTCCGGCTTGACGGAGCCCTCCATTCATTGCGGCGCAGGATTTACAAGTAACACAAAACCAGAGCCGTGTAGTATCAGTAAGGTAGAAGACCATTTATCCGAATTCTGGTGGACGGCCACGTTCTACGATTCAGCCAGACGACCTTCCGCAAACCATGGAGGGCTGAGTCAAGCCTCAGCACTCCAGGACCGGCCCAGGCCAGAAAATGCGTATTAGAAGTCACCCACATCTTCGTTGCCGGCGCGCGTGAAGAGGCCTTTCAGAACTTCCAGGTCGATGTCTTCGCTGAGCACGCGCACCGATCCTTCGGCGAATACGGCGTGAAATCTGCCGGGGCGCAGGTTCTTAAGGGTCTTCTGGAGATCTTTGAAATCAATGGTCAGGTCATCGGGCTTGGTCCAGATCACCGCAGCGTCCGGATGAGCGTCCACGATAAGGATGGTGTTGCTGAGTCCATCGAGCACGTCGCGGACCTTGTTACCTTTCGGATTATCCCAGATGGTGCCCTCCCCCAGCGGTGCCAGGTATGTCGTTTTGCCCTGCTTGTTGAGATCCTGGTGATTCGGCGATGCGAAAACTTTCGGCATTTTGGCAATCAGAGTCTTGTTGTGATCACTGTCCCACGGCTCATCCCGATGAAATTGTTCATACAGCACTTGCTCGTCGATATAAGGCAGGATTTCCACTCGCCAACTCAACCGCGGCCGTTGCTTCTTGTCCAGGATCGCTGGTCCGGGAAACCTTCCGTAGGTTTCCTGGTAATTCAGCAAGGCGAATGCAATGTACTTCAGATTGTTCTTGTTGTCTGACATCCGGGCCGCGTCGCGGGCCTGCTTGATTGCGGGCGCCATTATACCCGGAGCGAGTCCCGCTGAAGCCGCTGCCATCTCGATTCCACCTGGGACAACGCCGCGAGCCTCCAGACGGAGACCGGCCTTGTCGAAGCTGATCGCTGTCACTGTTGGCAACAGGTGTGGTTCAAGGTCTGTCAGTGGGGGAAGCGGCGGAGGCTCAAACTTGACACCAGTCTTTTCGATGTTCACCGCTGCCATTGGGGCAAACGCATTCACTAAAGAATACATGCCCCGCAGCCTTGGCTTCGGATCGGAGTAGCTCATCAGAACCGGATTCGGTCTGCGCTGGAAGCCTTGTTTCAATGCTTCTGAATCGGCCAGTGAGGCTTTACCGGCTTGCGACAAGTGGTTGCTCAACAATTGTGGCATCAGACTGAAGACAAAGTCATCCTTCGTCAGGACCCAGCACGGCGTGATCCCGAGCGGTATATTAAGCTGTACTCGTACGGCCTTGTTACCTTTGACCGTATATTCATGGACTGTGAAAGGCGGTTCCGGGCCGAGCACCGGGCCAAGGATGTGCAGGTATTTAACAGCCACGTCCAGCACCTTCTGGACTTTGGCCTGATCGCGAACAGTCCCCGACAGCACGACGGGTGGAGCGAACAACGCACCGCCGACACTGTTGGCGGCGTAGAGAGTCCATTCGTCGCCCAGACCCTGACACAAGTCTTTCCGCACCGAGAAGCCTAATTGCCGCTCAGTTTGCTCGATCCCTGCTTCAATATCCTCTTTGGCTGTCGGGTTAGCTGCGTCGGCCATCTCCAGAACCAGATTCAGAGCATGCTCGAGGTCAAACCGCGCCACCACCGCACTGGCCACGTTGGCAGGCACACGGCGGAAGGCGTCCAGCTTGAGAGGCTTATTAGGCACCATTGCCAGCAGACCACGGGGCGCGCCCTGCAAACTGATCAGAGTATTCAGTTGCACGCCCGCGGCATCGAACCCGCCCACCAGCGAGAAATGATTGACTCCATCAATTCCCGCAGCCTTCGCCATGGTATCAAACTCGGGCTCATTCACGGTTGAGAGGAGCTTCCGGACGTTCGCCGAGACCAGCAGGTTGGGCTGATCGACGGGTAAATCGGCGAGCTGTTTCTCCACCAACTTGGGAGTCTTCGACTGTTGCAGCCGCGCTACCAGCGGCTGAAGCGTGTCTTCGCCAACCGTCAAAACGAAGTGGTTACCGAGCGTGCCCATATGCATTGAATAATCGTCGGTCTTGTGGTTGCTCCCATAGAACTTGCCGCCAGCAACATTCTGCACCGTCACGGAGTCCGGATCGTCCTGCGGCGCCAGCTCGATCAGTCGATCAAGAGTGGAGCGGAGGGTATCAATATCCTTCCCCGCATCCACGACGACAGCGAATTGATACTCGTTGGGAGTCGCTCCGATCTTGTTGAGCACGATCGCGGACGGATGCGTGAAGAGCGACTTGTAGAACAACGGCACGGCCGGAACCATCGCTCTTTCGAACTCGCTCGCCTCAGGACGAATACCCTGAGGAATGAGGTTCTCAAACTGGACTGTGAGTTGTTTGAAGTAATCTCGCAGCGATTCTTCGGCCAGCAGCTTCTGTGTGTGATTGGTGGAATCGGGCTGGGGGTCGCCCAACCCATTCCAGAGGACGGCGACGAGCGGTTCCTCGCCCGCCACATGCGCCAGCTTCAGCGGGCTTTTGGACTGAGCCTGCACAGCTTCCGCCCAAACCGAGGACAGAGCTATCAACGCCACGCACAACAACCTGACCCGCGTTCGCAGCATGGTGAAGACTCCTTCGACTGAAGATCGCATCGGCAACAGCCGCCGTTAAGACCGACAGCTCATCGCCAGGGGAGTGGCCACATCGTCACAAACCGATAATACCGTACACGACAACAGTAGCAACGATACGCGTCAAAGCCAGGAGGGCGGTCGGGTGGCACGCAACGCCGTTCAGAGTTTGGGTAAGCTGGTAGCAAAAGTCCCTGGGTGGCGCCGGTCAGCTAGGCCGTAGCATGGACGCCCCGTCCGTGCGTCATCGATGCAGCACGGACGAGGGCGTCCATGCTACAGGTGAGAACTCGCTGCGGCCGATCTCCGGTGGTCAGCCTGTGTGGGTGGCACGCTCAGAGCGAAGCGATGGGCGTGGACGCTTACAGCCACGCCCTTCCCGATGGTCAAGGCGTGCCACCCGTCCCGCAAACAATGGAGGGCTGAGTCAAGCCTCAGCACTCCAGGACTGTGTGAGTCTCCTCATTCAGCGAGCCACCAACTCTGGACGTCCTCTTCGCCAGCGTAGGTGAATAAACCTCGCAGGACATCAACATCGAGACTATCGGAGATGAAATGCACCACACCATCTCCGAACAGGGCCTGAAAGCCGCCGGGGCAGACGCTCTTCAGATGCTTCCGAGGATCTTTCAGATCGATGGGCAGGTCCTCGGGCTTCGTCCAGATCACGGCCGCATCGGCGGGAGCTTCCACAAGCAGGATGGTGTTGCTGGAGCCATCGATCACATCGCGCAGCCGCCTGCCGGTGGGTTGTTCCCAAAGAGTGCCCTTGGCGATCGGCGCCAGATAAGTCGTTTTACCCTGCTTATGGAGTTCCGGATGGAATGGCGACGCCAGGGAGCTCGGCATTTTTTCAATCAGAGTTTTATTATGCTCACTATCCCACGGTTCATTCAAACGAAATTGTTTATAGAGGTCGTCCTCGTGCAGATAGGGGAGAATGCGAACTCTCCAGCTTAAGAGCGCATTCCCCTGTTTATTCCGTATCGCCTGTCCGGGATATCGTCCTTTGTCCTCTTCAAGAGTCAGAATGCCCAGACCAAGCTCCTTCATGTTTTCCTTGCTCAAGCCTTGCCGAGCCGCTTTGAAGGATTCTTCCAGGGCGGGAAATAGCGAACCGACGACCCATGCAACAGATGCTGGTCCTCCCTCGAACCCGCTCGGAACGACGCCTCGCGTTTCAGAGCGCAACCCATCCTTGCTGAAATAGAAGGTCGTCACGCCGGGTTGCAGATGCGGCTCCAGGTCGGACAACGGTGGCAGGACCGGCGGAGTCACTTCAATCCCGAGTTCATCGAATTGCTGAGTGATCACGGGACCAAAAGTATTAATCAACGAGTAAATACTGCGAACTCGCGGTTTGGGATCCGAGTAGTTTACCAGAACGGGATTAGGCCGCTGTTTGAACGCCGCTTGCAGGATTTCTGAATCCGCGAGCGAAGGCTTACCGGGCTGAGCCAAGTGGCTGTACAACAACTGGGGCTGCAAGCTGAGGACGAATTCATCTTTTGTCAGCATCCAGGCGGGAGTCACTGCTACGGGAGCATTGTTAATTTGCATTCGCACGGCTTTGGTGCCTTTGACCGTGAAGTCGTGGACGGTCCAGGGACTGAGGTCTTCATACACCTCAGACGCCTTTTTAAGGTTGCGTACGGCCCTGTCCAGAATCGGCTGAATCTTGCTGGCATCGCGAATGCTTACAGAGAGCACGAGGGGCGGAACGATCGCCGCACCACCTGCATCGCCAGCGGTATAGAGAGTCCATTCATCGCCGAGACCTTCGGCCAGATGCTTGCGGACGGAGAAGCCCAATTTCTGCTGGAACCGATCGAACCGCGCATCGTTGAGCCGCTGAAACTCGGGAGAAAAGACGGTCTCGAGGCCACGCAGATGACTCAGCGCCTGGTCGAGATCGAAGCGCGCTACCGTGGCGCCTGACGCACTGGCCGGCACGCGGCGGAAATTATCAATCGTGAGCGGCTTATTGGGTAGCAGTGCCAGCAGGCCACGCGGCTCGCCCTGAAAACTGACGAGCGTGTTGACCCGCATACCCGTTGCGTCTAACCCGCCAACCAGCGAAACGTGACTCACAGTATCAAGCCCGCTGGCCTGCGTGATCGCTTCCAGGTTGGGGATCGCGCCGGCCTTCTCGAGCGAAGCGATGATCTGCTTGACGTTCACATAGGCCAGCAGGTTCGGCTGGTCAACGGGTAGATCGGCGAGCTGTGGTTCGATCCACTTCGGAGTCTTCGGCTGCTGCAGTCGAGCGATCAGCGGCTCAAGCGTGTCGTCGCCCCACGCGAAGACCAGACGACTGCCCAGCGTACCCAGATGAGTCGGGGGAATATCTGTCTCGCCGGGGATCCGATAGAATTTTCCGCCAGCGATCTCCACAACAGTGATTTCGTCCGGATCGTCTTCGGGGCCTGGCTTGATGACTTGATCAAGGACCTCTTTATAAATGTCAATTTCTTTTCCGACATCAACGACCACCGCGATGCGGAGGTCTCGCGGCTCGGCTCCCACGTGATTCAGGATGATCACCGAGGGATGCACGAAGGCGGACTCCATCAGCGTGAACAGCTTCGACGCAAAGTCGTCTGGTTCCCCATCATTGCCGAGCCTCGTTACCAGAGAAAAGAACTTGTGCTGCTGAGTCGAAACATCCTTCGCGAAGTCGCGCAGCGATGGTTCGGCCAGCAGCTTCTGCGTGCGGTTGGATGAGTCTGGTTTCGCTTCCCCCAGCCCGTTCCAGAGGATGACGGCGAGTGGTTCTTCGCCCGTGGCATAGGCCAGCTTCAGCGGGCTTGCGGACTGAGCCTGAACAGACTCGGTCCACCAGACTGCCGAGACAACAATCAACGCCACACAGAACAGCCGCATACCCGTTCGCAGCATGTGAAGACTCCTTCGACTGACGCGACGTAAGACACATTTTGAGAAACAACCGCGCCGACCACAAAGCAGATCACTTGGAGGCCTACGTCGCGTGTTGTGGCTCGGTCGGAGACCAGCCACAACAGAGTAGCAGGCACATTCCATGTGCCGTGGCCCTCAGCGGACGGCACATGGAATGTGCCTGCTACCAGCTAACGCCATGCCGCTCCTGATTTTGCTGTGATTAACGGCAGATCGCTGCCACCGCCGTACCGTACATGAAGCCAGTGTTGTTGACACCTGCTCGACGAAAGTCGGTCGCGATGGCGAGTCTGCGTGATCTCGCCGCCGAAATCGCCGTTCTTAACAATGACGGTTGACGGACTGCGGTTGGTGGGCGTTACCCTACGCGTCTTGGCAGCAATGAAGGATCTCTCGACCGGGGCGTGTTGGGTGCGGCACGTCCTGAGGTGGCATGATGCCGTGGTTTACTCCCCGCCAGTCGAGGATGGTGTGCAATGACGAAGCCGATCGCGAACGATTTGTCGGACAGAACCAGAAGCGTTCTCGTGCGCAAGACCTATCGCTTCACTCGTGCATCCGTGGCGATTTGCGAAGACGCTCAACGCCCGCATGAGCGCTATGCGATGATTCTCGAGCCACACGAACAACTGCCGGATGAAGGCGCGAGTCACACCATCATCTCCAGCCGCGGCCAGCTCAGGGGCGGCTATTGGCGGTTCGCTCAGGCGAGTGATCTCCGGGGATAAGCGGCAAGGGGAGCAACATGCTCGTCTGGCTGATATGAGCGTTGCGTGACTGGTTGCTACCCCTGAGCACGCTTCAGTGAATCCATCTGAGCCGGAGACACGTTGTCCATCAGCACGGGAACAGCCTCCGCTCGGAATGATCCCACACCTGCGTTCTCAAGGAATTCTTTAACACGGCGCGTGACAATCAGTCCGGCACACACGTCGCTGCCGTCCCAGCGATCAAGACAAATTGCCGATTCCGATAGCCGAGCTGTCATCTGCACGCGACAAGTGCCGAGATCCTTCTTATCCGTATCAGCTTCACGGAGCCACGGCGCGCCGCATTTCCAGCACACGAGCCGATCGTTCAGATCGAGTCGATTCGCCGAACATTCCGGACAGACCAGGGGCGAAAAACCACACTGA
The DNA here is from genome assembly GCA_021732995.1 of Planctomycetaceae bacterium. Classification (GTDB taxonomy): domain Bacteria; phylum Planctomycetota; class Planctomycetia; order Planctomycetales; family Planctomycetaceae; genus AM-0621. The sequence continues at coordinate 25,549 of JAKFWA010000062.1, read as the reverse complement.
GCGCAGACGTTGAACTCTTGCGGCTCGATCACCAGCGTCGTCGTGGCACTACATCGCCCCTCAATCATGACGATTTCACCGTCCGCCAGCCAATCGGAGTAACCGTACGGCTCTTTCACAACCGGTGCCGATTCGATCCCGCGAAAGCCCTGCGCAAGCAGCTCGTTCAACAGCGGCACGCCGATAAATGCATAAGCTTCCTCAAAGCAGTAAATGAGACCATCCCGGGCACCGTCTTCGGTATATCCCACAGTCACGCGCGTGGCCAGGCTCTGTTGTCGATGCGTGATCTGCGGATAACGGGCACATTCCGCCCGCACTGGGACCTTCACGGAATCCTGACCCAGATAATTGACCGTCAAGCGAGTCTCAGTATCAACCACGAATTCCGTTTGCTCGGACGCTTCAAATTCATAAACCTCGTCAGGCCGTTCAACATCCCAGTACATCCGATAAAAGAACCCATACTCCCGCCGCCCCTGCGGGAACGTGTAGCAACCAATCGAATTCTGCTGAGACATGAATCGCGTCCTATAACGTAAGGCGACAACCCTGGAGTGCTGAGGCTTGACTCAGCCCTCCATAGTTTGCGGGAATCGGCGCGGTTGAAGACAACGCTGCCGCCGTTCAACAGCGTTCGGATGATACACCATTTCTCAAAGTTAATTCATAACGACGCAGGTTGCTTTAGCATCCGTTACCTCTGCGCCGCAAACAATGGAGGGCTCCGTCAAGCCGGAGCACTCCAGGATTTTTGGTCTGGGAATAGGCGAGCGGGGGATGTTAATCCCCCGAGGTCTTTGATCGGAAGTTTCAGGTAAAACTGACAAACTCGGGGGACTCACGTCCCACCGCTCGCCTCGGGGCGGTTGTGATCAGCATCGCCCCCAAGTTCTCAACGACATCACGGAGCGCAGTTATTTCCTGAGATCCGTATCACAACTCCCAAACAAGAACGACGCGGAAGCCACGCTGATGCCAATACTCGATGTCGAAATCGTCACGGATGAAGTCCTGGATAATGGTCTTGCCGCCAGGCTGGCGGAGATGGCAGGGCAGGTCTTTGGTGGCGCGCCCGGCAGCACCTGGGTCCGCTTGCGCACCCTCTCGCCGCAGCTCTATGCCGAGAATGGCTGCCCTCAACCTGCAGGCTGGCGAGCGGTGTTTGTCAGGGTTCTGCAGGCCCAGAGCCCAACCGGCGCGGCGTTGGAAAGCGAAGTGCTCGCCCTGACTGAGGGAGTCGCCCGAGTTTGTGGCCGGCCCCCCGAAAACGTTCACATCATTTACGAACCCGACGCGCGCGGTCGGATCGCGTTTGGCGGGCACTTGAGAACATGAAATGAGTTCGACAGGTGCGCGTGGCATGGATAACGTGCTTACTCAGGTCGTGAACGACAAGCGGTCTTCAGAGTCTTGCTCCTCTTGCGGCTTCGCAGCCCAGGTCAGGAGTTTTCGGCATTCAAGCCCTCATTCAGGAGACTCGATCATGCGGTGTCTCACTCGGCGTCAGTGTTTGCGGAACGTGGCTGGCATCAGCCTCGCAGCGTGGTGGTTCGGGGGTTCGAGCAACTTGCTGGCGGCCGATGAAGACGACGATGAGGAGGAACTGGAGCTCGCCGAGGTCCCGCAGGCCGTCCGAGCCGCCGCGGATAAGGCCGTTGCCGGTGCGAAGTGGGAGGCGGCCTATCGCTACAAGGAAGACGACGAGTTGCTGTATGACCTCGAAGGCAAGGACACCAAGCGGCGACCGGTCACAGTCACCGTGACCGCTGCGGCTCACGTCGAAGAAGTGGAAACAGAAATCCGCCTGGAAGATGTTCCCGCCGCCGTGAAAGAGGCGCTCAAGGCGAAATTGCCGCGATTCAAAGCGAAACTTGTTTTCGAGCTCGCCGAAGACGGTAAAGTCGTGGCGTACGACTTCGAGGGCCGCCGTCCCAAAGACAAGGAACCGATCACCGTGTCCGTGTCCGCCGATGCGAAGACGGTCGAGGTTGATGACGACTGAGATTCCCCGGTCTAATTGAGGAGACGTTCGTATGAATCGACGTGATGCGCTCAGGCTGCTCTTCGGCTTGCCCCTGGCAGCACTTCTCACCAGTGGCGCGCTGGATTCGCAGGAAGCCGAAGCCGCCGAGAAGAAGGGCGATAAGAAAGACGGGGATTCCAGGAAGTCTCGCCGCAAAGAGCGTCGCAAGCGCCGTCAGCGTCGCCGCAACAAGAAGGGCGGCAAAAAGGGAAAGAAGAAGTAATCGCTTCCCGGCTGATACCTGAGGACGACGCTCACCTGGCACGCCAGAAGCCGGTCGTCCTCAGGCTTTATTAATAAACTCACCTTATACGGATTCCAGAAATCAACTGCGCGGCAGACCGGCATTCAAAGTAGCAGGCACATTCCATGTGCCGTTCGCAGAGTTCTGCAGGCCGATTTTCAGGCTAGGGCAATCGCAGAGTGCCTGCTACTGATCAGAGCGGACCTCGCAAGTATTTCCTGCGATCCGTATTACATGACCGGCTTGCTCTCGCCGCGGTGGAAGCGTCCAAGCGTTGGGCATTCATCCCGTTGTGCCGGACCGCAAGTAATGGAAGGACTCGGTGGTCGTCAGTCACGACCACTTTGAGGGACCCCACTCTTCATCAGTGCGCCAATTGCGATCGCAACTACCGCGCCTGCGAAACCACTCAAGAGAGCAACAACAGGGAAGTAGAACATCCAGTACAACCCGATCCCAACCGCCGCGTCAGGAGCACTTCCACTGGGGGGCTTGGAGTAGAAGTATGCTGACCAAAGGAATTGTCCGAACGCACCGCACACCGCGCCTAAGAACGCCTGCCCAGAGATGCCCAGTTCCCGATAGCCTCGAACACAGCGTCTTGCAGACCGCGTTGCCCACGGTTGGGATGTAATTGCTACCCCGGCGGCTCCGATCAGGAAAATCGAAAGCCATTTGAGCGGATCAAGCAATGACGGTGGGGACACGTAGGTCCCCAGGAGCCCCACGGCGCTGAGCAGCAACAGGACAACAACGGTAAATGGGCGAGCCGGCTTCGCAGAAAGCGTATCGGCAGCGGGCGTTCTCAGACTGTCTTTGACTCGGGAAACACCGGCCAGTCCCACCAGGCCAAACAGGCAAATAGAACAAAGGCCGAGAAAGTACTGCCAGGTCCACGAGGATACGTATTGAGCCCCCATAAGCCCCAGGGTTCCAAGTAGCAGCAGCACAGTGATCGCTAACGGGCCAGGCCGATCCGCAGAGCGATTCCGCGTCGTTCCGTCGGGCTCGCGGCTGGTATCAGGCGACATGCCAGGCTCCGTGAAAAGGGGCTTCGATCCAGACACTTCAGATACAATTGAAAGTCGGATACCTGTCGTATCAAACACGCCGCGCAGACGAAATCATCTTCCCACAGCGATCATGACCAGCGGGCTCACCAGCAGAATAATACCCAATCCGATCTCCATGGGGCGACTGCCGGGCTTGGTTTGTGAGATCGGCTTTGCTAACAGAAATAGCAGCCCGCCGGAGAAGGGGATCAACTGGTCGAGGTGCTGCGTCAGGCCAGCGGCTCCGTAACGAGCCAGTCCGGCGATGAACAGGGCGCCGCCTCCGTAGATCGCCAGCGCGTTGATCCAGGGTTCATACCAGGGAATGCGATGAATGGTCGCCGTCGCGGGAACACGTTTCAGAATCTGATTCGCCAGGTCGTCCATGTTCTCGTACCCCGCCAGCGAAACGGGACGCGATTTCTGTCGTAGTATCAGTTGAGCGATCTCGCCAGCTCGATTCGTCACGGCGATGACTGACGTGATATTCTGCCACTCGTCGGAGAAAGAGCCACCATCGCTCGTGCGAGTCAACGTTGTGTCTGATACCGAGCATGTCATACCGTTGAAGGTTTCCCGCCGCTTGCGGACAACCAACGTCGAGATGGCCGTCATCACGACCAGCGTGACAATGAATTCGCCAATTGCCTTACTCCAACCATCTCGATAGATATTTAATGCGCCTAGAACGAAAGCGACAGATATCAACGAGCAAACCAACCGAATGGTCCCTTGCCGAATCGCCTGATCCGAAATCCGATAAGTCGTCGCGTCCATGAATACGGCCCTGTCTATTCTGGATGAACTGCCTTGACGAACACGTACGGTCCTGGAGTGCTGAGGCTTGATTCAGCCCTCCGTTGCCTCATGGCTGCTCCTCGGTGGATGCAATCAACGCCGCCGCTTCCAGATCACGATCAAGATCCAGTTGCCCGGCCGCGTGAGCTGCAGCGAACTCTGCGATCTCTTCTGCAATGCGTCTCCGGTGCCGCTCTCGCAGCCAGTTGTCGACAACGTCCGAGACGAGCCCTTCAGCAGTCTGCCCTGTTCGGTTTGCTTCCTCTTGCAAGCGACTCCAGACATCGTCGCTCAGAGGCAGCTCCAATTTCGCAACCGCACCACTAGCCATCAGACACTCTCCTTCACCAGCTTCTGGTCCGTTGCATCGAAGGAAACCAAGCCCTTGTTGAAGAGCGCATCCGACGTCGCCAGCCGCATATTCACTTCGCGAGCGACTCAGAAGACGTGGGGTCAATCCAGCCTTTTGGACGACGGGGAGGAAACGAGACCAGTTCCCGCCCGTCCTGAGTTTGTCGAGTTCGCAGGTCTTCAAAGATCGCGTCGAGGTCATAGTTGAAGCTCGCCGCGTACTCATCGCGAATGCGGTACAGTTCGTCGAGGATGGGATTGGGAGTCATGCTTCCTCCTGCAAAAGATCAAGCGGAGAACTGTCAAGGGAGCTCTTGGAGTAGCACTGATACAACCTCTACGCTTCGACGACAGACTTCTTCCGGTCAGATTCGTACGGCATGTCAACTTGAATTCCGAGGAGCTTGCCGGCGCCTCCCGGTTCGTCAGTGAGTTCCAGTATTCGAGATTCAACAAACAAACGATCAAAATCTGCCCCGGAAACTTCGCGGACTGACTCAACCATATCCTCATTGACTGAAGCAATGTACTGCAAATTCTGCTCGCGACAGACGCGGTCGGCTAATCGAAACAGTCCGTATCTTTGTCTGTGATCCATCTCGGCAAACAGGCGATTGTCGTGAAATAGAAAGCTCATGGAATGATTCTGGTGCAGTGTAAGCAGTAGTAAGTCGTAGCAAAAAATCTTGCCTTGATTGATTCCATCAGCAGCATCGAACGGAATGTGAGCTTCGATGTTGTATCGTAGCTGGTTGATGCCATCATTGTTCTGAATTACCAAGCCGGACGGAATTGCGCCATAAAGCTCGTGAGCGAAGTTTCGAAAACGCTCCATCAGATCATCAAGATAGCTTTTAGACTCTCGCAAATAGTGTGACGTATCCAGACTGGCTTGCCCCATTTCGAGGCGGATTCTCTGAGATTGTTCCTCGTAGAGAGCCAACAGATCAACGTAGTCTTGAATTTTTCGGCGGCGAGCCGTGAGTTCGGACAAATAACGGTTATTCTCGGTATATTCGTCAAGAGCACGATGCGCAGCGAGATACTGTAACTCGGTGTCAAGCTCGTGTTGCAATACTTCACGTTTTTTCTGCACCGCAGAAAGTTCCAATTCTGCATTGCGACGGTCAATAAGAAGGCGCTTCCGACGGTTCTCATGTAGTCGCCGATGAAACTCTTCAACATCAGCGAGTCGCTTCAAAACTAGTTCTGGCAGCGCAATGCTGGCCTCTTCATACAGTTGGATGAGGTCCCTAGGCGCCACGTCAGCTCGAACCTGCAAGGAACTGTCGATATCACCAATCAGATTTGTCAGGATGACTTCTTCATCGCTAAGTTGCATCAAACGCTGATGCAGGTGATCAGACGCAATGCGTCGTTCAGCATAGTCTTCTGCGACCTGAAATGCTTGAATGTTAGCCGTGAGATCGGCGATCGACGCCTCAAGCTCCGCGAGTTCGACTACGGGATTACGATCTGCGACGTAGAACGAACGCAGTTCCGCATCACTGCGAAACTGCTTTGCCGAGGTTGCCAATTGATCGAGTCGTGTTTTTGCCCCGTACTTTTCAACTACTCGATGGATATCCAATCCCAAGAGGAAGCTTTGAATAAGAATACTTTGATAATCAGTCCACTTAGCTTCGGGCTTGTCGAAAGCCGAATAAGATGTCTTCTTTGGGCGTAAGAAGAATGACAGCGCTGATCGAAAAGTGAGGTAGTCAGGGCATTCGGCGGGAAAGCGGAAAATCCGCATTTCCTTAAATTGCGAAAGCAGCGTAGCTAACGTCAGTTCTTTATGGTCGAACTCGATCTTTGTCTCGCCGGGAGATCGATGAACCTCATGGATCTGACCTTCATGCTCAAAACGCAGCGTAAATCGCCAGCCCTTGAGATGTTCGTCGAAATGTACGTTCCTCTTTGAGCCAAGGCAGTAGTGAATCAGCGCAACGATCAACGACTTTCCGACACCATTGTACGTCGAAGTCAAGCTGCGCGCCGTTTTTGCTGTATAACGTCCCACGATCAGCGAAATGCCGCTGGAGTTGAAACTGACTCGCTTAAAGGATGACTGGTTAGCTGAAAGCTCAATTAGTCGCATCGATGAACTTCTCCATTGTCAGCAACATCGACCAATCCAATGGCGTTCAGGAAGCACAATCCAAGCACAACCGAATCGGTCCCATGTTCTGCTGGCCAATCCGGGCTGCCGAACATTGGCGAAACCCGCCCCATCAACTGATCAAGCGACAAAGGCTGACTAAGCGTGGCCAATAATAAGCCAGCTACGCCTAAGACCGATTCGGAGATGCGGATATGCTTATCGGGGAGAAGCATTCGGGCTTCCTGGTTCAGCGAATGGATCAAATACGTCGCACGCTTCGAAGTAGTACGCAACTAAAATGTCGACGGCTTGAGCGTGAGCAATGGTGGCTTCGGCGGGCATCAACCTCTGACGGAACTCCATGAATACAGCGTCCGGCAAATGCGTCAGCTTAGTTTGTTGAAGTGCCCATTCTTTGGCCCCACGATACGTCTCAATCATATGGTTACGAAGATGCTGCTTGACGAATCTTGAGTTCTTGCGGAAGAAGTCATCAACATGACCTACTTGACGACAACCGCTACGAACCAGATCCGCCCAACAGCAAGAAAGTTCATTGAGTTTCACTTTTTCATCAATGTCAGGCAACTCCCCAAAGCGAGGCTGAAGAACATTCGCAGGACTGGATAGGATATAGTCAACAACCTTTGACAACGCATCGAAACGAGGCCTCGAGATCGTCGAAGGATTCGGAACGAGGCTACCCAATACGTGTTCGATCTTTGAGTCATCGAGGCCACAGAAAAAATCTTCGAGGTCCGCGGCCACGAACGGTCTGCAGGGAATACCGTTCGCGGTTTCGAGATTCCCAAGCTCTTGGGCAATGTCTCGAAAAGTGCCTTCGTACTTGTCGTTGAAGACAAACGAATACTGCCTTACTTTATTTGTTGAGCCCCATTCGGTGGCCACTTTAGCATAGTCCTCATTCAGCTTCTTTGCAGCTTCAGTAACTTTCTCATTTGGATCAACAGGACCATATACTTGGAAATAATGGCCATCCCTCGGCAGGTAGCCATCATTCCCTCCGTCTCCGCGCGATCCTTGCGGACGAACAGCTACAAAGTCAGCTCCATACTTCGCTTTCATGACCGACCAGAACAACGATTGGAAAACGACACCGTTCGCTTTAAGGACGCGGTTCTCGAACATCGTCCGAGCAAGCCAACGCTCTTCGCGAGACATCGTCATAGTTTGCTTCCTCGTTCTTCTGCATGAAAAGGATCGCACTGACCAGCTTGAGTCCGCAGTCTCCGGGACTCAAGCTGGCTCGGTCTAACTTGGGGCTACTTCCCAAACGACGCATCATTCGGGTTGCCTCGGCTGAGGAGGTAGGCGAGGAGGTCGAGGACCTCGTCCTTGTTGAGCGGCTTGAGCAGCTCTTTTGGCATCAGGCTCACTGGTGACGGGACCATCTCTTCGATGTCGGACTTCGCGATCTCGACGATCTTGGTGTGATCGATGGGGTCGGTGAGCACTGTCAGCTTGCCATCGACTTCGGTCAGGATACGGCCGGTGATGACCTTGCCGCTCTTCGTTTCGATGATCGAAGCTTTATACTGGTCCGAGATCACCTTGCTGGGGTCGATGATGGACTCCAGCAGATCCTTCTGGCTGAAGCGGCCGGCGGTGTTGGTGAGGTCCGGGCCGGTGCTGCCGCCTTCTCCGTCGAAGCGATGGCAACTGATGCAGCGTGAGGCTTTGAAGGCTCGTTGACCGGCTTCGAAGTTGCGGCCTTTCAAGCCGCCGCCGACCATTCCGATGACTTCATCGAGGGTATATTCCTTGCCGGGACCGATCGGCTTGGGCAGTTCGGCTTCCTTGATGGGAGCAGTGTTGATCACACCTTCGAGGGCCTTCTTTTCATTATCAGAGGCGTTGGCCAATGCCTCGGTTTTCATATTCTTCAGGAAGCCCAGGTAGCTGTTACCACCCGAACGCTTCGCCGCTTCGTCATACCACGCGAAGTACTGCTTGCGCTGCTCCAGCGTCCAACCGAACCGCATGTTGCGGAGCGTGAAGGCGTAGTGCATCTGCTGCAGATTCGGCTGATTGGAAAGGATCTTGGCGACTGTGCCACCGTAGCCTTGATTGCGGGCCAGTACTTCCAGAGCGGCATCCACCGGCGTCTGCTCGGGAGTGGATTTGGTATCCATCATGGCCAGCGTCTTACCGATGACGGTGGGGGAATTCAGGAACACCAGGTTGATACACAATTCTCGATCGACTGGCATCGACTTCGAGGGATAATGTTCATCAAGTTGCTTCAGCACCAGCGCTGCCGAAGCGGCGTCGGGTTGACCAAGGCGGATGAAGACGAGTTGCTCGGCACGCAGCAGTTCAATCTTCTGAGCGTCGTCCAGACTCTTGAAGTCAATAGCCGCGAGGCGTGCGATAAGAGCAGCTCGCTTCGTTGGTTCACCGACGTGAGCCAGTCCAATCGCACCGTTGATCAGAGCGATCGGGTTCTTCTCGGCGAGCAGGCGATCTTCCCACAAAGCGACGTCCTGGAACTCGAGGCCAACGCGGGCCGCGTAGCGAATGAAGCGATCAGGATGGCTCAACAGCGGCCAGACCATGTCGACATTCGCCTGGCTCGACTTACCGGCGTACTGCAGAGTTTCCAGCTTGTGACGCAGGGCTCGCAGCTCCGTGCCCGAGTCTTTTTCAATCTTGACCGGAGCGGTCGATTCGCTGCCGGTATAGGTCACTCGATAGAGCGCCGACTGAGTGCCGCGACCGCCGACCGTGAAGTACATCGCGCCGTCAGGGCCGATCACAGCATCGGTCAGCGGCAGCGGAGCACGGCCGAGGAACGCTTCCTTCGTGCCGACGTAGCTGGCACCTTGAGGTGTCAGATGCACGGCGAAGATCGTTCCGAAGGTCCAGTCACACAGGTAAATTGCTTTTTGATACTTCGCGGGGAACTTGGCTCCCGTACCGAAAGTCACACCCACCGGCGAACCGGGGCCGATGTTGACAACCGGCGGCAGGTTGTCGGGATAGCCGTTCGGCCACTTGCCCGTCGCACTGCGCCAACCGAATTCGCTACCGTCGACCGCGTGGCTCAAGCGAGTCGGTCGATACCACGGCGTGCCCATGTCCCATTCCATGTCGGCGTCGTAGACGAACAGCTCACCTTCGGGGCTGTAATCCATATCAAACGGATTGCGGTAACCGACGCTGACCATTTCCCAGGTCTTGCCATCGGGATCGGTCTTCGCGACCCAGCCACCCGGCGCGAGGATGCCACGCGCATGACCGTTGGAATCCCACTGACGCAGCAGCAACAGATCTTCGTCCCAGTTGGGCTGCAGGCGGCTTGTCACACCGGCGGGCAATGTGACGCGCAATTGTTCGCTGCGAGCTCCGCCCATCTGCTGACGGGTCTTACGTTGCTCTTCATACGGAGGCATCGTGTGATTGCCCGCGATGACGGCGATGCTCTTTCCGTCCGGAGTCAGTCGCAGTGCGTGCGGACCATGCTCGCCGCCACCCTGGAATGATTTCAGTCGCTCAACTTTATCATAAGTATCATTGCCGTCGGTATCAGTACACCGATAGAGACCGCTGCCTGGTCCACCGTTGCAGCACACATACAATGACCCAAACGCCGACAGCAAACCTTGAGCACCACTGACCGGTTTGCCGTCGATCTTCACGTCGAGAGCTTCGACCTTGGTTTCTTCCTTGCTACCAATCGGGGCCGGTGTAATCCGGTATAGTCCCTGATTACCCTGATCGCTGGTAATAATACGACCCTTGTGATCGGTCGTCAGATTGACCCACGAACCTTGCGTGTCTTTGGGAACGGTATAGAGGAGTTCCACCTGAAAGCCTTCCTGCACCTGGAAGACTCCCGCCGGAACCTTGCCCTTCAGATTGCCGCCGGATGGTTCGCCGGGGTTCTCGAAGACCTTGCCCCACGGCTGTGCTCCATACGGTGCCAGCGACTTGGCTTTGGTGGCATTGGCGAAATCGTTGCCCTTGGCCGCCTGCCAGTCGGTATTGCTGACGACGTACTGCTTCGAGCCGTCCTTCTTCGTGATGATCAGCTTCAGCACGAAGCCGCGCGCACCGCCGCCGCCTTCGTTCTGAACCTTCGCGGTGATCTCGTTCTTGCCCGGCTTCAGGTGAGCGGTCACATCCAGCATGCTGGGCGACTGCCAGTTGCTGTTGCTGGCGATCTTCTTCCCGTTGATGGAGACGTCCATGATGTTGTCGCAGGACGCCGCCAGGATCGCGGACTTGGCGTCAGCTTCGAACTCGGTCTTCAGGAAGCAGGCTTCGGGGTTGCTGCCTTCCCAGATCCAGCTCGCGTCGGGCCCGCCCGTGAAGTCGAACTTGCCGGCCGCTTTGGGCTCAGCCTTCGCGACGACTGCCACCTGGCCGTCGTCCTTGAGCACGACAGCTTCCTGCCGCTCGGGCTTTTGAGTACTGACATCGGCCGCAACGACCTGAGCCGCTACCGCTGTGACCACAAAGTTCAAAGCCAACAACCGAAACGCAGTCCGAGGCATGGAGGGTTCCTTGAGGTGGGAGAGAGAGCAGACCGCAAACTCGCAGCGCGAGCCCGTAAACCATAACCGCCCCGCCACCCCGCTCGAAGTGAACCGCCCTGCGACGCCCGGTTGCGTCACCCTGGAGTGCTCCGGCTCGACGGAGCCATCCATGTCCCTCAACCAGAGCATTCAACAACCGAGCCGCTTGCGACCTCTCATCGGTCTTCGCCAGAAGGTCCTTCATCTTCACGTCTTTGTAACAGCCTCAGCGTTACAGCAATCGCCGGCGCCACTCACGAGCCAATGGAGGGCTCCGTCAAGCCGGAGCACTCCAGGGTGCGCTCTTCGCAATCAGCGGCCACTGCGAGTCATCGTCAGCGCAAGCGTAGCTCGAACGCCGGTGACGGTCCCACTGATACTCGGACGTTGGGGTTCCTGTTCTGACGCAGAAACTCTTTGACACCTTCAGGCGTTACACGCGTGCCATCAAGGGTCAGGTGAGGAGGAAAGAAGGCACCGACTGAGCCGCGCATGAGTTGAGCGTGCTTCAAACCCTCATCCGTGATCGCGGTGTCGCTGAGATCCAAGTCCCCCAGATCGGTCATCAGACTCAGCGATTGCAGGCAACCATCCGTGACGCGACTGCCAGACAGGTCCAGGTACTCCAGACGGCAGGTTTTCTGAAGTGTTGCCACGCCGGCATCGGTGATGGCTGAATCGGGAATATCAAGATGCTTGAGCCGATCTTGAACCATTTCGGCAATCCACTCATCAGTCACATTCGACCCGCCATTGAGCCTGAGGCTCCGCAGACTCTTGCATTCTCGAAGATGTCGCGCGCCGGCAATCGTCAAGCCGCTGGCAGGTATCTCAAAGGACTCCAACCGAGGCAGGGCTGCAAGTTCCTGCACGCCGGAGTCGGTGATCGTTGCATCTGGCAAGTAGATGATTTCCAGCGACGGAATGCGGGCCAGGCTCGTCAGTAATGTGTCATCAATGTGCTGACGTGCAATGCGCACAAGCTCAAGCGGCATGCGTTCCAGCAGCGGCCACGATTGTGATGTGAGGCGAGTTTCATCGAGCTGCAAGTTTGTCACTGGCGATGCAGCAACCAGTTTCTCAAATTGCGCGTCGGTGAGCTGAGACTCGTGCCATCGGAATTCTGTCAGTCGAGGCCAGTGGATGACTGGAACCTTGGCCGTGGTGTCGAGCGGTCCGTCGAGGTGCAGGGATTCCAGACTGCTCATCCCGGCCAGTTCGCGGAGTTGCTGTTCGTTGAACGGGCCGCCAAGTCCCCATAACTGAGAGATGTTACCCTGCTGCCTCAGTACCGCCAGATGTTGCGCCGTCAGCTTGAATGACTGACTCCAAAAGATGATGTCATGAAATCGATGCGACTCAAATAGCTGCAGCAGAGCGTCGTCTGAGAACTTGCAGTCTCCGTGAAGTGCCAGATTGTAGGCTTCTCCAATCCGGCTGAGCAGGAGCAGAACGCGATCGTCCTGGCAGTCGTGGAGATTAACCTGCGTCAACTGGCTCCATTCGCTCTCCAAGTTTTCCGGCAGCAGATCGCGCAGCCAGCCCGGCAGCCACTCCGGAACTCGCGTCCCGTTCTCACGAAGCCGAACGTCATCGCGGTTCCTGAGTTCCTCAAGGGCCGCGTTGCGTTGATACTCAATCCGCACCCTGAGTCCCACCCACAGCGCGAGCAACAGCGCGCTCCCGCAAATCAACACCAGCCACGGATGCTTCAGCCAGCTCACGCTGGGCGATGAGCCGGGCTTTTCGATTGACTGCGAGGGTTCAGGAACTTCCATAGCGGCTGTCTTGAAATTGTGGAGGGCAGGCGCGTCAAATGTACCACACGCATCCAGCTAACTCATGGCGATTCATCATCAAGCGGAATAAGCCAATCAAACTCGGCATCGGGTTGAATGCCTTTGATGCCAGATACGACAGCTTCGGGGTTTCTGCTGAGGAACTCGGCGGCACCTTGTGGGGTGACCTGGGTACCACCGAGGTGCAGGTAGCCGTCAAAGACAAGTCGCTTTAAGCCGGTGTCGGTAATATTCGTATTACGAACGTCTAATTGAGACAGATCCATGACGCTTAACGCGTCGATGCTGCTGTCAGAAATGCGGCTTCCCGGCAGACTCAGGCTGCTGATGACTGGCGGATTATGTTTCAGCAGTGCGACACCGTCATCTGTAATCGCGGAGTTTGAGACCTCGAAGCGACTGAACTCTTTGTGTGCCAACAGGGCAATCCATTCGTCAGTGATGTTCGCCCCGCCTTTAAGGCTGACTCGACTCAATTCTGGCATGGCGCTCAGATGACGAGCACTCGCGACGGTCAGATGGCGCGCATCAATTTCAATGGCAGAGAGCTTCGGCAACTTGAAAAGTTCTTCGACACCCTCATCCGTCAGAGCGCCGCCTCTTAAACAGATCTCGAACAGGGATGTATTCCGTGCCAGGAAGCGAACGGTCGTGTCGTCAATACCGGGACTCTCCAGTTCGACTATGCGTAAATCTGTTGACCTGAAAAGTGGCCACGATTTCGTCGTGAGATTTGTCTGGCGAATAGACAACGAGCGCAGGGCTGGCAGTCGCGCGATATTTAGAAACTGCTCATCCGCGATCTCGGAACCATCCCAGTGGAGGAGGTGGAGGGCAGTCAGCTTTGTGAGGCTCCTGGTACTTACGCCAGCTTGGATCGGTCCATCAATCCAGAGATTTTCGAGAGTCGTCAACTTTCCCAGTGCATCGACAACGGTCTGATTGAGTGGCCCTTGAATCCCGACGAGTGTCCCGAATTCCTGTTTCTCACTCAGGGCATCCAGGTGTTTCGGTTGCAGGCGCCGCCCCTTCCAAAACGTCAAGTCCCACAGTGGTTGCTCCTGGATGAATTGCAGGAGCGCGTCATCTGAAATGCCACTGGCGTCTTTCCAAAACGTGATCTCTCCGACGAAATCAGCTTGTCGGTTGAGTAACATCAAGTGCTCGTCAGACGCAGGATCAGAAATACCGACGGCGTAGTGAGTCGGAATTGCCAATCCCCATTTGGGCGGTAAGTGTTTGCCAATCCAATGAGGCAGCCAGACCGGAAATCTTTCGTTACCCGAAGGTGCGAGATAGATTCCGGGATGACGTTTTACATCTTGCAGGATGAGATATTGCTGATGCTCGATCCACAAACCAATTCCCATCCACAGGCCGAAAGCGATCACTCCGCCGAAGATCAACAGCAGCCACGGGTGCTTTAGCCAGGACGGCGATGGAATGGGGTGTGAGTCAACAGGTGCTGATGATGTGTGTGAATCCTGCATGACCAATGATTCCTGCGGTCTCGCGTGGAAGTCGACGGCTTCAACCTGGCCGCCAACTCACCAGGCGATCCCCGTTACTGAATATCTACGTCTGTGAGTTCAGGCAGTGTCATCATGAGTTTCTCAACTGAGAGCCTCGGCACGTATCCACCTCGCAATCGAATTCCTTCCAACTGCCGCAGCCTGAGCACACTTGGAAGAATGGCGTCATCCAGGTGAGGGCTTTCGAGTTCCAGAGACTGCAGCGGCATCTTTTCAAGCAGCGGCCACGATTTGGTTGTGAGGCATGTCTCACGAAGTACCAGTTTACGCGGCGACAACCCCGCTGCGAGACCTGCAAACTGATCGTCGGTCAGATCGGAATGGTCCCATTCCAGAGTGGCCAGCGATGACATCGGTTTGACGCGCACGGATTTTTCGATGGGGCCATCAAGCCTTAATTCGAAGTGTGGACGTAAGCTGGCGATTCTGGCCAACCCATCCAGTGTGGGCTGGTCGAATGGTCCCAGCACGCCCTCCAGTACACGGATATGTTCATGGCGCGCCAGAGCGCCAAGATGCTGCGGAGTCAGTTTCCGTGAGCCGTTAAACTGCAGAATCTGCAACGGGTGCTGCTCAATGAAATGCAGCAGGTCCTTATCGGAAATGGATCGCGGGTCTTTAAACTCGACGGACGCGACGCCCGAAACCTGATCGAACAGTCGCAGCTCGCGGTCTGTGAGAGATCGTTCGAAAAACCAGCAACCGGGGATCTCGATCAGAACGTTTCTCTTCCACTCTTCGGGAAGCCGGTTACCAATCAAATTCGGTAACCAGATCGGATAACGGGAACGTCCTCTACCGAATTCGATGGGTACGATGCCGGACGTCTGCATCAATTCCTCGAAAGCACGTGCTCGCCGATGTTCAATCCACACTCCAATTCCCACCCACAGCCCCAGTGAGATTACACTGCCGAAGATCAACAGTTGCCACGGGTGCTTTAGCCAGGACCAGACTCCGCCGCTCGGAGGGGTGTTGGCGGGAGATGTTGCGGCATTGTCGTCCATGCGATTTCCTGCGGGTATTAATACTGTCGAATATTCACACCACACGCTCGGATCAGTACGGGTTCCAGTCCAAGACCAGCATGGTCCAGTCACCGACATCGCTAGGCCCGACGCCTTCAATTCCCGCCAGATTGACGTTGGGGCGTTCCTTCAGGAAACGCTCCGCTCCGGCCTGGGTGACCTGGGTCCCGCTCAAGAGAAGCGTGCACTTCGATTCCGGATTGATTGATGTTGAGAATAACCACAGCCCCGAATCGGTAATGGCCGTATTGCTGAGATCCAGGATTCCTTGAGAAGTAACCATGCGACCCAGTGTGCACAGGCATGCGTCGGTGATCTGGCTGCCCTGCAGACTGAGCGCGTCCAGCGATTCCTGGCCTGACAGACAGGCGACGCCCGCGTCCGTCACCTGCGAGTTACGAAGTACGAGGACTCGAAGTTGCTGGCCTCCCAGTTCAGCCAGCCATTCATCGGTAATTCCGGAGCCATCGACAGCTCCCAAGCCCTGCAGCTTGGGGAACTCGGCGATCGCGCGAGCACTGGCAGGACTCAGTCCGGCGGTGTCCAACTCCAGGGATGATAAAACGGGCAGGGCTCGCAGCTCTTTCACACCCGCATCGGTGATGGTTCCTCCCCGGAACGCGAGCGCGAGCAGCGAGTGATTCTTGCTTACTTCGCGCAGAGTATCATCATTGATCTGGGGATCTTCGAGCCAGAGCGATTCGACCCGCAACGCACCGAGCACTGGCCATGACCGAGTTGTCAGATTCGTGCCGGTCAGCTTGAGCTCATTCAGCGACTTACTGGCAGCCAACTGAGCAAGCTGCTGGTCACTCAGGTCGGAATTTCTCCAATCCAGATCCGCTAACTCGGGCAGCTTCGCTAAGCAGGTCAGGTCCGCGGTTGTTGCCGCGCCGTTGATCCTCAACGTTTTCAAGTCACGCTGCTGGCCCAGCGCATCAATCGCTGACTGCTTGAACGGGCCAGCCAGCACGGATAAATGTGTCAGCTTTCCGTTACGAGATAAGGCTGCGAATGCTGTGTCGGCGAGGCGGCGAGGAGTTGTAAATTCCAGCCACTCGACTTCATGGGCTTCCAGCAATTCGATCCACTGGGCTTCTGACAGTTCAGTCGCATCTTCAAAGGAGAAGCTACTGATTTCAGGCAGGCGATTGACCAATGCCAGATCCGCAGGAGAAACAGCCCCGGAGAAGTCGGCATTCGAGACCATACGAACCAAGAAGCCCTTCGGACGGGGCAACCTTTTCCCGATGAACTCCGGGAGCCAGAGAGGATACCGCATGTGGTTGTAACCCAGCTTGATACCCTCGCGACCCTGCAGAGTTTTGATGATTTCCGCTCTGCGATGCTCGAGAAATACACCGGCGCCGATCCACACGCCAAGCAACAGGAGGCCGCCGAAGATCAGCAGCACCCACGGATGCTTCAGCCAGCCCCATGCGGACGGCGGGCGAAGTTCGTCAGCGGGTTGTGTGAGTTCTGAGTCTTCCATCAAAGCTGTCCTGAAAAATAGAAACTAGCACTGCGTATGGTGCACGGAGCTGACTAAGTTGGCTTACGGCATCTGTTCCTCGTCCAATGGAATCAGGTAGCCAAGTGTCTGGTCGTACTGCAAGTCGGCTACCCCATATACATTCACATGAGGATGACGGCTGAGAAACTCTTCAACCCCCTCCTTCGTAATATGAGTACCATCAACATGCAGGATCAATTTAACCCCGGACTTCTTTTTGATTGAGAGTTGTTTCAATCCGGCATCGGTGATGGCGGTATTGCGAAGATCCAGACGCCGCAGGTACTGCAGCGTGCTGAGAATCGCCATACTACGGTCGGTGATGCGAGTCCCCGCCAGAATAAGGTGTTCAAGGTCGGGGAGGTTTTTGAGGTGTTCGACGCCTTTGTCGGTAATCGCGGAATTCACGAATCCCAATCCCCACAAGTCGGCTTCGGCCAATTCAGCCAGCCAATCATCCACCACAGGGGGACCGCCTCGAATCACGATGGAGCGGACAGGCGACGTCCCAAATCCAGGTCCTGATGGCAAATCGCGGTTTGATCTGGGCATCAACGACCGTACGAGTCGAGGGGTGGCGATGGTGAGACCACGCCCTTCGACTTCCAGCGTGTACCAGTTGGGCAATGCAAGCAACTCCTTGACTCCCGCATCGGACAGGCTGCCTCCCCTGAGCCGAACTTCCATCAGAGGCTGCTTGTCGATCAGGCTATGAGCGGTCGCGTCATCGATGTGCGGGCTTTCGAGTTGTACGGCGACAAGATCCTTCATCCGCGCGAGCACCGGCCATGACTTGGAAGTGAGGCGTGTTTGACGCAGGTGCAACGAATTTAGTTTGGTGTTGGCGGCAAGCTCTGCAAATTGTTCGTCGGTTAATTGCGAATGATCCCACTTAACAGACTCCAAGTTGGGCATCGATCCGAGGCTTGCGGATCCTGCCAGAGGTCCATCCAGCGAGAGGCCGTTCAAGGTCTTGATCTTGGCCAAGTCATCCCAATGGGACCGATCGAACGGTCCTTGGAGGCCGTGCAGAGCCGCCAGGTGCTCCTGACGACTAAGGGCAGCAAAGTGCTGCCGGGTCAGTTTCCTGCCACTAGAGAACTCCAGATGCCTCAAGCGATGTCGTTCCAGGATCATCAAGAGAGCCTCGTCGGAAATCGCATGAGGATCACGGAACTCAATTGCCAAGATGGGTGGCCCGCGATCAAGCAGTCGCAATTCGTGATCCGTCGGAGGCCTGTCGATTATCCATGCACCGGCATCGATGATCAGAATTCTCTCCTGCCAGTCGTCCGGAAGTTGCTCACCCAACCATTCCGGCAGCCAGATCGGAAACCGCGGATTCCCTGTAGCAATCCACTTTCCGAGGCCATGTGTTTCCTCCAGTTCGATTTGCGCGAGCTCTCGCCGGTGCTCAATCCACACACCGATCCCCACCCACAACCCCAGTGAGATCACGCTGCCGAAAATCAGCAGCAGCCACGGGTGCTTCAGCCAGCCCCATGCGGAGGGCGGACGAGGTTCATCGGCGGGTTGGGATGGTTCGAGTTCGGGCATGAGTGTGTTCTCTGCGATGCCGGGCTCCGGGGGCGTCTTGTTCGATCGGTCCTTGCGCCACGCGGAGTACCAGGCCATGCTTCCACCAATCCGTCTTTCGAATGACAGTAGCAGGCACATTCCATGTGCCGTAGCCCGAGCGGACGGCACATGGAACTTGCCTGCTACTTTACGGGGGCGTTTTGAGTATTATTCGTCGGCTTCAGCAGCGCGTTGAGCGACAGCGTCACGGTGAGCTTCGCGATCTCGGCGCGGCTTTCGGCGAGGTGAGATTCCGTGAGCTGCCGATTGAAATACGTGGATGGCTTCTCAGCGAGCAATGCTTCCCACAAAGTGACCGCCGTCTGATAATTATCTAACGCCGCGGCCTGTTCTCCCCGTCGTCGCTGGCCGATCGCGAGGTGATAATAGCTGGACGCAAAATAAAACCGCTGCGAGGCTGTCGATGTTTTGGAGTCAATGATCTGCGACCATAAGCGAATCGCCAGTTCAAGCTCTTTATCCGCCAGTTCGGGGTGCGAATCGTTCAGGTGCTGCTTGCCGATCATGTAGCTGGAACGGGCGAGTCCGTGCTGGGCGTCTCGCAGCAGTTCGCCCCACTTCTGCAATGGGGCGTCGTCATTGGGGTCCGCAATATCACCCGCAGCCAATCCGGCTTCCGCATGCTTCAACGCCGCTTCGAAGTCTCGCCGGGCTGTGCCGTAGTCTTCAAGTTCCGCGAACACCGCTCCACGCCGAGTCAACGCTTCGGTCAGGCACGAGCGATATCGTTCCGGCGTCGGCACCGCTTCGAACGGAGGCGGTGGCTGAGTCTCATGCAACTCCTGAAACAGTTCGCACGCTCGCTGACACAACGGCAAAACATCCTGCGGCGCGAGGCCCTTACCCATTAAAGACACGTGGCGCGAGTAGCACAGTCCTAACGCATATTTGACGGAGACGTTCTGCGGAGTTCGCTCGAAATGCTTTTCCAGAACTCGCCGTAAATTCGCAAGAGTATTGCTACCAGCGTCGTAGTCCTTGCGGCGCGTCTGCAGGAGCGTCAGTTGCAGATTGATCTGAACGTAACAATGCAATCTGGGAAGATCGTCATCCGTGATCAACTCACCATCGACCGGTATGAGTTCCAGAGCACTGTGCCACTGCTGGAGCGCCTCGACTTCATTTCCCTCAAGGCGAGCGATACGGCCGAGGCCATAGCGGGCCATGGCGCACTCGTTAATATAACGGGAGTCGTTCTGATACTGCTGCAGAAACGAATTGTAGTAAATTTTGCCACGTAGAGTGGCCTTCGCGGCGCTCTCCTTCGTCAAGCTCGCGTTGAGTGCATTGTGAGCTTCCAGAAAGACGCGGCGAATGTCTTGCGCGTGCTCGCTGGCACTGACGATGTTTGCGCCGACGGCATTCTGGCTGGCCGGTTCCGGAGTTTGATACGCTGCTACTGTCAGCGCTGCAACGATTGCCAGAGCAGCCACAACACCGAGCCTGACCGCTCGGCTGCTCCACAGGCGGCGCAGCGAATGCCACGCGTTCTGTTGAGGTGCAAGAACCGGCTGTCCCGTGCGGTAGCGTGCCAGATCCTCAGCGAGTTCCAGTGCCGTTGCATACCGTTCCGCAGGTAACTTCCGCAGGCATTTCAGGCAGATGGCTTCGAGGTCTCGTGAGAGCGAAGGAACAAGGTCTCTCGGGCGGCGCGGTTCACGCGTCTTGAGATTCTCCAGCACTTCGAGCAACCCATCGCCGGTAATAGGCAGTTCCCCGGTGATGAGTTCATACAGAATTGCGCCCAGCGAGTAGATGTCCGAAGCCGGGGACAGCGCATCGGTACGACCGGAGGCCTGCTCGGGAGACATATACTTCGGAGTGCCCATCAGCGGGCCAGGGAGGATGGTATCCTGCTGATGATCCAGGCGTTTGACGAGCCCGAAGTCGCCGAGTTTCGGTGTGCCATCCGCAGCCAGCAGAATGTTGGCGGGCTTGATATCGCGGTGAATCAGTTTGTGCTCGTGAGCCGCATGCAGCCCATGCGCCAGTTGCTCGATCGTGAGCGCACTGGCATCCGCCGAGAACTTTTCCGCCTGGATCCGCTCACCGAGATTTCCGCCCGGCACATACTCCATAATATAGTATAATCGTCCGGCGGCTTCTCCGGTCGCGTAGACCTGCACGATATTCGGATGCTGCAGCCGTGCCATCGCCACGGCCTCGCGTTGAAATCTCGATCTCCCTTCGGCGTCTCGCAGACCGGGATCGGCCAGGACTTTAATTGCCACATGCCTCTGCAGACTGTGCTGCCACGCCAGATAGACGGCACCCATGCCGCCGTACCCCAGCATGTGCCGGAGTGAAATGTCCTGCATGACTTCCGCCGCCGCACCGAATACATCCAGATTGAGCGTGTGGTCAGCTCCAGGCGCCGCGCCGTCGGGCTGATCCTGATTTCCCGGCTGAGGTTCGGCTGCCGATCCCTCGGCACCATTCTTCTGAAAATGAAAAACAGTAGGCGGCAGATTATCAACGGCTGGCGCCCACTTTTCAATTTGATCCCGCAGCTCGGGAAACCGGCGAGTATACTCGGCCAGCGGGTTGAATTTTTCAAATTTGGAACGCCACAAGCACTCGGTGCGGAGCAGCTCTTCCAGAATATCGATGTCGCACAATTGCGGGCACCGGATGTAATACTCTTCGACACGCGCCTTGTCGTGCCGTTTCAGTCGGAACGCGAGATCCGCCATGACCAGTTGCGGGAGCACATGCCTGGCCGCAACAGCGTCAGCGGGCACGAAGTCTTCGATACGCGGGTTCCGCTGATCCAGCCACGCGCGTTCAAACTTGCGGAGCGTGTCTTCCCAACGACCAGCACAGCCTTCTTCGAGAGAGTCGACGTTGGATGGCATCGCGATTTCAGGCCTCGTCTGCGGGATTGCGCCGCTGATTGTTTGTGGCGGCGTTCGTCAGTTCAACTGTGAATTCCCACATTACCCGAACCTCGGAAATCAACGGCTCACGCAGCCGGACGAGCTGGTTGTCTACGCCGAACGCGGTTGCAGGCGCTGCTGGCGGAGCTGCAACTGACCGGATTTGAAGCGCGGCAGTTCGTCTGGTTTTCGTTCGTGCCAGTGGAAGATCTCGACTTCGGCCTGTTCGCGGAGCAGCGGACCCGGCAGCAGCGGCTGAGCGATGGCGATATGCAACGCTCGCCGGGCCGGTGATACCGTCGCAGCCAGAGCGTCAGTCATGACCGAAACCCGGCGCCAGAGTCAGCTTCAGAACTGACCGGGTGACAGTGGAATAGAATCCGCTCGGCAGAGGGTAATTGCTCGCGCTGTACTACGCGGAACGAATTCTGTCGCAGCAGTTGCTCCAGGTGCTCCAGCGAATAATCGCTATACTGATCCCGCTTATTGCGCAACAGGGCCTGCACCATCGGGTCCTGCCGCGTGGGGAATTCCAGTATCAGCGTCGCATTCAGCGATCTCAACCACTTGACCACATCCGGCAGCGGTAGATTCGCGCTGATCACCAGATGATGGATTAACCCCAGGCACAGCACGAGGTCCGGCTGGCCGCGCTCTTCGAGTCGCATGCGTTCGCGACCGCGCCAGCCCAGCCCCGGCGACGGATTTGCGAGGTTTACTACCAGCGGCAAGACGTTGGACGGTCCATCGTGCTTCAGACTTTGATACAGCAATTCCACGCAGCCTGGATCGCGATCCATCGCCACGACTGTGCCAGCCCGCTGCGCGGCGAGCAGCGAATAGCGGCCGCGATTGCAGCCCAGGTCCCACACCAGCGGCCAGTCACGTCGCTGCACGACGTCTCGTACGAACGCGGCTTTGCTGTCGGCGTCCTGAGCGACCATCGGCGACGACTGATCATAATCCACCCAGATCCTGCGGTCTGGGACCCAGCTCAGCTTCTCCACCACGGCCCGCAGTCGCGACACGTTGCGAGCCACCAGTTCATCCGAAAAGCCGCTCTGCTGCAGTTCCTTCAGCGTGCTGGTGGGTTGCCTCTGAGCCGCTCGACCCAGCCAGCGGTGTAGACTGACGTGCGCAAAGACGCCGGGTCGGAACAGGTCGCCCCAGCCCAGCATGTGGGCACACTGCTCAACCGGGATGCCTTCCAGATCACCGCGCAGCAGCGTCGTGAAATCAATGCCGCGATAGGCTTGCAGCATCAGCGGGTAGAGGAACAATTCGCAGAACTGCTGGTAGGACGACCACGGCGTGCCCGGCTGATGTCGTTCGAACGAACCCACATCAATGAAGAGCGGAGTTGGTCCGCGGAACTGGACGTTATACGGCGAGGCATCCTTCAGCATGATCCCGTGATGGAGTGACTCAGCCAGGATCCGCAACTGCAGCCGGGCGGCGTCCTGCAGCATGCCGAACGACCACTCGTAGGGGTACGAGACGAACGGGACCCGCTCGTGCCGCAGCACGCCCGCGTAATCGGCTTCGCCGAGGAGTTGAGCCACCTCGGAACCGGCGACTTCCTCGGTCGCGACAACCTGACCCTCAGCTATCAGCCGGGCGAAGTAGGGCTTTTCGGCTACGGCCCGCCATTCCGCCAGCCCGACGGGGCTCAGCGCGCGATAGATCCCTTCGCCCGTATCGAAGACGCGCGAACTGCGGTCGCGAAACGAGCCGGGAACAAACGCCAGGTCCGGTGTGGCCACGCAGTCATTCACCACGAAACGCCTCGAAAACGCGTGCAGGTCTGTGTGAGTACGGTCAGCGAGTTTATTACTCGCGGTGGGGCGACTTGCGGGCGACGATCTGATTCCAGACGTACCGGCCCAACACCACGAAACCCCCGACGCCACCAACAACCGCCTGCAGCAACAGGCTTCCGGCGCCAGGATCAAAATAGGAAAGCAACATAAGGTCAGTGTCCGTAAGGCAAAAGAAGCTGAGCGCTTCGGAGGGATAAGCCAACGGCGATGTAATGTTTACAACGCAACGGATTCATTCGTTAATACGCGAAGCTGCCTTAACGCGGGGTGAACTCGGCGGATTTCCGCCCGAAATTTAAACAACTGATCCCACGGAGGGCTCGGCTTCGGGTGGGACCCACTTTCGAGCTTGGGTAGCTGGAGTCGTGAGACTTCAGTGCGTCCGAACTCTCACGAGTTGGGTTACATCTCAGCTCAGCCCTGTTCGCGCCCAAGTCTCGTCACTGACGCAGGGGGTTTACCGCGTCCTTATGTGTTTGGAGACCGACCTTCGAAGCGGGCTCGCGTCGAATACGCAGCCCCACCAACGAGTTGCGATCACTTGTTCCGTCCTGCCGTAAGGCACGCAGATTGGAGCATTCGATCCAATTTTGCCTCGCGATGCCATCGACGGCGGCGTCATGCAGCCCATCCTTTGCGAGCCACGACGGTTCCCGATAAAGATCCTGCCGTGTGACACGCCCCGCAACTCCCTTCACTCGGTCCGCCCGCCATGCCCACCACGATCACCAGCCTGACCGTTCGCGACATCCGCTTTCCGACGTCCCGGCATCTCGACGGTTCCGACGCCATGAACCCGGACCCGGACTACTCCTGTGCGTACGTCACATTGCACACTGACCATCCGGCCGGACTGGCGGGCGACGGCATCACCTTCACCATCGGCCGCGGCAATGACCTGTGCGTCGCGGGCATCAAGGCCCTGGAGCCGCTGATTGTCGGCCAGACGCTGGAATCGTTCACTCAGAACATGGGTCGGTTTTACCGTTACATCACTGGCGACAGTCAGTTGCGCTGGGTCGGCCCCGAGAAAGGCGTCATCCATCTGGCCACGGCGGCGGTCATTAACGCTGTCTGGGACCTGTACGCCAAGGTCGAAGGCAAGCCGCTGTGGAAGCTGATCGTCGACATGTCTCCCGAGCAATTGGTGTCGTGCGTCGACTTCCGGTATATGACCGACGCGCTGACGCCCGACGAAGCCGTCCAGATCCTGAAGAAGCTGGAAGCAACCAAGGCCGACCGCATTGCCGACATGCACCGCAGCGGCTATCCGAGCTACACAACCTCTGCCGGCTGGCTGGGTTACGACGACGACAAGCTGCGTTCGCTGTGTCGCAGCCTGATGGCTCGCGGCTGGACGCACTTCAAGATCAAGGTCGGCCGTAACCTCGAAGACGACATTCGCCGCTGCCGCATCATCCGCGAAGAAATCGGCTGGGAACGCCGTCTGATGACCGACGCCAACCAGGTCTGGGACGTCGATCAGGCGATCGCCCACATGCAGCAGCTCGCTGAATTCAAGCCGTGGTTCATCGAAGAACCGACTTCGCCCGACGACATTCTGGGTCATGCCCGCATCGCGAAAGCCATTGCCCCCATTCAGGTTGCGACGGGTGAGATGTGCCAGAACCGCGTCATGTTCAAGCAATTGATGCAGGCGGGCGGCTTGCAGGTCTGCCAGATCGATAGCTGCCGACTCGGCGGCGTAAACGAAGTGCTGGCCGTGCTGCTGCTGGCCGCCAAGTTCGGCATTCCGGTCTGCCCGCACGCGGGCGGCGTTGGCTTGTGCGAGTACGTGCAGCACCTGGCTCTGGTGGATTACATCGCCGTCAGCGGCAGTCTGGAGAACCGGCTGACGGAATACTCAGACCATCTGCACGAACACTTCCTCGATCCGGTCGTGATGCAGAACGGCCGCTACATGCCCCCGACCGCTCCCGGCTACAGCATCACCATGAAGCCCGAATCGCTCGCCGAATACGAATACCCCACCGGCCCAGCCTGGCGAGTATAAATCGAGTATAAATCCTGCGTCCGGCAAGGTAGCATGGCCGCCCCCGTCCGTGCCGCACCCGTTGTGGCCCGCACTCTCCGTGTGCGGGTTTCCTGGGTCCGTCGGCACACGGAGCGTGCCGACCACGAAGCCACAGGACTCGACCGTAGCACGTAGGGTGGGACAAGCGATCGCAACTTGCCGGTGGGCCGGCGCATTCGACGCCAGCCGGCCCCGGCAGTCAGTCTCCGCGAGCAGCAGTGCTCGATCGCGCCG
>JAKFWA010000064.1 GCA_021732995.1 Planctomycetaceae bacterium | reverse complement strand
GTGGGTGAGGGGCTATTCAACCTCAACCCCTCAAGAAACCGACAGGCCGACGCGCAAAACTCGATCATCACATCAGCCGGTGAGCAGCATTCTATTGCGGCTCATCGGCTTTCTCTTTTGTTGAAATTCGTCGCAAATCACTGCCGCATAATGCTTTTCATCGCGCAATGCAGCTCATGCCGGTTTGCCGATTATGACGATCATTCTGCCTGCGGAGACATTGCGGCTCAACAATCACCGAGTGCTGAACTGCAATCCGTGTCGTCTGCGCGGCGACGGTTTGAACTGAGCTGCGCGGGCGAAACGCCATGAACAACGTTCCTATGTGTGGAACGTGTCGAACTCCCGTCGAGGGAACACCATCGCCAGGACGAGCTGACCGGACGACCGGAGGCCAACGGGGCAATGCTGCCGACCGTGGGTCTCCGTTTTCCTATTTCCCGCCAGTGAAATGAGGAACGGAGCATGATGCTCAGTAATGGCTCGAACCACGACTTACGAAAGCGGGTTCGGCGATGGATCGCGCTCAGCTTGGTGTCAGCCGGGTGTTCGCTCAGTGATGCGGTGCAGGCTCAAGAGTTCGATGAACCAACGCCCGCGCCGGCTGTGACGAAGTTCTACGAAGCGGCACTCGAAAGCAACGCCGGTGACGGCAGCATCGTCGAAGACCTTGCTCGTCGGGTGACGGACCTTGAGAAGCAGCTCAAGCAACGCGACGACGCCGACAAGAAGGCCAAGGCCGCCGAAAAGAAAGCTGATGACTGGGTCGACATGTCGACGGACAAGTGGAATGTGAAGCTCGGCGGACACGTGCAGTTGGACTACGTCAACTGGGTCAATGCCGACCCGGCGATCACTGGCCCTGCTGCCGCGCCCGGCACCTCGGACTTCTTCGAGTTCCGCCGCCTGCGCCTGGTGGCCGATGGTACGGGCTATGGAGTCTACGATTTCCGCCTGCAGATGACTCTGGAGCCGGAGACTGTCGGCGAGAGCGCTCCTAACACCGTTATTTCGCCCGACGTGAAGGATGCCTACTTCTCGATCAACGAAGTTCCGTTTCTGGGACGCTTGCGAATCGGCAACTTCTTCGTGCCGTTCAGTCTCGAACAGGTGACCAACGACACCAACAACATCTTCATGGAGCGGTCGATCCCTACGCAGGGGATCTTCGCTGCTGACCGTGAAGTCGGTGTAGCGTTTTATAATTGCACGGACGACCAGAACATCACCTGGGCGTCGGGTATCTTCCTCGACAGCATCAGTGAAGGGCTCAAGGAACGCATTGATGATAGTCAGGGTTACCGCCTCAGTGGTCGGTTAACCTGGCTGCCGTATTACGACGAGCCGTCTAACGGTCGCTACCTGATCCATACGGGCATCGGCATCCTGCATACTCAGGATCAGAACAACAGCGTTCGCTTTCGTGCCCGGCCGCAGATTCATGAAGGCCCGCGCCTCATCGACAGCGGTGCGGTGGCGGCCAACTCCTACACCACAGGCAATCTGGAATTCGCGGCGGTCATGGGATCAGTCACGGTCCAGAGTGAAGCGTTCCTTTCCAGTGTTGATCGCATCGGTGCGGATCGAGTCAACCTCTATGGGGCTTACGCACACGTCAGCTACTTCCTGACCGGCGAGAACCGCATCTTTGAACGCTTTGGTCAGCACGGTGCCCAGTTCGGTCGCAATGTTCCAACCAACAATGTGTTCGCTGTGCCCGGTTGCTATAGCTGGGGTGCCTGGGAAGCCAAGGCCCGCTGGTCCTATCTGGAACTCGAGGAGCTGAATCGCGGTCACTACAACGACCTGACGGTGGGCTTCAACTGGTACTGGAGCGACCGCGTGCGAATGATGTTCGACTGGATTCACCCAGTTACGGACGGGCAGACCACCTTCGGCAAGACTGAGTCCGACGTGATCGCGACTCGCTTTGACTTCAACTGGTAATCGCAGCACTCGTGACGGAGCAGAATTCTCCGAGTGTTTTCATAGGATGAAATGATGATCAATCCCTTTCGAATTGTGCTGGCGTCGCTGGCCGGACTGGCCTGCGTGGTGATCTCGGCAACCGGCGTGCGGGCTGGTGGCGGCGGTTGTGCCCACTGCGGCTGCTATGAGCCGTGTCACAAGACCTGCCGCCTGGTCTGCGAAGACAAGAAGGTTCCCGTCACGTGCTGGGGCTGCAAGACGGAAGACTTCTGCGTGCCCGGTCCCAGCACTCCCGGTTGCGAACATTGCGACACCGTTTGCGACGAATGCAGCAACGACCCGAAGGCTCCGTACTCGCAGGCGAAGAGGTTTGTCTGGACGGAATGGATTCCCGGCGGCTGTGCCAAAGTCGTCACCAGGAAGAAGCTCATGAAGAAGACCGTCACCAAGACGGTCCCGAGCTACAAGTGGGTCGTCGAAGATCTGTGCCCCGAATGCGAAGCACGCTGCCAGACAGTGCAGGTTCCAGCAGGCACGGCGATTCCACCGGCACCGGTGGGTATCGCGAGGCTGCAGAACTGAGTGCTCTCTGATTCAACAAGGAATATCCTGCTCCCCTCGCCCCGCGTGCGGGGAGAGGGGCTTGGAGGTGAGGGGCGACCGCTTTCCTTCGTCTGCGATTTCTGATGTTTGGATGCAGATGAGGCTTGGCTTGAGACTGCTACAGTTCTTGGGTGGCGAATTATGCCACAACAGACCGACTCGAACTGGTAACTCACGCTGATCCACCCGCCATGCGAATTGTCGAACTGACGGCTTACCTTGTCCGCATTCCGTTGAAGACGCGCGTCAAGCATGCGTCGCACACACGCGATCAGACGGACTCCATTGTCGTACGCTGTCAGCTTGATACGGGCATGGTGGGTTGGGGAGAAGGTTTGCCGCGCAGCTATGTCACCGGCGAGACGATCGACGTCGCCTTCGACCTGCTGCGTCGCACTGCTCTGAAAGAACAACTCGGCGATGAGTTTTCTGACCTGCGCTCAGCCATTGCGATGTGCGAGCGATTCGAACTGCACCGCCCGGAACCCGATCCGCGCAACTGCTACGGCAACTCGATGCGCTGTGCCGTGGAACTGGCCGTTCTCGACGCCGCTTGTCGTCAACTGGGAGTGCCACTGTCCGAGGTTACGCGTCAGTTCGGCCCGGCTGCCGGTGTGCGTTGCGACCGCACCGAGGTCCGGTACAGCGTCGTCATCACGTCAATGTCGCCGTTCAAGCAATGGCTGAAATCGACGCTCGCCCGCTGGTATGGCTTCCAGCAGTTCAAGCTGAAGGTCGGCGTTGAGGGCGTGAATGACGTCGAATCCGTCGGTCGAGTCCGTCGCATCATCGGCCCGCAACGCGACCTGCGACTGGATGCCAACGAAGCCTGGACCTGCCAGACGCTCGAACAAACTCTGGAACCATTGCTGCCGTTCAACATCTCGTCGTTGGAGCAACCGGTCCCACACGCCGACATTGCCGGTCTCGCTGATTTGCGTCGCCGCCTGAAAGTGCCCGTGATGTTTGATGAGTCGCTGTGCAGCCTCGAAGACGCGCAGGCCGCGATCGAGTGCGGCACATGCGACCTGTTCAACATCCGCTTGTCGAAATGCGGCGGGTTCCTGAACTCGCTGAAGATCGCCGCCACCGCGCATCGAGCCGGACTTGGTTATCAGCTCGGCTGTCAGGTCGGTGAAACCGGTATCCTCTCCGCCGCAGGTCGCCACTTCGCCACATCGGTCGATCACATCCGCTTCCTGGAAGGCAGCTACGACCGCTTCCTCGTCCGCGAGCGACTCACTCAAGAAGACCTCACCTGGGGCAAGGGCGGTCTGGCTCCCGCACTTACGAAACCGGGGCTGGGAATCACCCTGGATGAACTGGCTCTGAAACGCGTCGCGCTCAACCAGGAACAGTTTGCGTTCTGAAAACTTGGTGGTGCGCAGGGCAATGGTTTGGTTGAATGTTGGCGGTCCTTATGAGATCCGTTGCTGGTTGGCCAACTGCGAAGGTGCGGTCAGATGAGTGATAGCGCTGCGGCATCAGTGGATCGGCAAGAGCGTGAGTTGCAGTCGTTGCTCCGTGCGATTGCTTCGCGGGATCAAAAGAAGGCCTTGCGACTGCTGGCTGAGTCTCCGCAGTTGGCCCGCTTGAAGATCAAAGGTGGCGCGACGCGCGAGGATGCGGACTCGTACTTCCTGAAAGAGATTTCTCATTACGCGTATGCGGGCGACACCGCATTGCACATTGCAGCGGCGGCTCATCAACCGGTCATCGTCGAAGACCTGATTTCTAAAGGCGCCGACGTCAGCTCCAGAAATCGTCGCGGCGCAGAGCCGTTGCACTACGCGGCTGACGGCAGTCCCGGAAGTGCCGCCTGGGACGTCGCCGCTCAGGAAGCTGTTGTTGAATGCTTGATCCGAGCTGGTGCTGACCCGAACGTGGAAGACAAGAGCGGAGTTTCCCCTTTGCACCGCGCCGTGCGAATGCGCTGCACGGGCACCGTTCGAGCGTTGGTCAAGAACGGAGCCGACCCGCGGCGCATGAACAAGAGCGGATCAACACCCCTGCATCTCGCGGTGCAGAATACAGGACATAGCGGCAGCGGGTCCGAAGCTTCTCGCGATGAGCAGGCGAAGATCATCGGACTCCTGCTGAAACACGGAGCCCGACCATCTGACAAAGACGCTGCGGGAAAGCCCGTCCGCGATTGCGTCAATGCGGATTGGATTCTCGCCCTCCTTGAACAGCAGTGAACCCGCTGAGGAAGGAGCTGATTTGAGGCCACACGATAAGGATGAGCCTGATCAGGTTCAGAAGAGCAACGCATTCGTGCGTTGCACGATCGTGGGCTTAGTTCTGCTGATGCTGATCGCCTACGTGTCCTCATTCGCGGTTGCGATCAGCAAGCGTGAGCCTGCTGCCAATCTGCAGTATTTTGTGTACTCCGATGACTCAGACCACGATCGCCTCCTGTTTTGTGGTTATTGGCCTTTGTACTTTATCTGTTCTCGCATCCACATTGTTCCAAGGCACAATCTGGACCGACCCGATGCTAAGATTTACGACGGGCCGTAAGTGCAGAACAGAGAGAGTACCTATGAAGCCAGAAGAATCTTTTGCCGTTGTGGTTCGAACGATCGGTTTGATCATCTGCCTGGGCTCGGGCTGGGCAGTATCCTTCGGCACGCTCAGCCTGCTGCTCGGTGGACCACCCGCGACTACCACGCTTGCCTTCATGGGCCTCCTACCATTCCTGATAGGCTTGTGGCTGCTACGGGGTGCTCGATCCGTCGTTGCGTTCGCGTTTCCCAAGAATGAGCCCACCGCTAACTCCGTGCCTCATGAGACCAGAGTAGGCCGCGTCGGATAGTCCGTGGCTAACTGCCAGGGTTGTGAACCGGCAGCAGGCCATTCGGCGAAAGCGATGAGAGCAGCCATCCCAATGAAAAAACTTCCGGCAGCAGCGAATCCCGACGCGTATGTCGAGGCTTTGGATGACTGGCGTCGCGAGCTTGTTGAATCCTTGCGATCAGGAGTTCGAGCGGCGGCAACGCTTGAAGAAGTCGTGAAGTGGGGCCACTTGGTTTACTTGTCGAACGGGCCGGTGCTGCTGATTCGAGCTGAAGAAGAGCGAGTATTATTCGGCTTCTGGCGCGGACAACGGTTGCTTGAAATCGAACCGCGTCTGAAACGCGGCGGCAAATACGAAATGGCGACTCTGGAACTCCGCGAGGGAATGACCATCAAGCCCACGATCATCCGTCGGCTGACGCGTGAGGCGGTCAAACTCAATCAGACGCTCGGCGATCCCACGGACATTGCCAAAGCCTGAGGCGAAGTCGACCGACGGTTGAGCATGAGTCGCGATGCCGTGCCGCACGCAGTAACTTGATTGAATCGCTAAAGAACTGGACTCATTCTTCTCACTGCCACGCGGTCGAATCATGCGAACCGGAATCACGCTGCTGTGTGTATTGCTCATCGGGTGTCTGGCAGGACCTGCAGCGATAGCGGCTGGACGGCCAAATATCGTTGTTGTGCTGGTCGATGATATGGGGTTCTCGGACATCGGCTGCTATGGCAGCGAGGTGCCGACGCCCAACCTCGACCGACTGGCCGCTCAAGGCGTGAGGTTTACCCAATTCTATAACGCGGCTCGTTGCAGCCCGACGCGTGCATCGCTGATGACGGGGCTCTATCCGCATCAGGCCGGCATGGGCTGGCTCGACAACATGGTGCGGCCAAAGTCAGAGGGTCTGCACGGCAAGTTGCTGCCGCGCTCAGTGACGATCGCCGAAGTGCTGCGCGAGGCCGGTTACTTCACGGCGATGACGGGAAAGTGGCACCTCGGCCAGCAGAACGGCACACCGCCGTGGGAACGCGGCTTCAAGCGATCGCTCAACTCGCGCTATGGCGAGGTTTACTTCCCCAAGGAGTCAGGTGGACCGGGCACACAAAACCTCTATCTGGACGGCAAAGAAATTCCGAAGGATTCGCCGATGTTCGGCAAGGATTGGTACTCGACTGATCTCTTCACCGAATGGGGATTGAAGTTCGTCGATGAAGCGATTGCCGAAGAGAAGCCGTTCTTTCTGTATGTCGGTCAAGGAGCAGTGCATTTCCCGCTGCGGGCGCCGCGCGAGATCATCGACAAGTATCGCGGCAAATACATGCGCGGCTGGGATGAACTCCAGAAAGAGCGTTACGCGAAACAGATTCAGATTGGCCTGATTGATCCCAAGTGGCCGTTGGCTCCGCGACCATCAGATGTGCCCGCTTGGGACACACGGGCTCAGGATCGCAAAGAACGCTTCGATGAAATGATGGCCGTGTATGCGGCGATGATCGATCGCATCGACTTTGCGATGGGCACTCTGGTCGATGGCCTGCAGCGGCGCGGCGTGCTGGATAACACCCTGATTGTGTTCCTCAGCGACAACGGCGGAAACGCGGAAGGCGGCCCGCCGGGCGAAACCACCGGCAAGGGGCCGATCGGGGGACCCGAGTCCCACGTGAAGCTGGGTATGAACTGGGCCACGCTGACGAACACGCCGTTCCGTCGGTACAAGCACTTCACTCACGAGGGCGGAATCAGCACGGCGTGTATCGCTCACTGGCCGCAGGGAATAGCGAAGGCGCAACAAGGCGGCTGGGAGAAACAACCAGCGCACCTCATCGACATCATGGCGACCGCCGTCGATCTGAGCGGCGCCAAGTATCCGGTCAAGTTCAACGACAACGCCATCGAGCCGATGGAAGGCGCCAGCTTGAGACCGGCCTTTGAAGGTAAGCCACTAGCACGCACTCAGCCGCTCTTCTGGGAACATGAAGGCAACAAAGCCGTACGCGACGGTAAATGGAAACTCGTGATGCGACACAAGACTTCGTGGCAGCTCTTCGATATGGAAGCCGACCGCACCGAGCAGCACGATTTGATTGCCAAGCAACCTGAAGTCGCCACGAAGTTGGAATCCGCCTGGAACGACTGGGCGCGCCGCACTCATGTTGATGAATGGCCCGGACCTGACCACACGGAGTGGGGCCATGATGTTAAGCCCCAGTAACCAACAGCAGTGCAACGTGCACTATCGGGTCTTCTGAGCCGCCGCTTCGGCGCCGCGCATCACTCGCAGGATATTCCCGCTCATGATGCGGTGGATGTTCTCGACAGAATAGCCGCGATTCAGCAACTCTTGAGTGATGACGGGGTAGGTCGAAACATCCTCGAGTTGCCTGGGGACCATCGGAATGCCGTCAAAGTCGGAACCGAGTCCGACGTGCTCAATGCCAGCAACTTTCACGATGTGGTCGATGTGATCCACGACGTCGTGCACCGAACCTCGCTCGATCGGACGTTCAGCTTCCCATTGCTGTTTGGCTTTCCTGTAGTCGGCGTCGTTGGGGAACTTGGCTTTCAGCTCGCGTTGCACCGTGCTCCAGTTGGCTCGACGAGCAGCCGATGCCGCATGCACAAACGCCGGGAAGAAGTTGACCATCACCACACCGCCGTTCTTCGCCGTGAGTTTCAAGACATCGTCAGGAACATTGCGAGGGTGGTCGGCCACCGCGCGAGCAGATGAATGTGAAAACACGATCGGAGCACTGCTGATGCGGAGAGCGTCGCGCATGGTGTCCGGTGAAACGTGCGACAGATCCACCAGCATTCCCAGCCGGTTCATCTCGCGCACCACTTCTTCGCCGAACTGAGTCAGACCTTCGTGTTGCGGCTCGTCTGTCGCGGCGTCGGCCCAGGCGAGAGTGTCCGAATGCGTCAGCGTCATGTACTTCGCACCAAGCTGATGCAGACGCCGCAAGTTGTCGATTGAGTCTTCAATCGCATGCCCACCTTCAACGCCAATCAAGGATGCGATCTTGCCCGACCTCTGAATGCGTTCGACGTCACCAGCGGTGAGAGCGAACTCGAAAGTGTCAGGGTAACACTTCACGATCGCCTTGATGATCTCAATCTGCTCCAGCGTCATCGCCAGAGCCTTGCGGTCGCGCATTGTGGAAGCGGGCACATAGGCGGCCCAGAATTGAGCCCCGACATTCCCGGCTCGCAGTCGCGGAATGTCGGTGTGCAGCTTCGGCAGGCCTTTCAGCAGGTCGACCGAATCCAGCCTGCCACCGGCTTTCTCTCGCAACTCCCAAGGCAGGTCGTTGTGTCCATCGAACACAAAGCTGGCGCGATGCACTTGCAAGGCTTTATCGGAAACGACGACTGGAGGCCGATCGTCCGCCGCCCGCGCCGCAACCACTGCCGAACACGCAATCATCCCGATCATCCGCCAGGCATTTTTCATCGGCTGCGTTCCTCGATTGTGAATCGTCTGGCTACCTGACCAACTGATTCCAGGACCGTGTTGATTTCCCGCAAAGCACGTCACGCGCCAGCGGCGGTGTCGCGTTCTGATCGTCTCTTCGCCAACATACAAGCCAAGCAGGCCGCATCGGAGTGTAACGCAGGTGCCGAAACACAAATCCGTCCGCCAAACATCGAATCTGTAGTAATCCGCATCCACTCACTCATTCACGGGGCACGCCCGGAGCATTGATGACCGTTTCCACTTTCGCAGAACTTCCGCTGATCGATGCCCTGCAGCAGGCGCTGGTGGCTGAGAACCACGTCACGCCGACTCCGGTTCAGGCTGAGGCTATTCCGTTGTTGCTCGCGGGCCGTGATCTACTCGGCACCGCGCAGACCGGCACGGGCAAGACCGCCGCGTTCGCGCTGCCGATCCTCAACATGCTCGGCGAGAAGACTCGCAAGTCACTGCCACATTCCCCGCGCGTACTGATCCTGTCGCCTACTCGAGAGCTGGCCCTGCAGATCGCCAAGCGAGTCGCCGCGTACGGTCGCAATCTGAAGCTGCGAATCGCCTGCGTGTTCGGTGGAGTCTCGCAAACACCGCAGACGAAAGTGCTGGAACGCGGCGTGCATATTCTCATCGCGTGCCCCGGTCGTTTGCTGGACCTGATGAGTCAGGATGAGGTGCGTCTGGATCGACTGGAAGTCTTCGTGCTGGATGAAGTCGACCGCATGCTGGACCTCGGCTTCATGCCGTTCCTGAAGCAGATCATCGCCGCGCTGCCCGAAAAGCGGCAGTCGGTGTTCTTCTCGGCCACGATGTCACCAGCGGCCGAAGAGATCGCCAACGCGCTGCTGAAGGATCCCGCGCGAGTCGCCGTCGCTCCCGAAGTGAAGACTGTCGAAGCGATCGATCAGCGGGTCATGCTGGTTGAGAAACGCAACAAGCGTGCTTTGCTGGTTCGCATCTTGAAGAGTGAAGGTGTCGGGCAGGTGCTGGTCTTCATGCGCACGCGTGAGGACACTCAAGAACTCGCCGACGAACTGCGTTTCGGCGGACACCGCGTGGCAGCCATCCATTCCGATAAGGCTCAAGCCACGCGACAGCACATCATGGAAGACTTTCGCAGCGGCAAGTTACGAGTGCTCATCGCGACTGATGTTGCCGCGCGGGGTCTCGACATTCCCGGCATCACGCACGTCATCAACTATGAACTCCCGCAGGATCCGCAAGTCTACGTGCACCGCATCGGTCGCACGGGTCGGGCTGGAGCAGCGGGCATTGCGTATTCGTTCTGCGGCAAGCGTGATCAGAATCTGCTGCTGAACATCGAACGCGAACTCGGTCACAATCTCCCGATTGATGACACGCATCCGTATGCGATCGAGTTCAGTCCCGACGATCCGCCAGTGCGCGATCGGGCGCCGATGACTCAACGGCGCGACTTCCAACGCCGGGATGCTGAGCGTGCCGAGTTCGGCAACCGTCCCGGTGCTCATAGATCTCAGCAGCGAAGCGCCAACAAACCTGGCCAGCCAAGCCCCCGAAAAGGCGGTTCATCCACCGGCCGGGATCGCGATAAAGGACGTTAAGGCTCGAGTCATCGCTAGTCTGCTAGCGCTCCCGTCACATGAACATCTCTACTTCGTCGTAGCGAGTTTCTCGACGGGATGAATGGTCATTTCGGCGTTCATGCCGGGGCGGATGACGCGATCGCGGTTGTCGAATTCAGCCCAGACTTCAATGTCGTTCTTGACGCTCACATCGGACGCCACGAATACCACCTTGCCCTGCAACGTGACGGTCTTGGTCTCGTTGATCGCAACCTTGATCGTCACGCTCTGACCGGTGGGGTCGGACGCCAGAGCGGCCGCACTGACGAAGCCGGTGCAGCGCAGGCGATCCAGGCGAGCAATCCTGATGACAGGCTTGCCGGGTTCAACCCATTCGCCGGCCTGCTTGTTGATCTCCAGCACGCGGCCGGTGACTCGCGAGCGAACCTGATGGCGTTCGACCTTGCGTTTGGCGATGGCGATATCCCGGTTCTTCAACGTCGCCTGCAGTTCGGCAGTGCGCTGAGTGACTCGCGCCTGCTCGATGGCCAGAGTGGTCTGGTCGACTGCCAGCTTCAGTCGATCAATCTCTGTTTGTGAGATCGCCTTCTTGAACTTCTCAATCGCTTCCAGCGCGCGCGCCAGTTCGGCCTTGGCGGTCTCATTGCCGTTCTGAGCAGCGCGGATGGAGACGTCGCTCTTGGCGGTCTCTTCGGCGATAGCCGCTTCGACTTCCGCACGGGTCAGCGCGAGCTTGGCATCCACATCATCCAGCACGCCCAGCAACTGACCTTCTTCGATCACGTCGCCTTCCTTCACGCTCAGGCTGCCGATGATGCCCGTCTCCAGCGCGGGCACATCGACCTGATGCGCAATGGTGATGCGGGCACTCTCCACGCGAATGGGGGAAGGCGAATCAGCGGACTGAGCCGCAGCAGCGACCGCAAGAACGCACAGTGCGAGTGAGAGACGAGGCATAATCAAACCTCAGAAGAACAGCTTGGTTTTGATGGTGTGAATGAATTCATGGAACCACACATAGCCCACTGGCCGACGCCCGCAGTGGATGTGCGGAATGACGGTAGCTCCGGGTCGCAGGTGCTCTGCGGCAATTTCATTACGCGGCAGCGCCACTGTCACGAGCACACTGGGGCCGAGTTCCGAATCGCTGCGCGTATCCGCCGCGACTGATTTCAGGCGGCCTTGGTAAACCACATTGGGATCCGTCGCGACGACGAATGAGACGTTCAGTTCGCGGCTAAGTTCCCGCTGAGCGTCCCGCACATGGCCGATGTTCTGATCCGCCACGCGCACTTCCAGAATCCATTCGCCCTTGGTGTCAGCCACTTCCAGCAGCCGGTCACCCTGCCGCACAGGGCGGTTCTGCAATAACTGCGTCGCGTCCCACGTCAGCACTTGCCCGTTGATCGGACTGCGTAGTTGCAGCTCCATCTGTTGCCGCTTCAGGACATCCAGTTGAGCAGACAGGCTCTTAAGCGTCTCTTCCAATTCCTTCTCGTCCGCCGCAAGTTGTTCCAGTTTCGAGCGGCCGCGCGGATCGTTGCGGTCCATCGACAAGCGTTCGGCCTGCGTCGAACTGAGCCGCTTGCGACCGGTCTGCAGCTCACCCGTGACGCGCGTCAGTTCAAAGTCGAGTGTCGAATTTGTCAGCTCAACCAGCACCTCATCCCGATTCACATCCGGAGGCTGATTCGTCGCCAGCTTGTCCGACAGCTTCGCGACGATGCCGTCCGAACCGGCGAAGAGACCTCGTCGCACGGCCGGTTGCAGCTCGCCACGACCCGTGATGGTAAAGTCCGCCGGTACCACAATCAGCGATGTCACGGCTGCGGCGAGTAAGCCGACAACGAACAACGTGCGCGGCAGTTGTCTGAGACGCAGGTACCAGCCCATCCGCCCGATCCAGCGCCACACCGACCGGAACGGCAAGTTGGCGTAATCGAGAGCATTCGCCACTGCGAGCTCGCTCTGTCGCGCAAGCACTTCAGTTCGATGCCGGAGTTGACCGAGGTCACTCGTCGCCGAGAACCGTTCGATCAGCACCGCACCAGTAACGACGTTCTGTTGATCCGACTTCTGCTGCGGATTAGTCGGCTGCCGCAGCGGGATGATCGCCAGCAGTCGCGCGTGTGACTCGTTGAGATGCTGATGCAACGACTCTTCAATCTGCTTGGGCAAATCGGGAGCCTGACCTGTCGCGGCTTGAGTATCATCGAACCAGAACGGCCGGCGCGTCTTGAGTACTCGCCGCAGCAGGTCTTCGCAGTAACGCACCGCGTTCGAGCGGCGATCGATGCGATCAACTCCGCTGACGGCGATCAGCCTCGGCTTTGAACCACGCATCACGGCGACCGAAATGCGATCGCAGTCCACCAGCGGGCGTCCGTCGTTCGCAATGACGGCGGCAATACGAGTCAGGTCGAGCCCCTCATGCACACGCTCGGTAAAGCGTTCGAACTGACTCCACAACGACGCTCGATCCTGCAGGTCCCGCAGCCGGTAGTTGCGCAGGAAGTCGGCAGCGAACTCTGCAATGGCCGTCAGAAATCGCGTGTAACCCTGCACGGCGGCGGGCGACGCCACGGGCCGCTGGAAGACTTCAATGAGTCCGTGCGTCTGCCCATTCACCACAATCGGACTGACCAGCAGCAGCCAGTCCGTTGGATTGATGTACGAGCCAGTGCCAGACCGCGGCGCAATCGATTGCGGATCAGTTTGCTGAGACAATTGTGTCAGCAATTGCTGATGTCGTTGCTGACGCTCCACAAGTTCCTGGGAGCTGGCCGTATCGGGACTGGTCACCAATCCGGTTTGGCCAAGATTGATCTGCTGTTCCAGTTCAAAGCCGGAATCCTTCAGCAACCAGACCGCGCCGCTGACTGCCGCCAGAGTCCGCACAGAGCCGTCCAGCACGGCTGCAAAGAAACGCTCGCTGGGCACGGCAGACCGGGACAGCCGGGCAATCTCCTGCACGACGTCATCGATCTCGCGCCAGGTATCTTGCACCGCCTGCGGCGCGGCGGGAGCGGTAGTGGATTCAGGGGCCATGGGCGGAAAGATAACCAGCGGCGAGCGCTTGCCCGATCGCATTTTGAACATCAGCCGAGTTTCAGATCCTCGACTTTAGCGGTCACAGCAGTTGTGTCGAATGTTCATCTGCGGCTTTCGCGTTTCGCCCCGTGCCGCGTTCAACTGCAGTTCACGTTCCACGTGAGTCCAGCCTTGCGGCGATATCGCTCTTGGGTTTCGGTACGGACGGACGCATGGAAGCGTGGACGTAAACCGGACTCTTGCATTTCGGGTCGCGATCAAACGTCGTTGTCAGACCAAGCACGGTCTCAGCCGCGCCAAGGATCAGATAGCCATCCGGCACAAGCTGCTTGGCAATGCGGTTCAGGATGTCTGCTTTGGCCAGTGCGTCAAAGTAGATCAGCACGTTGCGGCAGAAGACGATATCAAAGCTGCCCAGGCGCAGGAACGAGTCCAGCAGATTCAACTGCTGAAAGCTGACCATCCGCCGCAAGTCCGCCTTCACCTGAAAGCCTTGCGGATGCGTATCGAAGTACCTGGCTAGCAGGTGCGGGGGCATGCCGCGCTGCACTTCCAGTTGCGAATAGATACCGGATCGGGCTCGCTCCAGAATCTTTTCAGCGATGTCGGTCGCAATGATTTCGATGCGCCAACTGCGAATGTCTGGGATATTTTCCAGCAGAGTCATCACGATCGAATAGACTTCCTGACCCGTCGACGCCGCCGCGGACCAGATCCGCAAGACATGACGCGGACGACGTGACTCGAGCATCTTCGGCAGCAGAGTCTGACGCAGCTCTTCGAACGGTGCAGCATCACGAAAGAAGGACGTTTCGTTCGTCGTCATTTCTTCCACGACGGCCGTTGCGAGAGCATCGTTTCGGCCCGCAGTCAGTTCCCGTACCAGTTCGGCAACGTTCTTGATCTCAAACCTCTGCGTCACAGTTACAAGTCGGGACTCAACGAGGTAGCGCTTGCCTTCGTTCAGCACGAGACCGGAGCGTTTCATCAGGAAGTCGCAGAGGAACGTGAATTCACCGGGGCTCATCGCAGGACTCCTTGATGCGTTCTCTGAACTGCACGTCCGATAGCCGGCGCAATCTCCGGCATCGGCAAGAGCTGATGAACCAGCCCCGCCCGCGAAATGGCACCCGGCATGCCCCAGACCACGGAGGTCGCTTCGTCCTGGGCAATCACAAGACCGCCGGCACGAAAGATGTCGGCTGTGCCCTCCAGCCCGTCGTCACCCATTCCCGTCAACATCACCGCGATCAGCCCGCTGCCGCAGCATTGAGCCGCGGAACGGAACAACGGATTCACTGACGGACGGCAAAAGTGCTCGGGTGCGTCCTGATTGAGCTTCGCAATCAGGCTGCGGTTCTGACGCACAACGGTGAAGTGAAAATCGCCGGGGGCGACATAGATGCAACCCGGCTCGATCAGCATATCTGATTGAGCCTCATAGGTTCGACGTCCCGAATCGACTGCCAGATGCTTGGCCAGCATCGGGGTGAAGAATGGAGGCATGTGCTGCGCAATACAGATCGGCAGATCGAAGTCTGCAGGCAAACCTTTGACGAGTTGCTCTAGCGCACGCGGGCCACCGGTACTGCTGCCGATGACCAGCAGCTCGGTTGGTTGAATCAATCGCGGTCGCCGCGGCGGCAGCGGCGAGACGCGAGGAGCCGGTTTCACAGCACTGGGCGTAGGCTGCTCACGCTGCACGTTTAGCCCACGCACCAGCGGCACCAGCTCGCGAGCCACGATCGCCACTGCTTCCGAGATGCTGTTCGCATCCGGTTTAGCCACACAGCCCACGGCACCGAGCCGCAGAGCCTTCATCGTGGTCTCGGCTCCTGAATATGTCAGTGAGCTGACCATGATCACGTAGAGCTTCGGATGCTCCTGCTGAATCCGCTGTAGAGTCTCCAGGCCATTGAGCACTGGCATTTCAACGTCGAGCAACACCACGTCTGCCTGATGCTTCTTGAGCCATCGCAAGCCTTGCTCGCCGTGCATGGCCGTGCCAACGACCTTGATTGCGGGGTCACTTTCCAGGGCGCGGGTCAACAGACCTCGCACGATGGCGGAATCATCCACCACCAGGACCCGAATCGGAGTGTCATTCACAGTTGCACTTTCTGGTCAATCAAATCACCAACATCGCGGTACTGCGATACGAGATGCCCGGGAAGGAGACGCGCAACGGGGGCGGCCGCATCTCAACTTCCCGGTTCTCGAACAGACTCGCACTACTGGTTCCGGATGCGCTTCACGAACTCGCGAGTCACCTGATCCAGACGTTCTGATTCGCGAGTCAGCGACGTTGCCGACGCATGAATCTCCGAAACTCCGCGACCGCTTTCATCGGCCGCCTGCGATACCGAGGTGATGTTCGCGCTGACGTCGGCAGTGCCGCGTGCAGCCTCAGAAACATTCCGCGAAATCTCATTGGTGGCCGCAGTCTGTTCCTGCACGGCCGACGCAATCGTCGTCGAGATCTCGTTGATCTTGCGAATGCTGTCGTCGATCTGCGCGATCGACTCAACGGCCACGCCGGTTGAACGCTGAATGGACTCAATCTTCTGGCTGATCTCTTCGGTCGCACGCGCGGTTTGCCGAGCCAGTTCCTTCACTTCGTTCGCAACCACCGCGAAACCCTTGCCGGCTTCACCAGCGCGGGCAGCTTCGATTGTCGCGTTCAGAGCCAGCAGGTTCGTCTGTTGAGCGATCGAAGTAATGACCTTGATCACCTGACCAATTTGATGACTGGATTCGCCGAGCGCCTGAATCGTCGAGTTCGTGCGACCAGCCTGCTCAACGGCGTGCTGAGTCATCCGCGCGGCTTCCTGAACGTGGCTCGCGATCTCATCGATCGACTTGCTGAGCTCTTCCGTTGCCGTGGAAACCGTTTCGACATTGCGTGTGGCTTGCTCGCTGGCTGCGGCCACCGACTGCGCTTGACGCGATGTCTCTTCCGCATTCGCCGCCAGTGTGTTGCAGTTTGTCTGCATGCTGGTCGCGGCGTTGCTGACCATCTTCACGCCATGCTCGAACTCTTCCGCGATACGGATCTGATCGGTGATGACCGACCACGTCACCATCGGACCCACGAAGTTACCGGCGCTATCCTTGATCGCCGACACCACCAGATCGAGCGTCTGATCGCCAAGTTTGATCGCCGCGCGGTGCGGCAGATTGCCCGCATTCGACAGCATTCGGCGCTGATGCTCAGGGTTCTTATGGAAGATATCGATCTTCTGTCCGACCAATTGGTCCACCGGGCGCGGCAGCAAGTGCTCGATCGTCTTCAATGTCTTTCGCGAGGCGGGATTCATGTAGACCAGATCGAACTCACGATTCGCCATCATCACGTTGATGGGAATGTTCTCCATCATGTTCTGTACCCGGAACGCTTCATCGCGCATCCGCACAGCTTCGGTGATGTCCGAAGCAAACTTCACGACCTTAACCGGCTTGCCGTGAATGTCCTTGATGGGATTGTACGACGCCTGAATCCAGACGACCTTGCCGCCTTTTCCCACGCGTTTGAACTCGGCCGCGACGTACTCACCGCGGTTGAGCTTGGCCCAGAACTCGCGGTACTCAGAGCTGCTTGCTGCCGACTCTTCCATGAACATGCGGTGATGCCGCCCTTTGATCTCATCCAGTGAGTAGCCCGTCACGCTCAGGAAGTTGTGATTGGCAGTGATGATGGTGCCGTCGAGGTTGAACTCAATCACCGCCTGATTGGTGCTGATGGATTTCAACTGACCTTCGTAGTCAGTGAACTTCTCCTGCATGCGAGCGATGTCCGTCACGACTTTCCACACATGCAGGGTGCCCTCGGGATTCCCTTCCCCGTCCGTGATCGGTGTCGCAATCACGTCGATCACTTCGCTGTCCAGTTCAATCTGACGTTCGATGCGCCCGCCGGTCGAACGCAGTTCCGGCAGATACTCGGACAGCAGCGCCACGCCGCGGCTAAGCAGCGCCTCAGCGCCGAAGCCGGTACGCGGGCTAAGGCGTTGGAACAGGTCCCGTGCAGCGCGATTCAGAAACGCCACGCCGCCGCTTCCATCGACCAGGAACTGAGCCACCGGCACGTTCTCCAGCGATACCGCGAGATGTTCCACAAAACTCAAGCCACGTGCGGCACGTGACGGGACAGATTGGCTGCGAGCGGGAGTCGGGGGCATGGACTCTTTCTCCTTAGCGTGCGACACGCTGTGACGGGCAAACGAGGAAACGGGGTCTTCAAAATCGGCGGGGTCGCCGGGGATTTGCACATACGCCTGCGAGTCGCCTGCATCGTCACCAACGACGTTCGAACGCAGTTGAACCTCAATAGCCGACACGACCTGCA
Source organism: Planctomycetaceae bacterium (assembly GCA_021732995.1). Classification (GTDB taxonomy): domain Bacteria; phylum Planctomycetota; class Planctomycetia; order Planctomycetales; family Planctomycetaceae; genus AM-0621. The sequence goes on along the minus strand of JAKFWA010000064.1, from coordinate 27,140 downwards.
GCCATGCGGCACTTACCTTGAGCAGATCGGACTTCGTGAGCGGGCTCAGGACTTCTATCAGTGTTTCAATCACGGGCGACTTGCGTCGTTTGCTGCCGGTCCCGCCGTTCTGGACGAACGCCGCGACATCATCGATCGCCCGCAGTGTCGCCAGCACGGACTCGACCAGTCGCTCGAACTGAGCTTCGTCGCCGCCAGCGTCGAGGACGCCGTTCAGTTGAGGCACACGACTCCTCAAGGCGTCCACGAACCGGGCGGCCTGGCGATGAGCAAGTCCGACCGGCGTGCGATCAGGTAATGAGATGGAAGAGCGGGTACGCATGGTGTTGGGCTAAGAAAACGAAGTTGGTTGTGTTACTCGGAGATGAGCCTGTTCAACTCGGGCAGCGGTCGTTGTCAGGACGCAAGGTTCAGAATCGCTCCCACGTTGACGACCACGAAGAGCCGTTCATCGAGTCGATAGATGCCGTTCGTGATTCCGCGCCAGGCGGGGTCCAGCATGGGCGGGACTGCATCCATCGCTTGATTCGAGACATCAATCACGTCCCCGACATCATCAACCAGCAGGCTGAAGGACTCACCAGCATGCCGCACAACGACGTTCATCGAACGGCGATCGGCTTCGAGGTCCGGCATGCCGATGCGACGACGCAGGCACACGGCCGTGACGATCTGACCTCGCAAATTCAGCAGGCCCGCGATCTCTCGTCGAGCACGCGGTGTCCGCGCGATGTCCTGCGGATTCAGCACTTCCTGCACGATTTTCACGGGCACGCCGAGCAGTTGTTTGCCAATCCAGAAGGACACGAACTGACTTTCAAACCCTGAAACGTCTGTGCGAGCTGACTGTCCGGCCGGAGCCGTGTTCGTAGGGCGGTTCATGCGGACGCTCCCTTCTGGCTGTGGTTAGCGCTCAGTTCGAGCAACAGGTTCTTCAACTCGAGGGGATCAAACTTCCGCATGAAGTGAGTAAACCCGGCACGCAGCGCATCGGCTTCCATCGACGGCTTCGTGTTGCCGGAGATGGCGATGACCGGCAGGTCTTTGAATTGTGGTTTGCTGCGAATCCAGCGCACGAAGTTCAAACCATCAACGCCCGGCATTTCGATATCCGAGAGCACAACGTCGAACTGCGTATCGCGTTCCAGAACGTCGATGGCATCCTGCCCGTCGCCGGTCGCTTTGACCTGATGGCCATCGCTGATGAGGCTGGTGGTCATCAACTGGCGGAAGAAGACGGAGTCTTCAGCCAGCAGAATGCGCAAGGACGGACGCCAATGATTGTGATGGAACCAGTCCGGGTTCGCCTGAATCACATAATGATGAGCATCCACAATCTCGGTAGCGCGATCATTGATGATTGCCGTCCCGACTACGCCCGGCTGTCGCGACGGCATGCGAATGACCAGACGGTCTTCCACGATGTCTTCAATCTCGTTGACCATCAGGCCCATCGCGCAACCGTTCTCCTGAAACACGATGACCGGCTGGATCTCGCGATTGGCGTCGCGTCTTGAATAACCATGCACGGGAATGAGCGGCAATAGATCGCCGCGATACTGGACGACTTCGCGATCGCCGGCGGTCTCAATGCGTTCGCTCGGCACTTCTTCCAGTCGCGAAACCAGCGACAGCGGCACAGACATCGAACGACCATCACCCGCGTTGAAGCACAGCAGGTTGGTAGTATCTGAGTCCTGACCGCGATCCGCGGACTCGGCGAGTTCCGACGCCATGGACGACAGTCCAATTTCTGTAGCAATGCCCGACACATCCAGAATCATGATGACGCGGCCATCGCCGAGGATCGTCGTGCCCTGATAGATGGCAATGTCCTTAAGCAGACTTCCCATCGGCTTCACGACGATCTCTTCCGTATCAAAGACGCGATCGACAATCAGGCCGAACTGCTGGTTGCCAACCTGCACGACCACGATGTTGACGTCCGAATCGTCGGTGCGATTCGAAGGCAGTTGCACCACGCTATCCAGCCGGATCAACGGCAGTAGCCGATGGCGCAAGCGAAAGACTTCGTTGTTGTGAATGTGCTCGATGCGGTGTTTCTCTTCGGCCGCCAGACGGACCAGCTCGACCACTCCCAGTTGAGGAATCGCGAAGGACTCACCGCCGCTTTCCACAACCAGTGCCGAGACAATCGCCAGCGTCAGGGGAATGCGAATCCGGACGGACGTTCCTTTGTCCGCGACCGATGACAGATCGACGGTGCCGCCGATCTTCTCGATGGATGTTTTCACCACATCCATGCCAACGCCGCGACCAGAGAGAGACGTTACCTGCTGGGCCGTCGAGAAGCCCGGGCGAAAGATGAACCGCAGCATCTCGTGCTCAGGCATCCGAGCAGCGTCGGCTTCCGTCACCAGCCCCTGAGCAATCGCCTTTTCTCGCACGCGTTTCACGTTGATGCCCGCGCCATCATCCGCGATCGAGATGATGACATGCCCGCCTTCGTGATAAGCATCCAGTTTGATCGTGCCTGTTTCCGACTTGCCCTTCTTCCGGCGCACTTCGGGAGTTTCCAGACCGTGGTCCGCCGAGTTGCGAATCATGTGCGTGAGCGGATCACGAATCGCCTCCAGCACGGTGCGATCGAGTTCAGTTTCGTTGCCGCGCATCTCCAGTTCGATCTGCTTGCCCGTGGTTTGTCGCAGATCGCGAATGATGCGGGGCATGGTCGACCAGACGCTGCCAATCGGCTGCATCCGAGTCTTCATCACGCCTTCCTGCAGATCCGTCGTCACTCGATTGAGCAGCGTGATGGGCGCGGTGTACTTCGATTCGTCGTCACCCCGCGCGAGTTGCAGCAGTTGATTGCGCGTCAGCACCAGTTCGCCAACCAGGTTCATCAAGCTGTCGAGCACGTCGACATGCACTCGAATCGACAGGTCAGTGACCTTGTTGGCTTTCGCGCCGAGGTTGTCTCCTCCAGATTGCTCAAGCTGAGCCCCATCACTGGCAGCAGCCTGCGCGACCGAAACTGGTTGCGTTTCCAAAGCATCTTGTGCCAACGCTGCCACAGACTCGGCGGATGGGCGCTCGGCTTCCCGCGAATCACGTGGCTCCGTACCTGAAGCAGGAATTTGCTCTCCGCCCGAAAGAGAAACAGCCGCAATGCATTCGAGTTGCTGAATCAAGTCAGCCGCGGCCTCTTCTGATTCCTTGCCGGACGCTTCCAGGACATGCAGCAAACGCTTGAGTTCAGCCGCCGATCGCAGAATGAGTGCGATATTATCTCGGGATGTTTCCAGTTCTCCGTCACGTACCTTCCGCAGGACGCTCTCAGTCGCCCAAGCCACTTCGCCCAGCTTGGGAAGCCCGATCAGGCCACTCATGCAATTGATGGTGTGGACCGTGCGTAACAATCCCGAGTACGCACCCGGATCTGCGGCGTTTGTCTGAACCGCGGCGATGTGGTCATCCAGCACGTTCAGTTCGGCCCAGTTATCGGCGATGAACTGCCTGAGCGCATTGCTGTCGGAAGCGGGAAGCATTGCAGCAGTATCCTTGATCGCGAGCTGCGCGCAGGCAGCCTGAGATTCGTAGCCGCGAATCCATTCGCTCAAACATCCAAGACCTGTTCACCTGGCACCAGTTACCGAGATCCAGGCTGCTTGCGGAGAGTGGCATGACGACTGAGGAGCCGCAGAACTCAAGGACTCAAACGAGCAACTGAGTCGATGATTCAGGATCTGATGGTCAACTATTCAATGAGATATTCACTTTCGACCACCAGGCCCGGAGTCCATCAGAGTACCTTGACTTCAAAATCGTAGAAGGCGGCTGAGCGCCAAGATTCTTGTTCTCACAGTTGAAAGGCCCGTGCGATACAGCGCGAAAGGATGCTCAAAACGCACGCTTCAAACCGTCAACAACGACTTAGCTCGTGCGTTCGCAGATACGCGCCACGGCACTCACCACGGTCATATGAACAACATCGGCCACTCGGCCTATTAAATATAATTAGGTTCACTAGTGATAGTAAGAATGGATCGAATCGGAGAAACACTAGCGACAGCCAGCTTTTTTCGCTGACCCGCAGAACTCTGCTTCGCGTAGTCCGGCAGTGAATTCGAGTGACCGGATTTGTCGAGGCGTGTTCGCGACACCGAACGAAACGAGGTCGCCTCATCCGGGAGATCTATTTCTCGCCGTAGTCGCGCTGTTCGAAGGGTGACGCTTCGCAGTGATGTCGCCTGACGAGCCATCTGAGCCACTCAACGGAGGCAACACCGCTGCGTTAAGAAGTCTGCGACGCAACTGCCTTGAGAACGCGTAAGGCGGGCATACGTCCGCCGCACGCAAGGGCTGTACTGAAATGTCAGTTCGTTCCACCGAGACTCGTACGGATTGCATGAGTCGTACGGGATAGGTACTGGTCGGTTGCTGGTTCCCACCCGGAATTTTGAAGCCTCGAACAGATCCAGACCTATCAATTGATTCACCGCGAGAACCCGGGCCACTGTGGTACTGTCAGCGGTTGTCAGAAGCTGAGGACTTCATTGTGTTGATGACAGCACCCGCAACAACGCCTATCGCGACATCGTTGGTCGAAGCCACGATCGATGCCTTTGCGTTGATGATGGATGTGCGATGCAGCCAGTCGAAGGTGTGGCTAAGACGATCCGACACCCCGCTTCACCCCGTGACCGCGGCTGTGGGACTGAACGGCCAGATCGTGGGCACGATGTGCCTGAGTGTGCCTGTCGAGACCGCGCTCAACATTGTGCGGCGAATGGTCGATGTAGAAGTCGCGGCGGTAGACCGTCTTGTATGCGACAGCGTGGGAGAATTCTCCAACGTCATCGCGGGCGGTGCTAAAGATAAGGTGCCGGAGTTCGAGTTGGTGCTCGGCGTGCCGATGGTCGTGCAAGGCGAAGATCAGCAGATCTCGTTCCCGCGCAACTGCCAACCGGTGTGCGTTGATTTTGAGTCAGACATCGGCCCATTCCAGGTTCTGTTCGGATTCGTCCACAAAGTGGATGACACGGCAGTCGATTGTCCGGTTTTGATCTGAACTCCCCAATCTCGTCTCAATCAGGATTTCTCGAAGGACAGCACATGACCGCTCCAGCGGACTGCATTGATGAGTTCGTAGACGATCCGGAAATGATCGCGATGTTTGTGAACAACGCGGCTGAACTGACGGAGCAGATCGAAAACGATCTGGTTGCCATCGAACGCATCCCGCCCCAAGAGCGCCTGGATGTCGTCAATCGCATCTTCCGCGCAGCGCACACGATCAAAGGCGAGTCCGGGTTTATCGGCCTGAGAAACATTGGTCGATTGGCTCATGGGATGGAGAACATCCTGGACCAAGTTCGCGAATCGCGTATCGAACCAACACAGCAAGTTGTCTCGACCTTGCTCTCATCGCTCGACACCCTGCGGCAGATGATCGAGTCCGTCGAGGATTCGCACTCGGTCGATGTCGGACCGCATCTCTCGCAGTTAGCTTTGCTCGAATCCGGTACTCAGCCAATACCCTTGACGCCCTCACCAAGCCCCGTCGCTCTGGCTAAAGCTGAAGCGATGTCGTCAAATCAGGACGGTCCGGTCGCCAAAGCTTCCAGCAATACGGCGCGAGCCCGAGTGCTGATCGTGGACGACGAACCAACGGTCGTCGCAATCGCGAGCCGACAACTCAATAAGGCCGGCATCCCGGTCGATGAGGCGATCAACGCCGAAGACGCTCTGCAGATGATGCGTCGCAACCTTTACACCGTCGTCATCTGTGACATCAATCTGCCGGGCATTTCGGGTGTGGAACTGCTGCGAAAACTGAAAACGCTCAGTCCAATGGTGCAGGTGGTGATGCTTACCGGTCACACCAACATCATCACGGTGCTCGACAGCTTTGAAGCCGGAGCGGCCGATTTCCTGCCCAAGAGCCAGGACTATACCCAACTCGTCAAGCTGGTGAACGACGCCTTGGGCCGAGTCGATCGCTGGGTCCCCCTCATGCGCAGCCGGAAGTAGCCTCAGGCTTCAAAACGAGTAAGGCCGGACAAACTTTGTCCGGCCTTGCGATCTGAGATCCAGAATCCTCATGGCTTGCTAATCAACCAGCGGGAAAACGAAATCGTTCGCGCCGGCGTTCTCGCTAACTTCGGCGGTGAGGTTGCTGGTCGCCGGATTGGAATACTTCAGAGGAATTTCCGGCTTTTCGGCCTCTTTCTTCTTGCCCATCTGTTCCATCTGCATCTTCCGCATGTCATCCGGCTTCATGTCCGGAGTTGCTGCGGATTCCTGCTTCGCTGCCTTGATAATGCCAACCTTCGCGGAGCCAACCGGCGCCCCTTTGCGACCGCCGGTGGTCATCATGAACTTACCGCTGGCGTCAGTCGTGCCGACTGAAATGGGCTTCTTCTCAACCATGAAGGTGACATTCGCCCCCGCGACGGGATTACCATTGTAAGTCACTGTGCCCTTGACTTCGGCGAGCTTTGGAGCGTCGGCTACTCCACCGCCACAACCCACCAAGGAAAGTAACATCGCAGAGCAGATTAACCGACGCATTCAGGAAACTCCCAAGGGCAGTAGTTTGTCAACACACTAACTCTGAGAACCGAATCTGACGGTTTTAGAAACCATCCAGAGACAACACTTTACCATCTCGCCGACCACCCAAACGCTGGTAGGTCTGATAGTCGATGTTCTGCGACATGAATCGAACTACCCCGTCACCAAACAGGAACTGAGCCCCGCCAACGTGGCGACTGCGGAATCCCCACGACAGATTCCAGTTACTTTGAGCAGTACATGTGGGGTATTCGGGATTCGGCTCGTTGCGGCAAGTCGTCATGGTATTAATCGGGACTGACGTTGATCCATGCGCATTACCCATACCGTTATAGTTCCACCAGCCACCGCCGTGGTCATTACACGTCGGGATAATCTCGCCAACCAGAATCGTATTCGACATTCCGTCGGTAAATGCCTGCACTCCAAAACCAGCATTAATGCGTCCAAAGGCGCCGGAGATATTCTCGCCAGCAACGTCATTGCCATGGTCCGCAGCGCCTTGCGGCTGCTCATAGTGGACACCTGGCTGCAAGAACAGGTTGCAGTTTCCGTCAGCTGACGGCGTGCGTGTCGAGCCCAAGCTGCCAGTGTAGTTGGACTGAGCCCAGTTTCCGTCGACCGTACCCTGACCGCTGTCAGAGGGGCAGAGAGCGTAGGGAGTGTTCTTCTGGCGAATGTAAATAACACCGGCAGGACAAGGTGGAACACTTCCACCAAGGCAGCGGTCCCAAGCCGCGCCGGCGTTCATATCCGCATCCTGGTAGAGTGCCCCCTGATCCATCATAGGCAGAATCATCACCTGCCAACCGATCTGAGGGGCTGCCCAGTTGTTACCGCCGCCGGGCAACTGCTTATGAGTCTCCTCATAGGTTGCCAACCCCAAGCCGTATTGCTTGAGGTTGTTCTTACATTGACTGCGCCGAGCAGCCTCACGTGCTTGCTGCACGGCCGGCAGGAGCAGGGCGACGAGCACCGCGATAATCGCAATGACCACCAACAACTCAATCAGGGTAAAGCCCTTTGGCCGCCGTAGAATCATTTGTGCTGCTCCACTTGAGGCGAATGTAGTCGGTATTCAGTTGGCCCCGATGCTTAGTGAGGTGATGATCTCCTCGTCTTAACCAAAGATCAACATCCTTTGAATGATCTTTTACGTGATGTTCATATGAGCACATTGGCAGCGATAGACAGCATGACTCAGACACCATCCGGACCTCAGAGACCGCGTCGTCGAACAGCCCGATGGGTTGTGATCTGTCTCTTGATCGCGCTCCTGACTCAGCAAGTCGTCATGAGCCTGGCGGCTCGGCAATCAGCTTCGAACATCGAGCTGCATCGCTTGGATCAGGCTGCGTTCTGGCTGAATCTGTGGGAAATCAGCTCTTGGAGATCCGCAGAACTCTGCTTACACAAGGCGCGGTTGCAGCGGCTTCAGGGGCAGTCCGACGCGGCTCGCTCGAAACTTGAGCTGGCAAAGAAATACGGTGCGGCAGAGGCCGACCTGCGGACAGAAGAAATCCTGATGCTCGCTCAAGGGGGCCAGCTTTCACGTGTCGAACAGCACCTGAAATCGCTGCTGATTGAGCAACGCGTCGGGCTACAGTCCGTGTGCGAAGCGTACATCAACGGCTTCCTGTTGAATTACCGCTTCGGCGATGCGGCCGGGCTGCTCGATGTGTGGGAGAAGGACTTTCCCGAAGCCGCCCAGCCCAAGTTCGTACGGGGGCTTATTGAGGAACAGCTCGGAAACTCCGCGATTGCCATGGAGTCCTTTCAGGCGGCACTGAAGCTGGACCCCACCCGCCACGACATCCGGCTGAGACTGGCGATCGCGCTGACCCGTCAGCACAACTACAAGCAGGCCGTTGAGTACTTCAAGGAGATCGAATCCCGCTACGCGGTCAGCGAAGAGTACCTGCTGCACTACGCCACCTGCCTGAGCGAGATGGGTGACCAGAAAGCGGCTCTACCGGTCCTCGATCGACTGCTCGCTCAGCATCCGCAGCACCGCGAAGCCAACCTGTTAAAGGCCCGCTACCACTTCGCCAATCGGGAGTATTCGGAAGCCAAAGCTTTGCTGGAAAAGCGTCTGCGTCAAACGGAACGCGACTACGACTACCGGTATCTGATGGGGCTGGTGCTGCGCGCTGAAGGCCACACGGCGGAAGCCGCCGAGCACATGGCGTTCGTCGAAAAAGCGGACGCCGCGATGGCCAAGGTCCGGCTGGCGATGGACCAGACGCGTGACAAACCGCGTCGAGCCGACACGCGTTTCGAAATCGGCTCGCAGTTACTGGAACTCGGTTTTCGCAACGACGGAGCCAGTTGGCTGCGTTCCGTACTGGAAGTTGACCCCGCCCATCTGGGCTCGCATCAGGCACTCGAAAAGTACTACCGCGAGGAAGGGTTGGATTCGCTTGCTCAGCGTCATCAACTGGCGATCCAACGCATTGAGGCTCAGTCGCTGTAGTTGCACCGCGTGCGGCAGCTCCGGAACATCCGCGACATGGCACTCACATTTCAGCAACTGGCCGACGATCGAGTCCTCGAGCCGATTCATCTGGCTTTCGTGGACATGCTGCAGCGGCTGGACCCGCAAGCGACGCCGTCGTTCCAACTGGCGGCGGCAGTGGTCAGCGAACAACTGGCGCGCGGACACGTGTGCCTCGATTTGGCGCGTGCCGGTGACATCGCCTTCATGATCGAAAACGAAGGCTTTACACCGATCCGCTATCCCGATTGGCCGCAGCTCGATTCGTGGTGTCGCGAATTGGAACGCAGCCGATTAGTTGAATCTCGACCAATTGACGACCGGCAGGCGAAAGCTAATCAGCCGTTGGTGTTTGAGCCGGCTCATCAACGGGTTTACCTCGCCCGCTACTGGTTCTATCAACAGCGACTGGCGTCGATGATCGCAGCTCGCCTGCAATCGCCTCCACTGGCATTCGATGAGGCGCAACTTGCGGCGGACATCAACGCCTTGTTTCCGAACAAGGCAGACAGCTCACAACGAGACCAGTGTCTGGCGGCAGCGAACGCGGTCGATCAACGCTTCGCGGTCATCACTGGCGGACCCGGCACCGGCAAGACGACGACCGTCGCCAAGCTGCTGGCATTGAGATTATTGCAAGGCGATGCAGCGACTGGTTTGCGAGTGCTCCTGATGGCACCAACCGGCAAGGCCGCACAGCGGCTGAATGAATCCCTCAGCCGCGCAGCGGAGAAACTGCCAGTCGATCAGACCATTCGCGGTGCCTTGAAGACCATCACGGCGGGCACGATTCACAGAGTGCTCGGCTGGACTCCCCTTCCTCCGGAACGCGGAGGCCCGTTCCGCCACAATGCGCAGCGGCCACTCGATGCAGACATCGTGCTGGTAGATGAAGCGTCGATGGTCGACATCGGACTGATGTGGCATCTCTTCGACGCCGTCCGCCCGGAGACACAACTCGTACTGATGGGGGATCGCGATCAACTGGCATCAGTCGAAGCGGGTGGTGTGCTCAGCGATCTGGCCGGACCGGAAGACGATGCGGCGCTGTCCACACGACGGGACATCATGCTCACCCGCACAGGGCTCGATCTCAACCCAGCGAAGACACCTCGGCGTAAATCAACGACCAAGCCCGCGCAAGACTCTCAACATCAGGCCGCCATTTCCGTGCTGAGGTTCAGTCACCGCTTTTCATCAGAATCCATCTTCGGAAAGCTGGCCGCGGCCATCCGAGCTGGCGATGCGGACGGCGCCGTCGATCTGCTGAGATCGGCGGACCCGAATCGCCTGTTGTGGCTTCCTCAGCCCAACACGAACGCCGCGCTGCAGGGTGTCGTCGAACGAGCCGCGTCGCAGTATCGCGAGTATCTGGAGTTGCTTCGACGGCAGCCCGGGCAGCAGGCAGCCATCTTGTCGGCCCTCGCTGCGACTCGCGTGCTGTGCGCGCATCGGGAAGGTCCGTCTGGTGAGCGAGCTCTCAATCAGCGACTGGTGCACGCGCTGGACGCGGCAGGACTGCTGCATGCGCGACCTCAACACTATCCCGGTCAGGCCGTCATCGTCACGGAGAACAACTACCAGCAAAACCTCTTCAATGGCGATGTCGGAGTCGTCGTGCCCGGCTCCTCAGGTCAGGGACTGGAACTGCTGTTTGATGACCCGGCTTCGCCCGGAACGTGCCGACTCATCCCGGCAGCGCTCGCCCCCGCGACACGCGACTGCTGGGCGATGACGATTCACAAGAGCCAAGGTTCCGAGTTCCGCAATGTGTTCGTCGTGCTGCCGGAGTTCGATTCCCCCATCCTGTCGCGCGAGTTGCTCTACACGGCAGTGACGCGCGTCAAAGACGAAGCCAACGCACCGTCTGGCCGCGCGGGATTCCTTTGCCTCGCAGCCCGAGAAGACGTCTTGCGCGGCGCCATCCAGCGCGAGATCCGCCGCACCAGTGGCATCCGAGACGCCATCCAGCACATGCTCGCGCCAGCGTCCGCATCACCTCAACGCAAGAAGGCGAGAACCAAGTCCGTCGCCACCGACCAAAAACGGTTCACTTGGGATGGCCAATAGCCACCGTCTTTACTTCCGGGAACGACAGCCCTGCTCTCTTCGCGTCCTTTGCGAGCTTCTGTTCAATCTTCTTACGGATGCAGAACCAAACTACTTCAGTTCGCGAATCCATTGCTCGACCAGCTTCACGGCGTCGCGGTCAACGACGTTGGAGCCGACATGCGGCATGCGGCCCAAACCAGTCTTGTTCATACGGAACGCGACCAGTGATTGCTCGGGCTTGCCGGGCGCGATGTAGCGAGCATCTTCCAGCCCGAAGTTACCTTGTCCGGGCTTAACGTTCACGGTCCCGGTTTCTGACAGCGGATGGACTGCCAGCAGATGGAACTCGGCGTTGCCGCCGCCCCACTTGCGATGGCAGTGAGCACAGTTCGCATGCAGATAAGACCGCGACCGCGCATCGACAGTCGCGGTGTCGTCTTGAGGATTCGCCAGCTTGGGTAACTCAGCCGCAGGTTTTGGCAGCGGCTTCGTGAACATGCCCATGCGATTCATCACGTCCAGTTGGTTGGCCGCGAAGCCGCCATAGTTGTGCGACTTATTCATCTGCAACGTGTCGATGCCAAGCACGTATTTCGCCGACATCGTGTGACACAGCGTGCATTCCGCCCGGCTGGGGAAGTGCCAGGTCTGCTGTCGCTTGCCGCCCGGAGCCTGCGAGTCCTTGATCTCGAAAGTACGATCCAGCCCCTTGGCGTCGAGCAGCGTCGCATCGGTCTGGTCATCGTTCCAGACGTAGGTGTAACCATGCCAAACCTGGGCGCCGTATTCGTCGTCGTTACCGGGGACGAGTTCCCGATGCAGGATGCGGGTCTCGAGTCTGCGCTGACTCTTTGGGTTACCCGCTTCCAGTTCCAGCGAGAACGTTTTCACCAGCACCGTACCATCGGGGAAGCGCCAACCGGCCGGAGCACCTGGCGGTGGCTGCGGGTAGACCACGACATCGAATTCAATCTGCGAATCACCGGGCAGCGCGAGATACCGAGTCTTCGCGGCACCATCCGACCACAGCGGAGAGTTCACCGTGTAAGGGAATAGCCCCTTGGCAGGCTTGTGATCGCGAGTTGATTCAAACACACCGGTCTGGCTGAGAAGCTGAGGAAACTTCGGAGCATCCGCCGATGGCGGCGGGGCCTTCACGAGCTGATGAATCCCGCCCGCGAAGTCGAGGATGTAGATCTCACCGGCGGCATCCTGAGCGAACGCGATCACTCGCAAGGATGTATCAACCAGCTCTCGATGCTCGGTAAGCCGGCCATCCACGTAGCGCAGCGACCAGACCTTACCGGTATCGAAGTCACCGTAGACGTAGGCGTCTTTCAGCTCAGGCAAACGCTGCCCGTGATAGACATAGCCGCCGGTGATCGAACGGAAATCAACGTGAGCGTGTTCCACGATCGGCTTCAGGATGGGAGTTGGTCCCAGCTTCCGAGCCGGCCGGAAGGGATGAGTACCTTCCTGGACGCTCCAGCCGTAATTGCCACCCTTCTGGATGAGATAGATCATCTCCCACAGGTCCTGACCAATCTCACCTGCCCAGAGCTGACCAGTTGGCGGATCAAAACCAAACTTCCACACCTGACGATGCCCGTAGGACCAGATCTCCGGTCGCGCATTCGCCATCCCCACGAATGGGTTATCAGCGGGCACGGCGTACTTGCCGCTCTTGTCCGGATGATCGACATCAATACGCAGCATCGAACCCAGCAGGTCCGTCAGGTCCTGCCCGGTCTGCAATTCGTCAGCAATGCCGCTGCCATCGCCCGTTGAGATATAGAGCATCCCGTCCGGGCCGAACCGCAAACAGCCGCCGTTATGGCCTCCGTTCGGCCATTCGATGATGACTCGCTCAGACTTCGGATCGGCCTCAGTCGCCCCCGCGGGCCACATGTATTCTGAAACACGAGTGCCCTTTGGCGTGGTCTCCTGAGTATTCAGAATCGAAGTCACATAGAGCTTGCGGTTGCGCTGAAAGTCCGGGTGGAACGCGAGGCCATACGCTGATCGGCCCACTTCCAGAAAGAGTTTCTTCTCACTCGCGGCACCTTGGTTCTCCACCAGGAAGATCTTGCCGCGACGTTCGAGCACCGCGAGTTGCTTGGCTCCCGGCACCGCAGTGATCTCCAGCGGCTCATCGAATCGCACCTTCGGGAAGATGGCTTCCGTCCGATACGGACTCGGCGGTTCCGGCGACCCCTTGATGTTCGAAGTCGTCCACTGTTCGCGCGGCAGCAGGGTTTCCGCGGCCACTGCCAGACTCGTCCACGCAACAACGCAACACACAGCCAGTGAGCACGACTCGAAGCGCATCGCCATCTCCTGAGTGAGCCGCCGAGAAACCAAGACGCTGCCAAAGTAACCTCCCCACCGACACTCGCAACCGAGTTGCAGCCGGTTCACACCTCGATGAATGACCATTACGCTGGCTTCGAGTCATCCTGCACTCCCGCGTGAGAACACGTTCCAGAGAGCCACATGTCTGTCGACCTCAATCGCCGAACTGAGCTGTATCGTGCGGCGAATTCGTTCGAAGCCCAATTGCTGAAACTGGAACTCCAGGCTGGTGGAGTCCACGTCTTCGTGGAGAACGAGGAACTGAGCATGGGCGTCGGTGATTTGCCGATGGGGTGGACGACAGCTCCGCGACTCATGGTGCCGGACGGCGAGTACGAACTTGCCCGACGGTTGCTCGATCAGATGTTGAGCCATCTGAAGGCCACTGCTGCGGAAACTTCGCCCGATGACCATTGCCCCAAATGCGGGGGGCCCTACCAGAACGATCAATGTGACGCTTGCCGCGACAGCGCTGACGCTCAGATCCATCCAGTTGCGCCCAAGGATACGATTGAAGAGATCTCTGACAACAGCCTTCCGAACCGCGGCATGTACATGCCGCTCGACCCAAGCAGCGTGCGCGACGCCTGGACGGAAGTCGCAATCATGTTGTGCCTGGGTGTCATCCCGTTTCTGGCCGAAGCGATTCACTTCAGGTTTATCACGATATCAGCTCCGCCCTATGTCGTTGATATGGGTACGTGGAGCATCTGCTCGCTGTGTACCTGGGCGGTGGTGGCTTACCTGATGCGCCGCAGCGATCTGACTATGGAACAGTGGGGCGTGCCGCGCTGGCATTTTCTAGACATCGTTCTGGGCATCATCCTCGCCTTCGTGGCGCTGATCGCGAGCGACATCGTAAACGTCGCGATTCCTGACGACTGGCGCAATCCAGCGATGAAGGACCTCATGGAGGCACAAACTCCCCGGTTTTTCTCGCACTTCGTCGTCCTGACACTCGCCATGATCGCGAACTCGCTGGTCGAAGAGTTCGTCACGCGAGCGTATCTCATTACCCGCCTGTCTCAGTTACTCAAGCAGCGACGGCTGGCGGTACTCGCGTCGACGGGACTGTTTGCGAGCTATCACATCTATCAGGGCTTCGCGGGTGTCGCCTTCGCGTTCATCTTCGGTCTGCTGATGAGCGTGTCGTTTGTAGTCTTGGGCCGGATCTGGCCCGCTGTGATCGCTCACACGCTCTACAATTTGGCGATATTTTGTGAACCGATTCTCTGGCCCACACAGAACTAGCCGGGCCAGAGTCGAACTCAACATTGACCACGCATCATCGCACGTCGAGGAGTCTGCCATGCGTTCTGCCACCTGCTTGCTGAAAGTTGGATTGGTCTTGGCCTGCGCAGTGATCGCGCAGGCTCAAGAAAAGAACGCTCCGGCAAATCCCTTCGAGAAGTGGGAGAAGTCCATTGCGGACTTCGAACAGCAGGACGCGAAGCAAGCACCGCCCAAGAATGAGATTCTGTTTGTCGGCAGTTCGAGCATTCGCCTGTGGAAACTGAAGGATTCATTCCCGGATCTGCAGGTTATCAATCGCGGCTTCGGCGGTTCGCAGATTGCCGACAGCGTGCATTTCGCCGAGCGACTGGTCATCAAGCACGAACCTCGAATCATCGTCTTCTATGCCGGTGACAATGACCTCGCGGCGGGCAAATCACCTGAGCAAGTGACGGCGGACTTCAAGAGCTTCGTCGATGTCGTGCGACCGAAACTACCGACGACTCAGATTCACTTCATCGCCATCAAGCCGAGTCTTCAACGGTGGAAGAACGTGGAGAAGGTGCGAGCGGCGAACGGGCTGATCCGGGACTACATCATTCAGACGCCCAACGTCTGCTACATCGACGTGTTCCATCCGATGCTGGGCGAAGATGGAAAGCCGAAGCCGGAACTCTTCGTCAAAGACGGACTGCACATGACGCCCGAAGGCTACAAGATCTGGGCGAACGAACTGCTGCCGTTTCTCCGCGAAACGCATTAGCAGAGTGTCCGATCTGAACCGGAAAGTAGGCCGAGACGGCTAGCTCACCGTGGGGTCGCGTTCGATCTGTTGCAAGCGAGGCAGGCGTTCGCGGCCGCCGCTGCGGTCGAGGTATTCGTCGAAGTCTTTTGTTGAGAACAGCAGTCGCTCATAAAACGCTTGGCAGCCCGCAGGATCTTCCTCTACCGCGAGCCACTCTTTCAGATGCACTTCATCTGAAAAATATTCGTAGGGCATGTTGCCGGGATAGCTGCCGAACGGCACTTCACAAACGGCGTCCACGCAGAAGTAGGGAATCACGGTCGCCGTCGGATTCATGCGAATCTCGGACTCGTCGATCAATCGCTCGCAACTGATGATCAACCGCTTGGCCGCGCGGGCCAGTTCCAGATCGGCGACCGATGTGCCGCGAATACGGCAGTTACCGAAGCGGTCCGACTCATGCACATGGATGATCGCAACATCGGGGTACAAAGCGGGCATCGCCACCAGAGTCTCGCCGGTGAAGGGACACTGGATGGTCTGCGCCGCGCTGAAGCGGAAAGTGTCGGTGCCCAGCATGCTCCGTTGAGGAAGGAAGGGCACGCCCATCGCTGCAGCTTTCAACCGCACCGCCAGCGCGTAGTTGCTCCATTCGCAGAACTCGATCTCGCCGGATTCCGAACAGCGCCGTGCGTGCGGCGACAAGCCTCGTGCTTCCAAACCGACGATGTAAGCGATGTCGCAGCGCTTCATCAGTTGACCACGTCCGGTTTGATTGCCCGCGCAGAGGATCTGGTAGTCATGAGTCGCCGTGTGCCCTGCGACACTCAGATTCTGTTTCTTCTGCCGCACGATCTCATGCAGCAACGCCGTCGCGATGCGATCACACCCGAAGCCCCCCGAGCACAAGTAGTCGCCATCATGCACGAAGCGGGAGATGGCTTCGCTGACGCCCATCCGCTTGTCGACCAGTCCTTTTTCCTTGTGCCGAAAGAACTCCCGCGCAGCTTCGACATCGGGAGCGACGAACAGCGGGCCGGTGCCTTTCAACAGCGAATCGGTCATCAAGATGCCTCGTGGAGGGAGCGCAAGCCGAGCGGCGGTCACAGCGAAGAAGTCAGCAGCGCCGAAAAGGTATCACGACGGCTCGGGACGCGTCACTCACGGCCAGACCGGAAATCGCAGACGAACATGGTCTCTTTCTTTGCGTGCCTCGCAAGCTTCTGTTGGAATCTTCGGCTTGTTGCCACACGCGGACACGTTCCGCTTCCCGGCTCTGCGATTGGACCACAGCATGACGAGTCGTCTGACGGGCTTCCTGCGAGTTATCTCGGCCGCACTGATTGTCAGCTTGTTCTGCGCTGACAGCCGGGCTGTGGATTTCGAACGCGAGGTCGCTCCGATCCTCATCAAGCGCTGCGTTGAATGTCATCACTCGATCGACAAGTCGGGCGGGTTGGACCTGACCAACGAAGCTGGTCTGAAGGCCGGCGGCGACAGCGGTGGGGTTATCAGTCTTGACCGGCCGGCCGACAGCCATCTGTTGCAGCGAGTGACGTCGGGTGAGATGCCGCCGCCAAAGCAGGGCAAGTCCCGCAAGCTGACGGATTCCGAGATCAAGGTGCTGCGCGAATGGCTGGATGCCAAGGCAGCGTGGCCCGCCGGTCGCACGCTCGATCAGTTTGAACGCACGACCGAAGTACGCGGCGGACGTGACTGGTGGTCGCTGCAACCTGTGAGTCCCATCGACCCGCCAACGGTGACAACCAGCAAGCGCGCAGCAAATCCCATCGACAACTTTGTGCTGCAGAAACTCGAGCAGCGCGGCCTTGAGTTCGCGCCGCAAGCGGACCGTCGCACGCTGATTCGCCGTCTGAACTACGACCTCACCGGCCTACCGCCGACGTACGAGCAGACCGAGGCCTTCGTCAAAGATACGTCTCCAAAAGCTTATGAAGAACTCGTTGACCGCCTGCTCGATTCTCCGCACTACGGAGAGAAGTGGGCACGTTACTGGCTGGACGTGGCACGCTTCGCCGAGACCAGCGGTTATGAACGCGATCAGGAAAAGCCCGGCATCTGGAAGTATCGCGACTGGCTCGTGAACGCCTTCAACAGCGACATGCCCTTCGATCGATTCGTGACCGAGCAACTGGCTGGTGATGAGATTCCGAATCGCACAGAGCAGTCTGCGATCGCGACGGGGTTCCTCGCGGGGGGGACCTGGAACGATGAACCGAATGACTCAGAGGAATACCTCTACGACCGGCTGGAAGATTTGGTGCATGTGAGCACGACAGCGTTCCTCAGCCTGACCGTGAAGTGCGCCCGTTGTCACGATCACAAGTTCGATCCGGTTTCGCAGACAGATTACTACCGAGTAGCGAACGCGTTCTGGGCGGGCCCTGTCGCGATGCGTGATCGCAAGCTGCTGGGCGGTCCCAGCAAGGAAGAACTCGGCTTTGACGTCTTCGGCTGGACGGACTTGTCACGCGAACCGAAGCCGCTGCACTTGCTGAAGAAAGGCGATCCGAAACACAAGGGGCCGCTGGTTGAGCCCGCGCAGTTGTCGGTTGTCCCCGCGCTCGCTCGCCCTGTTGCTTCCTCAGCAGCAGACGCGAAGACAACGACGCGCCGCCTGCAGCTTGCTCAATGGATGGTGGATCCTCAGAACCCGCTGACGTCGCGGGTGTTCGTCAACCGCGTCTGGCAGCAGCATTTCGGCCGAGGGCTCGTGCGTTCGCCCGACAACTTCGGTTTCACCGGCGACAAGCCGACGCATCCCGAGTTGCTGGACTGGCTCGCGTCTGAATTCGTCCGCGGTGGCTGGCGCATGAAGTCGCTGCACAAGCTGATGCTCATGTCGCATACGTGGCAGCAGAGTACGATTCATCCTCAACAAGAGAAGTACGCAGACCTCGATGCTGAGAATCGCTTGTGGTGGCGTGCAGAACGCCGCCGTCTGGATGCTGAGGCGTTGCGTGATTCGTTTCTCAGCGCCAGCGCACAACTTGATCCGAAACTCGGCGGTCCCAGCTTCAAGCCGACAATCAGTGATGAAGCGCTCGAAGGACTCTCGACCAAGCAGAAGGCCTGGCAGGCATCACCTCCGAACGAGCAACGTCGCCGCAGCCTCTACATCTATACGAAGCGCGGCCTGCTCTCGCCGCTGATGACGGCGTTCGATTCGCCAGACACCACCCTGCCCTGCGGCCAACGAGATGTCTCGACGGTCGCTCCGCAAGCGCTGGCGCTGCTCAACAATTCGTTTGCGCATCTGCAGGCGGAAGCCCTCGCTCAGCGCGTGCAGACAGCGACCACTAGTCCGAGCGAACAAGTGCGACTCGCGTGGCAGTATGCGCTCGGACGTCGCGCGACGGATTCCGAGTTCGCTGCGTCCGTTGAGCATCTTGCACGGCAGGTTCGTCACTTCGAAGGATCGCCCGCGAAGACCGATTCTCTCGCGACGCTGGACGTGCCGGTTACTTCAGGGCTCGTGCTTAGTCTGCGAGCGGATCAGAACGTGACGGCCGATGCGGCTGGGCGAGTCTCTCAGTGGGGCAATCGAGCTTCAGGAGAACATGTTGCGACGCAAACGGAAGTCGCGCAGCAACCGCTCATCATCAAAGATGCGATCAACAAGCAGCCGGCTATTCGTTTCAATGGTCAGCGTCAGTTCTTGAAGCTCGCGGGCAAGCTGCTGCAGGCGCAGTCTCACAGCATAGCCGCCGTTGTCACAGATCGTGGTCAGCCGGGGCGTCGCGAGATCATCTCCAATTGGAGCGGCCGCGATGGCAATGCTGGCACGTCGGTGTTCCTCGGTCTGACGAATGATGCGACGGTGCGGATGTCAGACTCGTTTGTGGTTTCCAGTCCGGTGCCGAATCGAACTCAACCGTTCCTGCTGATGGCCGTCTCGGGTGCCAGCGATGCGACTGTGTTCGTGAACGACAGCCTGCTCGCAAAGCGCGGCGGACCGCTCAACGATCGGCGACTGGATACACCGTGGGTGATTGGCCAGCAGGGCAATATCGATGGTGAATACTGGACCGGCGATGTGGCGGAACTGCTCGTCTTCAATCGCGAGTTGACCGAACCTGAACGCCGTCAGCTCTGGTCCTATCTGCGTGATCGCTATGGGCTGAAGGGCGAACAGAAGCTCGCTGAAAGTCCGGCGTTCCGCGCATTGGCTTCGTTGTGCCTGGTGCTGATGAACTCAAACGAATTCGTCTATGTCGACTGATGGATGCGATGTCTGCGGCTCGCTTGTTCGTGTTGAACGGCTGCGCCAAACTCAGAACCGCAACACTGTTCTTTGAGTGAAGGCTGGCTCGTGACGCGCATTTTTTTGACGTTATCCACGGTCGGGACGATGTTCGTCCTGATCGCGTTTCTGCTGGGGCTCAACATCGACGACGCCAAGCTGCTCGCATCTCAGCCCTCCGTGTCGCGACATATTCTGGTGGGCTTGGGCACCTTGTGCTTCGTGGCCCTGGTGCACGCGATCGTCTTCACATACTTCATGGGCACTGGCCGCTGGATCGAAGAGACCAGTCGCGTGTATTCGCTCTCGAACGAGTTTCACGCCGAAAGCCAACGGATCAAGTATCGCCTGCTGCCCCTGATCACGGCGGAGATTCTCTTGCTGGTCGCCACCGGAGCGTTTGGCGGCGCGGCTGATCCAGGTTCGCGAGTCGGCTTTCAGGGCTGGTTTGGCCTTACCGGAGCCAACATTCACATGACCGTGGCGATCGCCGCCGCGGCGCTGAACCTCTTCGTCAACCTGCGCGAGTTCGCATCCATCGAGCGGAATGGCAAAATCATTGAGAACGTGATGGGCGAGGTGCGACGCATCCGCACCGCACGCGGCCTGCCCCTTTGAGCAATCCAAGGATCGCGTCACCCCGACAAGTGTAATTACATTCATTACATTTCTGGATTCACCTCCGCATAATCGGCACAACCGTCCGCTCTTTGCTGAGGATGCGCATCTCGGCGCAAAGACGAGCCGACATGTCGGTGCAGCTCGTCACAGAGTTTGGCAGCTTTGGAAGCAAAGCGATGTCGTTGAACTCTCTCTTTCAGGTCGGGCGTCATGGTCAGTTCTGTTGTCGGGCAGCAACAATCGACGGCGGCGAGTCAGCAACTGGACCGCGCCATGCGACTCGTTCAAGCTGAGAATCTGAAGAGCGGATCCGCATCGCAGTCAGTCAGCGGATTAAAGGACCAGACGCTGCACGCCAATCTGATGATTGTGGACGATGAACCCTACAACATCATGGTCGTGCAGAAGTTTCTGCAGCACGCGGGTTATCAGCGGTTCGCAACGACGACTGATTCCACCAAGGCCATCAGCCTGATGCAGCAGAATCCGCCGGACGTGGTACTGCTCGACATCATGATGCCCGAAGTCAGCGGTCTCGATCTGCTCCGGATCATGAAGGCCACCCCGCAACTGGCGACGATTCCGGTGATTGTGCTGACAGCATCCGCCGATGCATCGGTGAAGACTGAAGCTCTGCAGTTGGGCGCGAATGACTTTCTTTCAAAGCCGGTGGAGCCCGGCGAACTGGTCCTGCGCGTCCGCAACGTGCTGACGCTGAAGTTGCACTTCGACATGGTGGCGAACTACTCGATCAACCTGGAACGTCAGGTCCAGGAACGCACTCGCGAGCTGGCCGAGTCGCGCCGTCAGGTGATTTACTGCCTGGCTCGTGCTGCCGAGTTTCGTGACAACGACACCGGTCGGCACGTCATCCGAGTCGGCAAGTATGCGGGCGTGATCGCTCGCGAAATGGGCTTCAACGACGCGCAGGTGGAAGCTCTGGAGATGGCCGCTCAACTGCACGACGTCGGCAAGATCGGCATCCCGGATGCCATCCTGCACAAGCCCGGCAAGCTCGACCCGGAAGAGTTCGACTTCATGCAGAAGCACACCGGCTTCGGCAAGCAGATCATCGAATGCATGGCGACCGATGAATGGAGCCGCTTGAAAGAGCACACCAAGATCGGCAGCAAGCTGCTGGATCCGAAGGCGTCACCGGTCATGAGCATGGCCTGCCGCATCGCGCTGACACATCATGAATGGTGGAACGGCGCCGGCTATCCGCTGGGGCTGGCAGGCGAAGATATCCCCGTCGAAGGCCGAATCACTGCCGTGGCTGACGTGTTCGATGCGTTGAGCAGCAAGCGTCCCTACAAAAAACCCATCCCGCGTGAGCAGTGCTTCCAGATGCTCGAAGAAAAGCGCGGCCAGCACTTCGACCCGACAGTGCTCGACGCCTTCTTCCGCCGCGCAGGCGAAATCACCGAGATCCAGATTCGCTACGCGGATGACGAATAAAGCCGTGGCACAAAAACAAAGGACGGACCCATAAGTCCGTCCTTGCTGACGTATGCCTCTGCGATCAAACGGTCGCCGTAAGTGTCACTGAACTACTGAGCGACGTTCTGCGTACGGAAGGGGTACTGTGCCAGCGGAGCCAGCGGAACTGGTGGAATCGGCACTTGTGTCACTTTGAAGGGAATCGCGTAGGCGGCCACTTTGCCTGAATTCATCTCGGCGACGTAGATCGCGCTGTTGCCCCACTGCAGGCCGCCCTTGGCCTGAATTTCAGCGAAGCCGCCCGTGATGGCATAGTTCGCTTCGCCCGTAACTTCAAAGTCTTCCGCGACATTGCGGGCGTAGAAGTTGGTGAACTCGGTGCCGTTCCGCGTGCGACCGAGCACAGCTCCGGTCAAACGTCCGGTGAGGAAGTCCAAAATGAAGATACCTTCGTAACCGCCACCGACGGGGGTGGTGATCATTGCAAACTTCTGATTGCGATCGGTCGCCGAGGCTTGCACGGGTTCATGAGGCCACACGGACGCAATCGCCAAACCCGCCAGCAGGCCCAGCACCAGCCACACAAACCGATCGTTCGAACGTGGTTCTTTCACCGTGAAATCTCCTTACGCGAGAGGCAGGTCAGCCGCGCCGAGCATCAGCGCCGTCGGAATTGGAATCTACCGGTTGCGCAGTGGCGGGGCTAGTGGTGGTCGGAATGGATCGGCCATGCGGGTCGGCGCCGGGACGATCGAGTTCGCGATCCAGTTCCGCCAGCAGGTTCTCGTCGAGGAAGTGTTCGACCCGAGCCGCCGGTGCATGCAGATGATCGCCCGGCAGCGAGAAGTGTCGAGCCATATAAGACTCCCACAAGCGGTGCGATCTCACGAGGCGTTCGGCGGTTTCATGACCGGTCGGCGTCAGTTTGCAGGTCGCGCCTTCGGTGGCGACCAGCCCCAGCTTGGTGAGCCGCCAGAACGCCAGGCGACGGAACACTGGCGCCAGCCACGCGTGATGATCGTGCAAGGCCAGTTCAGACTTCTTGACGGCCTGTGCGGCTTCTTCAGAACGATACATCAGGCCGAGCAGGTCTTCGCAGGCGATACGAAAGCTGAGCTTCCAGTTCCGCAGCACCGAAGTCACCAGACCGCGACGGCGTCCAAACAGGAAGGCCAGAGCAAAGAAAACTCCGCACACCAGAGCAGCCATGCCGGCCGTGCTGGAGTCGGACACGGTCGTGAAACCCAGCGGCTGGAACACCAGCGACGGAATCATGATCGACGACGCATGGCCCACGAATCCCGCGAGCCCTGCGATCACGACCGACGAGACCAGCACGACACTGAGTCGATCCGAGAGTAACAGCGCGGTTGAGGCCGGCGTCACGAGCACGGTCACCACAAGAATCAATCCAACCGACTCAAATGCAGCCACCAGAGTCAGCGAGGTCATTGCCATCAGCCCGTACGTCACGAGAGCCGGTCGAATACCGAGACTGGCACCTAAGGCCGGGTCAAAGGCCGTCAGCCGCAGCTCTTTGAAGCACAGCAGAACGAGCAATGTATTGACGATCAGCAGGCCGCCGTTGAGCAGCATGGCTGACGGAATATTTGTGTTGCCCCAGGTTTCGAGCACCGCCGTTTCCACAGCTCCGAATAACACGCAGTCCGCATCCAGATGCACGCTGTCGGCGAACAGGCGAATCAGCAGTAACCCGAAGGCAAACAGGGAAGTGTAGACAATTCCCAGGGCCGCTGAATCCTCGACGCCACCCAGCTTGCGCACCGTCTCCGACAGAAACGTCGTCACCAGACCGGACACAACGGCCCCCAACAGCAGCAGGGAGTGGCTTGTCGGACTGTTCGAATCGCCGCCAAAAGCCCCAGCGAAGAGGAATGCAGCCACAATGCCCGGCAAGACGGTGTGACTGAGGGCATCTCCCAACATGCTTTGCTTGCGCAGGACGAGGAACGTGCCCGGAATCGCGCACGACATCGCCGCTAGCGCTGCCGTGCATGCAATCCAGGTGTCCAGACTTGTCCAGCCAAACATGGCGCCGCCTTTTTGAGCAAACAACGGCTTCGGTTCAAGTGAGTCCGAAAACCGGAATTTTGGGAACAACCGGTAAAGTTTACCTAATCCGAACGCCGATTCAGCTAACGGTGGACGGTGTCCAGGGACGGCACCCGAGCCCCCAGTCGTCGGTGACGACGATCTTACCGGACTTGTTTGTCCCTGCCATGAGGACGGCTATGAGGCTTCTGCTGTCGTGCTTCGCCATGTTGCTCACGCTTTCGTTTGTCGTGGGCTGCTCGAGTACTCAATGCTGCCAGTATGACGAACCAGCCTGGCAGAACCACGACCATCAGGGTTGCGGTTGCCACAAATCCTCGTGGCCCAAGCTGAGCCTGAAGAAGAAGTGCAAGCATAAGCAGGACAATTGCCCGCTGTGCGCTGCGCCCAAAGGCCATAGTTGTGCCGGTTGCGGTGCTCCAATGAGCTACGGTGCTCCGGCAAACTGCAGTTGCGGCGGTGGTGCTCCAACATCGTGCGGATGCGGTAGCCCCAGCTTCAGTGGTTACATGCCTTCCAACTGTGGCTCCTGTTCGGCGCCCCAGATGTCTTCTTGCGGATGTGGCAGCCCGATGCCGGCGAGTTGCTCGGCCTGTGGCGGGGCTCCGTACGTAAGCCCTCAAAGTGGCCCGCTTTACGAAGGTGAAGTGATCCCCGGCCAGAACCCGATGCTCAACACGGCACCAACTCCCGCTCCACCAGCGGAGGACAGGAAGACTGAACCGGCACCGCTGGCACCGATGGGTTCGACTCTGATCCCGATCCTGCCACCGTCGTCAGGCCCGCGCCAGGTAAACTGGGTGCCGACGCCAGTGAAGTAACCAGCTCGGCTGGTCCCGATCAAAGAACAGTCAATTCAGACAGCTCAGCGCCGGCCGGTGTTGAGCTGTCTGGCTTTTTAGAACTGGTTTTTGCGGAGAAGCTCAAGACGGTCACGGTAGATGAGACGCTTAAGTCGCATCAGCCGCACGCAACCGGCGATCGTCGCGCCGGTTTCAACGAACGTAACAACTCGTTCTGATGTGTTGGCATAATGCGGGTTGATGGACTTGCCGAGACCAGCAGATTCTTTCAATCCGACTCTTGCACGCTAGAATCCGGGCTCGTCTTGAAGGGCCATTGCGGCGTCAGTTGAGGGCCGCAGCAACAGGGAGTCGCACATTTGATTGAAGCCTACGCAGACCGCTGGGCGCTCGTCACTGGAGCCTCGTCAGGCATCGGTGCAGCCTTCGCGCGTCTGCTGGCGGCTCGCGGCATGCATCTCATTTTGACAGCTCGCCGCGAAGATCGGTTGCGTGAACTGGCCAGTGAACTCCATACGCGGCATGGCACGCGTTGCGAGATCATCATCGGCGACCTGGTGGATCCGGGGGAGCCCAAGCGACTGTTTGACGAGGTCAAACGTCGCGGCATGGCGGTCGAACTGCTGGTCAATAATGCGGGCTTCGGCTTTGTCGGCACGATCAGCGACACTGATCCGGCTCGCATGAAGCAGATGGTCCAGCTCAACATTGCGTCGCTGACGGAGCTTACATACCTATTCGTCGCCCCCATGCTGGAACGGGGACACGGCGGCATCATCAATCTGGCGTCGATCGCCGGTTTCCAGCCCGTGGCATACATGCCCGTCTACTCTGCGACGAAGGCGTTCGTGCTGCACTTCAGCGAAGCTCTGTGGGCCGAATGTCGCAATCGCGGAGTGACGATCACCGCGCTCTGCCCCGGCACGACTGAGACCGAATTCTTCGACATCGCTGGCGTCAGCGGCTGGCTGGCGAAGCACCGCTTTCACACGGCCGAATACGTGGCCCGCAAAGCGATTCGAGCCAACGAACGCGGCCGACAGTACGTCATCCCCGGCTGGCAGAACTACTTGCTGTCGCTGACGGTCCGACTCGCACGCCGCAAGATGGTCGTGCTGCAGTCCATGCGATTCTTCCGCCCGCGTCCGCAAGATCCAAAGAATTAGCTTCCTTGAGCCTCTGGCTCCGCTTCCATAATGCTTTCTGCTAAATCTCAATCGCCGAGCTGAGGACTTTCGCACGTCGAAGCTCGTCGCCGATAATTACTCTTCATCTTTCGAGGCTCGTCATGTCGGACAAACTCGTGCAACCCTTGAATCCACCGCGTCGCGTTTTGATGGGGCCCGGCCCGAGTGACACTCACGCCCGCGTTCTCGCCATGCTGGGCGCCCCGACCGTCGGACACCTCGACCCGTACTTCCTCACCGTGATGAATGAAGTTCAGGGCATGCTGCGGGAGGTCTTTGAGACCAAGAACGAGATGACTCTGGCCGTCAGCGGCACTGGTTCGGCGGGCATGGAAACCTGCGTCGTCAATCTGATCGAGCCCGGCGACAAGATGATCGTCTGTATTAACGGCGTCTTCGGTGGCCGCATGGCCGACGTCGCGGAACGAGCCGGTGCGCAGGTTGTGAAACTCGAACGTCCATTCGGTGAAGTCTTCTCGGCTGACGAAATCGCGGCCGCAGTGAAGCAACACAATCCGAAGGTGCTGGGCATAGTCCATGCTGAGACCTCAACGGGTGCTTTGCAGCCTTTGGAAGAGATTTCCAAGGTCGTGCATGCGGCCGGATGCCTACTGCTGACCGACTGCGTGACCTCGCTGGGCGGCGTGCCTGTGAAAGTCGATGACTGGCAACTGGACGCCGTCTACAGCGGAACCCAGAAGTGCCTGAGCTGCCCGCCTGGACTCGCACCAGTGACCTTCAGCGCCCGAGCGGTTGAAGTCATTGAGAAGCGGAAGACGAAGGTCCGCAGTTGGTACCTCGACATGTCGATGGTGCGGAACTACTGGGGCCAGTCGCGTGCCTACCACCACACCGCTCCCATCAATATGAACTATGCGATTCATGAGGCGCTGCGGCTGGTGCTGGAAGAAGGTCTCACTGCCCGGCACGCGCGGCACAAGCGCAATCACGGAGCCTTGAAGGCGGGCCTGAAGGCGATGGGTATCGAGTACGCTGTGGCTGAAGGTTTTCAGTTACCGATGTTGAACGCCGTGCTGATCCCGGCCGGTGCCGACGACGTCGCGGTGCGATCGCAGTTACTCAACGAGTTCGGCATTGAGATCGGTGGTGGCCTCGGACCGATGAAAGGCAAAACCTGGCGCATCGGACTGATGGGAGAAACCGCCCAGCCGCGCAACGTGCTGGCATTCCTGGCCGCTCTCGACAAATGCCTGCTCGACCAGAAGGTCAACCTGCCTTCCGGAGCCGGCGTCGCCGCAGCTAACGCGTTCTATCGTGGTGCCTGAGAAGTCACCTCCACAACCTGCTCCCCTCGCCCCTTCGGGGAGAGGGGCTGGGG
>JAKFWA010000121.1 GCA_021732995.1 Planctomycetaceae bacterium | reverse complement strand
CCCGACCCCTCTCCCCGCGTGCGGGGCGAGGGGAGTGGTCATCACGTGAGAAGGCTGGCAACAAAAAAGGCGGCTGTTGGGAAACAGCCGCCTTGGAGATTGGGAAGTAGGCCGGACAATCTTGTCCGGCTGTAGGACAGGATTGTCCGACCTACAACGGTATCAGCTCATTAGCCGAACAACTGCGGAATCACCTTGCCGTCGCGGACGATCATGATCGGGCGGCCGGTGTTGGTGTGGTACTCGTAGGTGTGGTCGATGCCGAGTGTGTGGTAGAACGAAGCTGCCACATCATCAGGCGAAAAACCCTTCTCGTCCTTCGGCAGAGTGGCGTTGTCGTTGGACTCGCCGAGCACTTGACCGCCACGGACGCCGCCACCGGCCATCAGCATGAACATGCAGCGTGGGTAGTGGTCACGACCGCCACGGGTCTTATTGATCTTGGGCGTACGACCGAATTCACCAGTCACGTAGACGGCGGTGGACTCCAGCAGACCCTTCATCTGCAAGGCTCGTAGCAGGCCGGACAGGCCGCCGTCGAGCGTTGGCAGGTTCTTGCTCTTCAGGTTGTTCCAGTTGTCGTTGTGAGTGTCCCAGCCACCGAGGGTGACGGTGACAAAACGCACACCGGATTCCACCAGTCGGCTGGCGAGCAGGCAGCTCTGTGAGAACCCGGTTTCGCCGAACAGCTTGGTGATCTCGGGAGACTCCTGGCTGATGTCGAACGCCTGACGGGATTTCTCCGAAGTGATCATGTAGTGAGCCTGCTGGCCGAACTTGTCGAGACCTTCCAGCAGTTGATTGCTCTTCTCAACTTCAGAGAAGGTCGTATCCAGCTCACGCAGCAGGTTCTTGCGCTTCTCGACGTCTTCAATCGTGAGGCCGTTGGCCAGACGAATGCCGCGCACCGTGAACTTTTCGCCGGGCTTGGGAGTCGAGCCGGTGTTCAGCGGAGCGAACTGCACGCCGAGGAAGCCGGACTTCGCCGAGGTGTTGGGAATCGCGACGAACGGTGGCAGTTCGCGATCGCCCTTGAGGCGTTCGCTGACGACCGAGCCGTAGCCGGGGTATTCCAGCGATGGCAGTGGACGGTTGCCGGTGACGACGTATTCCGTGCCGCGGCCGTGATCGCCGTTGGTGTGACTGACGCCACGCAGAATCGTGTAGAGGTCCTGGCATTGAGCCAGCTTGGGCAGGTGCTCAGAAATCTGAATACCGGGGACGTTGGTGTCGATCGGCTTGAAGTCGCCGCGATAGTCATCGCCTGATTCGGGCTTCAAATCGAACGAGTCCATATGCGATGGACCACCGGCCAAATTGATGAAGATGGCCGACTTCGCCTTGCCACCTTTGACTTCGCCAGCTTCCGACATGCGGAGGTAGCTCGAGAGGGACAAGCCCGCTGTTCCCAAGGCTCCAACCTTGAGGAAGTCACGTCGTCCGAAACCGTCACACGTGCGAGTGAATGCCATAATATAAATCCTTAAGAGAGGGGCTTGATTCAGTATTTGTTTGTAGGACTCGTAGGGTGGGTCGAGGTACGAGACCCACCGAGCAGCGAAGTGGTGGGTCTCGTAACCTCGACCCACCCTACATCGAATTAGTGGTTAACGATGAACTCTTTGGTGTTGATGAGAGCCCAGACGAGGTCACCCAAGCCCTGCAGCTTGTCTTCACTCGACTGGACGTACGCCATTGAGCGACTCAATTCGTCGTCGCTGGGCAAACGGGTCAGCGTGCGGAGATAAGTGCTCTTCACCACCGCCGCCAACTTGTCGGTTGGCATCGGTTCGTCCTTAGGCTCGCTGGCCTTCTCATCAGCTTCGGCCTTGGCCACTTTGGCCTTCTCGGCGGCGATTTCATCCTTGATCTCAGCCAGCTTCTTTTCTTGCAGCTCGAGGCCCTTTTCGTCCTTCTCCTTCTTAAAGAAGGCCAGACGCTTTTCACCGCGAGCCTTCTCAGCTTCCAACTTGGCCAGCACGTTATTGCGTTGCTTGCCGTCGTCGCGCTTCTCTTTGATCAGACCCAGTTCGCGACCCGCCTGACCAACCCAGCCCGACTTGGTGTCGCGAATCTTGTCCAGGACTTGAGCGTCGTTCTGCAGATAGACCGTTTGCAGCAGGCTGGCTTCAGACGAACGATCGCAGTCGCAATTGCTCTCGCGGATCGAGCGACCGAAGATGCCCAGCGGGTAACCGTCAACGCCGTTACCACCCTGGTTGTTACGAGCCACTTCAGCGATGGAGATCGCCCGGCGGTTCATGTTGTTGACGACACCTTCATACGCTTCGTCGGATGAAGTCGCGGCGACGATGGCGTCATAAGCAACTTCGGCAGGCATGCGGCGTGGCACAGCGTGGCTGAAGTTACGTTCGTCAGCCTTGTTGGTGTCGTTCGGGGCCCAGGTGCGTTGATAGGTATCGCTGAGGACGATCTCGCGATGCAGCCACTTGATGTCGTAGCCACGGTTCACGAATTCATCAGCCAGATAGTTCAGCAACGCAGCGTTGCTCGGTGGGTTCGCGAGGTTGTGATCATCTGGTGGTTGGACGATGCCCACATTGAAATAGTTCGCCCACACGCGATTGACGAAGGCCTTGGAGAACAGCTTGTTCTCCTTGGATCGCAACCAGTCCATGACCGGCTGGCGTGCATCATCAACCTGAGTGAGGTCGATCAGGTCTGGCTGACCGAGCAGCTTGGCGATGTGAGCACCGCTCTTGGGGACCTGAGCGTTCTTGGTGTTGTCCTTGTCGTCCTTCTTCCGCTTGGGATCCACTCGGGGAGCGGTCGCTTTGGCGGTGTAGACTTCTTCAAAGGCGATGACCTTGCCTTCTTTCAGCGCGGCTGAGACTTGCTCTTGGCGCTTCTTGCGGTCGTTCGACTTGAAGTCGATGCCGGCTTCCTTGGAGATCTCGTTGTACGCAGCCCGATTCGCAGGAGAGGTTCCACTCTTGCCGGACGTGTGCACGAAGAAGTTCTTGAACTGATGGAACTCATCCATCGTCCATTGATCGAACGGATGTTTGTGGCACTGAGCACACTGAATGCGGATGCCCAGGAAGCTGTAAGCGAAACCGGTGACTCGATCCTCCGGAGTCTGGAACATGCGGCGTTGCCAGAAGTACGGCATGGTTGCCCGCTCGGCGACGCCAGTCTTATCGGAGTAGTAAGCCTTGGTGATGGCTTCGCAGTACTCGCGATAGGTCTCACCCGTCTGCACGCTCTTGGCCATCACGAAGCCTTCGGCGATCTTGTCGTAAGACTCGTTGCGTTCCAGACGCACGCGGATGAATTCGTACCAGTCGCGGGAGTAAGCGCCAGCAGGAATCGGGCTGTTGTTGTTCTGGACGCCAGCGTTGCCGGTCCAGTCGCTCAGGCGAGTCGCCCACCACGCGGCATAAGCCGGACGGGCCAGCAACTCGTCAACCTTCTTGGCTCGCTTGTCAGCCTGCGTGTCAGCCACGAACTCAGTGACTTCCTTCGCGGAAGGCAGAGTACCGACGAGGTCGAGTGACACTCGTCGCAGGAATTCGGCATCGCCTGAAACATCAGAGGGCACAACGCCGAGCTTCTTCAGCTTTTCGACGACCAGTTCATCGATCTTGGTGCGAGTCGCGATGGCTGGGTACTTGTCGCCCACTCGATCACTGACCGGACGAATGACCGGCACCGGCACGACGCTGTTGTCGTAGAACGCGACAACGTGCGTATCGCCGGCCTGATGGCTGATCACACTGCCGTCTTTGCCGATCTCAGCAACTTGTTCGTCGTTGGTCTGGAAGCGGCACAGGCAGGTGACGTCTTCTTTACGACCATCGGACCAGACAGCAACGGCCTTCAGAGGAATGCTCTGGCCTTCCTTGCTGAAGACGATTTCCTTCGGAGTGACTTCCAGAGCCTTGAGCTTGGGCTGCTCTTCGCGGTTCTCGTTAGCGGCGCCGCCTTTGATCCACGAAACAAGCAGGTTGTATTCCCAGCTATCCTTGTTGAGCCGCTTGCCGCCGCGATGCGGTTCTTCCAGCAACGGCTTCTGCAGGGCGTAGCTGTTCTCGGGCTTGTCTTTGTCGACACGCTCGGCGAGGCCTTCGTGGTCGAGCTTGGCGTCATAGCCGAACAGCGACAGCCGGAAGCCGCCCTGCCCCTGAAATGACCCATGGCAGGCGCGGCTATTGCAACCCAGCTTACCCAGCAGCGGCATCACGTGCTGTCGGAAGTTCGGGACTTCAGCAGCATCAGATTTCTCGAAGCGCTTCGCCACAGGCTCGATCACCGAGTCTGCCGAAGCTGTCGCCGTTGCACCGAAGGCAATGGCGAGTGCCAGCATCCAATAGGGCTTCAAGATAAACTCCTCATTCAGTTTCAAGGACGACAAGTTGAACGGTTCAAGGCTGCCAATCAGGACGGTTTTTTAGTTTCAGTCTTGTTGGCGGCTTTAGGGGCGGACTTCACTGGAGCCACATCAGGCTTCGCAGCCTTTGGCTTCACGGACTTCATCAGGCGATCGAACTCAGCCGCCAGCCTGGCGTCTGAGCCGTTGTCTTGCAGGGCGGCGATTTGCTCGTCGACTTTGCTGGCACGACCCGCCAGACGCTTTTTATCCAGCACCAGCAGAGCCAGGCGGGCATCACGCCGTTGCTTCAGGAGTTCGCGAATGCGGGCCTCGCGCTCGGGTTCCTGAGTCATCGTGAACTTGGCCAGTTCGAGACGGATTCGCGAATCCATCTTCCAGACTTCGAGCGACAGCTTGGCTCGTTCCTGATCTCGCTCGGCCAGCTTCGCGTGACGGTCGCGATCGCGGTCCAGTTCACGCAGAGCATTCACATATTGTTGCTTGTCAGACTTCTTCAGAGTGGCGAGCAGGTCGGCGAGTTCCGGGTGATGCTGCTGAGCGAACTCCAGAGCGGCTTGCTCATCAAGCACCGGTGCCGCGACCTTCTTGACGTCGTCGGACCGTTTGGATTCGTCCGGCTTCTTCGTTTCTTCGGTTTTCTTCAGCTCAGGCTTCTTGACATCTTCCTTCTTCGGTTCCGGTTTCTTTTCGAGCTTCTTCCCGTCGTCTTTCTTGAACTCGTCCTTCTTCAGGTCCGACTTCTTGACGTCACCCTTCTTGGACTCGTCCGCCAACGCAACGCTCGTCGAAGACAAGAGGAACGCCAGCGAAATCACCAGAGCCAGCATCCGCGGCAAGCGACTGACATCAGAGTTATGAGTAGTTGAAGATAGCACGATGAGTTTCGAATAAGTCGGGGAGCTAGTTTGTAGGGCGGACAATCCTGTCCGCCGAAACGCTGGCGGACAGGATTATCCGCTCTACCTGGTATTAGTTCTCGATGATGTCGTCTTCTTCCGCGTCGCGTTGCTTGGCTTCGAGAGCCGCGATCATCCAGTCGGGAACGTGGATGTCTGCAGCTTGAGCGGTTTCAGCCACCGTTGCGTCCGCGTCGTCCGCAACGCTGGCTGAGGCGTCCGCTGAATCCGACCAGAGGCGAACGATCTCTGAGGTCTCACGAGCTTCGTGCGATGGCACACCATCACGCGAGGTTACGGCGAACAGAGTCAGCGCCAGTGCTCCGGCAACTGCCGAAGCGGCAACACTGAACCGACGACCGGCCGGACGAGTTTCAACATGCGGCTGAGCCAGCTTTGCGGGGGCCATCACCGGTGCAGCGGGCTGATCGAAGGCGGCGTCGACCGATTCGCACAACTGAGCACTGCGGATCACGGCTTCGCAGGTATCCAGATCGTTCAGCATGCGTTGCTCGAAAGCTGCGGATTCGTCGGCAGCCATCTCGCCAGCCACATACCGAAAGGCGAGCCAGTTCAGGTCGTTCGAGGCGTCTGTGTTCGAGTTCATCATCGTTACGTTTCGTCGCGACAACTTTTCGTTTCGGTTGTCGTCTTTATTTTGAATTCCGGCACTGAGCTATCCAGAACATCGGGGTTCAATCTTTCGCGTAATCTTTCAGGGCGACTTCCAGCTTCTGCAGGGCTGCTCGCATGCGAGACAGCACCGTTCCCAGAGGCAGTTTCAATTCCTGAGCGATCACCGCGAACGTCTTGTCTTCGTAAATCCTCAGCCGCACGACCTGTTGTTGATCGGGCGTCAGGTCCGAGATGGCTTGCCGCACGATCTTCACCGTTTCGACGGTCATCGGGACCGAGAGAGCCAAGTCTGGAACATCGCTGGGTTTGCTTTGCTTCCACGCCGCTTTCTCCAGAACTTGCCGCTCGCGAGTCTGGTTGCGTCTGAGCAGCATTGCCTCTTGCAACGCCACCCGCATCACCCAGCCTCGCAGGTTCTCGGTCACCAGATGGCCCTGTTCGAGCGTCTTCCTCAACACCACCTGCAGAACTTCCAGAGCCTGCTCGCGATCTTTGAGGACTGCCGTCAGGTAGGCACGCAGGTCGTCCCCGAACTCCGCGTAGAGTTCCGCCACGGCTTCGGGAGAAATCCGCTCAGCATCCTGAGATGACGACACAACGGTGACCAATCACATTGCTGCAAGTCCCTGCACAGAGAACTCCGTGCCGAGAAACGATGCGCGAGAGTGCCGATTTATTGACTCGGTTCTGAAGATTTTTCTGAAGAATGCCAATTTGTCGAGTTTCTCAGGCAAAATGGCGGTGATTCGAAGCTCAGGTCGACGCATTAGCGTTCTCCCCCTTCACAAGGGGGAGAATGAGGCCGCAGGCCGAAAGAGGGGGTCACCGCGGCGGACCCGTCCCGCGTCCGTCCCGCGTCCGTCCTCATCCAGTCCAGAAACCAGTCCAGAAACCAAGGCGAGACGCCTTGGCCACGATGACCCCGTGGCGACGAAGGCGTTTGGCAACTTGGGACGACTTTTGGAGATGTGACGTTTGCTGACGGTCTGACGATGGACGCGTTCACCCGTCCCCCGAATAATAGTTGGGCTCGTAGGACGGACAATCCTGTCCGTCACCGTTTCGGCGGACAGGATTGTCCGCCCAACACCGCTACCGCTTCGAACCTCCTTGAACGACCTCTGGGAACCGCACATGGCACAAACCGGAACGGCGTCGCCTGCAGAACGGCTCAGCGAAAACGATGTCCAGGCGATCGACCAGTTGCGAGACGTGTACGCTCGCCTGAAAAAGGAACTGGGGCGAGTCATCGTCGGGCAACACGAGGTCATCGAACGCCTCGCGATTTGCCTCTTTGCCCGCGGCCATGCGCTGCTGATGGGCGTTCCCGGCCTCGCAAAGACGCTGCTGGTCAGCAAGCTGTCCGAAACCATGTCGCTCAACTTCAACCGCATTCAGTTCACGCCGGACTTGATGCCGATGGACATCACTGGCACCGATATTCTGCAGGACACCCCGGACGGCCGCCGCGAGTTCCACTTCGTGCACGGCCCGGTGTTTGCGAACATCGTGCTGGCTGACGAAATCAATCGCGCTCCCCCAAAGACGCAGGCCGCCATGCTGGAGGCCATGCAGGAGCACAAGGTCACCGTGCTCGGGAAGTCGTTCAAACTGGAACCCCCGTTTCTGGTCTTGGCGACTCAGAACCCGGTTGAGCAGGAAGGCACGTACCCGCTGCCGGAAGCTCAACTGGACCGGTTCATGTTCCTGATCGAACTGGACTACCCGAGCGAAGCCGAGGAAATCCAGATCGCCCGTTCGACGACCGGAGACGCGCTGCCGGAGCTGAACCATCTGCTGCACGCTCCGGACATCATCGCGCATCAGCAACTCGTTCGCCGAGTTCCCGTGCCCGACCACATCTACCAGTACTCCGCCAAACTGGTGCGTAGAACTCGTCCTAATGACCCGACCGCACCCGCCTGGCTGAAGCCTCTGGTCTCATGGGGAGCTGGACCTCGTGCTGTGCAGAACCTGATTCTGGGAGCGAAGGCGCGCGCGGCCCTGCTAGGCAGTTACATGGTGCGACTGGAAGACATCATGGAAGTCGCTGTGCCTGTCTTGCAGCACCGCATCATCACAACCTTCGCCGCTCAAGCCGAGGGCATTGATGCCAAGCGGATCGTGAAACGACTGGTTGAGGAATCCAGCAAGGACGCGTAACGAAACTTTGGGCGTGTCACAAAGGGCCGACATGACCGACTTCGATAGTCCGTGGAAGGAAGCCGTTGATTGCTTCCTGCAAGACTTTTTGAAGCTGCTGTTTCCCTTGGTGCATGATGTCGTCGATTGGACTCGCGAACCCGAGTTTCTCGATAAGGAGTTGCAACAAATCGTCCGCGACGCGGAACTCGGACGCCGCTTCGTCGACAAGTTAGTCAAGGTCTGGCTACTCGATGGTCGCGAGCAATGGGTGCTCATTCACATCGAAGTGCAAGGAGACGAAGAGTCGGGTTTCGAGCGACGGATGTTCGAGTACTTCATGCGATTGACCGATGCCTACGACCGCCCGGTGATCAGCCTCGCGGTTCTGGCCGACGAAAACCCGGACTGGAGACCGCGAGCTTACGAATCGGAACTGTGCGGCTGTCGGATCTTGTTTGAGTATCCGATTGCCAAGCTACTGGATTGGTCGGAGCGTTGGTCGGAACTGGAATCGAGCCAGAATCGGATTGCGTTCGCGGTGATGGCTCACTTGAAATCAAAGGAAACTCGTCGAGATCCCGAAGCCCGGCTGATGTGGAAGCTCAGCTTGTGCCGGAATCTCTATCGAGCTGGTTGGATTCGTGAAGATGTGCTTGAACTGCTGCGGTTTCTCGATTGGATTATGGTGCTGCCCGCGGCACTCGCCGCAGACTTCACCAAGCAGCACGATGTCATGGAAAGAGAGCATGCCATGCCCGCGTATGTGACGACCTGGGAACGAAACGCACTAGCGAAGGGGCTCGTCGAGGGCCGCGTCGAAGGCCGGACTGAAGGCCGGACTGAAGCTCTGCGGGAAACGCTGTGCGAGACAATCGAAGTTCGGTTCGGACAACTGGATGCCGCGCTCTTGGAAGAAATCAATCGTCTGTCTGAAGAAGAGCTGCGAAGAATGCATCGAGCCGCGCTGGTGGCGTCGTCTCTGGATGAACTCAAAGCACAGTGGCCGAAACCTGCTCAACCTGAGTAACCCCGCCGGTGTTCCCATCAAAACTGAAACGACATGACTCCTGATCGACGCTCGCGGAGCTTTCTGGATCCTCAGGTACTGTCGCGACTGGCGGCAGTACCGCTGCTGTCGCGTCGACCGATGCAGGGCAACGTGTCTGGGCGACATCAGAGTCCGCATCGCGGTGCCAGCGTCGAGTTCGCTGAGTACCGAAAATACGTTCCGGGCGATGATCTGAGACGTCTTGATTGGCGGGCTTATGGCCGATCCGATCGCTTCTACGTCAAAGAGTTCGAAGCGGACACCAACCTGCGCTGCTGTTTAGTCGTTGATACCAGCGGGTCGATGGACTTCGGTTCGACGGGCGTTACCAAACTGGAATATGCCCGCAAGCTGGCGGGTGCGATTGCGTATCTGGCCGTGCAACAGGGTGACGCCGTTGGCGTGTCCTGCGTCGCGAAAGGTATCGTCAAACACCTGCCGCCGAAGCGCAATCCGGCCCACTTGATGACAGCGTTCGACATCTTGGAACAAGCTCAGCCGCAAGATGAAACGCATCTCGCATCGGTCCTGCACGAACTGGCGGAAACGATCCGGCAGCGGGCGTTGATCATCGTGCTCTCAGATTTCTTCATCGAGCCCGCAGAGCTACGCAGTTGTTTCCAGCACCTGCGATTCCGGAAGCATGACGTCGTGACGTTCCACCTGCTGGACCCGCAGGAGTTGGCTTTTACGTTCAAGCGACCGATGCGGTTCATCGACATGGAAGGCGGCCCGGCGGTGTTTGCCGAGCCGAATGAAATCGCGGACCGCTATCACAAGGCCCTGCAAAAATATCTGACGGACTTCAAACAGGTCGTGCTGGAATCGGCGATCGACTACCACCGCATCAGCATTGATGAGAACTACGAACAGGTGCTGATGCGGTTCCTGGTAGGCCGTACTTAAACGCGTTGAAACAGGATTTGATGTGGGCGAAGACGACAACTCGGTTCGCCAACTGAACCTCGGAAGCTGAACTACCCTATGAGCTTTCTTCAGCCACTCCTGCTGGCCGCGCTGCCTTTGATCGCTTTGCCGATACTGATTCACCTTATCAATCAGAGGCGCTATCAGACGATCCGCTGGGCGGCGATGATGTTCATCCTGGCCGCCAATCGGATGTCACGCGGCTATGCGAAGCTACGGCAGTGGTTGATCCTGCTGTTCCGCACGCTGGCCATTGCCGGTTTGATCTTCGCCGTCGCGCGACCGCTGGCCAGCGGTTGGCTCGGACTGACCGCAGGTGGCAAAGCCGACACGACAATTATCATCTTCGACCGTTCGCCCAGCATGCGGCAGCAGAGTCCGGGCACGGTGAACTCCAAACTGGAGACCGGACGTCAGCAGTTGGTGCGGGCGTTGAGCATGTTTGGTTCAACGCGCTGGATTCTGATTGAGAACACCACCAACCAGCCGCGAGAACTCGAATCGCCTGATGCTCTGACAAAGTTGTCGGTGACTGAACCGTCCAGCGCATCAGCCGATGTGCCCACGATGCTGCAAGCTGCGCGAGACTACATCGAAGCCAACAAATCCGGCCGTACCGAGATCTGGATCTGCTCTGACATTCGTCAAAACGACTGGAACGCCGAAAGCGGCCGCTGGGCGACGTTGCGAGACTCGTTCCTCGAATTCAATCAAGGTGTGCGGTTCCACTTGCTCGCCTATCCGGATCTGGCCGCCAACAACGTGGCCGTGCGCGTCACCGATGTGCGTCGCCTGCAGACGAGCGACAGTGCTGAGCTGCTGGTCTCGCTGCAACTGACTCGCGAAGGCGTCGTGGACGAAGAGAAGCAAGGCATCCCGCTGTCGTTCGAGATCGAAGGGGCGCGTTCCGAGTTCACCGTCGAGATGACCGGGTCGAAGTTTGACCTCAAGGATCACCGCCTGCCGCTCGAGCGCACTCATGAACGCGGCTGGGCGAAGGTTTCAATCCCGGCCGACTCCAACGCCGCTGACAACGAGTTCTATTTCGTTTTCGACAAGCCAACGCCGCGCGTGGCGGCCATTGTCACCGATGAACCGCAAGCAGCTCGACCGCTGCAACTGGCCGCTCAGATCTCGCCCGATCCCCATCAACGCAGCAGCGCCGAGATTCTGACTCGCGATCAACTCCCCCAGATCGACTGGGAAACGCTGTCCCTGCTGATGTGGCAAGGTCCATTGCCCGACGCTGACACCGCCAAGCTGGTGCAAGAGTTCGTCGACCGCGGAGGGCAGGTGATGTTCTTCCCGCCGCGCGTTGTCAGCTCGGACGACTTTCTCGGAGTGAAGTGGGGCGACTGGTCCGAGAAGTCCGATGGCGTGCCCATTGAAACCTGGCGTCCCGATCAAGACTTACTGGCGAACACTCAAAGCGGTGCGGCCTTGCCCGTCGGACAACTGCAGGTCCGCAACTTCTGCACGATCGAAGGTGAGACGACCCCGATCGCGTCGCTGAAAGGTGGTACGCCGTTGCTCGCTCGCGTCACCACCAACCGCGGTGGCGTCTACTTCTGTGGCACGACCGTTGGCGCCGGAGACTCTTCGATCGCGACCGATGGTGTGGTCCTCTACGTGATGGTGCAACGCGCGCTGAACTCTGGCGCAGCCATGCTGGGCAACGCGCGACAGCTCATGGTCGGCGACGTCGGCCACGATCAAGCTGTCTCCTGGCAGAAGCTGGCTGGCCCGCCGGAAGCACTTTCAACCGAGTACGCCTTTCAAGGTGGCGTCTATCAGGCGGACGCGAAGCTGGTCGCGCTCAACCGCACCGTCGCCGAAGATCAGGCGCCGGTGCTGGACGATGTCCGACTGACCGAGTTGTTCAAGGGGCTCGACTTTGCCCGCGTCGATGATCAAGCCGGCAACCTGTCGGCGCTGATCCAGGAAATCTGGCGCGTGTTCCTCGGGCTGATGATGCTGGCATTGATTCTGGAGGCCGCTCTGTGCCTGCCGCGGATCACTCCGAACCCGACCCACTCCACCATGTCCGCTGTAGCTGTGGGGTTCAATGATAACACCGTCGGGAGTGAAGCCGCCGACCGGCCTGCATCGACCTCGAAAGCTTGAGCCCGTCAGAACTTCAGGGTGAGGCCCGCGGCAACGATGTCTTCGCGAACCTGAGGGTAACCCGCAAAGCGGGGTGCGAGCTTCACGCAGGCACTTTCCACCCACAAACCTCGGCACTGTATGATCCGCTTTGCGTGCGGGTCGTATTTGCTGGAGGTAGTTATGAACTCCGTCACCATTGAACTCTCAGATGATCTTGCCAACGAGATCGACCGTGTCGTGGATGCTGGTGAGTTTCGAGCCCGTGAGGACTTGATTCATCGGGCCACGCAGGAGTTTCTCGGCGTTCGCCGCCGGCAGCTACTGGAGCGCCAGCAACTGGATGAGATTGAATGGGCTCTGAGCGCGGCTGAGCAGTAAGGCTCGGCGATAAGCAGTCGCGTGCGGCGGGAGCTTCACAGCCAACGTCATCCCGCAGCGCCTACGGACCGGCCGTGACAAACTGCTGAGCGATGACCTCGAACCGGTGAGCGAAGATCTTCTCCAGGTCGCGTTTGACAATCGCAGCATGCACGAGCGATCCCAGCCAGCCAAACGGCATGCGATAGTGGATTTCGTCCCGCACGACCGTCGAGTTTCCACGCGGTTCAAAGCTGTGTCGGTGATGCCACAGTGCGTACGGGCCGCTCAACTGGACGTCCACGAACTCGAACGGCGGCTGCCATGTGGAAATCGCGCTAGTCCATTGCACCGGAACGCCGCGAACCCGTAGCGCATACTGAATGATGGTGCCAACGTGCATCTCAATCGGCAGTGGCGTGAGGATCTCAAAATTGAGCCACTTGGGCGTCAGAACTTGCAGGTTCTGAGCACTGGAGAAGAATGCAAACACGGTCTCGACGGGTTGATCGATGACTTGTTCGCGAACCAGTTTGACGGTCTTCATGACGTTCCTCGGTCGACGGCGGGCGATTTACGGAGTGCTGCTATGGTCTATCCCAAAGGTCAGCAGAACCGCCAGCGCGACGACCGGATTAACGCGCGAATTGATGCGCGTTGCACAGAATTTCCCGCGTTCACGAATTCAGACCTGCGACAGCTTCAGCAGGTCACGCAGATTCCGTTACGGACTTCGATCTGCGAGTCCGACAGTTCGTCCAGCACGGCGCTCGTCGCGAGCTGTTTGTGGTAGTAGCGTGTCGTCCGACCCTGGATGACGACAACTCCTTCGTCGAGTGACACTTCCAAGTTGTAGATCGTCCCGTTGGTTCGACGAGTCACAACATCGCGAACCAGTTGAAGCAACAATTGGTCGGAAGTAAACGGTGGCAAATGTTGATCCATGATCATCCTCCTTGATCGGGTGCCCGGCCCTGGCAATCGTATCCAATACCAATTCACCCGCAGCTACCGGAGGCTTGCGCAAACAGAATCGGAGCGCAAGCAGGTCCCACCAACCAGCGGAACAAAGAAGCCGCAACGCCGCTGGCACTCTAGCCATGCCAAAATTGAGCGTCAAAGAATCCTTTGGGAAAATGACCATCTTTGGAAAGGTGACGAGCCGCCTGAAGCGGTTTAACCTTCGTGACTCGCCTGCTCTTCCAAACCTGCAGCCTGAGGGCTCAGAAACGAGGTTTATGACCTCGGAGAACCCGTGCTCCAAGCCGTTTCGGCTACGGTCATTTAGACCACTTTAAGGACAGAAATGAAAGTACTTAGCGGCATTCAGCCCACCGGACGGTTTCACTGGGGCAACTATTTTGGTGCGATTCGCCAGTACATCGATCTGCAAGTCAACGAGCAGGCGTTTTACTTCATCGCCGACTACCACGCGCTGACGACTGTGCGCAATCCGGCGGATCTCCGCCTCTACACGCGTGAGGCAGCCGTCGACCTGCTGTCGCTGGGCCTGGATCCCGCGCGAGCCACTCTGTTCCGGCAGTCCGACATCCCGGAAGTGACTGAGCTGACCTGGCTGCTGATGACCGTCACCCAGATGCACCTGCTCGATAAGTGCCATGCCTTCAAGGACAAGAAGGCGAAGGGACTGGCGGCGGACGTGGGGCTGTTTA
This sequence comes from Planctomycetaceae bacterium, assembly GCA_021732995.1. Lineage (GTDB taxonomy): Bacteria > Planctomycetota > Planctomycetia > Planctomycetales > Planctomycetaceae > AM-0621. The sequence continues at coordinate 31,124 of JAKFWA010000121.1, read as the reverse complement.
CTTATCCGGTGCTGATGGCGGCGGACATCCTGCTGTATGACAGCGACGTGGTTCCGGTCGGTGCGGACCAGATTCAACACATTGAAGTCACGCGCGACATCGCCGGGCGTTTCAATCAGATCTACGAAGTCGAAGCCCTGAAGTTGCCCAGCCCGCACGTCGTGGAGTCCACCGCCAAAGTGGTCGGACTCGACGGCGAGAAGATGTCGAAGAGCTACGGCAATACGATCGAACTCTTCGAAGAGCCGAAGAAGTTGCGGAAGCGGATCATGTCCATCAAAACAGATTCAAAGGGCGTCGAAGACGTCAAGGACCCGGAAACCTGCAACATCTTCACGCTCTATAAACTGTTCGCCAACTCGGATCAGCAGGCAGCTCTGGCCGCCAAATACCGTGCCGGTGGCATGGGTTACGGCGAGGCCAAGCAGGCTCTGTACGATGCCGCGATGGAAGCGTTCGCTCCGGCTCGAGCGAAACGCGAGGAGTTTGAAAAATCACCCGGCACAGTGGAAGACATTCTGCAGGACGGTGCTCGCCGGGCTCGCGAGGTTGGTCGCGTGGTGCTGGATCGAGTCCGCTCGGCCTGCGGGCTGTGAGCAAAGTTGTGGACGGCGAATGATGAGGAACGAGAATCAAGTGCGCTGGGTGCCGTCCGACTATGCGACGTCATCAACCGGTCAATCAACGTGGGCGCGTGAGCTGCTGAGCCACGTCAGCCTGAAGGGTGATGAAGTCATCCTCGATGTTGGCTGCGGTAACGGTCAGATCACTGCGGAGCTGTCGCGGTGCGTTCCTCAGGGGCGAGTCATCGGCATTGATGCGTCGCCCGAGATGATCGAGTTCGCCAGGAAAGCATTTCCGCAGCGGCACTTTCCCAATCTCGAGTTCCTGACCCGCGACGGTCAGGCCATCGTGACGGGCGACGGCTCGGCTGCGATCGGTCCCTGCGATCTGGCCTTTTCCAACGCGGCCCTGCATTGGATGCACGACCAGCCAGCAGTGCTGCGCGGCCTGCATCAAGTGCTGCGGCCGGGCGGACGATTGATCGTGTCCGCCGGTGGTCGAGGGAATGCCGCCGGCATGATCGAAGTCATGAACGCGGTGATGAGCCGATCTGAATGGCGCGAGTTCTTCGTTGAGTTCCGCTTTCCGTGGCAGTTCTCAGGCGCTGACGAGTTCCGCGAATGGTTGCTCGCCGCAGGCTTCTCCGTGCAGCGAGTCGAGCTTGCACCGAAGCAGATGCCGCACAATCGCACGAGCCTCACCGCCTGGCTGCGAACGACCTGGATGCCCTACTGGCAACGCGTCCCGACGGACCGCTCGGCAGCCTTCCTCTCGGAAGTTGTCGACGAATACGCCCGCCGCTTTCCGCCAGATTCAGACGGCAAACTGGCGGTTTCAATGGTGCGTCTGGAAGTCGAAGCGACGGCGTGAAGCAATCACAACCGCAAGTTAGCCGGACATCTTGTCCGGCTGTCGGAGAGGATTGTCCGACCTACAAGGAAGCTTAGATCAGTTCCTCGATGACCCGGCGGTTGTCGACCAGATATTGAGGGCGGCCGTTGGGGTCCATCAGAGTGGTGTGATCGGGATCAATGCCCATCTGCTTGTAGATCGTCGTGAAGACGTGTTGCAGATGAACTGGTCGATCCTGAGCAACCTCGCCCAAACGATTCGTCGAACCGATCGCCTGGCCGTGACGCATACCACCGCCCGCCAGGAACACGAACGCAGCGCGAGACCAGTGGTCGCGGCCAGCGTTGCCGTTGATACGCGGCGTGCGGCCGAATTCACCGGACATCAGGATGATGGTGTCGTCGAGCATCCCGTGAGCGTCCAGGTCCTCAATCAGCGCGGACAGGCCTTGATCGAGCGCCGGCAACTGTTCTTTCAGATGAACGAAGTTGCGTTCGTGAGTATCCCAGCCACCCCAGGCGAATGAGACGCAACGCGCACCGGTTTGCAGCAGTCGGCGAGCCACCAGGAAACGATCAGCTTCGCGCTTGCCAGCACCGTAGCGGGCAACTCGGCGAGGGTCTTCCTTCGAGATATCCAGAGCCTTCGCAATCTCGCCGGAAGTAATGATGCCGACGGCTCGTTCCGAGAAACTGTCGAGAGCGGTCATCATGCCACTGGCATCCGCATCGCGTCGCAGGCGATCGAAGTTCGACAGCAAAGCGCGACGATCATCGAGCCGGCCGAGGCTGATGCTCTGATTGAGCTTCAGGTTCGAACGTCCTTCTCCGTCCGGACGGTAGGGCGCAAAGATCTGGCCGAGGAAGCCGGGGTTCGATGAGCCCGTCAGGTCGACGAACGTGGGCGCGGTGCCGTGGTCGGTCGTTTGAGCGGGCCCCCAGACTTTGGACATCACGGAACCGATGCTCGGGCGACCGCCCTGCGACTGCAGCGAGTTCTGTGGCCAGCCGGTGTCTGACTGGATGTTGGTGTGTTCGTCGTTCATGCCGACGATGGATCGCACGGCCGTGAACTTGTCGGCCATCGACGCCAGCATGGGCATGTGCTCGCAAATCTCGAAGCCGGGCACGTTGGTCGCGATCGGCTGGAACTCACCGCGAAACTCTTTCGGTGCCTTCGTCTTCAAGTCGAAGGTGTCCATGTGCGACGGACCGCCACTCAGGAAGATATTGATAATCGACTTGCGAGTTGCCCGGGGACCAGCGAGTGCTTCCGCCTGCAGCAGGGCTGGCAGAGTCAATCCGCCCATGGCGAGCGAACCAATGCGGAGGAAGTCGCGGCGATTGACGCCGTCACAAAAGCCTCTTTTGCAGCCAGAAAGTTCGAGCACGGCATAGCCCTTTGATTCTGCGTGGTAGGCAAGTTTCGGCCAATCCGGTTGGCCGAGGCGGGACGCTCATCATACACCCGCTATCGGTCGGATCAATTGCTGTTGATGAGCTGGATCGTAATTCTGTGCGGATCGGCAAGGCGTACAGGAGGCTGTCCGGGTAGTCGTAGGTTGGGATTCCATCCCGACCAGCAGCGGGGCCAAGGTCAGCGAGTGGCAACAGGACAGATCGTCAAGGGCCAGACAGCAGGCTCTGGATTGCTCGCTGCCTTGCGTGACGTAAGTCGCCGTACTCGCAGACGGGTCGAGAAGGATTCTCAACCTACTCAGCGCGATCGAGTGACATGACTAGCGCTCGATCGACGAGTTGGCAATTCGTTGCAGCTTCAAACTCATCACAAAGGTGTTTCGATGGAATATCGCAATCTGGGGAAGTCTGGCGTTCGAGTCTCGCGCGTGTGTCTGGGGACCATGATGTTCGGTGGTCAGACTTCCGAACCGGATTCCATCCGCATCATTCATCAGTCGATGGATGACGGCATCAACTTCATCGACACCGCTGATATGTACAACGCGGGTCAATCGGAAGTGGTCATCGGCAAGGCCATCGCTGACCGTCGTGATCGAGTGATCCTCGCGACCAAGGGCCGGGCCAAGATGGGCGAAGGGCCGAACGATTGGGGTGCCAGCCGCGTGCACATGAAGCAGGCGTTGGACAACAGCCTGCGACGCCTGAAGACCGACTATGTCGACATCTACTACATCCACACTCCCGACTACTCGACGCCGATCGACGAGACTCTGCGAGCCCTGGACGATGTCGTCCGCGCAGGCAAGGTGCATTACATCGCGTGCTCGAACTTCCGCGCCTGGCGACTGTGCGAGGCGCTCTGGACCAGCGACCGGCTAAACCTGAATGCCATTTCGTGCCTGCAGCCGCTCTACAACATTGTGAACCGCGACATCGAAGTTGAAGTCCTGCCGCTATGTCAGGAATACGGGATCGGCGTGGTGTCTTACTCGCCGCTGGCTCGCGGCATTCTTTCGGGCAAGTACAAGCCCGGTGAGGCCTTCCCCGAAGGCAGCCGCGCCGCTCGCAAGGATCCTCGCATGCTGCAGGCTGAGTTGCGTGATTCGAGCCTCGAAGCATCACAGTCGATCGCGAAGTACGCCGAAGAAAAGAAGGGCTGCCCGTCGAGCCAGTTCGCTCTGGCCTGGTGTCTGGCAAATCCGATTCTGACGTCGGTGATTGTCGGACCGCGCACCGCCGAGCAATACGCCGACAACATGGGCGCGTTGAAGGTCCAGATCACCGCTGAAGATGAAGCCTTCGTCGACAGTGTCATCCCGCCGGGAGAACACAGTGGCAAAGGTTTTCAGGACTCGGCCTACCCGGTCCTCGGTCGCCCGACGAAGTAGCATCAGGTCACGTCACAGGTCTTGCGATCACGCGACGCCAGAGCAGGCTCATGGCGTCACTACATCCTCATCAAGCGCTCAAAAGCCTTGAGGTCGCTGCTCGTCGAGGCACGCCTTTTCGGCGTGATGCACGGTCTCGTCCATGCGTCCCACGGCATCGAGTGCGATCTTCACGGTCATCGCCAGCGGATAGAGATACTCTTCCTCGAACGAGCGGCTGTTGGCGTCGTTCCAATGTTCAGAGACCGTCGCCCAGGCGACCTGTAGAGTTTCCAGAGCCGAATGAAGGCGCGCCGCGGGCGTCGAAAGATCAGTCAGTGCCATGCAGATGCTCCTGAAAACGACGTGAGGAAAATAGACGAACGACCGACGTCTGACGACAACGGTCATCCCTCTATTTTCCCGCGCGGAAGCATTTGTCCTGGAAGCAGACGCGGCGCAAGTAACTCTGACCGCAAATCGGTCCGAGTCGCTCCGGCCACATCTTCAAAGACCGCGTTCTGACAGCGCCAGCAATATTACTTGGGCAACAGAGCGGCCAGGTCCGAGTGCGGACGTGGGATGACGTCGGCGAGGATCAGCTTGCCGCCGAGGCGTTCGACCGTGCTCTTGCCGGTTTCGATCGCGTTCTGAACCGCTGCCACGTCGCCGCGGATCATGATCGTCACATAGGCCGCGCCGATCTTCTCTTTTCCAACCAGCGTCACGTTCGCGGATTTCAGCATGTCGTCCGTGGCGTGCAGGGCGGCTACGAGACCTTGAGTCTCCAACAATCCGAGGGCTTCACTTGTGCTCATCGCGTCTTTCCGAGGAATTCGATAGTCGTAAACCCCAAGCAGTGGGCTGAACTGCGGCGGTTCGTCCGCCAGTTTTCGTGTGACTTCCAAGGGTGCCGGCATCACGGTCGAGAAGACCGTCGCACCCATTCGTTTGCCGATTTCGGTGCCGTGTTCGATCGCGAACTGCACCTCAGCGACACCCCCGATCAATTTGATGCATTGAGCGGCACCGTCAGTACTTTCGATGCCCAGAATGCGCACGCCAGCCGCCTTCGAGCACCGGTCGGCCACAATCAAAGATGGCGACAGATTGCTCACTTCCAGCAGGCCCAGGCTCAGTCCTTCGCTCATTACATCACCGTTCATCAGGTTCATTGTGTCGCAGCCAGACCAGCTCTTCCCTGTCCCGACTGGCATCAACCGCGAGTGAATTTAGCACAGCTCGGAAGTCTGGGTAGAGAGTGCGGACGCAGAATAGATTGGGATAGGTTGAGTTTGAGGCCATTTATGCGGGTAAGTGAGCCTGTAGCCGCGTCGGACCGCCTGTGCCGATTGTGCCGGTCTGGTCCTTTGGGCGGCTGGTGCCGGTCACGCAAAGTGGTCGGATCGCATGGGAGGTGTGGCACGAATTCCGGTTCCGAACCCTCAGGCGGCGCTCTTCCGCCGCTGTCGCGAACGGATTCGAGCCAGAATCGAAGCAGTCGGCGATCAATGAACGACGGTCACTGTTCGCCGGACGGGCCCCTTGAATAGGAGTAGTCGTTCCCATGCCCACCCTGACCTCGCTCCTGCAGCTCAAAGCGACTCATATTCCGGACGGTCAGACTTTTGACTTTGATCTGGAACCAGACTGCGTGCTGAAGCTCGGCCGCACGCCGCAAAACAATATTGTTGTGAACTGGGATCGGACGGTGTCGCGCGAACATGCGACCCTCGAAGTCAATCGCGGGATGGTCACCATTCGCTGCCTGGCTTCCGCGACCAATTCCATCATCTATCGCGGCCAGCCTGTCCGAGAGGCAGTCGTCGCACCGGGTGAGTCCTTCGTGATTGGCGTGACTCAATTCGATGTGCGTGGCTCATCGCCGGAAGCGGTGGAAGCCATGATTCAGGACCTGCAGAACTCCAGCGCCAATCAGCCTGCAGAGCCGGATCTCGACGAAACATCCGTCGAAGAATACTCGTACGGTTCACGCGAGCTTTCGGCTGCTGACTTCGGCAACACGTCGGCCCAGATGGAAATTCTCGCCAAGCTGCCGAAGCTGATTTCCGATGCACAGGACGACAACGCACTGGCCGAGATGCTGGCCGAGATGCTGCTGGAAGCCATTCCTCAAGCCGTCGCCGTCGCAGCAGCCCAATACGACGTTGCCGCCATCCGCGCTGCGAACAAGAGCGCCGATGCGAGTTCATCTGGTGCGGAAGCTCCGCAGAAGCCAGTCCGACCGACGTTGATGCGCGTGCGGACGCGCGATGAATACTCAGGACGCTTCACGCCCAGCCGACGCTTGGTTTCGCGAGCCTTGATGAGCGGCGACTGCTCGGTGCACGTCTGGGGCGGCGAACAACAGGCGGCTGGCTGCACAATGAGCGACGACCTGAACTGGGCGTTCTGCGTGCCGATTCAGGGCACGTCCAGCCAGGGCTGGTGCCTCTACGTCTCCGGCGAAGGCGGAGCCAACGGCTCCATCATGATCACCGCTGACGATCTGAAGGGTGATCTCCGATTCACACAACTTTTGGCTCAGTTCCTCGGCTCGATCCGCCAGGTTCGTCGGCTGCAGGAGCACGCGACGCAACTCAGCTCATTCTTCTCGCCCAAGGTCGTTGAGAACCTCACCAGCGGATCGGGTGTGGATATCCTGACCCCGTCAGAGCGCGATATCACCGTGCTGTTCTGCGACGTGCGCGGCTTCTCACGCAAGTCAGAACAGTGCCAGGGCAACCTGCTGCATCTGTTGTCTTGCGTGCGTGAAGCGTTAAGCGTGATGACTCAGGGTATTTTGAAACATGATGGCGCGATTGCCGACTTCCAGGGCGACGCTGCTCTGGGCTTCTGGGGCTGGCCATCGGAACTGGAAGAAGGCGCGGTGCCCGCGTGTCTGGCGGCGCTGACGATTCAGGCCGAGTTTGCAAATGCCGTGGCTCACAGCGGTCTGCTGGACGGGTTCTCGGTCGGTATTGGCGTGGCTCACGGCCGTGCCATCGCCGGGCAGATTGGTACTGCTCATCAAGCCAAGATCGGCGTCTTCGGAACCGTCGTCAATCAAGGTTCGCGACTGGAAGGCATGACTCGCCAGTTCGGCGTTTCGGTCTGCCTAGATGAAGCCAGTGCCGAGTTCGCTCGCCGGCAGTTGCCGTCGTATCAAGCTCGCGTTCGTCGACTGGCCCGTATTCGCCCGAAGGGGATGGATACAGCGATCACCGTTTCGGAACTGGTGGCTGGCGACAGCACGCCGGGCGCGATTTCGAATGAGACCATCGCCATCTTCGAAGCGGCGTTAGACAACGTGATCTCAGGCCACTGGGACATCGCGCTGGAAGCCCTCAACTCAATTCCGGATGACGGACCGAAGGCCTTCCTGCTCAAGCAAATGAGCCGCTTCGACAACACGCCACCAGCGGACTGGGATGGCGCGTTCTCGATGACCGAGAAGTAACAGAACGGTCTTTTGAAAAGTGGAGCACGATTTTGTCGTGCTCACTTCACTGCGTTTCAGGCACGTTGAAGACGCGTCCCACGTGGCTCTCGAGGCCACGCAGTGCATCGTTCGCCCATCGGCCTGCGACGGCAGGCCAGCAAGATGGAGCGACCTTCCATCGTGAGCGGCCCCTGCAGACCGGCGGGCCGCACATCGACGCCTCGACGAAAGTGCGACGCTGGTTCCGCAGCATCACAACGCCGCAACGCAACCAACGTGGACTGACGATGCCTCGTTCACCAACTCCTGATTTCCTTGCGGCTATCACGACAGCCCACAAGATTGCTTACCACTCGGCTGGCCAAGTTCCTAAGCTGAAAGCACTTTCCTTCCGCGCTCGTTGAGATGCATCGCCCCGCGAGTTCGATAACATCCCGCAACTGCCAGTTCCTCCGTCCGGCCCGCCCCCCGCCCCGCCATTTTCGCAGAAGCTGCCGCATGACCCTTCCCGTCAAGACTGACGTCGACGATCTCGCTGCGTTCGACTTCGATCCTCGCACCCGAGTGATCTATGGCCCCGGCGTATTGGCTCAACTGGGCTCCCTGACCCGTGAGTTAGGTGGCCATCGAGTGCTGCTGGTAACCGACAAGGGACTGAAATCCGCCGGTCACGACGCTCGTGCAATCGAGGCTTTGACTGCGGCAGGCATCACCGTAGCGGTGTTTGACGAGACTCAGCCCAACCCCACGACGGACGATGTTGATCGAGCTTTGACCGTTGCTCGTCAGGCGAACGTGGACTTCATCATTGGGTTTGGTGGCGGCAGTTGCATGGACTGCGCCCGCGGCGTCAACTTTCTGCTGACGAACGGCGGACGCATGGAAGACTACTGGGGCGTGGGCAAAGCCAAGCTGCCGATGCTGCCGATGATCGCCGTGCCGACCACTTCTGGCACGGGCAGTGAGGCTCAATCCTTCGCGCTGATCGCGAATGCTCAGACACACATGAAGATGGCCTGCGGCGACAAGAAGGCGGCTTGCCGAGTCGCCCTGCTCGACCCGGAACTTACAGTCACGATGCCCGCATCGGTGACCGCGATGTCCGGCATTGATGCCATCAGTCACGCGCTGGAAACCTATGTGACCACGCGACGCAATCCGATCTCACAACTATTCAGCCGCCGCGCCTGGGGCCTGCTGGCGAAAGCATTTCCGCAGGTGCTGCGCTCGCCGCGCGATATCCACGCCAGAGGCGCGATGCTGGTGGGAGCTCACTGGGCCGGAGCGGCGATTGAGAATTCGATGCTCGGTGCCACACACGCGCTGGCGAACCCGCTGTCGGCCCACTTTGGAACCAGTCACGGCATCGCCATCGGCGTCATGCTGCCACACGTGATTCGTTACAACGGCAGTGTCGTGAATGGGCTGTACTCCGAACTGGCCGCAGACCTGGGACTTTGCCAACTGCAGGCCGATTCCGCGACAGAAACACTCGCACGCTATATAGAGACGGTCGTAATCGATTCGGGATTGCCGACGTCGCTGCAGGAGTGCAACGTCAAACCCGACCTCATTCCGGTCATGGCCGAGGAAGCCTCGAAACAATGGACGGGTACGTTCAATCCGCGACCCGTTAACAAGCAGTCTCTTGAGGAGTTGTACCGATGCGCGTTCCAGACTCCGCCCCGTCGCTGATTTCTCGCCGAGATTTTCTGGTTGCCACGTCCGCCGCTGCCGCCAGCACGTGCTTGATGGCTCAGGCCGACGATCCAGCGAGTACGAAGAACACCAGTTGGCCGTCGTTCCGTAATGGCAACGAGTTGCGCGGCATCGCCACCGCAACGTTGCCTTCCAAACTGGAAGTGCTGTGGAAGGAAGCCGTCAAAGATGGCGTGCAATCCACCGCAGCTATCGTCGGGCCGCACGTGTTCGTCGCGACACTGGGCGGCGAGTTGATCTGCTACGAACGTCAGACCGGCAAGCGCGTCTGGACGTACTTCTCCGCCGAACGTAAGAAGCCCGATGACTTCATTGCTGGCTTTCAGTCGTCGCCGACGGTGACTGATGAACTCGTGCTGCTTGGCGATGAAGACGGCATCTTTCACGCGGTGGATCGCAAGACTGGCAAGCAACGCTGGAAGTTTGAAACCGGTGCCGAGATCGTGGCCTGCGCCGCGATTGTCGACGACAAAGCGATCTTCGGTTCTTACGACAGCACGCTGTACTGCGTGAAGCTGGCGACTGGTGCGGAAGTCTGGAAGTTCAAGACTCAAGACCGCATCAATGGCTCACCGGCCATCGCTGGCGATTTGACGTTCGTCACCGGCTGCGACCAGCACTTGCGAGCCATCAATATCACGACCGGCAAGGAGAAGTTCGATCTGCCGCTGGAGCGATTCATGATTGCGTCTCCAGCCGTGCTCGGTTCGATGCTGTATGTCGGCACTCACGAGAGCGAGTTCCTGGCGATCGACGTCTCCAAGCCGGAAGTCGTCTGGCGCTACCGCGAACCGGGGAAAGACCTGCCCTATCACTCATCCGCGGCAGTGACCGAAGAAAAAGTCATCGTTGGGGGACAAGACAAGTTGCTGCACTGCCTGGACCGCAAGACGGGCAAGCAGCTTTGGGCGTTCACGACAAACGGCCAGATCAACAGCTCGCCGGTACTTGCGGGAAGCGATCGAGTCTTCGTGGGCTCGAACGACGGCCACGTGTACGAAGTCGGTCTCAACGACGGCAAGCAACGCTGGAAGCTGAAGCTCGGTCGATCGGTCGCCGCGTCTCCCGCAGTTGGCGAGGGAGTGCTGGTCATCGGAGCCGAAGGCAACGAAGGCGCGATCTACTGCCTCGGTGCCAAGTGATAACTCGATATTGAACCTGCATCTGGAGAGATTGCTCATGAGTCACTCCGCGAATGAGAACAGTCCCGTGCCAACAATCTCGCGGCGGAAGTTTGTGGCGTCGTCGCTGGCGGCGGCGGGTGCCTGGACCTGTGGCGCTCCGGCGATCGTGCGTGGTCAGAATCTCAATGAGAAGCTGAACATGGCTGTCATCGGGGTTGGCGGCCGAGGCGGTTCGAACCTGGGTGCGGTTTCAACGGAAAACATCGTCGCGGTCTGCGATGTGAACGAGTCACACCTCAGTCGCGCTGGGGCTGCTCATCCCAAAGCGCGTCAAGCGGTCGATTTCCGCCGCCTGTTCGACACTACGAATGACATCGACGCAGTGGTGGTCAGCACCTGCGAGCACACGCATGCCTTCGCGACGCTCGCGGCGTTGCAGTTGGGAAAACATGTCTATTGCGAGAAACCTCTGACTCACAGCATCTGGGAAGCGCGCGTCGTTCGCGAAGCTGCCGCGAAGGCGAAGGTCGCCACTCAGATGGGGATTCAGATCCACTCGGGAGCGAACTATCGGCGCGTGGTGGAACTCATTCAGACCGGCGCGATCGGTCCCGTCCGCGAAGTGCATGTCTGGGTGTCGCGTGCGTGGGGCTGGCATGCCACGGAAGAAGAATCAAAACAGCATCGCGATATCGTATTCGTGCAGGAGCGGCCCAAGAGCATCACTCCGGTCCCGGCGGGTCTGCACTGGGACTTGTGGCTGGGACCGGCTCCGCAACGCGACTTCAATGAAGTCTATTTCCCCGGCCCGAAGTGGTATCGCTGGTGGGAATGGGGCAGCGGGACGATGTCGGACCTCGGCAGCCACTGGAATGACCTGCCGTTCTGGGCATTGAAGCTGCAAGCGCCGCTGACCATCGAAGCCTCGGGGCCGCCGCCGCATCCGGACCTGGCTCCAGCATCCATGCAGGCCACCTATGAGTATGGCCCGCGCGGCGATCAACCCGCCGTGAAGCTCACTTGGTACCAGGGCGTCAACAAACCGAAGATCTGGACGGACGGCGGCATTCCCAAGTGGGACAGCGCGGTGCTGTTCATCGGCGACAATGGCATGCTGTTGTCCGACTACGGCAAGCACGTGCTTTTGCCGGAGGACAAGTTCAAGGACTTCAAGCGGCCTGATCCGTTCATCCCCGATTCGCCGGGCCAGCAGGCGGAATGGCTGAAGGCGTGTAAGACGGATCTCAAGACGACCTGCAACTTCGAATACTCCGGCTGGCTCACGGAAGCCAACCATCTCGGCAACGTCGCGTATCGGCTGGGTAAGAAACTCGAATGGAACGCGGCTGAGTTACGTTGCCCGAACGCTCCCGAAGCGGACGCGATCATCCGTCGCCAGTATCGTCCCGGCTGGAAGTTGATCTAGGCTGCCAGTATCACCCGCCCAGCAGGGTTCGGTTACTCCTCGTTGATTGATTTGAAGGAATTGCATGTCTGCGTTTGAGACGGAACTCAAGGTCGCTCTGGCCGCTGTCCAGGTGGCCTCGCGCGTGTGTCAAAGCGTGCAAAAGCAGATCACGCGCGAGAAGCTCGACAAGAAGGACAACAGCCCCGTCACCATCGCGGACTTCGCGAGCCAGGCCATTGTTTGTCGTGCCCTGGCCGCTGCGTTTCCCGATGATCCGGTTGTTGGCGAAGAAGACTCGGCCGAACTCTTGCTGCCCGAGAACCGCAACTTCCTCGACCAGATCAAAGCGGAGCTGGATAAGGTCGGCATCGCGGGCAGCACGACAGACGTCTGCGGCTGGATCGATCGCGGCGCAGGCCAGTCAGGTTCGCGTTTCTGGACGCTGGACCCGATCGATGGCACCAAGGGCTTTCTACGTGGCGAGCAATACGCAATCTCGCTGGCGCTGATCATTGATGGCCGCATCTCGCTTGGCATCCTGGGTTGCCCAAATCTGTCGCTACAACCGGGTATTGAAACGTCGCCCGGCACCATGATGTTCGCCATTCGCGGCCAAGGTTCGTGGTCACTGCCCATCAATTCGGAATCTCTCGATCGCCAGGATGCGAAACGCATCACCGTGAGCCGTTCCGCGACCTGGCCAGAGATTCGATTCTGCGAGTCCGTGGAATCGGGCCATAGCTCACACAGCCGGTCGGCTCAGATTGCGGAATCACTCGGCATCGTGAAAACTCCCGCGCGACTCGACAGCCAGGCTAAGTATGCGGTCGTCGCCCGCGGCGAAGCCGACGTTTATCTGCGTCTACCGACCAAGGCCGACTATCGCGAAAAGATCTGGGACCACGCAGGCGGCGTGATCGTTGTCGAAGAAGCCGGCGGCCGAGTGACCGACATCACCGGCCAGCCGCTGGAGTTCACTCACGGCCGCGAACTAGCCGTCAATCGCGGCGTCGTCGCCACCAATGGTCCGCTGCACGATGAACTGCTCAAGGCGCTGCGTGACGCGGAAGTCGCATAGTCCCTGGGTGGCGCCGGTCGCCATCTTGACGGTTGTTGGAGATCTTCGGTCCCCGGAGTGAGGCCAGCCTTGTGGTCGGCACTCTCCGTGTGCCGACGGACCCAAGAAACCCGCACACGGAGAGTGCGGGCCACCTTGGACAAGATTGCCGACCTACAGACTTATCACCCCAGCAGTTCGCGAATGGGCGTGCGATCGTCCAGCAGGTATTGCGGGCGACCATTGAAGTCCGGCAGCTTCACGTCCGCGTTCAAGCCGAGCACGTGGTAAATCGTGGCCATGATGTTCTGAAAGCTGATCTGGCCATCAATCGAACGCTCGGCCCGCGAATCCGTCGCACCCAGCACCTGTCCCATCTTCAAGCCGCCACCGAAGAACAAGGCACAACCAGCGTCGGCCCAGTGCTCACGACCGGGGCCCGGATAAGAAATCTTCGGCGTGCGACCAAACTCACCCAGCACGACAACCAGGACGTCATCCGACAAGCCGCGTTCAGTCAGCTCGTTGAACAACGCGGTGAGGCTCTGATCGAGCGTCGGCATCAGTCCCTTCAGCGCGAAGAAAATGTCACCGTCGGCCGCGCTGTGATGATCCCAGGCCGCAACCCTCAAAGTGACGACTCGCACACCCGCTTCAACCAGTCGACGCGCGAGTACGAATGGCTTCGCGTCCCAATCGTAGAGAATGCTTTTCACCGTCTGGTGCGGATACTTGCCCGCCTTATGCCCGTAGCGCTGCAGGACAGAAGCATCTTCCTTCGACAAATCGAACGCTTCGCGCACCTGCGGTGACGAGATCAGTGTCAGGGCTCGTGCCTGGAACTCGTCCAGTCCGCCGTATGCGAGCGACCGGTCGACGCGGCGCTGCAGGGCATCGAAGGCACTCAGCAACGCTTTGCGGTCTTCGAGCAACTGCGGGTTCGAAGCGGGCTTGAGATCATCCAGAGCTTCGTCAAACGGTCGGAAAGGAGCATGCGCCGCACCGACGTAGTGCGGGTTCTCGTACTCAAACTGCTCGACGGTCGCGCGGTCGAGCGACACGTAGCTGGGCAGCGGCAGTTGCGTTGGCGCCAGCTTGCTGACAATGGAACCGAACGCCGGTCGCTTGCCCGACGTACGCGGCAGGCCGGTGTAGACCTCGCTGAGAAAATGGTCGTTCTCGACGGATCGCACGCCGCGCACCAGCGTGAAGCGATCCATCATCTCTGCCTGTCGCGGCATGTGTTCACAAATCTGCACGCCGGGCAGTTTCGTCGCGATCGGACTGAAGGGCCCGCGATACTCCAGCGGCGCATGCGGTTTCAAATCCCACATGTCCAAATGCGATGGTCCACCGTTAAGGACCACGTAGATCAGCGACTTGGGTCGCGGCGCAGCGGGTGTGCTTACAGCTTGAGCGCGGAGCAGATCCACCAGGCTCAAACCTGCAGCCCCCAACGCACCGACGCGCACGAACTCTCGTCGCGTTAAGCGGTTAAAAGCATCGGGCAAATGCTGCGAAACGGTGAGCATGCTGTCTTCCCCACGCGGCACCGACATGGCTGCAGACCTGCAGGTCAAATCACGTCGCAAGTTTAGTCGCGACTGCGATGCACGAGGAAGCCGTTGCGTCAGCGAAGACCAGCATGCAGCAACTACTCGGCGGTACCACTGGGACGGCCGGTAAGGTCGACGATCAACTTCATGACCTCGGCGTTACGCCACACCATGACTTCCACTTTGCGGCCGACGGGGGACAGGCTCACCAGATTGATGAGATGGCTTTCATCGACAATCTCTTTGCCGTCGAACTGCATCACCACGTCGTTGTATTGCAGCCTGGCCTTCTGAGCGGGCGTGTTGGGATAGACTTCCAGCACGCGTGCGCCGCGAACTCGCGCCAGGTTCAGTTGCTGAGCTTTGTCAAAGGAGAACTCATCGTCCAGCTTTACTCCCAGATAGGCTCGACGGACCTCGCCGTATTCGAGCAGTTGCTCAGCGACGATGCGGACCAGGTTGCTGGGAATGCTGAAACCGATGCCTTCGTTGCCGCCGTGTGTTGAAGCAATCGCCGTATTGATACCAACCAGACGGCCTTGCAGATCCACCAGCGGACCGCCGCTGTTACCCGGATTGATCGCGGCATCAGTCTGCAGGAAGTCCTGATTGAGCACTCCGCTGTTCTGACCTTTGAGAGCACGGCGACCGCGGGCGCTGATGATACCCATCGTAACGGACTGGCTCAGGCCAAAAGGGCTTCCGCAGGTCAGCACGACGTTGCCGATCTCCAGTTTGTCGGAATCGCCCCAGCGCAGGTGCGGCAGATCACTTGCCGCTAGCTCAAGCACGGCGACGTCGCTGTAGCGATCATCCCAGGCTCGCACCGGCTTCAGCACGCGGCCATCGTGCATTTGAATCGCGATGCCGGACATTTCCTGCAGCGAGTTCTTGATGACGTGCCGGTTGGTAACGACATAGAAGCCGGGACGTTTCGGCGTCGTGATGATCACACCAGAGCCGGTCTCTTCGAGCTTGCCGCGACCGGGGATCTGCTTGACGCTTTGAATGTGCACCACGCTCGGCGTCACAACCTTGGCGATCTTCGCCATCACGCGACTGGTCTCGGCCAGCGATGAACCGCCCGCGTCGAGTTCCTTCAGGATGTCGTCCGACGCCGACTTCGAGACGCTATCGGCCTGAGCAGAGGGATGAACGAGGGCGGAATTGAGGGCGACTCCAGCGCAGAAACTGAGTGCTAGTCCGAAGCACATCACGGACGGGCGGACTGGTCGCATACGAAACTCCCAACGCGTTGAAGCTACAAACCGGCGGGGTCGATTGATCCGTCAAAGGGATAGACGGACGGTATGGAGTTTCGCCCCATCAGCCGCGGATTTCACTCGTCAAATTTGAATTTCAGCCGTTCGGGCTGGATGTCTTCGTCGTTGATGCGACCTTCGTAGTTGCAGGCCTTCTCCCAGTCCGCGTCTTCCGAGCGGCGGCGTCCGTGCTGCTCTTCGTATTCCTGGCACTTGACGCATGTTACCGAGTACGGCACGGCCTGCAGCCGGGCAATCGGAATCTGAATGCCACAATCGTCGCACGATCCATAGCGGCCGGAACGGAGCAGTTCGATCGCCCGCTCGACGAGGTGCAACTCATCCGTTTCGATGGACGCGAGCTGCGAACTCATCTCATTCGTGACGTCTTCAGCGGCGTTGTCAGCCAAATCGCCGACTTCCTGGTCATGGTCGCACGTGCCCATTCCGAGCGTCTCGCGGAGGGCGTCACGCTTGATGAGGAGTCGTTGGAAGAGCTTGAGCAATGCGTCTTTACGAGACATGAACCGCCTCTACGATCGGCCAGGTGGATCTCTCCATCTGGCGCGTGAATGGCCCACGCGCTCCACAATCGAGCGCATCCTCGCAACTCTACACCTCAAGTTGCGGTCCGGCGGGCAAAGGTGTGCGAATCTCTGGCGGGAGGACTCCCTACAACCGGGCTATCCGGTCATCGTGGATTTTTCCAACTTCCCCATGTGCTTTTGGGGGCGCCAATGACTACCTATAGTGATACGTCCTCGCCTGCCGTGGCGGGGGAAATTCACGCTCCGCTTTGCCTCATCTGCAGACCCGCCCCAGACCATCCAATCGCAGTCCCCGATACTTGTACGCTCACCTGCAATCTCGCCTGATTCATTAGGACGCTATGCATCTTTCTTCGCTGTTTCGACACCTGCCGTCGGCCCATGCCGCCTGGCAGTTGATGATTGTCTTCGCCCTGCTCGCCATCACCGGCTGTGAACAACAGCCAGTGATCACGCGCACCAAAGTACCAAAGCCGCCTCAGACAGCGGCGGAAGACCGCATGCTGGCGGCGATCGTGCCCGCCAAGGGCCGCGGCTGGTTCGTCAAGCTGTCTGGCAACAAGCGGGCAGTGGAGAAAGAACAAGACAAGTTTGTGGAGTTGTTGTCGACTCTGACCGTCGACGGTGAGAAACTGAACTGGAAGGTCCCCGAGGGCTGGTCGGAGAAAACAACCGGCAATCAGATGCGCGCCGCCACATTGGTCGCTGGCGATTCGAAGCTGGAAATCGCGATCTCGTTCCTGCCGGCTGAAGACGCCACTGCGAACGATTATCTCATCGCGAACATCAATCGCTGGCGCGGTCAGATTGGACTGGCCAATATCGGAGCCGCTGATCTACCGAAGGAACCGAAAGACTCCGGCGAGCTGCGATTGTTGAAGCTCAAAGACGGTACGCCAGTGACGTGGGTCAATCTGGAGGGCTCGATGTCCGGCGGCAGCCCGATGGCGCCGTTCGCTGGCGGAGCTCCGTTTGCGAATGCACCGGGCGGCGGCATGCGTAAGCCTGCTGCCGGTCCCTCTGAAGACTCGACACCCGAGCCGGCCGGCGACGAGTTCACCTACAAGAAACCGGACAACTGGAAGGTCGGCAAGACTGGCGAGTTCCGCAAGGCGGCGTTCGAGGTTGCGGACGGCAAGGAATCCATCGAGATCACGGTCTCATCACTGGCGAAAGGAGGATCTGACCTGCTGGCGAACATCAACCGCTGGCGCGGTCAGTTGTCTCTGTCGTC
Source organism: Planctomycetaceae bacterium (assembly GCA_021732995.1). Taxonomy (GTDB): domain Bacteria; phylum Planctomycetota; class Planctomycetia; order Planctomycetales; family Planctomycetaceae; genus AM-0621. The sequence goes on along the minus strand of JAKFWA010000121.1, from coordinate 13,570 downwards.
GTACGACAAAGAGGGACTTGAGAAGGCGATGACCCCGATCAGCATCGGAATGAATGAGGGGCACTTCATTGAGATGAACAACGATCGCGAAGCCATTCTGGGGGCGATCGTCATCGTGGGAGACCAGGGCTGGTTCTTCAAACTCAAGGGCGATCGCGAACTGGCGATGCGTGAGAAAGACAATTTCCAAAGCTTCGTGCGATCCATGCAGTTCAAATAACTCCTGACCTGCGCGAGCAACTATTCTGCGTGCCGACTGACCGGCTCCCGCAAGACTGACCGAATTCTCGTAATGATGACCGTTGGCAAACGGTCTTTTTGGAGTAGCGATGTCTCAGGCGAATCCGAATGAAACGTTCTCGATTGAATCTCCGCCTCAACCGAGCCGTGGCTCGTCACCCATTGTGATGCTGCTGAAACCGCTGGCCTCGCTCAAGCTGACCGTCGCACTGTTTGCGGTCTCGATCTTCCTGGTGCTGGCGGGCACTCTGGCTCAGGTGAATCAGGACATCTGGGACGTTGTCCGCGAATACTTCCGCTGCTGGAGGACGTGGATCGAAGTTAAATCGTTCGCACCGCTGATCAACCCGCTGACGGGGCTGTTCGTTGATCATTCCGTCGAGGGCGGTTCGTGGTTGGATCTGTCGAAGGTGCCGTCGTACATCAAGTTCCCATTCCCCGGCGGCAATACGATCGGCGCGTTGATGCTGATCAACCTGCTGGCTGCGCACTCGCTGAGATTCACGGTGCAAGCCAAGGGGGCTCGCGCGATTGCTGGCTCGATCGTCACGGCGATTGGCGTGCTGGTGACGTGGATGGTGATTCAAACGGGCCACGCCGACACGTCGGTACAGGACGCCTGGATCGACTGGGACGTGCTGTGGTGGCTGGTCGAAGGCGCGTTGTTCGTGCTGGGCGGCGTCACCGCCGTCGCAGCTTTCAAAGCTCAAGCCGAGCGTAAGCCGGAATTTGTGCCACTGCTGATTTCGTGCGTCTTTGCCGTAACGGCGCTGGCGGTGATGTTCGTGCAAGGCGGTCGCGGCATTGATGACTCCGGCATGCGCATCCTGTGGCAGTTGATCAAGGGCGTGTTCGCTGGTGGTGTGCTGCTGGCGGGTTGCACGCTGCTCTTCAAGAAGCGAGCTGGCGTTGTAGTGCTGCACGGCGGCGTGATACTGATGCTCATCCACGAACCGATCGTGGGCACGCTGCATATCGAAACCCAGATGTCGATCGAAGAAGGCAAGACGGCGAACTACGCGGAAGACATCCGCACGGTGGAACTGGCTCTGACGGATGGATCGAACTCCGAATTCGATGAAGTCGTATCGATTCCCAAGCAGTTGCTGACGAAGGCTGCGGATTCCAAGACCGCGATTTCCAGTCTGGAACTGCCGTTCGATATCGAGGTCGTGAAGTTCCTGCAGAACTCGACCCCCACAGAAATCAAGTCAGATGCGGACAACCCGGCCACTGCTGGAGTCGGCCTGTCGGTAGCAACGGAGGATGTCGCAGCAGGAACGGGTACCGATTCGGGCGGTGCTGTCGACTTAACCTCTGCGTACGTGAAGCTGATCGACAAGCAGTCCAGGCAGCCGCTCGGGACTTACCTGGTCGGTGTGTATTTCAGCCTTGCAAGCCGCCCGGAATGGCATCCGAACCGGATTGTTCACGACGGCAAAACGTGGGATCTCAGCCTGCGTTTCAAACGCCACTACAAGTCCTATTCAGTGACGCTGAAGGATGTCAGCAAGACCGACTATGCGGGCACGGGCACGCCTCGCGACTATCGCTCGATCATTCAGTTGGTTGACGTTGCGAACAATACAGATTTTGAGAAGCACATCTGGATGAATAACCCCCTGCGGTATGCAGGCGAGACGTTCTATCAGACGAACTACTCAAAAGACGAACGGACGGGGAAGGAGAAAACAACGCTCTCCGTCGTCAAGAACACGGGGTGGATGATCCCCTACGTGTCCTGCATGATCGTGGCCGTTGGCATGCTGGCCCATTTCTGGTCGATCCTTGTTCGCTTTGTCCAGCGTCGCTTCGGCAACGATCCCGTGGCTCTGCGTGGTCTGCTGGAAGCGTTGTTGAAGGCATTCGGATTCCGTGACGAGATTCCCACCGTTCGCCTGCTGACGAAGGTCGATCCCGAGGGATCATCGTTCGTAAAGTATTTACCGTGGGCGGTAGCGATCATCGCCGGGTTGTACGTGTCGAACAAAGCGCGCGAACCCAAGCCTCCCGTGAACGAGCCTGACTATGTGGCTTTCGGCAAGATCCCGGTGCTGTATGAGGGACGTCTGCAGCCAATCGATACCTTGGCGCAGAACAGCTTGAAAATCCTTTCCGGTTACAGCACTTTCAAAGACGAGAATGGAGTCGCCCAACCGGCCACGCGCTGGCTGTTAGACGTCATCGCTAACCCCGGTGAAGCTGCTCGCCATCAGGTGGTTAAAATCGATCACCCGGAACTGCGAAGGAAGCTGGGCCTGGAGCCGCTCCGTATCCAGCTTGGTGTTGTGGTCGAAGAATCCGCGCCTCCCGCAGACAAGCTGAATGGCGACGGGAAAGCGAAGACTGCAGCAGGAGCAAAAGTCCTTTCGGTGTCGCCGCATCACCCCGCCAGTGACGCTCAAGTGCTCGCCGGTGATGTGATTACCAAGTTCAACAAAGAAGTCGTGATCGATTCTGACCATCTGAAGAGCCTGGTTGGCAACGCTCCGACAGGTCGACCGCTGGGGCTCGAAGTCATGCGCGGCGGGGCTCCCACAGCGCTTTCGGTCGTACTGCGGACGGGCCATCGAGGCCATCGATACGCTCTCGTCGACTTTCTGTCAGAGCTTCCAAAGATTGCAAAGGAAGCCCATAAAGCTCGAGAGAAGCAGAGCAAGTTTCGTTCGGCGGACGAGCGAAAGATCCTGGAGTTCGAACGCAAGATCGGCATGCTGGATTTGCTGACCAGAACTTTCAGCCCAACAGACCTGAATGAAGGCAGCCTGGAACAGGATGTTCCTGCGGCCAGTCGCGAACTCGACATGCTTGATGACCGCGAACCGCCGCTGGCGATTCCGCCATTCGAGGCGGAAGGCAACAAGCTCATCAGCTCAGAGAAGTGGCAAACTTTCGCCAGAGGTTGGACCACGTCTTATCTCAGCGTCAATGTGGTCCATGCCCAACCATGTAAGCCTGCGGCCTACTTGACTGAGATCCTGGTAGCACACACCAGGCACAGACGTGCCGTATTAGATTTCGATGCGGCCGCCTTGGAACTCAAGCAGAACAAGGCCGGAGACAAAGCCAAGCTGACTCAGATCGTCCAGGAGAAAGCGGATTTGGCAGTCAAAGCTGCCAACGAGTTCAATGACGATGTCGCGAGCTATCGTTCGTGGCTGGAGCCTCACCTGACTATGCTCAGCAAGAAGATCGTTGAGCAGCAGGAGAGCGTGGCGCGCAAGACGCAAGGCGTCGAAAAAGAGATCAGCGCCGCTGCAGACCCCAAGCAGGCTGATGAACTTCGCGCGAAACTCGAAGCGCTCAAGAAGGAAGCCAGCGATCTGCAGCTCAGAGCCAGGGAAGTCCAGCCAGACAAGCCGTCGCTCGAAGCATCCTTCAACTCGTTCTCGCCCTTCTACTGGGCGATGCAGAATTATCTCGTCGCGTTGTTGATGGCTCTCTGCGGACTGGTGGGCTTCTCCCGTCCGCTGAATCGCGCCTCGTTCCTGACGATCCTGGTCACGCTGGTGGTGCATAGCTACGCCATCTACGCCCGCTACGAGATTTCAGGCAAACCCCCGGTTACCAACCTCTACTCGTCCGCAGTCTTCATCGGCTGGGGCGCGGTGGTGTTGAGCGTGTTGTTCGAAGGCGTGTACCGACTCGGCATTGGCAATCTGATTGGTGCCTCGCTGGGTGCTGCGTCGCTGGGCATCGCTCATCTGTTGTCCGGCGATGGCGACACGATGAAGGTCATGCAGGCCGTGCTGGATACGCAGTTCTGGCTGTGGACTCACGTGACCTGCATCACGCTGGGTTATGCGGTGACGTTCGTGGCTGGAACGTGCGGCATGCTGTACGTCATCTGTGGCCTCTTCACGACGAAACTTACTCCGGCTTTCGGCAAGGATCTGGTCCGCATTGTTTACGGGACGATCTGCTTTGGCATCTTCTTCAGCTTTGTGGGCACCGTACTCGGCGGCTTGTGGGCTGACGATTCCTGGGGCCGCTTCTGGGGCTGGGACCCTAAAGAGAACGGCGCGCTGATCATCGTCCTCTGGAACGCACTGGTGCTGCACGCTCGCTGGGACGGCATGGTCAAGGAACGCGGCCTGTGCGTGCTGGCGATCATGGGCAACGTCGTGACCAGTTGGTCCTGGTTCGGCGTCAACGAACTGGGCGTCGGCCTGCACAGCTACGGCTTTACCGAAGGAGTGTGGATGGCTCTGTGGACCTTCTGGCTCACCCAGTTTGCACTGGTCGGGGCAGGCTGCATCAGCACCAGCAAGTGGCGCAGCTTCCAGGCTCACGGCCGAGCGACGACGGAGATTGCCTAAACGCAACGGGCCAGGACACGTTGGGTTGGGAGCTGAGGCTCCCCACTCAAATCAACTGGCCCTACCCTGAACGGGAACAAAAGGATCTGGTAGTACGTAAGGCAACTTCCGACGATCCCAGTCATCGCAATCAGGTTCACCAGTACCCTCAAGCGTCCGTCGGAAATCATGCAGTTCAGCGTGACGATGGTCGCGCCTGCGGCGACTCCGATGACGAGCAGTACGGGGGTTCCAAGCTTTAAACAGACCTCGGTAGCCTTCGGCAACTCCATCCCGAGATCTGCGACCTGCCGGCGTGTTTGATCCAGCAGGTTCGCACACACAGCGACGGCGCAGACCAGTTCCAGCAGCACGATGATCAACGTCACCCAGGCGGCGATGGGTGTTCGCGGCCGATCTTCTGGTGTGGAACTCAGGTCTGCGGGTGCATCGCTCACGGCGTGCCTTCCAGGTTGAGCCCGTAAAACGCAGATCGCAGTGTGGTAGATCGTCAACTTGCGAAGGCTCCAGCTTAGCCGAGCACTCCAGATTTCACCCGCTTGAGCTACTCTGCCTGCCGTCCTCGCGATGGGGACACCGGCTGTAGATCCGCGAGCAACCATTGCTCGCGACGTTCGACAATCTCACTCAGGAGTGAATCATGCTGTGGCGCGCTCTCTCCGTTCCTGCGTTGCTGTTGCCTCTGGCTCTGACTGCGATCCCCGATCCTGTCGCTCCCGATCCCAAAACTCCTCGACCGATTGAAGCGGTGGAGACAGTGTTCCTCGAAGACCTCACGTGGATGGAAGTACGCGACGTGATGGCGACCGGGACCGACACCGTCATTATCGCCACCGGCGGCATTGAGCAGAACGGTCCGTACATCGTCACCGGCAAGCACAACTATGTGCTCAAGGGAGCTACGCAGCTCATTGCGAAGAAGCTCGGCAAGACGCTGGTCGCTCCGATCGTGGCCTATGTGCCTGAAGGCGACATCGATCCGCCGTCGCTGCACATGAAGTACCCCGGTTCGATCAGCCTGCGCGAAGAGACCTTTCAAGCCATGCTGACCGACATCTGCGCCAGCTTTAAGACGACCGGCTTCAAGCGGATCATTCTGCTGGGTGACAGCGGCGGCAACCAGCCGGGCATGAAGGCCGTCGCTGAGAATCTCAACAAGAAATGGGGCGGCCAGCCGCAGGTCATTTATGTCCCCGAATTCTACAACTACGGGAACATCACTGGCTGGCTGGAATCGCAAGGCATCCGCCAGGAGCCGGAAGGCCTGCACGATGATTTCGGCATGAGTGCTCAACTGCTGTCGATCGATCCCAAGACCATCCGCACTGAGCAGCGCATCAAGGCGGGCAAGTTCCGCATCAATGGGGTTGATCTGGCACCGCAGGAGAAAACCGTGGAATGGGGTCGTCGCATCCTCGACTATCGCACGGACAAGGCTGTTGCCGCGATCAAGGCTGCCTCTGCCAAGAGATAGCGAAGTGAGTGGAGAAGTCGCAGCGCGCCGCCGCGAAAGGGAGTCGTCATGTTTGCTTGTCGGTATCTCGTGAGCTGTGCGCTGTGCTGCCTCTGGTCGCTGGTCATCGTGGCCGAACTGCCTGCTCAGATTGCAGGTGGAGGCAACCAGGGCGGGAATCAAGGCGGCAACAATCAGGGAGGAAACGGCCAGGGTGGCAACGGGCAAGGCGGCATCGCCATTGATGCCAGCGGCCTGATATCCGCCATCACCACCGTCGAGGGCACCGACAAGCTGTCCTTGAAGCGACTGGAAGCGGTTGCGAAGCAGACCTTGAGCAAGGACCTCAATCGGTCAGCGCCGTTGCGTAAGGTGTCGTTGCCGCGCCTCGAAAAGTTTTGTCGCAAGTTTGCGGAAGAGAACCGTCACGTGCCCAGCGAGGCCAACTTTCTCGCCGGACTGCAGCGCATAGATTACCTGTTTATCTATCCGCAGACCGGCGATCTGGTGATTGCCGGGCCAGCGGAAGGTTTCGCGGCGAATTCTGTGGGTCGCGTGGTGGGCGTGACGAATGGGCGACCGCCGCTGCGGTTGGATGATCTGCTCGTCGCATTACGCAGCACGCGCGATGACCGGCAGATTGGGTGCTCGATTGATCCCGAGCCCGAAAAACTGGCTCAAATGGTGGCGGCGTCCAAGCAGAACAATGGAGCCGCCACGGTGGCCGCGATCGGGCAGCGTTATCAGGAACTCACCCGCATTGTGGGCCAGCAGCTTGTGACCGTGCAGGGCGTGCCCGCTGATACGCATCTGGCTCAGGTGCTGGTCGAAGCCGACTATCGCCTGAAGCTGATGGCCGTGGGAGCGGACCAGGCGCGAGTACCCGGCATCAAGAGCGCGCTCGATCTACAACGTCCCGGCGAGACGCTGTATCAGCGCTGGTGGTTCACACCTCAGTACGATGCGTTGCAGACTAACACCGATCGCAGCGTCTTCCGCTTGGTCGGTCAGCGAGTTCAATTGCTCTCGCAGGACGAGTTCATCGCCGCCTCAGGCCAGCGTTCGGCGGCAGCAAAAACGTCATCACAAAAGTTCGCTCAGCAGATCACAGACAACTACGAGAAGCTGGCCGCCGCATCGCCCGTCTTTGCCGAGCTGCAGAACGTCGTCGATCTGGCGATCCTCGGCGCGCTGATTCGTTCCGAACGCCTGGCCGAGAAAACAAACTGGTCGATGGACCTGTTCCTGGATGCCGAACGAGCACCGGTCGCGACCACTCGCGTTCCCAAACGAGTCGCCTCGATCGGCAACTGGAGACGCTCCGGCCAACTGATGCTGGCCCTGATTGGCGGAGTCGAAGTGAAGCCTTTCCAAACGCTGAGGACAGTCCCCAAAGAAACCGCTCAAGCCTCCGACATCGAAGCCACCCGCGACAAGTCCGCCGTGCCGACAGACGACTCCATCTGGTGGTGGGATTGAACTGCGTCTCGTTGCGGACGGCCCGCAACTACACCGCATGAATTCATGCCGCTCAACGTAAGCCGCACGGACCATCAGGCACCGCCTGTTTTGATTTGCATTCACCTTCGCTGGGCGATCATTCGTCTTGAATGTGCGTTGCTATGCCTTCACAGAAGCTGTCGCGGATTCTGCGATTGTGGAGCTCCCCGAAACTGAGACGGCGGCGCTTGTGGGCGGCAGTTGCTGATCTAGCGTGCCTTGGATTCGGGCGAGAAGTTCCGCGCGGTGGCGATACATGACCGCCAGGAGTTCATCGTCTTCGATGTAGCCCAACCCATGCCCAACCTGGATGTCGCCCATGAAGCCGAGGAGATCGAAGATTTGTCCCAGTCGAGCATCCGGTGACAACGACCAAATCTCGGATAGCACCGACAGGGCTTCCTGTTGAAGTTCTGATTTCATGGGAGCAGGTCTCCAATTCTCGGTTCTGATGCGAACGCTCGGGCGAGTTTGCCGACGACTTCCACTCGGATCAACTGGCCAGGAACGAGCTTCGCAGTTCGAGTGGCGCGTGTCACGCCGTTGAACAGGATCAAGACTCCGTCAGTGCCTTCATAGACCCACGGTGGCGGCATCCCATCGCGGATTTACCGAACAACGATATTTGCCGCGCAAGTTTTGCCGGGTCCGCGCCCTGCCGACGCGACTCAAATCACGCCGAACTGCGGAACGTCGTGGGTGACCCCGGCAGACCGAATCCGGGCAACCGATGCCACCCAGCGCTCCGCTTAATGCTCAAACAGTTAATGTCAACATTTATCCGGGTATTCGCCGACTCTATTTCGGCGTTTCTGCTGCTCGCTTCCGGGCGTCTCGGATGTCGTTGATGGTCTCTTCCATCACTGTCGCCGGATTGAAGCTCGGCGGAATCGAACGCGGCGGGAACGCCTTAAACGTCGCGGCGAATGCAAACACCTCTTCATTCATGCCGTAGATGCTGCCGACGTGGTTCATGATCCAGTCCCAATAGGTGTTTGACGTGAAGTCCGCTCGCTCGAAGGGATCCTGAAAGAGATTGAACATCTTCTGCAGGCGGAGTTTCGTAAACGGCTCGGCCCACACACCCATCGTGCCAGCTAGCCGCTGCTCGGCGAAAACATACTTGTAGTCACCCTGTCGCATCCCCACGAGCAGGCCGTCGTCGTCGGTGTAGAAGAACTTGTCGCGGGGGCTCTTCGTTCCATTGTTGTTCGCGGCAGTGCCGGTCACGTTGCGCAAGAAGGCTGACTGGTCGTAGCCATCGAGATGCACCTTGTAGGTCGTCCCATTGGCCATGTAGCCCTTTTTGCATTTTCCGATGATGTCGGATTCACCCGCTATGGCACACAGCGTTGGCACCCAGTCGTTGTGACTCATCAGTTCGTTGGTGACAGTGCCAGGCTTGATGACACCAGGCCAGCGGACCAAACAAGGGACGCGGAAGGCCCCTTCCCAGTTCGTGTTCTTCTCTGAGCGAAAGTGGGTCATCGCTCCGTCCGGCCAGGTATTCATGTGCGGGCCGTTGTCGCTGGAATACACAACGATGGTGTCATTGGCGATTCCCATGTCGTCGAGCGCCTTGAGAATCGTTCCGATGGTCTCATCGTGCTCGATCATGCCGTCGACGTATTCGCTGTCGCCGTGCTTGTAGCGGCCGCGATGCTCCTTGCGGACGTGGGTCCGCAGATGCATACGAGTGGCGTTGAACCAGCAGAAGAATGGTTTGTCGGCCGCCTTCTGACGCTTCATGTAGTCGATGGCCGCAGCCGACGTTTCGTCGTCGATCGTCTCCATGCGTTTCTTGGTCAGTGCGCCCGTGTCTTCGATAGTCTGCTTACCGACCTTGCCGAAGCGCGGATCGACGGCGGCATCGTCTTTGTCGGTGGCCTTGCACTTCAGCACGCCGCGCGGGCCAAACTTCGCAATGTAAGCGGGGTCTTTCGGATAGTCGGGAAGCTCGGGCTCTTCCTCGGCGTTGAGGTGGTAAAGGTTGCCGTAGAATTCATCGAACCCATTCACGGTAGGTAACGACGGGTTCCGGTCGCCGACGTGGTTCTTGCCGAACTGGGCGGTGGAATAACCCAGGCTCTTAAGCAATCCACCGATGCTAGGATCGAGCTGGCTCATGCCCATCGGCGCGCCAGGAAATCCGACCTTGGTCAAACCCGTGCGAATACCGTGCTGTCCGGTGAGAAATGCCGCTCGGCCTGCGGTACACGATTGCTCGCCGTAGTAGTGCAGGAAGCGAAGCCCCTCTTTGGCGATGCGGTCGATGTGAGGAGTCTCATAGCCCATCAGGCCATCGCTGTAGGCACTGATATTGCTGATGCCGATGTCATCGCCCCAGAGGACGAGAATGTTCGGCTTCTTGCCTGCTTTCGTTTCTGCCTTAGCTCCCTTGTCAGCTTGAGCCAGCAAAACAGCCTTCTCTTCCGCGGAGACGTCAGCCAAAGCCAGCGTGCGATCGAGTTTCGTGTCGCAGCAGGGCGCCTGAGCCGTCTGTTCGTGGCCTGTCGCGCTCTTAGTTGTCGGGTCAATGACGGAGCGTTCCGCAGGCCGAGTCGACTCGGCTTGTGCAGCAGTTCGCGGTGCGCCTGATGCGGCCACGAAGCCGAGCACAGTTCCCACCGCGAGTACCGCCAAAGTTTGAAGCGGCATTGTGAACTTCATAGATGCCTCCACTGGAAATGGGTTCGACTCTTTCGTGGCCGACGCGTCTCGCGTCGGGGTGTCGGATGCGAGACGCATCCGCTACGTCACAAAGACTTCGCACATCGAAATCCGACGTGCGACATACCGGTGTCGGGCGACAATCCATGCCGCGCACTAGGCCGATAGCGTGAACAATACACATCATTGCACAAAAATGAACCTCCACGCTGGGTTCGGCTCGCTGATCGTGGGTTCCGTGGATCGAAGCTCTGTTCGACCTTTGGATTGGCGGCGACACCCTTATCGGAACGGCGTAAATAGGCATCGTGGTCGTAGGCATCGGCGCACCATTCCCACACGTTGCCCGCCATGTCGAACAAGCCAAAGCCGTTCGCCTTGAACGATCGAACGGGAGCCGTGCGAACGAAGCCATCGGCCTTCAAATTGGTATGCGGAAACTTGCCTTGCCAGATGTTGGCAAAGATGTGGGTGTCGCTCGGAGGGTCATCACCCCAGGCATAGGGCTTGTCGATCAATCCACCGCGCGCCGCGAACTCCCACTCGGCCTCGGTCGGCAGTCGTTTACCCGCCCACTTGGCAAACGCGACGGCATCATCCCACGACACCTGCACGACCGGATGATCATCGCGACCTTCCAGATTGCTGTCCGGTCCTTCCGGATGTTTCCAATTCGCGCCCGGGGTCCACGTCCACCACTCCGCATAGTTCTTGAGGTCCACCGGTTCGTCGGTCATGGTGAAGACGAGCGATCCTGCCACCAACTTCTCCTTCGGTGGCGGCGGTGTCCCCGGTGGAGACTGCGCAAGAATCTCTTCGACGGTCGGCACCTTCTCTGCTGTCGTCACGTACCCGGTCGCTGAGATGAACTCACCAAACTGCGCATTGGTGACTTCGGTTTCGTCGATCCAGAATCCATCGACACGGACGCGATGCGCCGGCTTCTCGTCAGGTCAACCGAGGTCTGAATTGGTGCCCATCGTAAACTCGCCACCGGCCAGCCTGACCATGCCTGATGCGGTTGTCGCCGGCGTCGCGTCAGCCGTCTGGCTTGCTTCTGTTTCACGAATGTCACGCTCGGCTTGCTGCGTGTTCCACCCCTTCGTAGCGGCAAACGCAATCACAAACGCCGCTACGCCCGCACCGATTGCCAAGAGGTTCTGCTTCATGATGCGTGGCGAAACTACCAACTCCTGAAGAAGTATCATTGCGTCTGCTCAGAATGTAAGTCCGAGCATCGCAATGATGTTGTTCCGCAGTCGATGGCGCCTAGGCCCGCGATTCACCAGTTCGCCGTGTTGCAAGTTGGTTTATTTGGGAGCGGTTGTCTTCAGCAGGTAGGCTCGACGCTGGTCAGCAAACTCGCGCAAAGCAAGTGACGGGCGGCCTTGAGGTCGGTCTTCGGCTGTCGGGTTGTCGGCGGTGGCTCGTTGGAACGCGGCCAAGGACGACAGCTTGCGCGTGTCGATGGCGATTTCTGGTTCGATCAGCGAGCGGTACTGAGCGACCACCGGCCCTAGATTTTTCCAGTCTAGAGACTCTTCAGCAATCTGGCGGACGTGCTGCAGGTAGAGAGCTCGCCAGGCTGGAACTGACAGGATTCGGCTGCGCAGTGGCTTGCGAGCGTCTTCGAGTCCGACCAGCGGATCCAGTTCGGCCGGAGCAGTTCGAGCACCACCGTCCGGAGGACCAAAGCCGCCGCCGCCGAAGCCGCCCGGCCCGAAGCCACCTCGTCCACCGCCGGGACCACCCATACCAGGGCCGCCCATTCCGGGTCCACCCATCATGCCGTGCAGGGCTTCGTTCATGTCGTGAGGCAGGATGTGGAACACACCCTTCTCATCACGGAAGATGCTGTAGTCACTGGCTCGCACCCAGTAGCCATCGTTGTTGATGAGGCTCACGTCGAGAGCCAGGAACCACAGCAGACTATCGATATCCAGAATCGGCTTGAGGGCCGCTTCGAGTTCTTCCGTGGGAGTATCCTTGAGCGTCTTGCACAGGCTGATCAGCGCCTTCCAGGCCTTGTCGCTGTCGCCGGACTTCATTTCATAGCGGCGTTCGTAGTCCGCAATGTTGTCGCTGATGTAATCCAGTCCTCCACCGCCCGCCGGACTGCCTCTGACCTTCCAGCGCGTGCCTTTGGCGGATTTATAATTCTCGGCCAGGAACTCCTTATTGAATTGCTGCACGTTGGCATACACGCCCCAGCTTTCACCATTGATAACGACCTTCACAAAGTTCGCCTTCGGCGCCGGCATGTATTTGCGGGCGATATGCGAATAGAGCACGGTGCTCAGGAACGAAGAATCCTCGTGAGCATTCAGCAGGTTCAGTGTCTTGTAGCCGAGCAGGCGTTGCTTCGAATCAACCACGTCCAGTGACAGATTGAGCGATCGCTTCTGACCGGCGCGGACCATGCCGTACGACGACATGCCACGGAAGTGAAGGCCGACATTCGGATACTTTTTGCCGTCGACTGTCAGCGTGGCAGGCACTTCCACGTCCGAGTTGTGAAACGCTTCCAGTTCAGATTCCCAATCGGAGTTTTCAAACTCGATGAAGAGGGTCCGCAGCACGGTCGGTTCATAGAGGTCCGCCTCCGGGAAGTTCTTGACGTCGGCAGGAGAGACCTTGGGACCGGGCTTGGTTTCTTCCCCGCGACCGCCGGGTCCGCCGAAACCTGGTCCACCACCTGGTCCGCCGGGGAAACCGCCGCCGGGACGACCACCCGGACCGAAGCCGCCAGCCGGACGATTCTTGATATCTTCGCGAGCTTTGGCACGCTCGGCCTTGTTCAGGATGCCGTCTTTGTCGTCATCAAACTTGGCGAGCAGCTTGATCTCCTGCTGCATCGGCGGACCGAAGCCGGGACCACCCATACCACCGAAGCTGGGAGTGAACTCGTCCGCTGTCAGTTGACCGTCTTTGTTCTTGTCCAATCCCTGCAGGGACTTCGCGGCGGCGGCGATCTCTTCACTGGAGATCTCGCCATCTTTGTTGGTGTCGAGTGCTCGAAAGACAGGATCGAAATCGGCCATACGCGGCGGACCGAAGGGTGCTCCGCCTTGCGGCGCGCCGCCTGGTGGTCCGGCAGGTCGAGTGTCTTGAGCGTGCAGATTCTCGTTGGTCGCCTGAATCTCCTGAGCGGCTTGCCAACCCACACAGCTAACAACCAGTGCGGTGAGGACGACGCCAACTCGATTGGTAAAGCTGCTCATGAACAGTCCTTGGCAAGCAGTCTGCAGATCGAAGCTGCTGAGATTTGCTGAAGTGTGTTGTGGGGCAGAGCGGAGCGTGGCTCTTGTTGTCGGGCTGCGTTGTGATCTGGGCCGGAAAAATCGACCGCTCGTCACGCAGGAAACGGGCGACGGATGAGCTTGGTCGG
>JAKFWA010000117.1 GCA_021732995.1 Planctomycetaceae bacterium | reverse complement strand
CCCCCTGACCCCTCTCCCCAGAGGGGCGAGGGGAGAACTTTCTTTGTTTCATCTTGGTGGGTCGCCCTGCGGTTGACCCACCCTACATTACAGCCCGCTTCCGAGCGTCAGACCGCCATCGACCGTAATGACGTGTCCGGTGATGTAAGAAGATTCGTCGAGCGACAAAAAGGTGACAGCGTTCGAGATATCTTGTGGCTCACCGAGACGACGCATCGCAATCTGCTTCTCAATCTCCGCACCGGCGGCGTTGCGGATGGCTTCCGTCATGTCGGTGACGATAAAGCCCGGAGCGACCGCGTTCACGGTGATTCCGCGACGGCCGACTTCCTTTGCCAGACAACGCGTGAATCCTTCGATGCCGCCTTTGGTCGCTGCGTAGTTGGTTTGACCGGGGTTACCGAAGTTCGCTGCCACGCTGGAGATATTGACGATGCGTCCCTTGCGGGCAGACATCATCGGTCGAATCGCCGCGTGGCAATAGTGGTAAACGCTGTTGAGGTTGGTGTTGATGACGGCACACCAGTTCTCTTCCGACATCGCGGCCAGCAGACCGTCCTTAATGATGCCGGCGTTGTTCACCAGGATGTCGAGCGATCCCAACTTCTCGACCACTTCATCCACGACTTGTTGAGCTCGCGCGCCGTCGGCGGCGTCCGCTTTGAACGCCACAGCCACGCGCTGGTCGAGTTCCAGTTCCTTCACCAGGTTGTTGGCCGCTTCCTCATTGGAGTTGTACGTGAAGGCAACCTTGGCACCCTCTTTGGCCAGAGCCGTGACGATGGACCGACCGATTCCGCGGCTGCCACCGGTGACCAGTGCCACTTTCCCTGCAAGTTTCATTGAGTGAGTCCTTCGTCCACAGAGGGTGCGGTTTGAAACCGCTATGAATTATTGAATTGCTGAAGCTGAAAGTTCAGGCTGGAGGTTGCCAGATCTGCTGATAGATCTCTTTGAGCTTCGCAATGAGTTGTTCGTCAGTCTTCGCCATCGCCGGATTGCGATCGCGCAGATTCAGTTGCTGCAGAGTGATGCGGGCGCTGACCGCCGATTCGCCTTCAATCTCGCTTTCGCATTTGAAGGTGCATTCGGTCGGGCCCCACTGATGAGTCTTGATCGACACCTTCAGTTGCTTGCCAGGGGTCACGAAGCTGTTGAACTTCACGGCCTTGGCCTGCTTCAGCAGGATTGTGCTGTATTTGAAGTCTTCGGTCTCACGCATCAGCCAGGCGGCGGATTGCACGAGCGTCTCAACCATCATCACGCCGGGCATCACTGCAAAGCCGGGGAAGTGGTCCTGCAAGTATTCTTCGGCGAGCGAAAGATTCTTCACAGCCTTGATGGACTGACCCTTCTCCAGCTCCAAAATCTTGTCGACGAGATTGAATCGCATCTTCGGTTACTCGTTCCAATCACCACAGGTCCACAAACACCGCGTCCCAAAAACAACAACACCGGCACGGGATGCAAATCACCCGACCGGTGTCGGTCTTGTCAACGTCCATGATGTGCGGATGAGTCGATCCCGCCTCGTCCGCAGACAGACACTATAGCCAGCTGCGACCCCTTGGAACAATCAATGTCGGCCCTACGAGGGAACAGTTGCACGGTGGAGAGGCAATGCTCCCGGTTCTGAGAATTGGCGAAACATTTCGGCCCGGAACTCGGCGACCGCAGAGGCATTCACTGCGTTCAGCCGGTCGGACTGCGAACAAACCGCCGATCGCACGGCGATCACATCTGGTTGCACTGGCACGAGTTCCGGCAAGTCGATTGTCGACAACCTGCCCGCCAGTGTCAGGAAGAGTCCTTTTTCGTGCGATTCTTTCCGCAGGCGTCGAAGTTCGTCCGGCGTCATCAGATCCGTCAGACTGCCGCCGGTCTTCGAATAGGTATCAATCAGTACGCCCGCAACCCGCAGCCCGTACTGCGTTCTCAGGGTCTCAATCGCCGGCAGAACCGCGTTCGGGCCGGGAGTTCCTGCGCTGCGCCAGTCGGCGTAGATAACTGCAATCCACTGCGGGGGTTGCGAAAGACACCCGGCTTCGATGCGTTGCATCGCCTCGGCCCAGCAGTGAACGAAGTCGCCGGACGGCGCACCAACGAGGCCGAGTTTCGCGTAATCCAGTTGAACTTTACTTGTTGGCAGTTGCAGGCGCTGCGGCCCTGACCACTCAGAGATTTCCCCAAATGCTGCACTGCAGGGGACTTGCTGCGATCTGGCGACGTCCGCAATAGCCGCGATGACGTCCAGCGACGCGCGGCCAAGAGCTCCTGCTCGCGGTTCTTTGACATCAATGATCGACGCCCCGCCAGCGAGTGCTGCTGCGGCCTCGGCAGTGTTCCGGACGCTGACCAGAAGTTGCGGGATCAAGGCGGGTTCCTCGGTAAATCGACCGCTAGGACTCGCGTCGGATGACCCGATGGAAGTGCAGTTCGACGTCGCGATCAACGACTCGCCGCAGGCCCTCAACGAGGCATGCGGGCTCGTTGTCTTCTTCGCCCTTGCGTTTGACTTCTTCCAGAGAGGTGCCGGGGAAGACCGTGAACGTGCCCTGATGAATGATCTGGTTGCCGGCATCCAGTTCCGGAACGATGAAGTGGATCGTCGCCCCGAACGTCAGCATGTGGCGGCTGTAGGCGTCTTCGTAGGGACGCGGGCCGGGGAATGGCGGCAGTAACCCGTGATGCAGATTGATGATACGCCCACCGGCGTAGCGCCAGCAGGTCGTCGGAGGGATCATCCGCATGTACCGGGCCAGCACGATGTAGTCGACGTCGTGACCGTCGAGCAGCTTCACCATCTGCTCGTTGTCCGGGTTGCCTTTCGCGTCGCCGATCATGTGAAATGGCAGGTTGAACTGCTCTGCGACACCCCGGCAGTTGGAGCGGTTGCCGATCATCACGGCCGCTTCAGCGTTGAGGCGACGGTCGCGAATCGCTCGCAGGATCGCCAGTGCGGGCTCGGGACGGAAGGTCGTGCAGATGGCCAGACGCGGCGCTCGGCGTTGTTCGTCACGCGACCAGACTCGAATCTCAAGTCCTTTGTCGGAACCGATTTGTATCATTGCCTTGCGTAAATCGGCGACCGACATCTGGTCTTCCAGCCATTCGATGCGCAGGAACATGGCAAAGACGCGCTCGATGTCATGGTCGTACATCTGAATTTCGTGGATGTTCGCTCCGCGCGACGTCACGAAATGCACAATCGGATCTGCAAGGCCGCAGTTGTCCGGTCCGATGGCGGTGATGGTGACCTGCATAATTGACGAGTCTCAGCTAATTGTTAGGCATATTTGTATGCCTCTGCGCAGCAACAAACCGGAGTCAGGAGGTCTCCCGACACCGGTTTGAATGTTGAATCGAAGCTTTTCCGCCGTCGCCGCAGCGACTTATTGAGCGGCAGCAGGCGCGAGCGTCTTGTTAAACGCAATGCGCAAACGACCTTTGGTTCGATTCGCGGCGTTCTTGTGAATCAGATTCTTCGCGCCAGCCTGGTCGATACGACGGCTCAAGAAGCGGAATTTCTGCTCCTTGACGTCAGCCGCAAGATCCTTGTCCGCAATCGCGGTGCGGAAATCCTTGATCAGGCTCTTCAACGTTGAAAGCTGGGCACGATTCTGAGCACGTCGCTTTTTTGTCTGACGAACGGCTTTTTTGGCACTCGTAGTGTGAGGCATTGCAGCTCTTAATCCGCACTTTTCGTAAGGAAAACAGTTTGTCCGATAAACAGGGGGGGCGATTCTAACCGGACACAACAATTGATGCCAGTCACAGACTTGGCCGAAGTTTAACGTGGGGTTTTTCGTTCGCTGACGTGTGCAAAAGTCCCAAAAGCCGGAGAGTTCACGTCGTGACTGCCGGCTGAGGCGATTGTCGCATCCGGCGAGAGAAATCCTTTGACGCCACTTCCCCGCCAATCATAGAGTTTCAATGCCTGTTGATGTACCCCTCTGACGCTAGTTTCGGGACCCTCTACTTCGACTTTTCAGTCGCTGAAGGCGTACCAATGAAGAAGACTCGGCTTTTCCAGTTCATTGCTGGCCTGGCAGTTCTTGCCGCCCAGCAGGTCTGCTCCGCTCAGACCACTCCACCGCCAGACGTTTTGAATCCGCGTGCAGACGTCGGTGATCCGACTCGTACCGACGTTCCTACGCTGCGGACCGACATTACGCTCCCGCAGGTGCAGTTCATCTTCGACCAGTTGCTCGATCCGAATCGCGTTTCGTTGATTGAGTCTGTCACGAACACGTCACTCAACGATCCTCGCCTGACACCAGGCGCCCGCAGTGTGATCCTGAATCACCTGGCCGCGATGCAACAGGTCGAGCTTGCGATCCGCTTTCTGCAAGCAAATCGCAGCGACATCCTGGCTGGCAACAGTGCGCCGTTCAATCAGGTGTTCGGCAACATCGGCACGCTGCGTGAAGTTGCCATTATCAACCCGAATCCGGTTGGTACCAACGCGACACTGGCTCGTCTGGCTGCTGGGGCTACGACGGGTTACATCACTCTGACGTTCCAGGCCGCCGGCCAGGGAACTACCGGCAGCGTGGTGTCCAATGTCGTTGGAAATCTCAAGGCGGGCGACTTTATCTACATTGCTCCGCAAGCCAATTTGTCAGATCCGACAGCGCCGGTTGACGTCTCGGCCCTGGGTGGAGTCGTGGCTCGCGTGTTCGCCGTGCTGACCAATACGGGTACCGGCGGCGGCAACACGCAGCCCCGAATTCTGCTCGATCCAAACACGCCACCGATTCCGACCACCGCGTTTGGCGGCCAGAACAACATGTTGCAAGTTTACAAGGTGAATCGCTTCGAAGAGCGTACGGACTCGACGCGCTACGAGCAGGTGCTGGCAACGTTTCAGAACATTCGCACCGCGCTGTCGGGCCTGGATCCCGACCTTGCGTTGCTTGGGCTGCCATCCAGTCAGATTTCCTACAACCGAGCCTTCACCGACATCAACACCGTGTGGACGCCCGGCGTGGCTTCGTTTACCCGCCTAGACGGAGTTATCAACGACTTCGCCAACACACGCGTGACCGGGTTGACCTCGACGCTGGGGGCTGATCGCCTCGTTCGTCAGGCGGGGTTCTCGACCTCGGATTCTTATTACCACCACGATCGCGCCGAAGACCGCGGTAACAACATCCTGACGGATCGCCTTGGACAGCAGACAACGCCCCTATTGTGGACCGAAGACAACACGCTGCCACTGGTCTTCAATACGCGATCGCCAGTCTCCGGAGCTACCGATGAGGACCGGGCGTTCTTCCGTGATCGCCAGACGATCTTCAGTGAGCCGGACAACGTCTTTATTCAGTACCTCGGCCGCGCCTTCTTCGAAGAAACCATTCAGCACGCTGGTGGGTTCTTTGATGAGCTCGCCTTTGGAATCGACGCCGGTTCACAACTGCAGTTGATCCGCGATCGGCGCGACCCCGCTGGCGGTGCGTTCGTGACGACGCTCGTCGCGACACCGGCTGGCAACGTCCGAATTCGCGAGCAGGAACTGGCGGAAGTGCCGGAAAGCGGCGATCCGGTTGTCTCTGATACCACTCTTCGCAAGTGGCAGATGATCATCGAATCGTTTGCTGAATTCGACACGGACCTCACTCGCTTCGATGTCGCAGCGATCGGCATTGCTGCGATCAACGGCGGCGTCGCTCCTGGCGATCTGGCTGCGAAGGACGCTACGAACTACGCCCTGTTCGCCGGACTGCTCAGCGGAGCCGACGTCGATTCGATCGACGTCAGCCGCATCGAACCGTTCGGCAAGCGAGCCGATGGCGGCTTCAATCCCGTCGTGCCGCGTAACTAACTTGAACTGAAACGATAGCGGCGCCGGTTCACTCCGGCGCCGCTTTTTTTTTGTGTCCGCAGATCTTGTCTGTTGAACCTCTACGCTGCGGGCATGAGCGTTCGGCTTCCGTGTTGCCTCCTGCAGCGGAACTCCGCTGGACTAATCCGCGATCTGCGCTAGCATGGATGTGTTACCGCGAATCACCTCTCAGCCTTGAACGAGGGCCTTGTCATGCCGGTTTATGTTTATGAAGTCGTCGATGCCAATGGCCGCGGCAAACCGGGCACGCGTTTTGAACTGCGTCAGAGCATTCACGACCCCGCGCTGACCAAGCATCCGGAAAGCGGCGAAGTGGTCCGTCGAGTCATCCAGCCCGCCTTTGTCGCCGGTTCGCATTCGCAGATGCAGATTTCGAACAAGCTCAAGGACAACAAGAAGCTGGAACAAATGGGCTTCACGAAGTACGAGAAGCAAGGTGACGGCACTTATCAGAAAACCGCTGGCAAAGGCCCCGATCTCATTCGCAGGTAGGCCAGCGGCTTGATCTGCGCGGCTTGTCCTGTTGCCACGCTGCTGAGTCGGGGTCGCGAGGCGCCAAGTTGTTTCGCGCCGCATCACTGCGTGCCGCCGGCAAAAAACTCAAGCATTCGTTAGTCACGGGCTGTCGCCGATGAGTCGTCAGGCGGACTTACAGATCTTTCTCGCCTATCTGGATGAGCGACTTGGCGACGCGTGGCGCTCGCAATTCAGCAATTGCCCCGGTGTGCAGATTCTTCGCGAAGACATCACAAGCATCTCCTGCGATGCGATTGTCAGTCCTGCGAACTCGTTCGGGTTCATGGATGGCGGTCTTGATCTCGCTCTTTCCGAGCGTTTTGGCTGGAACCTGCAGGCTTCGCTCCAGCAAGAGATCCAGCAGTTGCCGGAACGGGAACTCCTGATCGGCAAAACACTGGTCATTGCGACGCAAAACTCTGACGTGCCCTGGCTGATCGCCGCGCCGACGATGCGTGTGCCGATGAGCTTTCAGATTGCTACTTCTGTGAATGCCTATCTGGCTATGAAGGCAATCCTGATTGCCGCGATGGCACATCCGAGTATCAACACCCTTGCTGTTCCAGGACTCTGCACCGGCGTTGGTCGCATGCCTGTCGAAACTGCGGCGAAGCAAATGCGCCTGGCCTACGAAGAAATCATTCTCGGGCGCCACCCGGTATTCGCTGATTTCGGTGACGCTCAACAGCATCACGCAGAATTGAATCCAGACGGTTTGATCTGGGATTACTGACCAGAACCCGGTCTGCGACGTCGGATCACCGGACGTCGTCGACGAACTACATGATAGCCGAGCATCAATCCGAGCTGACCGTGTGCACTGGCATGCTGGCCGTTGCGCGGCAAACGCGTGACTGGATCATCTGTGCTCTCCTTAATGTGTGTGCTGAGAGCCCCAATGAATGTGCGCCGGGTTAGGTTTCGCTCAGATCAGCTTGCGCGCTGCGCCTCCGCCGCGAGCTTCTGATCGGATTCCGACAGTTCCGATGACGGTTCGCGAGTGTTGGCGTACATCGGTTTTCAAGTGGCGTGTGAGTTTTCAGTGAAGTGATCATAGTTTCTTATCTGGTGTAATGGACTGTATGGACATGGGTGGCTAACGTCTGAGCCGCTGGAGATCACCACGCGTCAGTTCATCAGGGTTTGGCTATGAACTTGCGGCAGCTTGGCATTGGTCGAGAACGGCTCTTTCGGCGTTGGCTTCCATCTCCGGAGGAAGTTCGATTTGTCGCTCCTTCGCTGGACGAAGTGAGCGCTCCGGCGGCTGGTGGAGGGGCCGAGGCGGCAAGCGATGCTGCAGATCGCAGCTTGTTCCGGGAAGCGGCTCGGCGACCGCGCAGTCGGTTTCAACCGCTGCCTGCTCCTACGGGAGCCGCGCCGTATATGCTCAATCTCGACTCCGTTCTCAGTAATAGCGACATTCAACAGATCATTTCCAGTGGGAAGCTTGTGCTACACGCGGTAGGTGATACTGGTGGTATTAAACGGGATACTTTTCAGCAGCGTGTTGTGCGGTGCATGCTGAGTGATTTTCAGCGGCGCGATCCTGCCGATGCTCCTGCTTTCTTCTTTCATCTCGGCGATGTGGTTTACTTCAAAGGTGAGGCAGAACATTACTTTCCGCAGTTTTACGACGCTTACGAGCGATACCCCGCACCAGTTTTTGCGTGTGCCGGGAATCATGATGGCGAGGCGTCCGCGGGAGTTGCCTCGCTGGATGCTTTTATGAGGAATTTCTGCGCTGCAACTCCCGCCGCCTCTCCTGATGCGCTGGATGTGGCTCGTGATACGATGACGCAGCCCAACGTCTATTTTGTATTAAATACGCCGTTGGCAACCATCGTCGCTCTCTACTCAAATGTGCCTGAAGGTGGCGAGATTCGTGGTGATCAACTGGCGTGGTTTACGGAGAGGCTACAGCAGGCTCCACTAGACCGCTGTCTGATTGTTGCGGTGCACCATCCGTTGTTTTCGGCCGATGACCATCACAGCGGAAGCCCGGCAATGCTGAACGTCTTCCGTCAGGCCATGAGTGATTCCGGTCGTATTCCCGATCTGATTCTCACGGGTCACGTCCATAACTATCAGCGTTTTACCTGGAATGTGGATGGACGCCAGTTGCCTGTGCTCGTGGCCGGTGCCGGCGGATATCCGGGTTTGCATGAGGTCGTTGCTCCTGGAGGGAGACGGCTGCATCTGCCGTTCCGGCCTGCGAATTCGGAAGCTTCGCTGGAAGCCTATGCCGATGACCGGCATGGCTTCCTGCGGCTGGAGATCACTGCGAACCGTATCACCGGCAAATATTACGGAGTCCCAGCCAACGACTGGGCCAGAGACGGTGAACGGCTTGATCGCTTCCATCTCGACCTGGCCAGTCACCGGCTAATGACCTGATTTCTTCGCCGCGTCGCTTCGCACTCATCATTTCGAAACTCACCATTGAGGGACTGCCATGCGCGTACCTGAACGAATCGCCGAGGCTGCCGTTGAACGTATCATTGCGGCAGCGAACACGATTGAAGAGAGCAGGCGGAACATCGACGAAGGAGTGCCGTTGCGGGCTGAAAAGGATCGCGACCGCGCTATCGATCGAGTCGCCACCGTGGCGAATGTGAATCGCAGAATCGCTGAACAGATTGTGGAGGAGAAGGATCCCGCTTCGCTGGGTCTAACGGGAGAATCACTGCGACGGGCCGAAGTCATTCAGGGCAAGACGGCAGACTATATCGGCGTTGGCTGGTTGGAGGCGGGAAAACTCGCCAGCAACAGCGTGGCCCGCGTGGTGTTGCGTGATGGGACACCACTGGGATCCGGCTTTCTGATATCAAGCCGGCTGTTCATTACGAATAATCATGTGATTCAGAGTAAGGCTGGGGCAAAGAATGTATACGTCGAATTCGGATATGAGATCCGGTTCGGTGCCCAGGCAGCTTCGCCCGTTCGTTTTGAGCTCGATCCAGACTCGTTCTTTATCACAGACGACGAGAACGATCTGGACTATACGGTGGTGTCAATCGGTCGGTCGTTGTCGGCTGGGGGAAACCTGCGTGAGTTCGGTTGCAGTCCATTGAGCGCGAGCAGCGCCAAGCACTCGGTAGGCGAACCGGTCAACATTATTCAGCACCCTGACGGCGACTATAAGCAGGTCGTGATCCGCGAGAACCGGATCGTACATCGCGGTGATAATGTGCTGCACTACATCGCGGATACCGAGCCGGGTTCATCAGGCTCACCGGTCTTTAATGATCTCTGGCAAGTTGTCGCTCTGCATCACTGGGGCACGCCACACCGGCAAACGAGCGCGGATGGCCGACGACTTGGGACCGACGTTAACGAAGGCATTCGGATCAGCGCTATTGTTCGTGAACTGGAAGCCGCGGCTCCCTCCCTGACCGCCAATCAGCGGAACCTGCTTAAGGAAGCGCTTACCGCACCTCCTCAGAGTGACTTCGGAACTCGTGTTGTGGTGCTCTCAAGTTTCTCGGGACCTCAGTCGTTGCGCTCCGATCCCTTTCCCTCAATTGATATTGATACCGAGTCCGACATGAACTCTGTGGTCGCGATGGATGGAGCGATGGAAGCCGGGGGAGCGCCGGCCAGCCGGATTGATCGTCGATACTCCAATCGTCGCGGATATAACGAGCGTTTCCTCAACGGTCTGCCATTGCCGATGCCGCAGCTTTCGGCCGCTCAGCGGCGTGTTGCGGCGCGCGTTCGCGGCATGGGTGAGAGTGATAACCCATTCGAACTGCAATATGAGCACTTCAGCGTAGTTATCAATTCAAAGCGCCGCATGGCGTTCTATTCCATTTGTAATATCAACGGCGCCAAACGTGTTAAGGTCAACCGTGATACGGGCCGGGCTGTCAGTTCTGAAGCCACTGAGACGTGGGCGATCGATCCACGTGTGCCGCCCGAGGCGCAGTTGAGCGACGCGTTCTACGCGCGGATTCGCCGGGACTTGCGCATTCCTGCCGATTTCTTCGCGCGAGGGCATCTGACACGGCGCGAGGATCCCAACTGGGGAAGTGAAGACGCGGCCGAGCGGGCGAATGACGACACCTACCATCACACCAATGCCTGTCCGCAGGCGCAGAATGCGTTCAACGGGTCTCGCACGGTCTGGCAAGGTCTTGAGAATTTTATTCTCAATAGTACGGACGACTCGAACCTGAAAGTTACCGTGATTACGGGACCTGTCTTCGACGATGAGAACGATCCAGTCTATGAGGATGATGAATTTGGCCCTGTTCAGTTTCCGAGCCGCTTCTGGAAGATTGTTGCTCGAGTTGAAGATGGAACTCCCAAGGTTTTCGCGGTACTCGCCGACCAAAGCGTTGTGATGGAGCGGCTATTTAGTGTTTGGCGTTCGCAGCGTGAGGCCGCTTTTGACTGGCCGACAAATCTGAACGAAGAGTACCGATCGACTGTCGCGGAGATTGCGAGTTTAACGGGCCTCGATTTCGGAGATCTGGTGAACTACGACGTGTTTGCTGGCGCTGGAGAATCGCTGGCGGCACGTCCCATCAGGATTCGCTCGCCGCTAGACCTGTTTCCGGAAGGCATGCCGCGACCCGGTCAGTTCGGTGAGTACGCGTCGATGGGGGCATTTCTGGAGCAGTGGGAGAAAACGCTCCGAGAGCCTGGTGTCGAAGGCGAAGCGGGAGAATCAGCCGCAGAACGCAGGCGCCGTCCGCAACCTCCCCGTGCGAGGAGACGCAAGGTTATTGATATTCAGGCCTCGGTGGCACGCGTCTTTGCAGACGACCTGAGCGGGTCAAAGCATCAACAGTTTACCATCGTGCCTACCAAGTGGGGGTCGGGTGATGATAGCGCGAAGGCAGAAGTGCAGGCGCTGATCCGGTCCGGGGGCGAGGTGCGCGTTGCGGTACGCTTCGGCGACAGTCGCGGGCTCGCGGATCGCATTCCGGGAGTTCGCAGAGATGCGCCGCTGCACATCAAGGGTGAATGGATCTCTGCGAAAGACGCGTACGATGTGGGTGGAGAAGACATTCCCGTGCTGCATTTTACGCACGACCCGCTTGGTTTCATTTGCACAGAAGTTGAGTGTTATTCGTAACCGGCCCGATTCGCGAGGTGCTCTCAACTGAACAACCTGCAGGTACGTAGCGCTGCCATTTCTGAGCAGGATTGGCAGCGTCTTTTTATTGATGGTTGGCCACGACTGCGGAGTGAGGACTCGTTCAAACGCGTTGTCAATAATGCTATACTTTCCCCAAGTCTCGCGTTTGTCTTTATGACTCGGGCGATCAACGATGTGAGTCGTCGCCCGGGTTTCGTCGCGGGTTGGGGAAGAGTCGTGGAGTTGCTTGATGCAGAGGCCCTGGAGCGTTCGCCGGTCGTTGCGAACTGCAGGATGAACCGCGAAAGGCAGCTCAGAGGCTCCAACGGATATGAGCGTGATTTGCGTTGTGATGTGGCGGAGTTTCTCGGTCAACGTTCATCTCAACGTCACACCGCGTGGGCCGATCTGTGTTGTGGCTCCGGGCGGGCATTGATCGAAGCTGCGGCTGAGTTTGCCGCTGCTGGTAACGCCGACAACATTCGAATTGAAGGCGTCGACCTGGTCGCATTGTTCGCTCCGAACCCGTATCAGCAGGTGCTGACGTTGAGGGAAGCCAGCATCGAAGCCTGGAAGCCGACAGGGCCGTATTCACTCATCACGTGCGTGCATGGTTTGCATTACGTGGGTGATAAGCTCGCCGCGATCGCGAAGGCTGCGGCGAGTCTTGAAGCTACTGGGATGTTCGTCGCGAATCTCGATCTGACAAACTTCAAGACGGGCGGAGGGCAACCTGCCGGACGAATGATCGCATCCAGGTTGCGTAAGCACGGATTTGCATATGATGTGCGGCATCGTATCGTCAGTTGCATTGGCCAGCGCACTGCGAGTTTTGGCTTGCAGTATTTGGGAGCCGACGACGGAGTCGGACCAAACTACACTGGCCAGCCCGCAGTCGCGTCGTATTACGCGACTTGATCAGGCCATCGCTGCAGATACTTGACTCGCTCGAACGAAGTCGCCGTTCTGGCGCCGCGGCGCGACGGTAAACAAATCCAACGCGCGAGGTCATGATCGGCAATGGCGACCTCTCATATGCGACGTGCGCTGGGGATGCTGGTGCCACCTACTTTTTGGCCGATGTCAGCAAGTCGATGACTTCCTGGTGATCGTGCTTCCTGGCCCAGGCGAGGGGAGTCGCCCAAGGTTCGGCTGCGGGTTCTTCCACCGGTGCGCCGTGATTCAGGTAGAGTCGAACAAGGTCTACTTCCCCCCAGCGACAGGCCCAGGCCAAGGGTGTCGACTTCAGCAGCGGATCCCGCTTGTCGAGGGACGCACCGGCATTGAGTAACTGCTCGGCGCGGGTCAGACGAGTGTCCTCGTGAGCGTAGTCGGACGCGAGGTGATGCAGGATGGTATAGCCACCTTCGCCGGGGACATCGGGATCAACTCCGTAATCGAGTATCAATTTGAATCCAGCGGGGTTGGTCGCATGTAGTAATACGTAGTTCCACCAGGGATCGTTCAGCGGGCGGGTGATGTGTGGCAGGCAAAGTTGCACGATCTCGGGACTTCCGGCAGCAGCCCACAGCATCTGCTCGGCAAGGTCCTTGAGCGTCGGTGCGTCAACGTTCAGGCTATAGGCTTTTAGCTTGCCTTCGAGGATCTGCTGAGCAGTTGCGACGTCTCTCTCGCCCGCCACGCCTTCCACGGTGAGTCGCGTGCCGCGCTCGCGCAGCAAGGTTTGCATTTCTTCGTCTTCAGTCTCTTCGGCAATACCGAGTGCGCCGCCGCAAGCGAACACGATGGCGTCTATGTCTGCACCACGAGCCAGCAACAACTCGGCGAGGGCAGGGCGTCCGCACATCGCGGTGAACCAGAGCGGCATGCCCCAACTCATTCGTTGCCCGTCGTCATCAACCACGGTTTCATCGGGATCCAGTTCCAGGTCCAGCAGCAGAGACACCATCTCGGGCCGATTGACTCGCACCGCGATGGAGATCAATCCGCCACGCAGGTGATGAGGCTCGTTAACCAACTGATCCTCGCGATGCAGTTGTCGAATCGCATCGACATCTCCGATCGCCACTGCTCCTCGCGCCGTCAGACGAGCGCCTCGTGCCTGCAGCAATCGTACGGTTTCGGCGAATCGCTGCGGTTCTTTGCCCGCGTTCTCCAGAAAGCAAAAGTGTCGTCCGTGTGATGACCACCCGGCGCTGATCGCTGCGTAGTCGAGCGGCGTCTTGCCCGGTACGTTCGGAGTACCGTCGCCGAGCGGCACATCGAACTGAGCTTCGGCATCGACGCGCGCACCGTGATCGAGCAGCCATGTCAGCATCTCGATATTCTGAGCCCAGGCGGCGATATGCAGCGGAGTTGCTCCGAACCGGTTACAGGCACCAACCAGGGTGAGATCATTTTCTAATAGCCGCAGTGCATCGTCGTTGCGTGCCTGGGAAACGGCCTTGAGAAGTTCGTCGGTTGTCGAACTGACCGTCGCGCCGGGTTCGCTGGCGACCTTACGGCGGCGCGCCTCTTCCTGCTCGATGATTGCCACGATCTCGCCGTAGTCGCGATCTTTGGCGATCGCATACGCGCTGGTCGCGCTGCGGTGCGGCCAGATGCCGCTTTGAGCATCCGACCCCAATTCCATCAGCACGCGAGTGACTTCGATGTCACCCTTCAGCACCGCCAGGTGCAAGGGGATGCGTTCGCCCTGCGACCCGTCCGGGGAATGCGTGACGAGTTCGGGCCGGATCGCGGCCAGTTCGCGAATCGCGGCGATGTCGCCTGCTTCAATCGCGGCGCAGAAAGCCCGGATGTTTACGCCGTCCACATGCTGCTTGAGCTTCGTCCAACTGGAGAATCCATAGCTTCGTGCGAGGACCCTTTGCGCGTCCGCCAGAGCGAAGCGAGTTCGATCAGGGGACCGCTCGAAGCGCTCGACTTCGCTGACGGCGTTTGGTTCACCTTCGCCAAACGCTTTCAGCAGCTCTTTGGCCTGCTTGCGGAGCTGGTCGAAGTGCGGTTTGGCGGGCAGGGTGCGCGTGGGTGCAGAGTAAGATTGAGGCATGACGCCCTCCTCGCGCGGCGATTGGCCGCATGGCTCGGTGTCCGCGTCGCGAACCGAAGAAGGTGCGCCGAAAGTGAGAACAACGCATGGGTCAGGTGGGCTCAGCCCTTTCCGCGGACACAGCAGCGCCCTGCACGCTCGGGTTAGCTTACAACGCCGCTGCATGCTGTAAACCTTCGGTATTGAACTCCGCGCCGAGATCGGGAGATCGGGTGATCGGTGCTTAACCCGCTTCGGGGGATTCGTCGCGCAGGCTGGCGAGCAGGATCTGCAACTCCCGTCGACGCGGATCAAGAGTCCCGCGGATCGCATCCTGATTAAGGCGATAGACGGCGGTAAACGCGATTCCGTTGATGAGAAACATCCCTGCGACGGAGATGACCATCCACCATCCGCCGCCGCGCAATTCCCAGCCGAGATGGCCAAAGAACGCCATCATCGGAATGACAATGGGAAGTAGATACCACCAATGCACATTGCGCAGCAACCAAGTCTGGTGTTCTACTTCGGCAAGGGAATTCTCAGCACATTGATATAACGATTCACTGGGCACGTTGACTTTTTTATGTCGCCGCCGATCAATCAGCATGAAAGCCGGAATCCAGATGAGTGCGGGTATCATCAAGTACCATGCCCACGGCAAATCAAGCTTCATGCCCATCATCAGCCATGCGGGGATCATCACCAATCCAACACCGATTTCGCGCGCATCACGCCAGAAGATCATCGCATTGAACTGTTGTTGATTGCGACGAAGCTCGTTCAGCAGCAACTCCGCATTGACGGTCAGGTGAGGCTGTGACGTTTGAGCCTGCCAGGCTTGTTTGAAGTCATCGGGATTCATGGAGCCTCGTCCTTCAGTAATTCGCTCAGTGCTTTCTTGGCGCGGTTCAACTTCACTCCGACGTGGTTCTCAGAAATGCCGAGTACCTCAGCGATCTGTCGATAAGTCAGATCGTCCAGATACAGCAGCACGAGCGCGGCATCTGTTCCAGGGAGTTGACGCAAGGCGGCGTAAAGCCGCTCGACAGCTTCACGCTGTATCAACTGCTCGGCGCTTTCCGGAGCGACGAGCGGCACGTCCGCAATCTCGATGGCCGCGTTGTGGCGACGTCGGCGATGCTCCTGTCGATGCCAGCTCAGAGCGGTGTTGAGGGCGACTCGATAGAACCATGTGGAGACATCCGATCGTTCTTCAAATCGGGGCAACGAAAGCCACGCTTGCAGCAGGATTTCCTGTGCCAGGTCCTGACAATCTTCGACCGTCAGCGTATACGCCCGGGCCACTTTCAAGACCGTGCCCTGATGCTCGATGAGCCATGTCCGAAACAGTGATTCAAGGTTCTTATCCAGCACGTCAACGGTTGCCTCCCGGATGTATTGGTATCCCGACCGGCGTGTTTCTTACAAGAAATCTGACGAGAAACTTTGACGGTGACCAAACTCCCGGACGAAGCCAGGAATCCTCGGCGTCCGCTGCCGCCGCAACTTCGCGATCCGGACTGATCCGATTGGCACTGGTACCGTTGCCCGATATAGAGTCCCGCCGGTTGGCAACGTTGATATCGCGGGCGTGATGGTTCGCAGTCCCACGAAGGCGGGTTTATGAGCTGGGTTGAGAGAGTCGATCAGTTCGTAGACAGGTTAAGCGACCGCCTGAATCCGCTGCTGGTGAAAGAAGCTCGCCAGATGCTCAAGGGTAAGCTGTTCCTGACGACGTTCAGCCTGCTGCTATGGGGCCTCTGGATCAGTTCAGTAGCTGGCGTGTACCTGGCCGGCGACAACATCGACGACCACGGTTTCCCCGGCCTGCTGGGTGCCTATCTCGTCGGACTGCAGATCACGTTGCTGGTTTTCGTGCCGTTCATCGCCTTCCGTTCCATGCAGGCCGAGACCGAAGAGAACACGTGGGAGTTGATTGCCATAACCACGCTGTCCGCACGCCGCATCATCTCCGGCAAGATCAGCAGCGCTCTGGTGCTGTCGTTTCTGTTGATGACCGTCATCACGCCGTTTGTCGCCTTCTGCTCGCTGCTGCCGGGGTTTGAATGGCCCGTGATTGCGATTGTGCTGACCGTGACCATGATCTTTTCGCTGCTGAATACAACGATCAGCGTCATGCTCAGCAGCCTGACTACGAACAGAGTCTGGCAGGTCGTGGCGATGCTCGCGATGCTGGCAGCGCTGTGCTACGAGGCATGGGCGGTTTGTTCATCGACGTTTGAGCTGGCAAATGGTGCCAGCGTCGAGAGTCTGATTGAGCTGATTGCGAATGCGATGCTGGGAGACCGGAACAGGTATAGTAGCACAACGTCTCTGGGATTGGGATTTGAAGCCTGGGCCAGCGTTGCACTATTCGTCGCATTTATCCTGGCATACGCATATCTATTTTTTGAGATTGCGGTCTCACGAGTAACTTTCGAAGCCGACAGCCGGAGCGCCCGGATTCGAGTGATCTGCTCGGTGCTCTATGTGCTGCAGTGGTGCCTGCTCGTGGGTTCCAACGCATCGAACTACGACGCCTTCACTACGGCGCTCAATCTGTTTGTTCTGCACTGGGCGATCTTCGGGATCTCAGCGTGTCTGGAGCCGGAGACGATTTCGACGCGCATTCGGCGGAGATTGACCGGCTGGAGCCGGTTGCGGTCGCCATTCCTGCCCGGCGGGTCTCGAGCTTTGGTTTTTATGCTGTTGCATCTGGGGGCTGTTCCTCTGATCGCC
Source organism: Planctomycetaceae bacterium (assembly GCA_021732995.1). Classification (GTDB taxonomy): domain Bacteria; phylum Planctomycetota; class Planctomycetia; order Planctomycetales; family Planctomycetaceae; genus AM-0621. The sequence continues at coordinate 28,272 of JAKFWA010000117.1, read as the reverse complement.
TCGACGTTTTTAGAGAGTCAGTGGTGGGTTGCGTCGGGTCCGGTGGTCACTACTTGGTCGATGTATCTTCTGATTTATACCACCCTCGCAGTGGCATCCTGTCGGGCTCTGCTGGCGGTTAGACCTGGAATCAGCCGCAATTATCTGCGAGTAGGCGTTGTGGTTTGCGTTGTTGTTTCCATGTTGCCGTCCGCGATTCTGAATGAGATCGCTCCATTGGGCTCCGGGAGCTTCTTCCTGCTGCTGATCTTGAACCCATTCAGCTACAGCGTACTGGGCGGCGATTGGGCGATCCCGGCGCCGTTAATGATCATCGCTTTGATCGGCGTACATTTGAATTGGGAGATTATTAAACGCAGTGTGCTGGACGTGGCTCCTGTGGACCAGGACGTGATACTCGACGCGAACGTTGCTACTCGCACTGAATCGCTTTCACCCGATGAGCCGACGGAGTGATATTCTCTGTTGGCTTCGTGTGGCGAGGGCCGACGGGGAGTGATCAGTTCGCATCTGCGCGACAAACCGCAGGATGTGAGGCGGGATGAGTCAGCGAACACTCGACGATTGCAATGAACCGGGAAAGACGTCCCAGGCGGGAACGGGCGGTAGAGGCTTCCAGTTGCGGGCGCGTTCGGCGATTCGGTCGTAGCGTGGGCCACGACGAATAAAAACGGCGGCCTGCGAATCCCGATACACGCAGCCCCAATCTTCGCGCCGCGTGAGCCAGCGATCAGTCGCTCCACCCGCAGGCAGCAGCGCGGCGTCTGTGGGGTGGTCGTCGATCATCGGCGTGCGGGTGCTGGATTCGTCAGCCCGTTGCCATTCCAGAAACTGTCGCTCGATCTCCGCTGGGTAAACCGTTCGATAGCGGCCATCGAAGGCGACTTTCGTGTGGGCGTGTGAATGCCAGATGACGAACTGGCCCCAGCCATAATCAGTAATCAAATTGCCCCGAATCTCGTGTTCGTCCATGAATCGCAGGGCGGCGAGCGGCATGCCCGGCACCTGTCCACGACACTCCACCGCGATTTCCCAAGGCGGGACACCTTCGCGCCAGAGATCGCGCGACGCGCGCAATTGAATTCCCAGCAGGAACACGCACGCGGCCAGCACTGCGATGGCACGTGGCAACTTGAGCGAGGGTCGGCTCCAGCGTTCTGTTAATTCGGGGAACAGATTCCGCAGAGCGTCGTCGGCAGCCTCAGGCAAGATGATCAGAATCGAGATACTCAGGAGCGCCACATGACGCAGATGAAGTGCGGCCTGCAACGCAACCACGGACAGCACCGCTGCATCAATCCATTGCCAGCGACGCGAGCGCCACAGACTCAAGGCGACGATCAGGAACGGTACGCACAGTACGGGAGCCAGGCTGGTGGCCCAGATTGGCTGCCACTCGCGCACGAACTGCTCGGTGATAAGATGCTCCCACAACATGGTATGCATCTTGTAGGAGTAAGGATTGATCAACGCGGCGAGGCAAGCCACGACCGCTACAGTCGTCAATTCGGCGGCTGCGCGACGCAGGGACGGATCGCGTCCGCCGCGCCAGATGGCTCCCACGGTGAAGACGCCCAGCATGCCGATGCCGGCCAGGAAGCCGCCGTGAAGGTTGACCCACAACGCGATAACGGGAACCAGACTCCAGAGCCTGAGGCGCGACCACTTGCTGGAAGCGGCGGCTGTCAGCGGAACGTTGCTGCTGGTATTTTCCCACCAGTCTCGCAAGACGAACAGAAACCATGCGAAGAAGGCAAAGGTCGGCAGTTGAGGCCGTACGAAGACCACAAAGTCTGACAACACTTCGGCGTTGAAGATGAGCAGGAAGAGTCCTGTTCCCAGGCTGACCGAGGCGCGACGCAATGCTACGGCGACGAGTACCCACAGCCCGACGACCCATGCGTTTCGCCAGGCGATGAGGCCGATATTGCCCCAGCGTAACCAGAGCCATCCGAGTTGATACTCGGTCAGCCATTCATGGTTAATCCATGGTGCGTTGGGAGCGGTATATGAGTAGGGGTCAAACGGCAAATATCTTTGCTGCGATTGTATGCAGTGCATTCCGTAAAAGGTGTGGCCCCACAAATCTGGATCGGCGAGAGTTGCGCCGCACAGATAGATGAGACTCGCCAGCCACACGACAGCCAGCAGCCGGGACGACTTGGATGGTGTCGCGGCATCAGGCGGATTGTCGAGGCTCTCGTCAGTGGTCATACGCTCGATTCGGAACGAGGCCCGGACGGGGCATTCAGGATGGGCGTCTTTCGCGGGCGGGTTGATCTTCAGGTCATCGAGGATAAATCAGCCGGCGACGGGAGGCCAGTCGCATTATCTTGTGTCACGATTGTCATGATACTGCAATCTGACAGCCATCTGGCTGCGTGATTCAGTATCAACGTGAACGGAGTTCGTGCGAAGACTTTCAGATGAGTTCGCGGATCGGGGCGCCTTCGTTGAGGATTGGGACCGGGCGGCCGCTGAAGTCGTTGAGGGAGAACTGCGGATCGATGCCCAGGTGGCGGTAGATCGTCGCCAGTAAGTCTTGAGGTGAGTAAGGCCGCTCGGTGGGGTATTCAGCTTTGGAGTTAGTGGCTCCGACGACTTGTCCCATCTTCAAACCGCCGCCAGACACGAGGGCCGTATAAGCCTGTGGCCAGTGATCACGTCCGACGCCCGTTGAGTTCTGGCTGATACGCGGCGTGCGTCCGAACTCGCCAACAACGACGATCAGGATGCGGCGGTCGAGATCGCGAGCAAACACATCTTCGATCAACGCGGACAGCGCCTGATCGAGATACGGCAACCGAGTCTGCATATACCCGGCAAAGTGGCCCGGCCGGCCAGCGTTGGCGATGTGGTCATCCCAGTTGGTGAAATCAGGGCCGTCCTTCGGCGTATTGATGTAGAGGTTGATCACCGCCGTCCCAGCTTCTGCTAACCGCCGGGCCAGCAAACAACCTTGGCCCCAGATGTGTCGCCCATAGCGGTCGCGGAGTTGATCGTCTTCCTGCTTGAGATCGAACGCCGCCGCCGTCTTCGGGCTGGTCAGCATCTGGAAGGCCAGATCGCGGAAGTTGTCGGTTGCTCCCACGTGCGAGTTCGCATCGGCCACTCGACGAAACTGGTCGAACTGACTCAGCAGTGCGCGGCGATCATCGAGCAGCTTCACATCGGCGGGCCGCGCCAGTGAAAGCCCCGGCGGCTGAAAGCCTTGTCGCGACGGATCACCGACGGCAAACGCGGCGTGATGCAGGCCGAGGTACGTCGGCCGCGTCATGTACGGAGCTTGCGGGATGGCGACGTACGGCAACGCGGCCTCAGCAGTAACTCCCCGCAGCTTGCTGGCGACGGAGCCGAAATCGGGATGTTCGCTCTTCGACAGCGAGGCCGGGTCCAGCACGGTCGGACGCTTGCCCGTCAGCACGATGATTCCGCCGTCGCTGTGAATGCCGACGTCATGATTCAGCGACCTAACGAGTGAAAACTTGTCAGCGATCTTGGCCTGTTGCGGGAAGAGTTCGCAGATATCCATCCCCGGCACATTGGTCGGGATCGGTCGGAAGACGCTGCGGTATTCGACCGGCGCCGCCATTTTCAGGTCGTAGGTTTCCAACTGCGAAGCGCCGCCGTGCAGATAGAGCATCACGACGGAGGTGTCTCGCCGCGAAACCGTTGATTCAGCTCGAGCACGCAGAACATCGCTGAGAGTCAGTCCGCCCACCGCCAGCGAGCCCAGGGTGAGGAACTGGCGACGAGAAATTCCGCTGGTTTCAGGCGTTGGCATCGGTAACTCCCCGCTGCTGCTCGGAAATCTGGACTCGCGCGCAAGTCACTATAAGTGGTTATCGATCCGTTGACCGCTGAAATCGCAGCCAACCGACTTGTGAGAGCAAGCCGGACCGCACAACAATCGTCCGCTGAGTGGGCCGAATGGTCGCTGTGCGTTTCGCATGGAGGAAAGTCCGGGCTCCGCAGGGCAGGGTGGTCGGTAACGCCGACCGGCCGCGAGGTCAGGGAAAGTGCAACAGAAAACAAACCGCCACGCGGAGTGTGCTGAGTTCGCTCAGAGGCTTCCGCGAGGTAAGGGTGAAACGGTGAGGTAAGAGCTCACCAGCAGCCGAGGTGACTCGGCTGGCTTGGTAAACCCCACCCGGAGCAAGGCCAAGCAGAAGGAAACCGAGTTCGCTCGGTACGAACCGGCCCGGTTCGTTCAAGCCTTCGGGTAGGCTGCATGAGGTGTCCGGGCAACCGGCATCCCAGATAAATGACCGTTCTCGACAAAACCCGGCTTATAGGCCCGCTCAGCATTTTTTCGTCACTGGGACGATCAGGTAGACCGGAGATCTTGTCCGGCTGTCGGACAGGATTGTCCGGCCTTCAAGGGCAGACCACCCGGTCGACGTGCCCTCGCTTGAAACACGGGCGGGCCACCCGTATAAGGCACGCCCTTTTGTTGGACGTTCAGAATCCGTCGTTGCCGGCTTCTTGTTGGAATACGTGCAAACCTGTGCGAATAAGTTGTTAGGGAGAAGAGTTAATGGGTCGATATACCGGACCTAAAGGCCGAATCAACCGGCGAATTGGCGCGGTGATCTTCGAAAATGCCGGCGCGATGAGGGCTTTCGAGAAACGAGATTATCCGCCGGGACAATACGGCAAGCGCAAGAAGCTGTCTGACTACGGCGTCGGTCTGCGCGAGAAGCAGAAGATCAAGTTCTATTACGGTTTCCGTGAAGAGCAGCTCCGCCGCTTCTTCAAAGCCGCCAAGCAGATGCCCGGCAACACCGGTGAAAACCTGCTGATTATGTGCGAATGCCGTCTGGACAACGCTGTGCGCCGCGCTGGCTACACGCTGACACGCATGCAGGCCCGTCAGGGCGTCGTGCATCGTCACTTCCAGGTGAATGGCAAGACCTGCGACCGTCCGTCCTACCAGCTCAAGGCTGGCGACGTGATCACCGTTCGCAATCGCCCGAACCTGATTAAGTACTACAAAGAGCTGATCGAAGCCGGTTCGTCACCTTCGTGTGATTGGCTGCGGTTCGATAAAGACGCGCTGCGAGCCGAAGTCGCCGCTCGTCCGACCGCTCAGGACGTCAGCCTGCCGGTCGAAGTTGGTCAAGTTGTGGCGTTCATGTCACGCTAGTCCATCGAGATCAAACAAAAGCCCCGACCGCTGGTCCGGGGCTTTTTTTGTGTCCTCATCCAGTTCGCGTTGGCTCTTATGACTGCACCCAAGAAACCGCGCAAGACTCCGCCGAAGTGCAATGAACTTGGCGGCAAGAAGTGGTTGCAGAACTCGATCAGCGTCTGGAGCGATATTCGCAAGACACCGGAAGAGACGCGACTCAAGCACCCGGCCATGTTTCCGATCGCGCTGGTGGAACGGCTGATTGAGACTTTCTTGCCGCCGAGTGGTCAGATCGTTTTGGACCCGTTTTGTGGCTCAGGCAGCACGCTAGTGGCCGCCGAGATGGCTGGTAAGCGGGGTATCGGCATCGAACTGTCGGCCGAGTATATCTCGCTGGCGGAGAGTCGCCTGAAGGAGTTGAATCCGAAACGAAAGCCGGCGTCTTGTGTGTATCAATCGTCAGCTTACGAATTAGCAAAGAATGTCGGCGCTGGCACTGTAGATTTGTCTGTGACCTCACCTCCGTACTGGAATATTCTCAATCAGAAGCGGACTGCGGACTATAAAACGGTTCGCCACTACGGGAACCAGACTGGAGATCTGGGGGTAATTTCCGACTACGACGAGTTCCTGCTGGCGCTAAAAGCTGTCTTTGGCGGTGTTTTTCAAGCTCTGAAGCCGGGGGCTTACTGCTGCGTGGTGGTGATGGATCTGAGAAAGAAGAATCGGTTCTATCCTTTTCACAGCGAACTGGCGGCTCATCTGCAGGAAGTCGGTTTCATTTATGATGATTTAATCATCTGGAATCGGCAGTCGGAATATAACAACCTCCGGCCACTGGGTTATCCAGCGGTGTTTCGAGTGAACAAAGTTCACGAGTTTATACTGCTGTTTCAGAAGCCGAAGAATTCGTAGTTCGCAACAGATGATTGTGCGACGTCGCAGCGCCGGTTGAGATCGGTCCCATCTATCCGGGTAGTCCCAAGTCACTGCCAAGTCGCCAGGAAAGATCGAGATTCTCGCCGGAAAGCTGGCTTGGTGCAGTCGGTCGCCTGTTGGTTGTGATCTGCGGTCGCTAGAAAACGGTCGTATGCGGCGGCGCTCGCCGAACGAAATGAGGTCGAAAGCGAGAAGTTGCCCAGTTAGCTGACTGAGCAGAAAGTGACGCAGGATGCGGCTTCGGCTTCGAAACAAATTCATTCTCCGCGTGTTGGCCGCCGCCGCGATCTGGACCTTTCGACTCCTGTTCCTGACTCTGCGGCGCAGATTCCACACGCCTGCCGGCACCAATCCGTATGACATCACGGTGGTCGATCGGTTCATCTACTGCGTGTGGCATGATCAACTGGTGATCCCGATCTTCGGCGGGAAGCACCGGCTCACGGCGGCACTGGTCAGCAACAATCGCGACGGCTCTGTGGTGGCCACGAGTCTTAACAGTGTTGGCATCGTCGCGATTCGTGGTTCGAGCAGCCAAGGCGGAGCGCAGGCGATGCGACAGCTCCTGCGCGAGGCCGAAGGCAAGCACATTGTGATTACGCCGGACGGTCCGCGAGGTCCGCGACGTGAACTGCAGACGGGGGCTGTCTACCTCGCTTCCCGCAGCGGCCGCAGCATCGTTCCGACGGCTTTTTCCTGTGAATGGTGCTGGCGATTCGGGCAAGGCTGGACTGATCTGCTGGTGCCAATTCCGTTTTCCAAGGTGTATCTGCTGACTGGCGATCCAATTCAGATTCCGCCGGACATCAAACGAGAAGAACTCATCGAACAGACTGCGCGGGTGCAGGCCGCGATGGATGCACTCAACGCTCGCGCCGATCAGTTGGCATCGCGATCCAAGGATAAGAACAAGGTTGAGACGGCAGGTTTGTAGGTCGGACAATCCGATCCGACGGCGGGCAAGATTGTGTTAAGTCGGGCGCCGTCGTGCGGTTTGCTGAACTTCAGGCTGGGCAAGGTTGAATTCCACAAATCTGGGTGGCACGCTCTGAGCCAACGGCGAAGGGCGTGGTGCTGGATGATCCGCCTGCGCCCAGCGCTTCGTTCTGAGCGTACCATCCTGCAAGATGCTGAACGGCTTCGAAGGCTTGCGCTGTTGACTCTGCGTTCGCTGCATCTTCAATGTCATTCTGGACTGACATCGCCCTCACCCCTGCCCTCTCCGAAAGGGTGAGGGGAGTTACGCATTTCGTAAAAAGAGATGAACTTGGTATTTCGCATGGCTGCTTATCGTTCGCTGCTGGTTGTGGCACTGCTTGCGCTTCTCGTGCTTGGGCCTGGCTATGGGAGCATCTCGGCTGCTGACGAATCGTTGGCAGAACGCGGCTGGCGGTTGTTGAGGACGAAGACCTACCTGCCCCCGGACTTTGATCAGCAGGTGTTTGATGAACTCTGGAAAGTCTGGCCCGAGCCTGAGCGCAGTCGCGCCGCGACGGCGACTCCGGCTGAACGACGGCAGATGACGTTCTCGCGGTATGGCCTGATGGAGGCGCCGGACAGCGATGGTACCGGCCCCGCTCTGGGTTATGTTGATAACGGGAACAGCGGTTGGGTGATGAACTGCTTTGCCTGCCACGGCGGCAAAGTGGCAGGGCGAGTGATTCCGGGGCTGCCGAACTCTCACACGGCGCTGCATTCGCTTACTGAGGATGTGCGACTCACGAAGTTGCGGCTGTTCAAGAAGCCGGGGCATCTCGATCTGGCGTCGCTCAAGATGCCGCTGGGGACGAGTCATGGCACGACGAACTCGGTCATCTTTGGCGTGGCGCTCGGCAACCTGCGTGACCGCGACATGAATATCGAGCGCGCGCGACCCGAGCCGAAGCTGGTGCATCATGACATGGACCCGCCGCCGTTCTGGAACGTCAAGAAGAAGCGCAGCCTGTATGCGGACGGGTTTGCTCCCAAGAATCATCGCGTGTTGATGCAATTCATGTTGCTGCCGACGAATGGTCCAGACAAGCTGCGCGAATGGGAGCCCGACTATCAGGCCGTCATGGCATGGATCGAAGCGCAAACTCCGCCGAAGTATCCGTACGCCGTTGAGGAGCCGCTGGCGGCAACTGGCCAGAAGCTGTTCGAGCAGCATTGCTCCGAGTGTCACGGCCGCTACGGCAAGGACGCCCACTACGAACAGCTCACGGTGCCCATCGATGTTGTGAAGACCGACCGTGTGCGGTTGGACGCGCTCAATCCCGAGCATCGTACCTGGATGCAGGTGGGCTGGCTCAGCCGCTTTGGTGCGGATGTCGTCGATGTCGATCCGAAGGGTTATGTCGCGCCGCCGCTGGACGGCATCTGGGCTTCAGCTCCGTACTTTCATAACGGATCGGTGCCTACTCTCTGGCACGTGTTGCATCCCGATCAACGTCCGGTTGTCTGGAAGCGCACTGAGGACGGGTATGATCAGCAAAAGGTGGGGCTGGAGATCTCCACCTTCGACGCCGTTCCTGAAGCCGCACGCACGTCGTATGAGAAGCGCCAGCACTTCGACACGCGGGCCTTCAGCAAGAGCGCTGCTGGCCATGACTTCCCGAACCGCCTGAAACCCGACGAGAAACGGGCCGTGCTGGAATACTTGAAGACGCTGTGACGTCTGCGGACCCGCTTCGCCAATCATCAGGTGCGAACGGGTGGCGTCAGGGCATGCGCTCACGTAAAAATGGAGCGCTCGATCCGGGTGGCGAAGTGGCAGGATCCTGCGGAGATGTACCCTGATTGGCACGAACAGTGGTTCCGGGCAGACGGTGATTAAGCACCGTCCTGTTGTGAGAGGTTTTCATGTTGCTTGCATTCCGTCGGCTGCAATTGTGCGTGTGTGGCATCGCCCTGCTGGCTGCTCCGTTGTCATTGAGCGGCTGCAACAAGAAGGGTGATGACTCAGCCGTGGCCACCGATGAAGGCGGCGACTCGGAAGACACGTCGGATACGACGCCGAAGAAACGCACGCCTAAGTCCAAGAAGGGCGGTAGCGGCACGCAGGCATCGACTGCTCCCGATGTGAAGCGGGTTGATGGCATTCCCTACGATGTCTTCTTCGACCGACCGCTGACGGTGGGTGGCGACAAGACTCCGGTAGGTGGCAGCGCGGCGCCCGCGACAGCAACTCCGGCAGCGACCGATGTCGTCAAGACCGATACCCCCAAGATGAATGATGCGCCGAAAGCGGATGCTCCCAAGCCCGCGGCTGGCGGCGGGGACGGCTGGGATAAGACCATCAGCACCGAAGAGCTGCTCGACGCCATCAAGGGTGTCCGCAATCAACTGCAGACGCGTCTGGCGAGCGTGCAGGCCTACAACAGTGCTCAACTGGAAGTCCCGGTCTTCGGCACCGAATTGACCGTCCTGGCGGACATCGCACGGCAGCATCCTGGCGAGATCCGCTGGAAGGACAAGGCCAAGATCATCCGCACGCTGGCGATTGAAATCACCAAGGTTTCGTCGTCGGCTGAAGCGCGCGGCAAGAAGTCGTTTGATGCCATCAACGGGTACTTCCTCAAGGCCTGCGAACTGCTTGATGGCAACGCTCCGCCAGACCTGCCGGAATCGCCGGACGAGGTGTCGCTCGAAGAGAACGCCAACATCAAGTACCTGATGAAGCGACTGGATCGCGTGGAATCGACTCTGAAGACGGGCACGGCTTCCGAAGACGGTTTCAAGAAGAACCTGCAGGTTGCCCAGCGGGAATCCGCTGTACTCGCGGCGCTGGCCAAGGTCATTCAGGACAAGTCGTACGGGTACGATTCCGAGGACGAATACAACAAGCACGCCAACGGCATGCGCGAAGCTGGCCGCGGCATGGTGAAGGCCGCTCAAGACAGTAACTTCAGTGAATACGACATGTTACGCAGTGCGGTCTCGCAGCGCTGCAGCGACTGCCACATGACGTACCGCACCGGCAAGTAGGCTGACTTTGACGATTCTGCCGAAGTTGCCTGCAGTGACGGTTGATCTCAGGACGATGACTTAACCGGGGCTTTTGGAGTCCCGAGGGAGACTGTCGCAAGGGATCGGCCCGATCAGGGATGGTCGGACGAGTGAGCAGAAGGAGTCAGCAATGCTGCGTCGCATGATGTGGGCGTCACTCGCCGTGATCGCTCTGGTTGCCGTGATCGGCACGTCCAACACGGCCGAAGCGGCAGGCAAGGGACAGCCGACGGATTGGAACCGCTTCAACTACTACCCCTACGTGTACTACCCCCACAACTTCCAGGGGCAACGGGGCAGCAACGACCATCTCTACTATCGTTATGGTCCAGAGCAGCGGATCCCCGTCTACAACAAGAACTGGCACAACGAATATCCGTCGCCACGCCCCTATCACAAGGGTCACCACTTCATCCTCGACGTGTTTTGATCGTCGTGATGAAGACCTGCTGAGAACACCCAACGCCCTGTCGATTCCGACGGGGCGTTGTCGTTTGCTGAGCTGTAATCCTGGAGTGTTCCGGCTGGGCCGGAGCACTCCAGGATGCTTTGCGACTTGCCAAGCGAGACCAGGAACTGTGACATCCTCGATCATCGGTTTATCAGGCGAGATCCATAGCGAGGCGCAGCATGCTGATCGGGCCACCGGGATCAGGCAGGCGACTGTACGGGGTCGCGGATGTCTCTGAAGACGTTCGTCAGCGCGTGCTGCGCGACTATGAACGCTTTGCGGATGGTGGCTCGCCTGCGAACCTCGAAGACTATCTGGTCGAAGAATATGGCCTTGATGTCGCAGCGGAATACGCGGGCTTGCGGTTGAAAAACCCCTGGGGCAAGGCGTCCGGGCAACTGTCGATGAACCTCAACCAGGTGCGTGAGGACATCGAAGCCGGGCTGGGGTTCATTGTGCTCAAGACCGTGATTGCCGAAGACGAAAGCGGCGGCCAGTCGATGCAGGCTTGGGCGATCAAAGAGGCTCGCATGGACGTCGAGCCGATCACGGCCCCCTTCGGCGACGCGGGCTGGACGATCACCTGGAAGGGACGCGGCTGGTGGCAGACTTTCGACGCCTATCTGGAACTTCTGCAGCAGGCTCGTGAACTGGCAGCAGGCACCGGCACGCTGATCGTGCCGTCGGTGAAGTATCACCTGCCGGGGCCAAACGAAGACACATGGCGCGTTGACGAATACCGCTACACAACGCAGCGTCTGTTGGAAGCCTGGAACCGAAACGCTGCGGCCAGTCCGATGCCGATTGAAAAGGACTTCAGCCCGACGCTCGCGGGCAGTGACCGTTCGGCCGCGAAGGCTCGCATTCTGGAATGGCTCAGAGAGATCCCGCGACTCATTCGTCGCGCAGCCGATGAAGTGAACTCGCAAGTGCTCGTCGGACAAAAAATCTTCAATGCGATGTTTGACGATGAGTTTCAGCTCGAGATCCTGCGTGTGCTGCATACGGCGGCCGGCGAGGCACGCTCAGACTTCTTCATCTTTGCGAACCGACTGTTCAATCCGCAGCGCGAGTTCGATGGCGTGCGTGGCGTGGCTTACGGTGGTCCGGAATTGAGCGACCGCAATCTGCGGATCCTGAGGGCGCTGGAAGCTCTGACTCACGAGACCGGCTGGCAGCCTCTGCCGTGGTCGGCCACCGGTGACATTCACTCGGGACGGCTGGCTCGCGAATACGCCTTGCGCGGCGCGAGCAGCTTTCAACTGCACACGTTCTTTCAACTGTCCGCCGCTTGCTATCGGATGAAACAAGGTTCGCGCACGCAGCGAGCGTTGCATGAACTCTACTTTCATCCGACCGACGGTTACGTGCTGTGGAAGCTGGCGGGAAGTTGAAAGCTCGTAGCATGGACGCCCCGTCCGTGCGTGGTCAGTGCTGCACGGACGGGGCGTCCATGCTACGGATCGTTGCGGTGGGTCGGCGCTATGCGGCTCAGCTCATGTTGTCGTACGACCGCTGGAAGGAGCCGCTGGTGGTGGTGCCGATGTTGGTGATCGCCGCAATGCACACGAGCAGGATGAATCCGATCATCACGCAGTATTCGACCGATGTCGGACCGTCGTCGGATTTGAGAAAACGCAGAATACTTGCTTTGAGTCGGAACATGACACGGCTCCTCGGGCTGGAAGACCAAATGGGCTTTAAGGGGACGGGCGACGCCTAAAACTAGGTCAAATTGTCCGGTCGAGATGCGTGATTGCGGCATCGCGCCATGTTATTTGATTAATTTTTGTATATCATATCGGTGGTTTGTCAGGTTGTGTCTGTTAGGCGCTGCTGGTGTTCGGCGGCTGCGAACTGAACCTGACCGTCAAAGTTTGCCACGGCCGCTTCAAATTGTGCCGACAATGCAGGAAGAACCGATTCGATCGGAGTTCCCGATGATCGCAGTTCTGCGGTTTGCAGGCTCGATTCCCCGGCAGGCGGAGTCGATATCCGAAGAGCGTCAGTTCGGTGGCTCGGCCATCGAAGCAAACTCAGCCGGCGGACGTCCTTGGCCGGCACCACTGCCAACCAGAATCCAGCAAACCGATGTCCTCTCTCGAAGAACTGCAACGCCGCGTCAGCGAGCTTGAGCAACAGAACTCGGAACTGATGGCTCAATTGATTCAGGCACAACGGCTGGGCGGGGTTGGGCAACTCGCCGCGTCGATCACGCATGAGTTCAACAACATCCTCATGACGGTGATCAACTACTCGAAGATGGGCCTGCGTCATAAAGACGCGGCGACTCGCGAGAAGGCGTTCGACCGTATTCTGTCAGCCGGTCAGCGCGCGTCGAAGATCACCACTGGCATGCTGGCCTACGCGCGTCCGAAGGGTGACCGCCGCGAGGATATTGATCTCGGCCAGGTTGTGGCGGACGTGCTGATCCTCGTGGAGAAAGACCTGCAGATGCACCGCATTCGCCTGCAGGCGGACGTGCTGGCTAACCCGGTCTGCACCGTGAACGTTTCGCAGTTGCAGCAGGTACTGATGAACCTGATCGTCAACGCGCGGCAGGCGATGGAGAACGGTGGCGCGCTGACCATCGGCGTGCGATTGAGCGAAGACAGCACAATGGGTGAGATCTCCATTCGCGACACTGGCGTGGGCATTCCGGCCGAGACATTACGAAAAATCTTCGAACCGTTCTTCACGACCAAGAAGACCGACGCGAACGGGCAGGGCGGTAATGGTCTGGGGCTGTCGTTTTGTCGCGACGTGATCGAATCTCACAAAGGCCGCCTGCGAGTCGAAAGCACCGTCGGCCAGGGCACGACGTTCACACTCAAGCTGCCGCTTGCTGCTGCTGCCACAGGTCGGAAGTCAGCGTGAGCGCGAGGGAATAGGGGGTTAGGGATTAGCGGGTGGCTTGCTTCCGCGAACCCTCACTGGTGGCGTTCGACTAAGTCGTGAGTAACTTGTCGACGTCGTTGGAGACGATCACGCCGTAGTTCACCGCGCCCAGCCAGCCGGACATGATGATGCCGACCGAGCCCGCATGGAACAGGCCGTGAATTTGTTCGGGCAGCTTCTTGCTGACGCCGAGCCCTTCGAACTTGGTACCGAAGGACGAGCCTTGCAAGTGACGCGTGTAGAACTGGAACGTCCGCGGCGTAGACGCTTCGGCATGATCCAACTGCTCGCGGATGTTCGGCACGTAGCGCTGCAGGCAATCGAGCGTTGTTTCAATCAAGTCCTGCTTCGCGGCTTCGTAATCCGGCTCAGACAACGAGGCCCAATCTTCGTACCGCGCATTCGTCGATGACACGATGACGTAGCGATCATGCCCCGGTCGAGTGTAGGGATAGTAAAACGAAAACGTGCGGCTACTCACGTTGCGACTGAGAATTGATTCGATGTCGAAGCCGCGATGCTCGGAATGGAACAGCAGATCGCCGCAATGATCGAAACTCTCACCGGGCTTCAGGGCGATATAGACCTGACAACTGCTGGTGTTGAGTCGCACGGCCTTCGCTTCGTCCACAAATGCCGGATCGAAGTTCTCGGGGCCGGCGAGATTGAAGATCGTCTGTTTGAGGTTCGCGTTCGAGATGATGCTGCGGCAACCGATTCGCTTGCCGTTCACGACAACGCCCGTGACTCGCCGATCCGGACTGATCTCGATCTTCTGCACTTCGCTGCGAATCCGGATGTCGACGCCGTTCTTCTCCATCTCCGCCTTCATCTGCGCGACCAGCTTGTCGGTCCCGCCCTGGAAGGTGTAAACGCCTTTGCTCATGAAGTTGGAGAACACAATGCCGTACGTGATGGCCGGGTCTTCCAGCGTGGAGCCGTTGGCGTACGTGATCGGTTCCATCAGCAACCGCACAACGTCGTCACGGCCGGGGAAGAACTCCTGAAAAAGTTCACGCGTGGTCTTGGCCTGGTCGTCGAAGAAGTTCATGCCGCGAGCGGTATCAAAGAACCGCTGTACGGTTTCCATCGGCACCTGAAACTTCTCGGTGATGATGCGCGTGAAGTCTTCGCGGTCGAACGAGGTCTCCAGCGAGAACTGCGGGTTCTCAAACCGAATGTGCTTCAATTGAACGATGGAATCGGCGATCTCCTGCGTCCAGTACTTACGGCAGCTCTTGATCATGCCGATCGGAAAGCCATGCAGCGAGATGTCGAAGATGTGGCCGTTCTGACGCTTGAACCACGTGGCCATGCCGCCGAGCTGATAATGATGTTCCAGCAGCAACACAGACCGACCCGCTCGGGCCAGAATGTTGGCTGAGGTCAGTCCGGCCAGCCCGCTGCCAATCACGATGACATCGTATTGGTCCTGCGTGTCCTTCAGAAAATCCTTCGCCATCACCGTCCTCAATCGACAGTTTCGCCGTCCGGAGACGCCCGGCGCCGCTGCGAAACTGGCTGCTTCCCGTATAAGGCGAGGAGTTTAGGCGAGCGGCGAGGCGACTTCGAGGCACTGCCAAATACGACCAACGAGTCGACGAAGGATGCTCGTCATACGTTCAAGATCGCAGGTCCGAATTGGATCGCCAAGTAGGCCGGACAATCTTGTCCGGCAGTCGGACAGGATTGTCCGACCTACAATCTCGATGAACCACTCGGTCTGCGTTAGTGGATCAGGATGAACTCGTTGGAGTTGAGGTAGGCCCAGAACAGGTCCTGCAGGCCGGCGGTTGTGGCAGCTTGAGCTTCCGGGCCGCGTTTCTGACCGACGTGGTCGCGAATCAACTTGCGAACAGCGGCGAGTTCCTGCGGAGTGGGCTTACGCGACAGAGTTGCGAGTGCCACCGCTTCGATTTTGGCGTCGTCCGACTGCTTCGAGTGAGCGACTTTCTCCAGGTACGTGCCGCGTTTGTTCTGCAGCGACAGTTGCACCAGTTCGCCGTTCATCATCATCAGGGCTTGAGGAATCGAACCGTCGAACAAGTCGGCCTCGTCGTTCTCATCAGTGCCGAATGCCATCACGAACTGTTGCAGCCACTCAGATCGCTTTTGCTCGACAGCTTCCCAAGTTGAACCGAACAACTCGCGGGCATCAGTCGCTATGAGGAGCGAATCGAAGACCTGCTCAACGGTCATCGTTTTCACGTAGGCTCGGCTGAAGAGCGCTTCGTTGCCGGTCGCCGGATCATCAACGGTGTTACCGCTCGTGATGCGACTCGAGAGTTGATAAGGCTCAGACTGCGTGATCCAGCGGATCAACTGCTTGACGTCGTAGCCGCTGCGCACGAATTCTCGCGTGAGTCGATCGACGACCTGCGGATGACTGATGCGAGCATGCGGACCCATGTCGTCAACCTGAGCAGTAAAGGCCGCTCCGAGGAAGTGCATCCACATGCGGTTGACGAAAGCGCGAGCCATCTGCGGTGCGTCGCCTTCCGACATCAGCTTGGCCAGCCCGCCTCGCAGATCCTGCTCGCCTTCGGGGGCGATGCGCGTGCCTTCAAACTGCGGGTACGCAGCCTTCATCAAGCCATTGCGCGTCTCATAAAAAGTCGGGCCATCGAGTCGAACGTTCGCCAGAGCTCTTTCATTGAGCTTGGGATTGTCCGCTCGCGGACGGTCAATGACTTTGACTTCCTTGAAGATGCTGTTGAACGACCAGAACTCATCCTGCCGCCGATCATTGAAAGGATGATCGTGGCATTGAGTGCACTGCATCTGCTGGCAGAGGAACAGCTTGGCGGTAATCGCGGTTGCGGGGACGGCCTCATTGTTGAGATGGGCCATCAGGAAGCTGGCGGCACCGTTCTCTTCAGGAGTGCCTTCCGCCGAAATCACATCCGCGACGACATCATCCCAGCCGCGATTCTGTCGGAAACTGTTGCGCAGGAATTTTTCCAGCGCGACCCGATTCACTTCACGCGGGTTCGAACGACCAATCAGCAGGTTGGCCCACACCGTTGTCCAGTTGCGGATATAGTCTTCGTCGTCCAGCAAGGTATTGATCAGCCGCGCTCGTTTGTCAGCTCGCTTGTCGGCTACGAACGCTTTGACCTGTTCGCCCGTTGGAATGTGGCCGACCGTGTCGAGGTACGCTCGACGCACCCATTCCGAGTCCTCAGCGCGGGGCGACGGCTTGATCTCGTTGTCATCCCAGGACTGCCGAAGTTGGTCATTGACATACGCAACAACATCAGCCCCAGTGTCAGTCGCGGCGTTCGACGGCTTGCTGTTATCAGTCTGGACGACAAAAGCTGTGTTGTCGTTCTTGCTGGTTGAGTTCGGATCGTCAGTGTGATTCGTGCGTGAAGGATTCAGCTCGACGGGCCCACCTTCAGACATGCCACCCTTCGAGGGCGTGCTGTTGGCAATCAGATCGTTCGGCGTTGTGGAGTTCTTCTGAGGAGCAGGATCGATTTGCTGCGAAGCGTTGTTGTCCTGTTTAGCAACCTGATTCTGTGGCTTGTTAAACACCGTGACGGTGACCGCGAGGATCAAGCCCAAAGCCGCAGTGGCGATCGCCAGTTGCTTGTAACGGGATCGACCAATCGGGGCGGTTTCGGCGGGAGCCAGATCGCAAGTGAAGTCGACTTCCTCGGGCAGGAAGCGGTCGCTGCTGGCGGCGGTGTTCCAATGAAGCGTGCCGTGCAGGTCCATGTATTCGATGTAGAACCGTCGCGCGGCTGCGTCGCTGCGAACGAGCGATTCCAACTGCGCGAACTGCGCGGAAGAGAGACGCTCTTCGATCAGCAGTTCGAGCAGTTCGACCAGCTCGGGATGTTGGTTCCAGTTACTCATGAGACTCTTTCTGTCGCGAGGACAGCTACCTCACTGACGGTTTCAGCCGTCGGCTGACGCACTCATAAAGCGTCTTGCGAATCCGTCCGAAGGATTGGTAGACCGAGTTAATCGGCCGACCAACATCCTCTGCCACACCTTTGCCCTTGTTGCCAGGGGCATAACGATTCTCGATCAGTTCACGATCTTGAGGACGCAGCTTCTGCAGGCATTCGTTTAACGCCGCGCGCCGCAGATCGAGGTCGTCGTGCATCGACTCGGCCTCACGCGCGATGACGTCGCACAGTTCGTCCGTGAAGAACAGGCGGCTTGAACGCCGCTTGTCGCGAAACTTCAAGACTTCAAAGTTCGCAATCTGAAACGACCAGGCAATGAAGTTTGTGCCCTGCTGGAACTGCTCGAACTTGCTCCAGATCACCACGTTGGTGTCCTGCAGAATTTCCTCGGCATCAGCCGGGTTGCTGACTTGAGCCAGGATATGCAGAAACAATCTCCGCTGACTCCGACTGAAGAGTTGGACGAACTCTTCGGTCGGCACCGCGCGAACCACTTTGGTGTCTGGAACCGAGGACACGGTCAGCAAGTTTCCCAGTTGGGTGGCAGTGCCCGAAACGAATCGGAAGCTTCCAGAACGAAGATCCGGTCCAAAACATGTCTACCTACGAAACGCGGGAGCCATTGGCTCCCGCGTCACGCTGATTTCAGAATTGCTGTGGCGAACGATTAGCCGATCAGTTCAGCGATCGGGGTACCGCCGTTAGCAATCTTCATCGGACGACCGTTCTTCGAGGTATGAACAATGGTCGTCGGGATACCCATCGCGTGAGCGACGGTGGCCCAGATATCGCCGGGTTGGTAGGTCTTGGTCGTGCAGGCGATGCCGTCAGCGTCGGTCGCACCAACTGCCTGTCCGTTCTTCAGTCCACCACCACCGATCATGGTCGACCAGCTAGCGGCCCAGTGATCGCGACCGGTGTCCTGGTTGATGCGTGGGGTACGAGCGAACTCGCCCATCCACACCAGGGTGACGTCGTTGATCATGCCACGTTGCTTCAGGTCGGCCGTCAAAGCGGCAATACCTTGGTCGAGCGTGGGGAGGCGCTGAGTCTTCAGAGTGTTGAAGACGTTGGCGTGGAGGTCCCAGCCGCCGAGTTCAACTTCGATGAACGGAACGCCGACTTCGACCAGACGGCGAGCCATGAGCAGGCTACGACCGAAAGGATTCGCGCCGTACAGTTCCTTGGTCTTGGCGTCTTCCTTATCGACCTGGAAGGCTTCCATCTGCTTCGAAGTCATCAGGTTGACGGCCTTCGAGTACACGTCCTTATGGGACGCTGGCAATTCGCCGCGCTTCGAGTCGATGAAGTTCTTCTCGATCACGCCCAGCATGTTGAGGCGTTGATCCATACGCTGTGGGGTGATGTCGCCCATATCCGCGTTGCGGATGCGGCCGTTGTTATCCACAACGAACGGAGCGTTCATCTGGCCGAGGTAGCCGGGGCTGCCAGCACCGCCACCAATGGAGATGAAGCCGGGGACTTCCAGTTCCTTGCGCTTGGCAGTCAGTTCGTGGCTGACAACCGAACCGAAGACCGGATGCACAACCGTGGGGTTTGGCACATAGCCGGTATGCATGTAGTAGCGGCCACGACCGTGATCGGCTTCGCGAGTGCTCATCGAGCGCACGATCGACAGGTTGTCGAACTGAGCGGCCGTCTTTGGCATGTGTTCGCTGATCTGCACACCCTTCGCGGCCGTGTCGATCGGCTTGAATTCGCCACCGTTCTTGGAACCGGGCTTCAGGTCCCAAATGTCGATCGTTGGGGGTCCACCACCCATCCACATCAGGATGCAGGCTTTTTGATTCTTCTTCGCCGTGGCCGCATGAGCGTTCAGGTGGGCGATGAAGTCAAGAGTTGGAATGGTCGCGGCAGCGGCAGCCATGTGCCTCATGAAGTGACGGCGGGACATTCCATCTGGAGTGGGGAGCAACATTGTCGTATGCCCTTTCAAAAAGGATTCGTCAACCTTGAGTGTATTGTCGTCGCAATGGCCAGCAGAACAGCCGGAATTCCCTCGTGCAGCCGTGCTGATTGTCAAATGCGAGTCTAAACGAGTTTGAGTTGCAAACAAGGACTTCGGAACTTGTCCTTGTCAGTTTTTAAGTCGCTTGAACATCAGAATTACCGGCTTAGGTCGGCAGAGAGTTCGTCTACTTTTGGAAAGTTTTTTTGAGGTTGCGGCGGGCGGAATCCAACTTTTGTAAGCCCGGCCACGCAAAAGTATCTGATTCAAGCTAATATCAACACAATTGGACACAGTATATCACCTGCCCGTCAGTCATCGAGAGCGACGGCGGTCGGACTGGCGGAAGAACGCCATCTGGCGTCGTCCAAAGAACCGCTGAAAATCACCTGGCCGCCGTGCACGCCGCCTTCGGGCCCCATGTCGATTACGCAGTCTGCGGAGCGAATGACATCCAGGTTGTGTTCCACGACAACGACCGTCTGACCACCATCAACCAGGCGCCGTAGCACGCCAATCAGTTGTTCGGTGTCGGCAGGGTGCAGCCCGGTTGTGGGTTCGTCGAGCACGTACAGAGTGCGTTCGCTGCCGCCCTTGGCCAGCTCAGTCGCCAGCTTCACACGCTGAGCTTCGCCACCAGAGAGCGTGTGCGAGGACTGACCAAGCTCCACATAGCCGAGCCCGACGCTCGACATCGTTTCGAGTACCTGCGTGATTTTCGGCACGTTGCTGAAGAACTCGGCAGCGGCATCGATCTGCAGTTTGAGGATCTCCGCAACGTTCTTCTCTTTGAACTGCACGGCCAGCGTCTGCGGGTTGAAGCGTGCTCCGCGACAGGCCGGGCAGGTGACGACCAGATCCGGCAGGAAGTTCATTTGAACCCGCCGCACACCCTGCCCCTGACACGTCGGGCAACGGCCTTCGGGCGAGAGAAAACTAAAACGCTTCGAGCCATATCCCCGCAACCGGGCCGTGCGAGTCTTCGCCATCAGGCGCCGCACTTCATCCCAGATGCCTGAATGAGTCGCCGGGTTCGAGCGCCCCGAACGTCCGATCGGCGTCTGATCAACGACGACAATGCGATCGAGTTGATCGGCACCTTGAATGGCATCACACGGCAGCCCCAGTGCGCGAAGTTCACGAAGGCTCGCACGCTCACGCTGCTTCAGGGCGTACTTCACGGCGGGCACCAGCGTGTGCTCGATCAGCGACGTTTTGCCCGACCCGCTGACTCCCGTGACGGCCACGAACTTGCCGAGCGGAATGGTCGCAGTCACGTTCTGCAGATTGTGAGCATCGCAACCGGTCAGAGTGATCGCAGCAGTTGCATCATTCTTGGAAGCCGTCGTGGCAACCTTCTTGTCCGACTTCGATGCCGGTGATTGCCGGACGTTGAGGAATCGAGCCGTCGCGGTGTCTGCTTGTGCCACTTCTGCCGGCGTGCCGATCGAAACAATCTGTCCGCCGGAAACTCCTGCGCCGGGACCGAGATCAATCAGCCAGTCCGCAGCCTGCATGACTTCGAGATCGTGCTCGACGACGATCACGCTGTTGCCGCGCTCGCGCAGGTCACGCAACACATTGATCAGACGACTGGTGTCGCGCGGGTGCAGACCGATCGTCGGTTCATCCAGCACGTAGCAGACGCCGATCAAGGCCGTGCCGAGGCAACTAGCCAATCGCGCGCGTTGAAACTCGCCGCCTGAAAGCGACCGAGCCGGACGATCCAGTTGCAGGTAGCCGACGCCCACTCGCTGCAGGAATTTCAGTCGATTGACGATCTCTGGCAGAACACTGCGTGCCGCCAGCATCTGCTCACTGTTGCTGTCTCCGTGATAAGCCGGGTTGAGAGCAACCTCTTCAAACCAGGCGAGCGCCTGATCGACTGAGTCCGCCACGACGTGCGGCAGACTACGTTGTTCGAACGTGACCGCGCGAGCAAAGCGTCCGATGCGAGCGCCGCCGCAATCAGGACACACCGGTCGTTGCAGCAACTCGTGCTCGTCGGAATCTTCGGTCGCAACACGTCCCAGACCGCGACACGTCGGGCAGGCACCATACGGACTGTTGAAGCTGAACGTACGCGGTTCGAGCGACGGATAGCTGACGCCGCACTTGGGGCACGCGCACTTGCTGCTGTAAAGCCGGTCCTGCCACGTCTCGCCCTCAAGCTCGCTGACGAGGCACACGCCGTCGCCGTGCTTCAATGTCAGCTCGATGGATTCACGCAGTCGAGGCTCGATGCCGGGCTTGACGATGATGCGATCGACAATCGCTTCGATCGTATGCGTCTTGCTGCGCGGCAGGTCCGGCGGAGCCGCGGCGTCGACGATCTCACCGTCGACGCGTGCTCGCACGAAGCCAGCCTTGCAGATTTTTTCGAACACTTCGCGATGAGCGCCCTTCCGGCCCGTCACCTGCGGAGCCAGCAGCATCACTTTACGACTGGCCTCCATCTGCATGATGCGGTCGATGATGGTGTCGACGCTCTGCTGCGACACTGGCTCATGACAATCGGGACAATGTGCCTGCCCGGCTCGCGCGTAGAGCAGACGCAGGTAGTCATAGATCTCGGTAGTCGTCGCGAGCGTGCTGCGGACTCGCGCGGCGGAGACGCGCTGATCCACACAGATCGTCGGCGCGAGACCCGTGATAGAATCCACATCCGGCCGTTCGAGCTGATGCAGGAACTGCCGCGTATGGGCCGACAGACTTTCCAGATAACGCCGCTGCCCTTCCGCGAAGAGAGTGTCAAAGGCCAGCGAACTCTTGCCGCTGCCGCTTACTCCCGTAATCACCACAAGCTGATCGCGCGGGATGTCGACATCGATGTTCTTGAGGTTGTGCGTGCGAGCCCCGCGCACTCGCAGCCAGCGCGCGAACGGTGTTGTCCCGACAGCAGATGATGCCTTCTCGGCCTGTTTGATGGTGGCGGTCTTCTTGCGAGCGGACGATTTCAAGAAAGAGTCCTCAGACGAAAACACGATCAGCGGCCGACGGTGACTCGGCGATGGTCGTCATGGTATCGGACCGCGATCGTTTGTCAGAAAAGCGAACGCACGAAATATCCGCCGGGCAGGCGTCGCACGAGTCGCTTCATCTCCAGCACCGTGATCGTCGCCAGCACTCGCGACGCGTCCAGAGCGGTCGAACGCAGAATCTCATCCAGATGCCGCGGGTCGTCCGCGATCAGGTTGAGCACGGCGCGCTCCTGATCATTCAGGCTGAGTTCGCGCGGCGAGCGGACCTCTTCATCCTGCGCGGTCTTGACCGGCTTCATCAGCGGGCCGAGTGCCGCAAGCACATCATCCGCATGACGAATGAGAATCGCGCCGTCGCGAATGAGATCATGACAACCCTCGCTCGCCAGACTGTCGATCCGACCGGGCACGGCCATGACCTCGCGGCCTTGCTCAGTCGCATGCCGCGCAGTGTGCAGAGACCCGCTGTTGCGCGTCGCTTCGATAATCAGCACGCCCAACGACAATCCGCTGATGATCCGATTGCGCTGCGGAAACAGTCCCGGCGAAGGATGCTGATCCAACCGGAACTCGGACAGCACCGCTCCGCTGTTTGAGATCTGCTCAGCCAACTCGGCGTGCTCTTCCGGGTAGATGTTCGCAACGCCGGTCGCCGAGATCGCCAGCGTGCGACCGCCGACCGAAAGCGCTCCGCGATGCGCCGCCGCGTCGATGCCTCGCGCGAGTCCACTGACGATCGTCACTCCCGCGCGAGCCAGCGCCGCCGACAGCTTTTCGGCTTGCTGAGTCCCATAAATCGAACAGCGTCTTGAACCCACAACCGCGATCGCCAGTTGATCGCGCGGCAGCAGTTCGCCCCGGCAATACAACAGCGGTGGAGCGTCCGGAATCTCAGCCAGGTTCTGCGGGTAGCTCTCAGCGCCTCGGGTGAGTATGCGGTAGCCAGCCGCTTCGCAGCGTTCCCATTCGCTGTCTGCTTCCTCGGAATTTTTCGCGGCTGTAATGGCACTCGCCAACTTCGGCCCGACGCCTTCCACTTCCTTGAGTTCCGCAACCGAGGCATTGAGCACTCGTTCCGCCGAGCCATAAGCCGCCAGCAGCCGTTCCTGAATCACCGGCCCCACGCCATTCACCAGATGCAGCCGCAGGATGGCCCGAGTGTCATCCGTCATCGCGGCGGGTGGGTTGTCACTGGGCATCAGTCTTTCCGACGGAATTTAGATGGGACGCTGTTCACGTGCTGTAATGTTAAGTGGTTTAGTTCAGGAGCGTCCTTTGCAAAAGGGAAGTGAGGAGCAGCCGCGCGAGTCGCACTCATTGCGGATGCACATACCTGAGTTCCGGAAACTCAGGCGACCTTTACGACACGAGAACGCGATCACCAACGGATCGCGTTCCGAGCACGCTTTACAACGAGAGAGGCACAGAGGCCGCGAAGATCGGTGAACGCAGCCGAAACTTCACTCTCTGTGCCTCTATCAGACGTTCTCATCGAGCCCGGTTAGCTGCGAGTCAGCAACTGAGTGGCTTCCTCATAGCCGGGAGCCTTGTAGCCGTAGGCGCTGGCGGTGACTCGGGCCAGCGCGACCACCTGGCGATCCCGGAACGCGGAACTGGTGCGGGCGAACTCGTCGCTCGTCGTGCGGTAATACTTTTCAGCGTGCAGAGCACCGTCTTCGCTGAGTGCGTACTTCAGGCAGAGCTGGAAGACGTCGCGTGTCATGAAGCCGAGGTTGCAGTACTTCTGAGTGATCGCGCACGCCAGATCCTGATTCTTCTCGCGGATCGCTCCGTCGAGTTCAGACAATAACTTGTCTGGCGTTGTGGCCGTGACCTTCTCCAGTTGTTCGGCATACGGTCGAGGCTGCCATTCCATGAAGTTGCCGCCGCGTTGAATGCGATCTTGAGCGACCTGGTACCCGGCTAGAATCAAACTGGCCGAGGCGTTGCGTGAGTTGCTGACACGAGCGATGTGGCGCCATGCGTTCGCGGAATCGCAGGCATGCACGCCGATCGAATCGCCATGCACGCTGCCCAGCGGCTTGTTGGCCTGCACTTCGCGTTGAGTACGTCCACCGTCGCGCAGCACCAGTTGATTGGCGGTGATCGCGATGGCCTCGCCGATGACTTCAGGATCAAAGCCTTCCGCCAGCGCACCGCCCACGGCGTCGGCTGCTTGCTCGGGAGTGGATGTGAACAGCGTCTGGCTGAAGCGTTCGAGCCACATCGGGTTCGCAACGCGATCACCGCGCGGACGACCTTCCAGCTTGTGCTGCTCCATCACCTTCGCGAGCGTGTTGGTGACCTGATTATTGAGCCGTTCCCGCCATTGATCGTTCTTCACGCAGTATCGCAGCGATTGCCGCAGCAGCGTTTCGGCGTGTTCCTGTCCGACGAGTTCCAGCATGTCCCAGGCTCGATGAGCCAGGACCACACGGTGCACTTCCGGCGCTTCCTGCACGGTTTCCAGCAGCGAGTTCCAGGCGCCCTCAGCGGACTGGCGAGTTGCGGCCGCGAAGAGTTGTTCGGCCGGAGCGATTTGACGAGCGTGAACCGCCTCGCGAATCTGCGCCGCGTTTGGTGATCGCTCGCTGGTCTCGCTGAGTTCCACCGGTCGCAGGGTATCCTCGCGGTTGCCTTTGTCCTTGAGCCGCGAGGCGTGCCGGTAGAGCACCTTCATCGTCGGCAAGGCTCGCAGGCCCGAAGGCATTTCATCAGCCATGTGCAAGGCCGGGGACAGCGCCATGAAGGTGTGAAAACCGATGTAGTCCTCACCGCCGAACACTCGAGCGTTGGCCAGAGCTGCTGCGGCAATGAACTCTTTGACTTCGGTGCCGCTCTTCAGTTCCTGAGCGATCCACGGCAACAGCTTGCCGGGTTCGATCGTTTGCAGTTGGTCAACCAGCCGATCGCGGTTGCCGAACTTGAGTCGCGACTTCGGGACGTCTTCAAAGGCTCGAGCACTGACCAGTCCCAGGTCCGAGGCGAACGACGCCGTCACTCCGGCAGCCAGCATGCCGCGACCAACGTCTGCCAGAAACTCGCGCCGCGATGTTGGGGTGCGACTCATGATCACAACTCCTGCGTGGGGAATAGGACGATTCAGAGTGTCCGTAGCATACCCATTCCCGACGCAGTCGCGCGAAGCATTTCCGTGGCGAAAACACGTGATGAGGTTTTTATCCCGCTACGAGTTTTGACCTATTTGACCCCGTAAAGTGGATCAAATCGGGCGTGCAGATGACGCAGCAGCGGCTCGTGCGAAAGAGGACGGCCGGTCACACGCTGTACCAGTTCTTGAGCACGGAAGCGTTTGCCTTGTTGATGAATATGTTCGTTGAGCCATTGTTTCAGCGGAGCAAATTCACCTCGGGCGAACTGCGCTGACAGACCTCCCAAAGTCTGGTCAGCGGTCTCGAAGAACTGAGCGGCGTACATGTTGCCCAGCGCGTAGGTCGGGAAGTAGCCGAACAGCCCGGCGCTCCAGTGAATATCCTGCAGACAACCAAACGAGTCGTGCGGCGGCGTCAGGCCGAAGAACTTTTCGAAAGTCTCATTCCACACGCCGGGCACATCGGGAGTCTGCAGATCACCGGCCAGCATGGCCTGCTCGATCTCAAACCGCAGCATGATGTGCAGGTTGTAAGTGCACTCGTCGGCTTCGACGCGAATGAACGATGGTCGCACGTCGTTGATGGCGGCATAGAAGTCATCGACCGTCACGCTGCTGAGTGCTTCCGTGAAGGCTGCTTTCGCCTGCGGGAAGAAATGCTGCCAGAACGGCCGGCTGCGACCGACCAGGTTTTCCCACATCCGCGATTGCGATTCGTGAATGCCGAGCGACGTGGTCTCGCCGAGTCCCGTGCCGTAGGCCTCGCGATTCAGACCTTGCTCGTAGATGCCATGTCCGGCTTCATGCAGCACGCCGAAGAAAGCACCGGGGAAGTGCTGCTCGTCGTAACGCGTCGTCAGCCGGCAGTCGCCGGGACCGAAGCCGCTGCAGAACGGATGCGCGGCAACGTCGAGCCGTCCATCTTCGAAGCTGAAGCCAATCGCTTTCGCCGCTTGAGTTGCGAATTCGCGCTGCGCATCAATCGGATAACGGCGCGTCAGGATTTCGTGTTGCGGGTGACGATCGGAATCGACGATCGCTGCGACGAGTTTCACCAGTTCCTCACGCAACGGACGAAAGGCCGCCGCGATTGATTCTGCTGTCGCGCCGGGTTCGTAGTCATCCAGCAGAGCGTCATACGGCACGCCGTTGCCATAACCGATCGCGGATGCTTCTTCGCGCTTGAGCTTCAGGACCTTGGCCAGCCACGGTTCAAACTGCGGGAAGCTCTTCGCTTTGCGAGCACCGACCCAGGCTTGTTGTGCCAGAGTCGTCGTATGCGACAACTCTTCGACCAACTTCTGGGGCAGCTTGGTCGCGCGGTTGTACGACCGCCGAGCTTCCCGGATGACAACCTGCTCGTCGCTGCCATCAGCTCCGAGATCTGAACGCGATTCAAGCTCACTCAACAACTCACCGACACGTGGATGAGTCGCGCGTTCGTGCGTCATACCGGCCAGCAGCGCGAGCTGATTCGCTCGATGCTCTCCACCGCCCGGTGGCAGATAGGTTTGCTCGTCCCAACCCAATACCGATGAGCAGGAACCCAGCAGTACCGTCTTCTTCATTCGCTCAATCAACTCGCCATACAGATCCGTTGTCGTGGCCATCGCTAATCCTGATTGTTGCCTGCGTTGAATTGTTCGGGATAAGAAGGAGGAGGACGAAAGCCGGAGCGTCGCCCGAAATCCTTCTCCCCCTTCGCAAGGGGGAGAAGGTGGCCGCCAGGCCGGTTGAGGGGGATAAAGCCGACCTAGCCACTCACCCCCCGACCCCTCTCCCCGGAATACCGGGGCGAGGGGAGATTGTCACACGAATATTATTGTGGCTATCAATAAACAATTGAGGTTTTACCTCGTCGCAGCGTTACAGCTTCACTTGAGCCAGCGCATCGGTTGGTGACAGCACATAGCCGACGTAGAACGGACCAAACTCGGCGTACCGCGCGGACGCCTCATCAAAGCGCATGGTGTAAACGATGTCCTTGATGTGTTCCGGAGCGCGGCCCCACAGGGTGACTCCCCATTCCCAGTCATCGAAGCCGGTCGACGCGGTGATGAACTGCGACACCTTACCGGCGAACTTGATACCGCTGGTGGCATGCTCGGACATCATCTTTGAGCGGCTGCTGAACGGCTCCTGATACCAGTTAGCGTGCGGATGGCGGATCTTGTTCATCGGGTAGAAGCACGCCACCGGGTACGGGGGGAAGTCCGGGTAGAGGCGTTGCTTGTTCATCGCGGGCAGGCGGCCTTCGTAAGCCCGGATCTTCGCTGCGAAAGCGGGATCGTTCGGATCAGTGCCGTCGAGCTTCAGTCGCTCGGCATACTGTTCAACGGAGGGCACGTACTCGGACACTTCGCTGATCGACACAAAGGACCAGGCTGGCTTGAGGACCGTTCCCAACCGGCTGGTGCGGATCGCATGCTTGACGCTGTCGATCTTGAGCGGGTCCGGGTCCATGATCATCAGGCCGAGATCCGCCTTACCGCCGGACACCACCCAGGTCTGAATGCGCTGCGGTGCGCCTTCGCGATCGGAACTCAGGATCTGCGCGAGCTGTTCGCGGCCCTCCGCGCGATGATGCTCGTGCACCTGCCGCAGTTCTGATTGGTTGACGCTGTAGAAGAGATGCAGGCAATGCCAGCCGCTGCTCATGTTGATGGTCGGAGGTGGCAACTGTTCGGCGCCGGGATGATGGCCATGACTCATGAAGGGGGCTCCTCTGTGTTTTCTATGAACGTGCAACGCGCGAGTGTGAATCGCGGCGTTCTCATCAGGTTGATCGTTTGAATTCGACAGCGACGTGCATCTTAGAACCTGAGTCCGAGATATGCATTCGCGTCTGCAGAAGACAACGTTTCTCCCCTCGCCCCGCGTGCGGGGA
>JAKFWA010000019.1 GCA_021732995.1 Planctomycetaceae bacterium | reverse complement strand
CGCCGGCTTCTCAATCCGGCACCGCTTGATGCGTTGCTGTTCCGCGCAATTCAGCACCGTCTCACGCACCCTTCCTGTCCGCTTCGGGCCGTCTCTGTTCTGTCCATTCCGTTTCAGCACAGCACTCCCTCCCACCCCTCCCACAAAACACATCTGTGGCGAACAGCCAGTCGTTCGTCGCGCCCTGTAAGGAGTCTTTCCATGAAGCTCAGTCGTCTTGCCATGTTGGTGGCAGCATTCGCTGCCTGGTTCGGTTCCTCACTGGGCGTTCAGCCCGTGACTGCGGCTGATGCTCCCAAGGCAGCAGCAGCGGTTGACATTGTGCTCACCGAAAAGGGCACCCTGTCGGGCATTCTTGTGGATGCCCAAGGCAAGCCATTGCCAGCCAAGAAGGTTGTGCTCAGCCAAGGCAAGAAAGAACTGGCCACGGCAACCACCGACACCAAGGGTAAGTTTGAACTGAAGACCGAGAAGAGCGGTGTCTATCAGGTTTCGTCCGGCAATCAGGGCGCTCTGGTGCGAGCCTGGTCGGCTGAGACAGCACCAAACTCTGCCAAGAAACAAGCCTTGCTGGTTACCGGCGGACCGCGCGTCGTACGGGCTCAGACCGGTATGGATGCCTCGGGCGCGCTCGGCGTAATTGGCCTTGCCGCGGGCGGTGCGGGCCTGGGTCTCGCGATTGCCAACGCTGACAAAGTCAACGATCTCGAGAAGCAGCTCGAACAGCAGCAGAATTCGCCGTAATCGCGAATCTTGCCTGCTCACAAATCGACCACACGAAACAGCCCGCATGGATTTGATCCTGCGGGCTGTTTCGTTTTTCAGACTCGGTTCCCAATCAGCAGTCACTCAGCGGGTATGGAGCCGGCGATTTGAATCGGTTTCATTCCTGAGAACTTTTGTTGCTTTCCTTCGTTCCTTGTCGGCTGTTTCGCCGTTTCGTTCGTAAGCTACGGAATCTCGAAGACGAGCATTTCTTCTGACTTCGATTCTCTTAAAGGATTCTTAGTGAGAGACTTGCGGCGAGAGCGAGATCTGCCAGTGTGATGAGCGATTTAGTTTCCTGCTCGGAAAGCGAATCAGTCTTGGACGGGAACCTTGGATGTGACTGCTGACTCGAAAACTACCGACGTAGATCCGAGCAACGCTGCGCCCTGGTCGATGGAACCAGCCGAAGTGCTCGCCCGACTCGGCTCAAGTGCTTCCGGATTGACGCCTCAAGAGGCGGTCGACCGACAGGCTCATTATGGGCTGAATCAACTGCAGTCCGAAGCGGCGGTGTCGCCGCTGGAACTGTTCATCGATCAGTTCAAGGATCTGATGATTGGTTTGCTGGCGGCGGCGGCGGTCATCAGTGCCCTCATCGGCGAATGGGAAGACGCGGTCTTGATCGCGATCATTGTTGTGGCCAATGCGGTGATCGGATTCTTTCAGGAGTGGCGCGCCGAGCAAGCAGTCGCCGCGTTGAAGAAGCTGAGTCAACCCGCTGCTCACGTCTGGCGCGGAGGTCATCTGGTGGAAGTGCCGGTCGCGGAGCTGGTGCCCGGCGACGTCATGGAACTGGTCGCTGGAAATCTGATTCCCGCCGATGGCCGTCTGCTGGAGTGCGTCGACTTGCAGGTCGATGAATCGCCTCTCACCGGAGAATCGTTGCCGGTTGAAAAGATGCTCGAACGGGCTGCAGTGGAGACTGCGTTGCCGGATCGCCTCTGCATGGTGCACAGCGGCACGGCAGCGATGCTCGGGCATGGCCGCGCGATTGTGACTGCGACCGGCATGCAGACGGAACTGGGTAAGGTGGCCGCGCTGCTACAGAACCCGGAATCCCGTCAGACGCCACTGCAAGCTCGGTTGTCGATACTGAGCCGCCAGCTTGCGGTTGTGGTGCTCCTGGTGGCGGGCCTGTTGTTCGCGATCGGTTTGCTTCGCGAAGACCGCAGTCAGTGGAACGGGGCACTCTTCAGCACTTTGCTGCTGACGTCGGTCAGTCTGGCGGTTGCCGCCATCCCGGAAGGATTGCCGGCGGTGATCACCGTCGCCTTGTCGTTGGGATCTCAACGCATGTCCGCGCGGCGCGCGATCATTCGTCGGCTACCGGCGGTGGAGACGCTCGGGTCGGTGAATGTGATCTGCAGCGATAAGACTGGCACGCTGACCCAAAATCGTATGGCTGTGATGGATGTGCTGCCCGCTGTCGAGAACGAAGAACGGGCGAAACGCGAACTGCTGGAAGCTGCCGCGCTGTGCAACAACTCTGAAGTGAATGCGGACGGAACCGTCAGTGGCTCGGCGACGGAGAAGGCGATCATCAACGCGGCTCAGGAAGCCGGAATCAATGTTCGCGAGCTGAAGACTACGGAGACTCGGCTGGACGAATTGCCCTTCAGTTCGGCTCGCAAACGCATGGCGACGCTGCATGCACGATCGGATGGTTCGCGTTCGCTGATCGTGAAGGGTGCCGCCGAGCAAGTGCTTGCCCTCTGCTCACCTGACGAGCGCGTACTGGCTCTGACGGAAGACGCCTCCAAGTTCGCTTCGCGTGGACGGCGCATGCTGGCTGTGGCGACCAAGCCCTGGTCGGGCGAGGATTTGCCGGACGAGGAAGCAACCGAGTCCAACCTGAAGCTGCTGGGTCTAATCGGAATCGTTGATCCCGTGCGTCCCGAGGCGTCCGAGGCGATTCAAAATTGTCGCAGCGCAGGTATTCGCGTGGTGATGATCACGGGCGATCATCCGGGCACCGCGCGCGCCATCGCTGAGGAACTGCAGCTCCGGCAGCCGGGCGACGAAGTGTTGACGGGTTCCGAACTGGATAGCCTATCGGATGAGGAGTTGTTCGCTGGTGTGCCCAGTGTGTCGGTCTACGCGCGTGTTGCCCCTGAGCACAAGCTGCGGATCGTGAAAGCACTGCAGGCTCATGATGCTGTCGTCGCGATGACCGGCGATGGAGTGAACGACGCTCCGGCGCTGAAGCAGGCGGACATCGGTGTGGCGATGGGCGTGACCGGCACCGACGTGGCTCGCGAATCGGCGGCCATGATCCTGGCTGACGACAACTTCACAACGATCGTCGCAGCCGTCGAAGAAGGCCGCGTCGTCTTCGACAACATTCGCAAGTTCGCAGCCTATTTGCTGACGGGCAACATGGCCGAAGTGCTGGTGTTGTTTATGGCGCTGGTGCTCGGCATGCCGTTGCCATTGATGCCCATTCACATTCTGTGGATCAATCTGGTGACGGACGGATTGCCCGCCATTGCCCTGGGGTTTGAGCCCGCTGAAGACGGCGTCATGAAGCGCAAGCCGCGACGTCGCGACGCAGGTCTCTTCGACGATGGCCTGGGCTGGCGCATTACGATTTTCGCGAGTCTGATGTCACTGGCCTGCCTGGCCGTGTTCTTGTGGGCCAATCATTCCGAAGCAGACAACCTCAAGCGAGCGCGGACGATGGTGTTCGCGGCGCTGTCGTTCGCTCAATTGCTGTTTGTGCTATCGGTACGAGTACGACATCACGCGGCCTGGTCCGTCTCACCGTGGAGCAACCCGTGGCTGATTCTGGCAGTTGCGACTGGTGCGGCATTGCAGCTCGCGGTGATCTACGTCCCGGCGCTGGCCAAGATCTTTCACACGACGCCGCTGGGCGCCAGCGACTTCCTGATCTCACTGGCAGCGGCTGGTTTCGGATTCGTCGCGGCGGAAGTGACCAAGGCCGTGGCGTACCGACGCCGTTAAGCGGATTCACTGTGAATTTGCGGGACGGCGATGTTCGCCAGTTCGGCTGCGTTCCCGGTTGCGGATCGGTCTGACTATGATCCGGCCGAAACTTTGGGCCTGCAGCCGGGTTTCATTGCCGTACCTGGTTCCGCATCTCGTCAAAGACCAATCCCAGTGACCGCTACGGAAGCTGAGTTTTCTGTCTATCACCGCGACCCCGACGTGCAGCGCATGCTGCGCGTGCGGAATGGCGATGATTCCGCGTTTGAAGAGCTGGTCGAGGCGTACCAGGATCGCATCATCAGCATTTTCTCGCACCTGCTCGGAGAGCCGCAGGCTGCCGAGGATCTTGCTCAAGAAGTCTTCCTGCGGGTGTATCGCGCCCGCAAACGTTACGAACCGACGGCCAAGTTTTCGACGTGGCTGTTTCACATTGCGAACAACCTGGCGATCAACAAGAAACGAAGTTCGGCGACTCGCAAGGAAGTGGCCTTGCATGGAACGGAATCCAATCCCGTCAATCCGGCAATCAACTTCGCGGCAGAGAAGTCGGGGCTCATGCCTTCGCGGCAACTCGACAAGAGCGAACTGCGGCAGGTGGTGCGGCAGGCGATGGAGTCGTTGAACGAGCGGCAGCGAATGGCCCTGCTCCTCAATAAGTTTGAAGAGATGAGTTACATCGACATCGCCGCGGCGATGGATCTCAGCGTGCAGGCGGTGAAGTCACTGCTGACACGCGCTCGTGAGAATTTGAAGGAACAACTCGAACCCTACTTATAATAAACTGTGTGCTGCCGTCGCCGGTTGATACTGGTGACATCTGTTTCGCAATGATCAACTAATAATTCCATGACCACACCCAACGACGACAAGCAGACGGAGAACCTCGTCGCTTACCTGGATGGTGAGTTGGACGAAGTCACCGCCACTGCCGTTGAACAGCAACTGGCGGATGACGCGAACACGCGACATCGCGTCGATAAGCTGTCGCGGGCGTGGGACCTGCTGGATTTGCTGCCGTCTCGCAAGGCGTCGCAGGAATTCACTGAACGAACTCTGACGGCGGTGCGGACGGGTGTCGTCCCCGTTGAAACGGAAGCGGACACTCAAGGCGAGCAGATTCAATCGCACGCCCAGTTGTCGACTCTCTCGCAGAGCGCGAAGTGGGGGCAACGTAGCCTGGCATTGGCGGTGCTGGTGCTCGTCGCACTCGCGGGCTTGAAGAACGGTTATCTCACGGGAGCGGGTTCCACCGAGCAGTTGCTCCGTGAATACCCCATGCTCAAACGCGCGCACGAATACCGCGACGCGACGAATGCAGATTTCCTCAAAGAACTTCACAAGCAAAAGGTTTTCGATGGCAAGCAGCCCCGCCCCCGCGAACCACAATGAAGTTCGCGCACCATTCCCAGTTCGAGCGAAGTCGTTTCTGCGTGAGCACGGCCTGCTGATGGTGGCCGCATTCATCGCGCTGCTGATCGTCTCGGCTGAGGCGCGACGGCCCGAAGCAACGGATCTCGCACAACACCGGCAAGAGATCGAAGCCCTGTCCGCATCTCAGCGGCAGCAGCTTAAGACCAACGTGGACTGGTGGCGCAACATCTCGCCGCAGGAACGCGAATCCATTCGCGAGGTGCACGAGGTGATCGCTACCGACTCGCAACTGGACGCAACCCTGCGCGCCTATCGTGAGTGGCTCGATTCAATTCCTGGCAAGGAGAAGTCTGAGATTCTGGCCATCGCTGATCCCGCTGAACGCGCGAAGCGAGTCGCAGCAGTTTACGGAGAGCAGGAGCAGCGTCAGCAGGACCGCGAGACACCTCGCGCCGAGGAACCGCCCTACAATCGCGAGCCGCATCGTCCGCCCTTACCGCCTCTGCCACGTTTGAATCAGCGCGACTATCACAACATCATGTCGGCAATTGGCCGATCGCGTGACATCCCGCCGCCACCCGAAACCGCCTCTTCCGAGAGGCTGCTGGATTTCCATCTGCGCGTGTTTGAGGAACTTGGCAAAGGCCGCCGGCCCGGTGACGACATGCGTCCGCCGCCACTGCTGGAACCGGGCGAAGTCAGCGAGATCGCTCAGCTCATTCCGATACCGGGGGTTCGCGAACGCCTCAAGGAGAATGGACCCGGCGCGTCGAATCTCATGTTCCGGATGCTCGGCGCGGCCATGATCGAGGAAGTAAAAGAAGTCGTCGGCACCCCGAGCCCCGCCGACCGGCAACGCCTCTTGAAAATGTTGGCGCCCGCAGCTCGGCAGACATTTGAAGATGACCCGCTCGACGTGCAGGAGCGTCGGCTGCTGGCCTTGTTGCTCAAGGATAAGTCGCCCACCTATGGCGGACGCTTCATGAACTTCATCGAGAAGTCCGAACGCATGCGACGCAACATGGGACGCCCCGAAGACGGACCACCTCCGCCACGCGGTGAATTTGGTCCCTTTCCCGGTGGCCCCAATCCACGTCGCAGACCCGATGATGGGCCGCCGGGTGATGGCCCGCCGCCGCGACAACCTTAAGATTGATGCCTACGACCGATGGTCAGGTTTCAAACCCGGCCACTTCGCCGTAAGCCGTGACTTCGTTCTTGTTGACCTTCAGACGGCGCAGAGCGAACGAAGTCGTGTGAGCTGACAGCATCTGAGCGTAGTCCATCAGGATGGCATCATCTTCGCGACCTTGGAACTTGATGGTCACACAGAAGCGGCGGCACCAGCGTTGAGTCACCCACTGAGTGAGCAGTTCGAGGATGCGTGCCGGGTAGGCAATCACGTCTGAGAACAGCCAGTCAACCGGCTGTGCCGGTTCGAACTTGAACGCATCCCCGCGCACGAACGTCAGTCGCCGATGCTCCATCAGGTCTTCGCGCAACGGGCTGCGATCCACGGCTGTCACCGATGCCCCGCGCCGCAAGGCAACCCAAGCCCAACCACCCGGACTGCTGCCGAGGTCCACACAGACTTCACCCCGCTGCACCGGACGGCCCCAACGCAATTCCGCTTCATAAAGTTTCTGACTGGCGCGCGACGGAGCTGCCTTGTCTTGCGGAACTTCCAGATCACCGCCGCACCAGCCTGAAATCGAGTGCTGCCATGCCTGACGTTGCTCGGGCGTGAGCACCGACAAGAAGCCGCGATCCACATCCACGAGTGCAAACTGCACGAAGCTTTCATCGTCGGCAAAGGTCGCTCGTGACTCGCTGTGTCCGCGCCGCCCGAGCCGACGATAGCGCTTCTCCAGTTGCTCCATCACTGCCTGCTGAACGAACCCGCAACGTCGGGCCCCGATGGGCTCACTGCTGATTGCACGTTTGGATTTCTTCTTCTGAGTTTCAACTCCGCGACCCGGATTCGCAGTCATGATCTCCGGTTGTGAGACGGCGTTGTTGAAGACGTGCCAACGCCACGGACCGGGCAACGTGTCCAGCTTTGGCCCCAATTCATCGACGATCATCGCAGCGAGCTTCGAAACCGAAGGCGCAACGATCTCGATCGCATTCGGCAGCACTTGCCGAGCGAACGCAATCACGCGCGGTGCCGCATCGCCAGCGACGTCGCTTCGAGGGATCTGAGTCGCAACCCAACCCTCTGGCATCGATTGCGATTGAGCATTCGGAAATCGCCGTTCGATCTCGCCGCTGACCGCGCTTTCCCAGCCCGGCTCGCAGGCTGCGACGATCCGATAGAATTCCGATTCGGGCTGATTCTCCGGTGCTTCCATCGCGTGCTGTGACTCTTCAGTGATCGATCTGTATTACTCGCCGCCAGTTGCCGCGAGTGCCGAACGATATCGAGCAACATGCCTGAGTGCCGCTCGCCGCGCCCTTTCTCTCTGGTTTTCTTTCGTCGATCCGCTGAGATTGAGCTGACAGGTTAACCGTCGGGGTGAAACAATCGCTCGACAACCCGATGGCGTCTTTCATTCAGAGGCGACTGATGCGAGTTCTTGGAACATGGATAGCTCTGGCGGCGGCTACTGCGTCGCCATCGCTGCTGGCTGAAGACACAGCGCCGGTGCGCCAGTTGATCGTCGTGCGCGGAGCAAGCGGCTCGGCGGAATACGGACAACAGTTCGACACCTGGACGGATCGTTGGCTGGATGCAGCCAAGAAATCAGACGTCAAGGCTCTTCGAGTCGGACCTCGCGGAAAGGAAGACGGTGAACCGAATACCGCTGACCGTGACCAACTCAAAGACGCGCTCAGTACCGCGACTGATACGAAAGTAGCTGAGTTGTGGGTGGTCCTGATCGGTCACGGAACCTTCGACGGCAAGACTGCACGCTTCAACCTGCGTGGCCCGGACATCGCTACGGATGATTTGAAGCAGTGGCTTGCCGCGCGCAGCGGACGCACCTGCATCATCAATTGCGCGTCGTCCAGCGGACCGTTTCTCGCCGGACTGTCGGGAGAGAATCGAGTCGTCGTTACGGCAGCCAAGAGCGGTGCCGAACAGAACTTCGCCCGCTTCGGTGACTACATCTCGGCCGCGATCGGCAACCCCGAGCACGATCTCGACAAGGATGGGCAGACGTCGCTGTTCGAAGCGTTCTTGATCGCCAGTCGTCAGACGGAGCAGTTCTATTCGTCCGATGGCCGACTTGAGACCGAGCACGCTGTGCTCGACGACAACGGCGACGGGGAAGGAATCCGAGCCGACTGGTTCCGCGGTCTGCGGCTCGTCAAGAAGCCCGACGCCGGTCGCCTCGCAGATGGTACGCTCGCTCATCAAATGCATCTGGTATTGAGCCCGGATGATCTGAAGTTGCCTATTGAAGTCCGGCAGAAACGGGATGAAACCCTGCAGGCGATTATCGCGTTACGCGCCCGCAAAGCCGAGTTCGCTGACGTAGATGCTTACTTCGTCGAGTTAGAAAAACTGTGCCTCGAACTGGCGAAGATTGATACTCGGAAAGACAAGTGACCCACACTGGGCGTGAGTAAACGATGGACTGGCAGTTGGCTATCACCTGGATCTGCATCGCGTTTGCGAGTTGGCTCGTCATTCGCCGAGTCCGAGCATCCCTGCGCGGCGATGGCAGTTCAGCCTGCGGTGGATGCCCCAAAAGCACGCCGCCATCCGAAGAACGGATCATTACGGACGACGAGATTTCATTGCCGAGCAACGCCGGCTAGGGATGAAGTAGTAGGCACATTCCCTGTGCCGTGCCCCTTAGCGGACGGCACATGGAATGTGCCTGCTACTTTGATTGCTGCGTGAGATCGCAAATTTCCGCACGCCAAGCGATGGGCTCTCAACATTCCTTCGCCGGGGCGGTACAAAGTGACGTGAAGACCGCGACGGTGTTGACAGCTTCTCTTGCTGACTCAGCGGATGCGGTTGGAGTTCTGACCATGCACTCATTCCGTCACCCGCGATCGGCCACCAGTCACTACTTGCGGGTCGTGCTGAGGAGCACGCTGCTGGTTGCCGCGTCACTAGTGGCAACGGTGCCGAGTGCGTTTGCGGATGTCGTGCAGCTCAAGCAGGGCGGTGTCATTCGTGGCACGATTCAGCCAGATAAGGGTAATGCTGACGGCGCAATCGAAGTGCAGTTGGTCAGTGGCACGAAGATCTCGATCGCCGAAACTGACATCGACAAGGTGACGAAGAGACCGATTCGCTTCGAGCAGTATGAAGTGAAGGCGCAGACAATTGAGGACACGCTGGAGGATCACTGGGCGCTCGCCGAGTGGTGTCGAGAGAACGTGCTGCTCGAACAGCGGAAGGTGCATCTCGAACGCGTGCTGGACTTCGATCCGGAACACAAGCCGGCCCACTATGGCCTTGGTCACACGCTCCAGGAGGGCGAATGGCTCACGAAGGAAGAGGTTGAAGAACGCAAACGCGAAGAAGGACTGGTGAAGTTCAATGGCAAGTACGTGCCGATCTCACAGTTGGAAAAGTTGCAGGCTCAGCACGCGCAATCGAAGGCCGAAAAGGAATGGGCTGCGAAGATCGGCTTGTGGCTCAAGTGGGCCACTGGAGTGCAGCAGGAACAGGCGCAGGTAGGACTCAACAACCTGAAGGGCATTCGTCAGGAAGAGGCCCTTCCGGGCCTGATTCAGGTGCTCAGCAGGCATGACAACGCCGAAGTTCGCAATCTCTTCGTGGAGATCGTCGCTCAGATCAGCAGTAGCCGGTCCGCCTTTCCGTTGGCGACTTATGCGGTGCGTGAAGACGTCACCGAGATCCGTCGGCGCGCACTCGCCGCCATTCGACAGGAGCATCAGGAAGTTGCTCAGGGAGTGTTCATCAAGGCGCTGCGCGACAAGAACAACACGGTGGTCCGCCGGGCCGCCGTCGCGCTCGCGCGAGTGGGTGACATTCGCGCGGTAAACCCGCTGATTCAATCGCTGGTGACGAGGCACAGTTTCAAAGTGCGCGTGGCGGTACCAACCGTTAGCATGCGCACCAACGGCTCGTTCGGCACTCCCTACAACTTGCCACCGGATCTCATCGCTGGCATCGCGGCGGGACAGTTCCCGTACGGAGTGATCATCAATCTGCCCGCAGAGAATGTCGTCACAAAGGTGGTGCCAATCAGCCTGGCGCTTGAGAACGATGAAGTTCTCGCCGCCCTGCAGAAGATGACCAGCCAGAACTACGGCTTCGACGAAAACGCGTGGACGCGCTGGTGGAACCTCGAGCGCCACCAACTCATCATCGCTCCCGATTTGCCATGACCCCGGTTTACCCCGCTTAGACCAATCACTCAACGTTGATGGGTCGTCAACGGCGTCGCTCCGGGGCTAAGATCGCCGGGCGGCTTGGCCGCAACAGGAGAGACTTATGCGGCGATTGTGTGCGTTTGTCGTTTGCCTCTATTGGTTCAGCCTGACTTGCCTGGCGGCTGACGAACCGGCGTTCTCGGCTCCGGCTCTGGAGCATTTTGAGAAACACGTGCGGCCGCTGCTGGCTGAACACTGCCTCGCCTGTCACGGTCCGAAGAAGCAGGAAGGCGGGCTGCGCCTCGATTCGCGTGCGGCTCTGTTGAAGGGAGGCGACTCGGGCGCAGCGGTGACTGTTGGAAAGGCCGAAGCCAGTCTGCTGATCAAGGCCGTGCGTCGCACTGGCGATCTGCAGATGCCGCCGGAGTCCGAACTGTCGCGCGAACAGATTCAGATCCTGCAGGACTGGGTCACGCACGGTGCTGCGTGGCCAGCTACCGAGTCGCGACCGCAGGCTTCAGCAGCCGAACTGGCGAAGACACACTGGTCGTTTCAGCCGGTGAAGGATCCGCAGCCTCCCGCGACGAAGTTGACCGGCTGGTCGAAGCAATCGATCGACGCTTTCGTGCTCGCCAAACTGGAAGCGGCGAAGCTTACCCCCGCTCGGATGGCGGATCGTCGCACGCTCATTCGTCGTGCGAAGTTTGACTTGCTGGGCTTGCCGCCCACTCCGGAAGAAGTCGCCGCGTTCGAAGCCGATCAATCGCCTGAGGCCTACAAGAATCTGATCGACAAGCTGCTGGAGTCTCCGCATTACGGCGAGCGTTGGGCTCGCTACTGGCTGGACATCTCGCGTTACGCGGACACCAAGGGTTACGTGTTCTTCGAAGACAAAAACTACACGTGGGCTTATGCGTATCGCGACTATGTCGTGCGGGCCTTCAACGAAGACCTGCCGTTCAATCGGTTCATTCTGGAGCAACTCGCGGCGGACCAGTTGGATCTCGGCGACGATCCGCGCGCACTGGCCGCGATGGGCTATCTGACGCTCGGCAGTCACTTCATGGGCAACGTGCATGACCAGATCGACGATCGCATTGATGTCGTCGCGCGCGGATTGCTGGGTATGACGCTGGCGTGCGCGCGGTGTCACGATCACAAGTACGACCCGCTCTCGCAAGACGATTATTACGCTCTGTATGGAGTCTTCCGCAGCTCGAACGAGCCGCTGGTTCCGCCGACGTTCATCAAACCGGTGGACTCTGAAGAGTCGCGGAAATTTCAAGCGGAGATGACGGCTCGCGAGCAGAAGCTCGACGAGTTCATTAATCGCAAACGTGCGGAGATCACGAAGCAATCGCGTGAGTCTGTCACCGAGTATCTCATGGCCGTGCATGCCAAGCGCAATCAGCCCAGCACTGAGAACTTCATGCTGATCACCAATCCCGGCGGCTTGAATCCGGCTGTCATCGTGCGTTGGGAAGTCGCGTTGAAGGAGGCAAAGCAGAACCAGGATGCCATTTGGACGGTGTGGCACCGACTCTCGGAACTGGCCGACGATCAGTTCGCCGCGCAGGCTCCAGCGGCCCTCGCGAATGTGTTGCATCACACTGACCAAACGCAGTTCGCTGAGCCCGTGCATACGGCGATACGCGAGGCATTCAAGGACCTGCAGCCGAAGTCGATGCAGGAAGTCGCCGCGCGTTATGGAACCGTTCTGACCGGCACCCACACGCGCTGGCAGCAGATGCTGGAAGCGGCGGCCAAAGCGAATCAGCCAGCTCCGGAGCGTTTCCCCGACGACCTCTCGGAAGCTTTGCGTCAGGTGTTGTATGGGCCTCGGTCGCCGGCCGTGATCCCGCGATCGCTGGGCTGGGGATTTCTTGATTTGCTGCCCGATCGAGCGGCTCAAGGCGAATACAAGAAGCTGCTGGATGCCGTTGAACAATGGATGAGGACTGGGCCCGCCGCCCCGCCAAGAGCGATGGTGCTGCACGATTCCGAAACGTTGTATGACCCG
Source organism: Planctomycetaceae bacterium (assembly GCA_021732995.1). Lineage (GTDB taxonomy): Bacteria > Planctomycetota > Planctomycetia > Planctomycetales > Planctomycetaceae > AM-0621. The sequence goes on along the minus strand of JAKFWA010000019.1, from coordinate 34,315 downwards.
GTGGTCTTTTTGCGAGGCAACCCCAACCGGCGCGGCAAGCCGGTTGAACGACGTTTCTTAAGCGTGCTCAACCGCGAAGCGAAGTCCTTCGCGCGCGGTAGTGGTCGACTGGAACTCGCGCAGGCGATCGCCAGTCCTGACAATCCGCTGACTGCGCGAGTCATCGTGAACCGCATCTGGCAGCAGCACTTCGGCGAGGGACTGGTACGCACGCCGAGCGACTTCGGAGTACGTGGTGAGGCACCGACCCATCCTGAGCTGCTGGATCATCTCGCGACCAACTTCATGCGGCAGGGCTGGTCGATCAAAGCTCTGCACCGCCAGATCATGAGCTCGGCAACGTATCAGCAACGAGCTGAAGGCACCGGCGCAGCCGTTGATCCGGAGAATAAACTGTTGTGGCAGTATCCGCGCCGACGCCTCGATTACGAAGCCACGCGCGATGCTCTACTGGCGGTCAGCGGCTCGCTGAATCCCGTGCTGGGTGGTCCTCCGATCGATGCTATTAACGGCGTTAATCCGCGACGCACCTTGTACGGCTTCATCGAACGATTGGATCTGCCGACTCAGATGCGTACGTTCGACTTCCCCGATCCGGCGGCCAGCAGCGGTCAGCGTTCGGCGACGACTGTCGCGCCGCAGGCCCTGTTCTTCATGAATCACAACTTCGTTGCCGAGTGCGCGCGGCGAGTTGCTCATCGTCCCGAATTGCAGGCTCTCACCGATCCGAAGCGACGGGTTCAGCAGCTCTATGCGGTATTATTCAGTCGGCAGCCGACGGCTGAGGAGGAAACGTTGGCGCTGGAGTTCGTGCTGGCACGTGGTCTTGATGCGCCGACGCCGACACCTTGGCGCTACGGATACGGTCGAATCGACGCGGCAACTCAACGCACGGCCGACTTCACCGAACTGACGCATTGGACCGGCATGCGCTGGCAAGTCGGTCCCGCCTTGCCAGATCCTCAGAAGGGCTGGGTCTTCATCGATCAACGCGGCGGCCATCCGGCTGAGCATCCCGATCGCGCGGTCATCCGTCGCTGGATCTCGCCCATCACGGGTAAAGTGCAAATCACTGGCAAACTGATCCACAAACAGAAGGCGGGCAATGGCGTGCACGCTCGCATGATCAGCAGCCGCGCGGGGCAGATCGGTGAATGGAAAGCTCATGCATCAGAAGCCGATTTCGATACGCTGATTACTGAAATTCAAACGGGAGACACGCTGGACTTCATCGTCGATTTTGCTGGTGAGATCACTCACGACGAGCACGAATCGCCCTTCGAGATTCGTCAGATCACCGACGTCTCAAGCGGTGGCAACACGGCTCAGCTCTGGAACTCCGAGAAGGACTTCCGGGGCGGAGTAATCACCGACCGTTGGCAGTTGCTGGCTCACGCGCTATTAATGACCAACGAGTTCGTCTTCATCGACTGAAGAACGAACCGCGCCCCAGCATCGTGTCGTGCCCAATTCAGAAGACGCCGACCGGCTAGGCGTGCTATCCTGAACGGTCCCACGTGAAGTGAGAGCGACCTCAAACCCACCCGTCGCATGTCATAGGAGCCTCGACCATGAACCTCTTCCAGCAATACGGCCAGCAGATGACCCGGCGGTACTTCTTCAAGCAGGGTTCGCACGCGCTGGGATGGGGAGCACTCGCGGCTCTGGCGGCGAACGAGGGCGGCATCGCCGGCAGTTCGGCGTTCGGAGCGGACGCTGCGGCGGCGAACATTCGTAAGACGCTGGCTCATCATGCCACCAAGGCCGAGCACGTCATCTACCTGCATTGTGTCGGCGGTCCCCCTCAGATGGACCTCTACGACTACAAGCCGGTTATGCAGGACTGGTACGACAAGGACCTGCCGGACTCCGTCCGCAAAGGCCAGCGTCTGACGACAATGACGTCAGGTCAGGCTCGCTTTCCTATCGCACCGTCCAAGTTCCAGTTCAAGCAGCACGGCCAGTCCGGCATGTGGGTCACGGAGTTGTTGCCGTGGACCGCGAAGATGGCCGATGACCTCGCTTTCATCCGGTCCATGAACACCGAAGCCATCAATCACGAACCTGCCATCACGTATATTCAAACGGGCAATCAGATCACCGGCCGACCGTGCCTCGGGTCGTGGATGAGTTATGGACTCGGTTCACTGAACGACAACCTGCCAATGTTCGTGGTGATGGTCGCCAAGCCGACCAACACCGAACAGGTGCAGGCCATTTCGGCGCGGCTATGGCAATCGGGCTATCTGCCCGGCGAATACGCCGCGACCAGTTTCCGTAACGCTGGTGATCCGATTCTGTATATCAACAACCCGCCTGGAGTCCCCAGCGACATTCGCCGCAAGACGCTCGATGGTTTGAACCAGCTCAACGAACTGACCGCTCAAGAAATCGGTGACCCGGAAACTCGCACGCGCATTCAGCAATACGAACTGGCCTTCCGCATGCAGTCCAGCGTGCCGGAACTGACCGATCTGGCGAAAGAACCGGAGAGCACGTTCAACCTCTACGGCGAAGCCGCCAAGAAGCCCGGCACGTTTGCCAACACCGTGCTGCTGGCTCGCCGCATGGTCGAACGCGGAGTCCGCTTCGTGCAGGTCTATCACAACAATTGGGATACTCACGCGAATGTCGCCGGACGTCTGCCGGATCAATGCCGCGACGTGGACCAGTCCAGCTACGGCTTGATTCAAGACCTTAAGCAACGTGGGCTGCTCGATAAAACCCTGGTCATCTGGGGCGGAGAATTCGGTCGCACGATCTACTCACAAGGTGGTCTCTCGAAGACCAACTACGGCCGAGACCACCATCCGCGTTGCTACACCATCTGGATGGCCGGAGGCGGTATCAAAGGCGGTATCATCCACGGCGAGACCGACGATTTTTCGTACAACATCGTCAAAGACCCCGTCCACCTGCACGACTGGCACGCCACCATCCTGCATCTGATGGGCTTCGACCATGAACGCTTCACGTATCGCACCCAGGGTCTCGACGCCAAACTGACCGGCGTCGAAGAAGCTCATGTCATCAACGCCCTGCTGGCGTAAAAAGAGTCTGGCAAGCGTCCATTGAAGATCGTCAATAAGCGAAGCGGGTCGGCAATCGGATTCTGAGCGACGACTACTTGCCCGACCTGCAAATCGCTGCCTTGGCATTCACGGCAGTGATGTCCGGGCGCGGCGTTTGATGGCTTCAAGTATGGCATGCCGTCGCCGACGAAGAGTTGTGACCTGCCCCCATTTTCTGTACCAAGGTTATGAGAGTTCGGGTTGGGTAGAACCGCATGGCTGCTGGAGCGGAGGGAGAGGCGAAGCCAGAGCCTTTCCCGGAGCGGAAGCAGCACTGCGGGCCGCGAACTCAGACGGGGTCAGGTAACCCAGCGAGCCGTGCGGCCGGTGATGGTTGTAATCCTCTTGCCATGCCGAAGTCAGTCGCCAGGCCTCAGTCACATTCTTGAACTCTTCGCGACTCAGGAACTCGTCCCGCAGCCACGAACGACAACTCTCCACATGCCCGTGTCTGCGTCGTCTGGGCAACTCCACATCGCATAACTTAGAGAAAAGCTATAGCTTATCGCGCGAAGTAGTCTTCGCACACCAGAAAGCCATGCGTGAAGAAGTTAAAGACCTTAGTTGAATGGCGGCGTTTTTTCATTGCCGTGCTGGTCTATCTCGCGTTGTTAGTATTTCTTGGCGTTTCGTGGTGCATACTGGTAATAGTTGTCGTTGCGTCAGGTCGCGATGCGGCTCAGCAAAGCGTATTGGATGCGGTTTCGCATGGCGGCGGGTGGTTAATTGGCCTGATTCCTGCCGCAGTCAGCACGGTATATCTCGTGCGAAGTATTTCGTCGGCATACTGGAAGCATGGCTGCTTTCTGGCTTCCACTCTGGCGGCGATTAGCGCGGTGTTTATTTTTATTGAGCCCGAACATGAGATATTGTGGACTGATGCCGCTTACGTTGGCGCGAATGTGGTTGTCGTACTGGCCACCTGCTTTTTCGTAATTCGATTCACTCGTAGCAGATAGTGGCGTGGAAAATTCCACGCGGGCGTTCTCCCCCCGAATCGGTAGCTTGATGGCTTCTCGGCCAGAATCATGTCAACTATTGTTCCCGGTCGATTAGCATCAGGTGACAATGGAGATACGGAAATGAAGTGGGTCGTAGCCACCATCGGGTCAGCGATTGTCACGTTCGGGGCTCTTATTGCCGTCTTGCTGCTGCCAATTCTTGTCGCACCGGGATTGTTCGAGAACCCCGCTGGCGTCATCGCTGGTTGGGTGATCGCCGTGCCATTGGCATTGATTGCCGGCTTCCTTTCTTTCCGCGCAACGCTACGCCAGTACGCCAAGCCAACCGACGTCTCTAAAGGCAGCTAGATTTTGTGACGATACGAATCTAGTTCTGCAGACAATTGAGCGTCTGCATCACTTCTTCTGCTGGGTGCCGCCGGTCTGATAATTCTTGGTTGTTCCCATGACCGAATACAACTTTAAGACGGAACTTTACGTCGACTCGTCTCACCGTCCGCGGGTAATTGCTCTGTGGGAAGCGGTGTTCGGGTATGACGCGCCGCATAACGCTCCAGCATTGGCGATTGATCAGAAGGTCGCGGTGGATGATGGGCTGTTCTTTGTGGCGCTCGCGGATGGGGCGGTCGTCGGGACGATCATGGCGGGGTATGACGGGCATCGCGGGTGGTTGTACTCGCTGGCCGTGACGCCGGAGCGGCGGCATGAGGGACTCGGTTCGGCGCTCGTGCAGCATGCCGAACGCGCGCTGGCTGCTCGGGGTTGCCTGAAGGTCAATCTGCAGATCGTGCAGGGGAACTCAGCGGTCGCGGCGTTCTATCAGACGCTGGGCTATCGCGTGGAAGAACGCATCAGCATGGGCAGGCTGCTGAAGGCTCCGGCCGCGGCGGGACAAGGCTGAATCGGAGTCGACGTGCTGAGTGCTTCCGGGCGTCAGGTTCCTCAATCTTGCGAGCGGGCCACTTCCTCGGTGCACGGCCAGATGACTGGGCGCTCTGGGGGGCGGAGAGGGGCCGTTGGCCGGGACGCTTGTTCTCGGACTGGCGGTTGGCAGGTTGTCAGGGTGGGCCTGCTTGCTGGGTTGGAATGTCAGAACTAAGGTTTGTCACTGCCAGTTGTGTCGATGTCCCACCTCGGTGTCTCACCGCTTTGTCCCTCTGCGAGTTGACTCATGAAACGGATCTCATACGTCTTTGCATTGATGCTGGCCGTCTGCCTCGGCGGGCAGGCGTTTGCCAATGATGCCTGGAAAGCGAAGCCGATGGACTGGCCGCACTGGCGCGGTCCGGAAACGAACGGCATCTCGCGCGAAAAGGGCCTGGTTTCGACATGGTCGCCAGATGGCGAGAACCTCATCTGGTCCAGCAAGGACCTGGCGACGCGCTCTACGCCGATCTGCATGAACGGCAAGCTCTATATGCTGGCCCGCTGGAATCCGGCGTCCGAACAGGAAGGCGAAAAGATCATCTGCGCCGATGCGGCGACCGGAAAGGTCCTGTGGGAAAACAAGTTCAACGTCTTCCTGACCGACGTGCCGGATACGCGTGTGGCGTGGTCGAGCGTCGTGGGCGATCCCGAGACGAATCGTATCTACGCTCTAGGCGTCTGCGGACTGTTCCTGTGCGTGGACGGTGAGACCGGCAAGACGATCTGGCAGCACTCGATGACCGAAGAGTACGGGCTGCTGTCGACCTACGGCGGTCGTACGAACTTCCCTGTGCTGCGTGGCGATCTGGTGCTGATCTCCGCGGTGATCGTGGGTTGGGGCGACGCCGCTCGACCGACGCATCGCTTCATCGCGTTTGATAAGCGGAACGGTCAGCCGGTTTGGAACAACGGCACGACGCCACTGCCTTATGACACGACGTATTCGACGCCCGTGGTCTCGAACTACAAGGGTTCGCCGATCATGGTGTTCGGCTCCGGCGATGGCGGCATTCACGCCATGCAGCCCAACACCGGCGTTTCGATCTGGTCCTATCCGATCTCCTATCGCGGCATCAACATTTCGCCAGTGATCGCGGGCGACAACGTCATTGCGGGACACAGCGAAGAGAACATCGACACCAGCGCGATGGGTGCCTTACTGGCTCTACCGCTGGGATCGAAGGGTGTCATCAAGGCGGGTGGCGGCGAAGCCTGGCGCGACGTGGAATACTACTCAGGCAAGAGTTCCCCGCTCGTTATCGGCGATCGAGTCTACGCGATTGACGACTCCGGCAATCTGGCCGTAGCTGACGTGAAGACCGGCAAGTTCATCGGCAAGAAGCAGAAGCTGGGAACTCAGGGACGCGGCAGCCCGGTGTACGCCGACGGCAAGATCTATTGCTGCGAAGGCAACGGTCGCTGGTACATCTTCGAACTCGATGAAGCAACCGGCGTCAAGAAGATCCATACGACGCGTCTAACTGGTGAAATCGATGCCTCGCCAATTATTTCGCATGGCCGCATCTATCTGTCGACCAGCGAAATGATGTATTGCATCGGCAACAAGGACGCGAAGCCGTCCGCTGATCCGCGACCGGAACCGCCTGCCGAAGCGCCCGTGGAAGAAGATTCCAAGGCCACTCATCTGCAGGTTGTGCCCTGCGAATCGTTGCTGCGCAGCGGTCCGAAGGGACAGGCTCAACGGCATGTGGTGCGGCTTTACAACAGCCGCGGTCAGTTCCTGAAGACGGTCGATCCGAAGGACGTGCAGTTCTCGGTGGCGGGTATCGGTAAGGTCGATGCGCAGGGTCGTTTTGAAACTCCGACTGAGAACATTCACGGCACAGCCATCGTCACTGCGAAGGTGGGCGAGCTCACTGGCGTCACTCGTATTCGAGTCACTCCCGATCTGCCGTGGTCGTTCGATTTCAGCGACGGTGTGGTCCCCGCCAGTTGGGTTGGGATGCGTTACCGCAACATCGTCACGGATTGGGATCTGCTGAAGAAACTGGAAGAGAAGAACGAGACCACCGCTCGACTCTACATCTACCTGCTGTCGGCCTATGTGAATTCCGGCAAGCCGATAACGGCGTTCGACAACACGACTCCCGATCAGCGCTGGACCGAGTTCCTGCGTTTCGTGCGTCTGCTCGAAAGCGTGAAGACCGTCGACGAAGCCAAAGCCGCGATTGATCCGATGCTGACGGCTCTGAAGGAAGAGCAAGTCGTCTCCGAATGGACTTGGGAAGACCTCGGCGAGAAGGGGCCCAAGCTGACCGTCAAGCAGGGGGCTCGCAAGCTGACCGGTGCCGGTAATCTGGTGGCTACCAAGATCACCACGATTCCCAAGGGCACGCGCAGCTTCGGCACGATGGGCCGACACGACCTGTCGAATTACACCATTCAATCCGACGTGAACGTGGCTCAGCGCAACGGTAAAATCGGTGACGTGGGTGTGATCGCTCAGCGGTACCGTCTGGACCTGATGGGACAGGCTCAGGAACTGAAGATCATCTCGTGGATTTCACACGAGATTAAGTTCAAGACCATCAAGTTCCCGTGGAAGGCCAACACGTGGTACACCATGAAGCTGACCGCCACGAGCAAGGAAAAGGATGGCAAGCGGGTGGCGGTCCTGAACGGCAAGGTCTGGCCGCGCGAGGAGAAGGAGCCCGCCGACTGGACGATCACTTGGGAAGATGAACCCGCGAACGAAATCGGCAGCCCCGGCCTGTTCGGCAACGCCGGTGACGCGGAAGTCTTCTACGACAACATCAAGGTGACGGCGAATTAGCTTCGCTGAGAGTCTCTCTGCCCTCGTAGTTGAGGGCAGTGGGTTGTCAAACGGAAAGCAGTGATTGGCTCAGGAGTTCAGCGTGATCTCGAATGCATCCAATCCTTCTGAACTCGAGTCGGTCGTTGACGAGGTGCTCCGCACCGGCGTGGCAGCCGAGATCGAACGTCATGGGCAACGCCTGCAGATCATTCCCGTGGGGCACGTTGGCAAGTTAGGTCGCCTTCAACCTCACCCTGATGCAGTTGTCGGAGACCCTGAAGATTTGGTGCATCTGGATTGGAGCCACCTGATCCATGTCGATCTTCCTTGATACTCATGTTGTCGTGTGGCTCTATCTGGACGCGTCCAAGATCGGTTCCAATGCAAGAAGGCTGATTGAGTCTTCAGAGGTGATGATCTCTCCGATCGTTCTTCTGGAGCTTGATTTGCTGTATGAAATCGGGCGATTGACGGTCAATAGTCAGGATCTCATTCAACATCTGGTGGAAGGAATTGGACTTCAGGTTGCGGCCGATCCCTTTACAACCGTGGTGAGTGCTGCATCGAAGATTCGCTGGACTCGTGATCCCTTCGATCGCTTGATCGTGGGGCACGCGGCGATAGGAAACGCAACTCTTGTTACCAAAGACACCGTGATTCAGTCTAATTACGCACCGGCGACATGGTGAGCCGCTGCCTGTAAATTAGTGACGTCAGGAACAATGTTATGAAACTAAAACGCCTTATTGCTCTCTCAGCCACAGTCACTGCCACTGCGGGACTTGTGATCTCCCACGCTGCCGAAAAGTATGATTCCACGAAAGACGCTGCGAAGGGGATTTCGCAACTGAAGGTGGGTGCGAAGGACTGGCCGATGTGGGGTGGCTGGGCGGGACGCAACAATACTCCCGATGGCAAGAACATCCCGATCAAGTGGGACATCGAAAGCGGCGAGAACATCAAGTGGAAAACCGACCTGGGGTCTCAGACCTATGGCAACCCGGTGGTCGCCAATGGGAAGGTCTACGTCGGAACGAACAACGGCAAGGGTTACATCAAGCGTTACCCCAGCAGCGTCGATCTCGGCTGTCTGCTGTGCTTCGATGACAAGGACGGCAAGTTCCTGTGGCAACATTCGAGCCCCAAGTTGCCCAGCGGCCGCGTGCATGACTGGCCGCTACAGGGCATCTGCTGCTCACCGCTGGTGGATGGCGAACGCCTGTGGTACGTGACCAGCCGCGGTGAAGTCGCCTGCCTGGACACGCAGGGCTTCCTGGATGGCGAGAACGACGGTTCGTTTAAGACCGAACCGAACGAGAACAAAGACGAAGCTGACATCATCTGGTCATATGACATGATGGCGAAGCTGAACACGTCTCAGCACAACATGTGCAGTTGCTCGGTGACGCTGGCGGGAGACATCCTGCTGGTCAACACGTCGAACGGCGTCGACGAATCACACATCAACATTCCGTCGCCGGACGCGCCGAGCTTCATCGCTCTGGATAAGAACACCGGCGAGCTGTTGTGGACCGACAGTTCACCCGGTCGCAACATTGTGCACGGACAGTGGTCGTCGCCGACTTACTTTGTCGCCAACGATCAGGGCCAGGCGGTCTATTCCGGTGGCGATGGCTGGGTCTACAGCTTCGATCCCAAGGGTGACGGCAACGGCAAGTCCAAGTTGCTGTGGAAGCTGGACTGCAATCCGAAGGACGCCAAGGCGATCCTCGGCGGTCGTGGCACTCGCAACGAAGGCATTGGCACTCCGATCTTCTACGACGGCTATGTCTACATCGCCGTTGGCCAGGACCCGGAACACGGCGAAGGCATCTCGCACTTCTGGTGCATCGATCCCAACAAGCGTGGCGACGTGAGTTCCACCCTGGCTCAAGACAAGGACGGCAAGCCACTGGAGCATCGTCGTCTGCAGGCCATCGAACCTGAGAAGGGCGAGAAGGCCGTGCCGAACAAGAACTCCGCCGTGGTCTGGCGTTATTCGAAGTACGATCGTGACGGCAACAAGAAGATCGATTTCGAAGAGACCTTCCATCGCACCATTGGCACCGCGGTCGCCAAGGACGGTCTGGTCTTCATCGCGGACTACAGTGGTCTGTTCCACTGCATGGACGCCAAGGAAATCGATAAGAGCCAACCGAACGAAGACGGCACTTTCCCGCCGAAGGTCTACTGGGCCTACGACATGTTCGCGGCCAGTTGGGGTTCTCCGCTGATCGTCGAAAACAAGGTCTACATGGGCGACGAAGATGGCGACATCGTCATTTTCAAGCTCAGCAAGGAGCAGGAACAGCTCGGCGAAATCAATATGGGCAACGCAGTCTATAGCACTCCGATCGTTGCGAATGATACGCTCTACATCGCGAACAAGTCGGTGCTGTTCGCCATCACCGACCAGAAGAACTGAGGATTCGCGGGGCGCTCCCGCTTAAGTGCAAGGATGCAATCCACGCAGCCGGCCTTCTCGCGAGGGCCGGCTGTTTTTGTTTGCTAGACTGTGTTTCGCGGCGAGATACTCAATGAGCCTGCTGCGAAGGTGGTCGGAATGCGGTGAACCGTGTAGAAGCTGTCTGGTTGCGCGAGTCACGTGAAACGCCGCTCTTGAGACAGGAATCGGGTCGCTCGAAGGTTACGAATGGATGCTTCAGGTCAGTCTGCTCCTCATACGCCCCAGCAAGAATACGAAGCTCGGCGAGATAAGTTGCGGGCGGATTTCAAACTGCTGGATGAACGTGATCGCCGTCTCGCCACTGCTCGCGGCCTCGTCTTTCTGGGCGGCTGTGTTCTGGCTTACTTCGCTTGGGCCGAAGGTTCGATTTCGGCGTTCTGGTTGCTGGCGCCCATCGCGTTTTTTGCCGGGCTGGTCGTTACTCATAGCAAGGTCGCGACGCGTCTCGATTACGTGAGGCGGGCGATCAATTACTACGAACGCGGGCTCGACCGTCTGGCAGATCGCTGGTCGGGCGTGGGCCCTTCGGGCCAGCGTTATGAGGATCATTCGCACGCCTACAGCAGCGACTTGGATGTCTTCGGCGAAGGGTCGCTGTTCCAGTTGATCTGCGGTTCGCGCACGCGACTGGGCGAGGACGTGCTGGCGTCGTGGCTCAAGGCACCCGCAGCGCCGGATGTAGTACGCGCCCGTCATACCGCCATCATTGAATTGCGTAACCAACTGGAGTTCCGCGAAGACCTCGCGGTGCTGGATGCCGAGGTGCACGACGAGTTCGATCAAAACAAGCTGCGCGAATGGGTGCGGGAACCAGCTCAACCCTTCACTTCCGGGCAACGCATCAGCGCGGCCGTGCTCGGCGTGTTAGCCGTTTGCGCATTGATCTTCTGGGTCACAGGGGGTTCGGTATCACCGTTCCTGGCCGTGCTGATTCTGGAGATCTTCTTCTATCTGCGACTGGTCAAAGAGATCCGTCACGTTGAGATGGCCGCCGAAAGAGCGGGTTCGGGCCTGACGATCCTCGGGCAGGTGATGGAGCACCTTGAACGTCAGCAGTTTCGCGGCGACTATCTCGCCTCGCGCCGCGCCGTCTTGAATGTGGAAGGTCAACCGCCCTCAGCACGCATTCATCATCTTCGCAATCTGATTCAGAACCTGTCAGCTTGCCTGCAGAATCAGTTCTTTGCACCGATCGCGTTTCTGCTCGGACTGCCCGTCTATCTCGCACATCGCGTTGAAACATGGCGCGAGCATATCGGGCCGCACATCCCCGAATGGTTGATGGCGGTCGGTGAGATCGAAGCGGTCACGTCCCTGTCGGGCTATGCGTTTGAACGGCCGAATGATGTCTTCCCGGAATTGATTCTCGATGCCGGCCCGGCTCTGGTCGGACGCGACGTCGGTCATCCGCTGCTGCCTGATGCGAAGTGCATCCGCAACGACGTGCGACTAGATGCTCAGCAGACGCTGTTGATGATCAGCGGGTCGAACATGTCCGGCAAAAGCACCTACCTGCGGACGATCGGCATAAACGCCGTGCTGGCGTGGAGCGGTGCGCCGGTGCGGGCGACTCGCTTTCAGATTTCGCCGCTGCAAGTCGGGACCGAGATGCGGATTCACGACTCCCTGCAGCAGGGGGTCTCTCTGTTCTACAGCGTGATTTCGCGGCTCAAGGCCGTTGTCGAACTCGCCGGACACTCACCGCCGCTGTTGTTCCTGCTGGATGAGATCCTGCAGGGTACGAACTCGCATGATCGTCGAGTCGGCGCGGAAGGCATCATTCGCCAATTGATTGGGCGCGGCGCTATTGGTGTCGTGACGACGCACGATCTGGCTCTGACGCGCATCGTCGAGAGCTTCAACGACCGCGCCGCGAACATGCACTTCGAAGACCACCTGATCAACGGCAAGATGTATTTCGATCACCGCATCCGACCGGGCGTCGTTCAGAAGAGCAACGCTTTGGAACTCATGCGCATGATCGGCCTGGATGTCGGGGAAAGCGCACCTTCGGCGGCGCTGGATTGAAACGTGCTCTGGTCGCGACGTTTTGATTCGGTTCGCGATTTGGACGCAGTTTTCAGTTGCGTCAGGCGCATTGATATTCCGGCAAGGCGGGATGAACTGGCGACAGGCGCACAAGTTTCTCCAGTGCCCGCTTGAAAGTGGTTGGAGGTTCCCGCGAACCTATTCGGGACGATGGATTGGTGTCTGGATTTCGGAGACTCACCCCCTATTTTCGGACGAATCAGAGGCCGGTTTGCTGCTGTAATGACTGCGCAGACTTTGAAGTCTCCGCAGCTTCCACGATGCTGACCCGCTCTTCTGACCTACCGGATTGAATTGTTTTCGAGAGCGTTCGCTCATCGAAATCAACCCGCCTCTTGCAGGACTCACGATGTCGCAACTACTGCTCGTGTTTGCGTTGTTGGCTCAAGACCCGCTCGATGCCATTGATGCCAAGCAAGGCATCAAGCCGGACAAACCCGCGGTCGTCGCACCGGCTCAACCCGGCGGACAACAGCCGAACGAGGCCACTCCGGGCGGCTCCGCTCTGCCGGACGGAATGACTCCACCGGCCAGCGACGTTGCCAACGCGAAGCCCGCCGAAGCGGCGTCAGAGGACAATGCTGAGGAAAGTACCGTCAGCACAGGCAAATCGTTCGGTGAGCTATTGGACGATCTCTGCAAGACCGGGGCGATGGGGTTCATGCTGCGTGGCGGTATCTTCATGTGGCCCATTCTGTTCTCGGGCATCCTGGCGGCGGGCGTGCTGATCGAGCGTTACCGCACCCTGAAGATGCTGACCACAGACACCACCGCGCTGCGTAACAACGTGCGGCAGATGTTGCTTGGAGACCGCGTGGAAGATGCCATGCGCACCTGCGAGCACGAAACTGGGCCCGTTCCCGCCATCCTCTCAGCGGGATTGCGGAAGTTCCTGATTCTGAAGCGTCTGAAATACGACCCCAGCAAGATCGAAGACCAAGTCGTGAAGGCGATGGAAGACTATAGCGTGCATGTGGTGGCGGCGCTGGAAAAGCACCTGCCCATTCTGGCCACGGTTTCCAGCGTGGCTCCGATGCTGGGCTTCCTCGGAACGGTGTCCGGCATGATCACATCGTTCGACGACATTGTCGCGGCGTCCAAGGCGGGCAACACGAACATCGTGGAAGCGTCGGCTGCCGGTATCGCGGAAGCGTTGCTCACCACGCTGCTGGGACTGGTGGTCGGTATCCCAGCCTTCAGTGGATACAACTACTTCACGGGCGTCATCAACCGCTTCGTGCTGGACGTCGAAGAGTCTTCTTCTGAGCTGATTGAAACCGTAACTCAGCAGATGACGCTGGAGCAGCAGGCGACCGAAGCCGCTGGAACACAGGCGTAACGGGAGACGACGTTATGAAGATTCGCCGTCAAACCGGTCTGCTGATTGAACCTCCCGGCGTCGCCACGGGCGACATCGCGTTCAATCTGATTGTGTTCTTTCTGGTGTGTGCCTCGACTCAACCCGACAGCGGACGAAAGCAGAATCTGCCTAAGAGCGAGCAAACTCAACAGCAGCAGGAGAAGTCCGAGAACCTGCAGATTGATCTCACTCGCACCCTGGTTCAGATCAACGGCGAACCGGTCAAGATGAAGGACTTCATTCCGCTGGTGAAAGCCAAGTTGTCGGGCAAGAGTCGGCCGGAAGACAAAGTGGTGGTGGTGAAGAGCAAAAAGGACGTGCCTTACAACCACTGGATCGCCGTGACGACCCGCATCGAAGAGGCGGGCGGCATTGTCACCCTGCAGATTGAAGAGGAACAGCAGCAGATCGTGCCGTAGGCCGTCGTTTGCCAAACAGGCAATTCACGTTTGTGATCATCTGATTCTGATCGACCCTTATCTATGAAACTCTCGCGTAAGAAACTGAAAGTCGAAGTGCCCAGCGTCGCGATGGGAGACATCGCGTTCAATCTGCTGGTGTTCTTCGTCATTCTTGCGCGGGCTCAGGACGACCGGCATCTGCAATGGACTCCGGCTCGAGCACGTTCGATCGAATCAGCGGCCCCGGCAGCCGTTCGCATTGCAATCGATAAGAACAACGACCTGTTCTTCAATGGCATGAAAACCAGCGTCGGACAGTTGAAGGACCTCATCACGCAACGACTCGGAGACCTGCCGGCCGGAAAACGCACGGTCTGGCTGAAGGTGCATGATGAAACCGCGGCCCTGCGGTTTGAACCAGTCATTGAAGCAATCAGTAGCGCGGGCGGGGAACTGGTGCATATCCTCGACGAGGACAAGGAATAACCATGCTGGATCAAGAGAAGCCGGACGGCGGGATGAAGCGAACTCGGGTCGAGGCGAATGCGACCGCCGCCGAACTGCGCGAGTTCCTTTCGTCGATGAAGGGCAGGAGTCCTCAGGAGATGCTGGGCGCGATCGCTCAGAGCAGCCTGATTCGCGCCACCACCGAAGCCACGATCTGGACCATCATCCTGATGGCCGGCTTCACGCTGGTGCCGTACTTCCTGAAAAGCGACGCGAAAGCGAATACTCAACCGACTGCGGCGAAGTCGGCGGAGAAACCTCAGGCCGAGAAGACCGCCGAAGCAAAAGAAGCAAAACCGACAGGCGTCGCTGGAGATGCTTCACCCGACGTGCAACGTGCCGCGAAAGCGATGGGCATCGACGAGACTAAGCCGGCTGATCCTAAGGTCAATCCGCGCGAGAAGGATCTGGATTCCCTGCTCGATGCTGTGAAGTAACTTAAGGACCCGTTTGATGATTCCACTCCCTCCATTCGTCACGAAGGCCGCCCGACCGGTGACGCTGACTGCGTCGCTGTTGTGGGGCGCGTGTCTGGTGGACTGGATGTGGGTGCAACGACTGCCGACCTGGGTCATTCTCATCGGCTGCACTCAGGCCGCTGTGGTGGCTGCGAGCTGGTTGGCGTGGGCGTATCATCAGCGACGCACGCAAACCGCGATTGCAGCCGGCGTCGCGAGTCTGGCTTACGTGCCTGTGTGGCACTTCTGGGTTGTGGCCTCTGACACGCTGGGATTGCCCGGACTGCGTGCGAACCTCGCCTGGTGGGGCACCCTGACCTTCTACTGCCTGGGCCTGCTGTGGGTGATCTGGGGCGTGGAGCGAGCGTCGCACTTCTACGAACGTCGACGTCGCCTGACCGCGGCGCCGCTGTCGGTGGATCAGATGGTCGCGGCTGCGTCCTCGGGAACGAGCGCGGCAGCGCCGGCCATGGTTCGAGTCCACAATCCGCTCGATCCGGAAGCGTGGTTCTATGGCCGCAAGTCCAAGAAGCTGAACCAGTCGCTGACCGCGTTTTCCGCGTACTCGTTCGTGTTTCTGATCGCGTTCTACGTTGCAACAAACGTGGGGGGGTGTGAAGAGATCTACGAATTGCCGGCAGGTGGCGGACAGGCGAAAGCCTCGGTGGCTCAAACCGTGCGACTGGAGAAGGTCATCAAGAAGAAGTTCGTCGTGAACCCGTTCGCTGCGATCAGTTTCAAGGTACCGCCGATCGACGAGGTGAAGCTGCAGATCGAAGAAGCGACCGCGCATCAATACGCTGTGGGTTATGGTGCCGGTACCGGTGCGGGATTCTCGGGAGGGACGAAGTCCGGCAAGGTTCGGTTCATTCGCCTGGAGTATCAAGGCGGTGACTGGGATCAGGAGTTCGCGACCGTCGCCAGTCCCGATCAGTTGATGCTGATGGAGTACGGCCTGCGCACCAAACAGAAGGTCAACGATCAGGCTGAAACTCGCCCTGTCGCTCAACTGAAGAACTTTCCGATCGAGAAGAGTCCGCCGTTTGTCTACATGACCGGTCAGCGGAACATTCAGTTCTCGCCCGCCGAGATCAAGATCCTGCGAGAATACCTGCTCGACAAGCACGGCATGCTGTTCGCCGATAACGGTGGCAGCGGTCACTGGCACGGTCAGTTTTTCGGGCTGATGAAGCAGGTGCTGCCCAACGTGCAGCCCACGGTGGTGCCCCTGGACGACGTGATTCATCGCACCCCGTTCCAGATTCCGTTCCTGCCGTATGTGGCTCCGCACGGCGGAAAGGATGCCTATGGCTGGCGCGTCGACGGCCGGCTGGTGTGCTACTACCACCCCGGCGACATTGGTGATGCCTGGTCCGACGACCATTCGGGTGTCCCGCGTGAAGTCTGGGAAGCCTGCTATCAACTGGGCGCCAACGTCATCTTCTACGCCCACGCGGAGTATGCGAAGTGGCTGGAAGCCCGCCTGCAGAAGTAATGCTTGACCGCTGGTGCGTCCTGATGAAGCGGGTCCGCGCGACCAGAATTCTGCTCTTGAGTGGAGATGCGACCGAAGTTCGTTTCTGATGCGGCAGCGCGCTGGCATGTCGAGACGAGAGCACAGAATCATCAATTGGCGAGGATCACAGATGCGACGACACGTTTCGAAGCTGTTCTCGGTGATCGGGACACTGACTCTGCTGTGCTGCACCGCGATTTCACACGCGGCCGACTGGCAGGCCGGGGTGGCTCGCACAGTCATCACTCCCGAAGAGCCGATGTGGATGTCCGGCTATGGCAGCCGAGATCATGCTTTCGAGGGCAAGGTGCATGACCTCTATGCTCGAGCCAGCGCGCTGCGCGATCCCGAAGGTAACACGGCGGTGTTCGTGTCGCTCGATCTGGTGGGCGTGCCCATCAAGATGGTGCAGGTCGTCTCCGCGGATCTCGAGAAGCGTCACAAGATCCCGCGCCGCAGCCTGATGATTGCCTGTTCGCACACCCACTGCGGGCCGGCGCTGGATCATACCCTGAGTTATATGCTCAATATGCAGGAATCTGACTGGCAGCCGGTCAAGCGGTATCAGACCTCTCTGAATCAGAAAGTGATTGACGTCATTGATAAAGCTTTGGCGGACCTGCAACCGGCTCGGCTTTCGGTGGGGCAGGGGATCTGCGGTTTTGCGTCCAACCGGCGCACGCCCATTGGAGTTGGTCCCTATGACCATCAGGTGCCGGTGCTGAAGATTGAGTCTGCGGACGGCAAGAAGCTGCGCGGGCTGGTCTTTGGTTATGCGTGCCACAACACAACGCTCAGCTTCTATAAGCTGTGTGGTGACTATGCCGGGTTTGCTCAGTTGTATCTGGAAGAGCGACATCCTGATTCCGTCGCGATGTTCTTCACCGGTTGTGGAGCCGATCAGAACCCGCTGCCGCGCCGTTCGGTTGAGCTGTGTGAGAAGTACGGCCGGATGCTGGGTACTGCCGTTGACCAGGTGTTGCACGGCACCATGACGCCGGTGACCGGCCAATTGAGCACTCGCTTCAAAGATCTGTCGCTCGACTTCGCGTCCACTCCGACCGAAGAGCAATTGCAGACGGATCTCACCAGCAAGAACCATATGTATCGGAATCGCGCCAAGTTGTTGCTGGCCGACCTGAAAACCGAATCTGGGATTGCTCGCAGTTATCCCTATCCCGTGCAGGTCTGGAAGCTCGGCGATCAGATCACATGGGTCGCTCTCGGCGGCGAAGTAGTCATCGACTACCAGATTCGCCTGAGAAACGAACTCGGCCGAGACCGCACCTGGGTGACCGGCTACGCCAACGACGTGATGGGCTACATCCCGTCCGAGCGGGTGCTCGTCGAAGGCGGCTACGAAGGCGACACATCGCTGTATGTCTACCAGATGCCGTCCAAGTGGAAGGCCGGCCTGGAAGACCGCATCGTCAACACCGTGCGTGAACTCGCGAAATAGGCATCGGGTCGGATGCTGGAGCAGAATCTGGCAGGCCTTCTGGATGACTTTGGTAGAGCGGTGGCCACTACGGTTGCCCGAGTCCGAGCTTCGAGGGCTTCCAGAAGGCGATTGGGCGACCAACAGTGACGCCGTGATACTCGTTCCGTTCGTCTCTCGAAATCTGCGACTCGCTGACTCTCCCAAGGAGCTGTCACGACGCTGCTGAAATTAAGTTGGTGCCGCTTCACCAAAACCGGTGAATACGCCCGCGGCGGCAAGTTCATCCGCACGGAAACGCGGCTGACTCTGCCAACCGATTGGTCTGCACTTAGCAAAGGGTAGGTGAGTCTCGCTCAACAAGCGGAAAATTGAGGCTCAATCGTTTGCTGCACAGCTCGATACGTTTAACGAACTCAATGCATGCACGAAGAATAAGCTTGACAAATATGTTAAGTGCGATGAAGATCTCCGCAGGCATTCCAGAGTTTCCTGCAGACGCGTGCAGAAGGCGTGATCACCGCATTGTGATCAAGTGGAAGTAGCATCGAGACGAATGCCTTGTTGATTGGTAGGTTTCGGCAGTTTTGCCAACGGTCGGTGCTGGGTAGCCAGTGCTACGCGTTGATCGCGGTGAAACGCAACGATTGGGAGCGGCGGCTATGTCCGTGCTTTCGACGCTGCGTTCATCGCGCGCTCCCAACGGGTCAAGGGGGGCGTGAGTATGAGTGCACGACGCAAGAAGGCTGTTCGTAAACTACCAGCATTTACCACAGAAGGTGTTTTGCCGCCCGGTGATTACGAGCTAACGCCGGATGAGTTGCGCAGTTCGATGCTGGTTCATGGTCCAAGTCGCATGAAGGCCGGGAGAACTTGGGATACTGCATGGCGGACTCAACTGCTGGAGAACGCGCTTACGCTGACTCAGCAACTATGGCAGGTTGGCATTGAGGATGTTTACCTCGACGGATCATTCGTTGAGGACAAGGACCATCCGAACGATATTGATGGCTATTTTGACTGTGATTTGCTGGAGCTGGCCTCTGGCAAGCTTCAACAAAAATTGAATGAGATCGATCCTCACCAGATATGGGATTGGGACCCGAAGTCTCGTGTTCGCGTCGCGGGCTTCAGCAAACCTCAATTGCCAATGTGGCGAACCTATCGTGTGGAATTGTTTCCGCACGTAGGACAGCTCAGCGGCGTTCGAGACAAGTTCGGCAATGAACTCGAATTTCCCGCGGCCTTTCGGTTACGTCGAGACGGCGTGCCGAAAGGTATTATCAAGATCGTGCAAGAACATGATTCGAAATGACATTGAATATCGCGAAGCTCAACAGCGTTTGGCGGCTCAGGAAGAGCAACTGAAACAGCAGGCCGAGCAGTTGCGAACGATGAAACTCAGCAAGGATGAAGTGAAGCGAGTGCTTGATCCAGTTCGCTCCTTCATGGAACAGATCAAGGATGAGATCGAAACCTACGAACGCCTCAAACGCGGCGAGTTCGACGAGTTGCTCAACTTGAATGGCCTTGGCCAGATGCTGATCGCCTTGAGGATTTCCAAGAGCATCAGCCAGCGAGAGTTGGCAGAACGGCTCGGCGTCAGTGAGTCACAGATTTCGAGAGACGAGCGGAACGAGTACCACGGTGTTACGGTCGATCGCGCCAATCGCATTCTCGAAGCTCTTGAAGCACAGGTTCGCACAACCGTGATTGCAACCGCACTCCCGAAACCCGTCCGCACTGTACGCAGAACCAAAGTGAGCTAAAGCGGACGATTCCGTGACCAAAGATGAGGCCAAACTCATCGTTGCCGTTTGACATTCTGCGAAAACGTCACGAACTTGCCGACTGCAACCGGGTCGTTTTGCGCCCGGTGTTCCGCGGTTGGGGCTGACTGGATCGGCCTCTGGCGTTTCGAGAAGCAGGATGGCATGAGCAGCGGCAGTTTGTCTGAGCATTGGAACGAGTTGCGGCAGCGGGTGGATGCGGCTCTGGAGCAGTACCTGAACCTGCCGAGTGATTGCCCGGACCGGCTGCGCGAGTCCATGAAGTACAGCGTCGCGGCGGGCGGCAAGCGGCTGCGGCCACTGCTGACTCTGATGGCCTGCGAGGCGTGTGGCGGCTCCGTCGAAGCGGCCTTGCCAGCCGCGGCTGCAATCGAGATGATACACACCTATTCACTGATCCATGACGACCTGCCTGCCATGGACAACGATGATTTTCGGCGCGGACTGCCGACAAATCACAAACAGTTTGATGAGGCGACCGCGATCTTGGCTGGCGACGGATTGCTCACACTCGCGTTTGAAGTCATCGCACAACGTGTGCAGCCGGCACAAGTTGCGGCGAGCTGCGTGCTGGACTTGGCGAACGCGGCCGGTCCCGAAGGCATGGTCGGCGGACAGATGGCGGACCTGCAGGGCGAGAATTCGGGCCTTGAATCTCTGGAACAGCTCGAAGCGATCCACCTGCGTAAGACGGGACGACTATTGCGCTCGGCGCTGACGATGGGTGCCAGAATTGCGCAGGCCGATCCGCAAACACTCGACAGTCTGGATCATTTCGGAAAATGTGTTGGCCTCGCCTTCCAAATTACGGATGACCTACTGGACACGACGGGTGACGCCACCAAAATGGGGAAGGCCGTTCGGAAGGATGCGGCCTTGGGGAAACTGACTTACCCCGGACTGCTAGGATTGGCAGAAAGCCGCCGGCGGGCGGAACAACTTGTTGACGAAGCCTGCCGCTCGATCGCCCACTTGGGGGATCGAGGTCATCGACTGGAAGCCTTGGCGCGTTTCGTCTTGGAAAGAGACCACTAAATGAAGCTCGAACTGCTCCCACAGATTCGGTCGCCGAAGGATCTGCACAATCTGTCCCGCGAACAGCTCGAAAGTCTGGCTGCGGAGATTCGTGAAGCGCTGTGCTCGGTCGTGGAAGACCGCGCCGCTCACTTCGCCAGCAACCTGGGCGTGGTCGAATTGTGCCTCGCGCTGCACTTGGTTTTTGACTTCTCGCAAGACCGCCTGATCTGGGACACCGGCCATCAGATCTATCCGCATAAGCTGCTGACCGGCCGCTTCAATGAGTTCTCCACCATCCGCTGCAAGGGCGGATTGATGGGTTATCCGAATCCCGTCGAGAGTGACTACGACCTGTTTGTTACCGGCCATGCCGGTGCGAGCGTTTCGACCATCGCGGGCTTAAAGGCGGGTGATAATCTCACCGGCCACGACGAGCGTAAGGCTGTCTGCGTGATCGGCGACGGTGCGCTGCCCTGTGGCATGGTGTGGGAGGCGATGAGCAACGCTGTTGGTCTGAAGCAGGACCTGCTCGTCATTCTGAACGACAACAAGATGGGCATCTGCCCGCGCGTCGGCGGCTTGGCCCAGTACCTCGACAACGCACGCGTCGCTCCGTTCTACAACGGCCTGAAGCGCGATGTCTCATGGCTGCTCAACAAGGTCCCGGTTGTCGGCGAGCCGGTTGAAAACATGCTGGCTCAGATGAAGGAAGCGGTGAAAGGCTTCCTGCACGGCGGCATGCTCTTTGAACAAATGGGCTTTCGCTATGTCGGCCCGGTTGATGGTCATGACCTCGACAGCCTGCGTCGCTACCTGACGATGCTGAAGGACGTCAAAGGCCCGGTGCTGCTGCACGTCTTCACGGAGAAGGGGCACGGCTTCCAGCCGGCTTGTCAGGACCCGGTCAAATTCCATGCTCCGTCACCGTTCGTGCGGAACGAAGAGAACGAGATTGTTCCGGTCAAGAAGAGCAAAGAGTTCGCTTACACGAACGCTGTCAGTGACTCGATCTATAAGCTGATGCAGCGCGACGCGCGCGTCTGCGTGCTGACGGCCGCGATGTGCGCCGGCAACGACCTCGGCAAGATCCGGACGGACTTCCCCGACCGCTTCTTTGATACCGGCATCTGCGAAAGCCATGCGGTGTCCTTCGCGGGCGGCATGGCCAAAGCCGGCATGCGACCGATCGTCGATATCTACAGCACGTTCCTGCAACGCGGTTACGACCAGATCTTCCAGGAAGTGGCCCTGCAGAATCTGCCGGTCATCTTCACGCTGGACCGTTCGGGTGTGGTGGGTGCCGATGGGCCGACTCATCACGGCACCTTCGACAACACTTACATGCGGTCGTTCCCGAACATCGTACAGATGGCTCCCGGCGATCGTCGCGATGTCGCCCCGATGTTGGACTTCGCCGTGCATCACAACGGGCCGACGTCCATCCGCTATCCGAAGGCTGCGGCTCTGGACATCGAACGCGACGTAGC
Source organism: Planctomycetaceae bacterium (assembly GCA_021732995.1). Classification (GTDB taxonomy): domain Bacteria; phylum Planctomycetota; class Planctomycetia; order Planctomycetales; family Planctomycetaceae; genus AM-0621. The sequence goes on along the minus strand of JAKFWA010000019.1, from coordinate 12,089 downwards.
GCCGGTGGAACTCGGCAAAGCCGAAGTTTATCGCTGGGGCAGCGACGGCGTGTTCGTCGCGTTTGGTTCGCTGTTTACATCGTGCGTGGCGGCGGCTGATCGGCTGAAGGACGAAGGCATCGACATGGGCGTGATCAATGCCCGCTTCGCGAAGCCACTGGATCACGACACGATCCTGAAAGCCGTTGCGGATTCAGGCTTTGTCATCACCGTGGAAGAATCCACGCTGTGCGGCGGCTTTGGTTCTGCGGTTCTCGAAGCCGTGAACGATGCAGGTCTGCGCAGCGACCACATCGCGCGAGTGGGTGTGCCCGATCGATTCATCGATCACGGCGAGCGTGATCAACAACTCGCCGAGTTGGGCCTCGACGTGCCCGGCCTGATGAATAAGGCTCGCCAGATGGCTGAACGCCGAGTCGCGAAGCTGAGCGAGCTGACGCAGGGTTAGTTGGCCACGGATTGAACACGGATGAAACACGGATAAGGACTGACAGCGAAGTTGCGCCGAGTGACGTTGCTCAGCCAGTACCTTGTCCGCGTGGGTCACGCTCTTTGCACCAAGCACTCTGACGACTTGATTCAGTCGCAGATCAATCCCGTAGAACCCAGATCAAAAACCAGTTGAAAAATCCGTGTTGCATCCGTGGCTCCAGATCATCTGCCATCGGTCATGTGATGGAGTTTGCGTGCATCCCATCCACGGCAGCTTCATCGAGCGATTTTGATGGGAACTTGTTTACCGTAGCCAATCTCTGAGTCTGCTCGTTTTAGGATAGCCGGGCAGCCCCGGTTGCTTGGCGCACCGCGTGTCGTGCGTCAGGCTTTGCCACCCGCTGCGGAAGTGGGTGGCGTTTTCATGCCGGTTGCGCGACCGATGAAAACGCGGCTCATGGAGGGCGTGCAACTCAGGAGAATCGACGGTGGCCAACGTGCGGCTCTGTGGCAATGGTGACGCTTATGTCATCGCCGTCGACTTTTGGAATGAGGTCCTGGACTGGGCCCAGGAAAACGGCTGGCAGCCTGAATTCGACTTCATCTGCTATCGCGGCGAGATGCGTTGCGACGTGAGTGACGAAGACGCCGCGAATCTGGCCGACATTATCGAATTCATCGCCGGCGATATCGTGCTGCATGAATACCAGGTGCCCGACGAATTCTTGAGGCATCTGCTGGATACGTTGCTCAAGCTCACGGTGTTCTTCCAGGCGGGCGGCTTCAGCATTACTCCCGTCGGAGAACAGGTCCCGCATTCGTAGACCGCGTCACACGCAGAGCAAGGACGACTCATGACGATGGAACATCCGCGAGACGAGATCTTGCGCATGATGGAACGCATCTACCGTTTCCGGATGACGACAACCTCCGGCGGCAACCTCTCCATCCGTGAAGACAACGGCGATGTGTGGATAACGCCGGCCCGTATCGACAAAGGGAGTCTGCGCCGTGACGACGTCGTGCGGGTGCGTCGCGATGGCTCGACCGACGGTCGTCACCGGCCCTCGTCTGAGCTGCCGTTCCATCAGGCGATCTACAAAGCCAGGCCGGATGTGCATGCCATCGTGCACGCGCACCCCGTCGCGCTGGTGGCCTTCAGCATCTGCCGTCAGGTGCCGGACACCCGAGTGCTTGCGCAGTCTCGCCGCGTCTGCGGTGAGGTCGGTTTCGCACCGTACGCCCTGCCCGGCAGTGGTGCTCTCGGTGCAAACATCGCTAGCACGTTCGCTCGCGGCTGCGACTGCGTTGTGCTGGAGAATCATGGAGTCGTCACGGCGGGTAGTAGCCTGCAGGCGGCCTTCGATCGGTTTGAGACGCTTGAGTTCGCCGCTAAGACTTTGTTGAAAGCGTCGCAACTCGGAGCGGTGCGGTATCTCGACGAAGCCGCCTTGGCGACTCACCCGAAAGTGATTGAAGGTCCGGCAGCCGGAGAACGAATTTCGCTTACCAGCCAGGAAAAGGAACTTCGCAGGCAGCTCGTTGAGTTCGTGCGACGCAGCTATCAACAGCGCTTGATGATCAGCACGGAAGGCGCGATGTCGGCTCGTTTGAGCGATGATGTGTTCCTGATTACTCCACACGGCACGGATCGCAGCGGGCTGCGGTCTGAAGACATTGTGCTCGTGAATCACGGTCAACCCGAACCGGGCAAGCGGCCCAGTTCTTCGACGGCGAGTCACCGCGCGATCTACTTGCGTCAGAAGCAGGTGCAGGCCGTTGTCAACGCTTACCCGGTGAACGCGACAGCGTTCAGTGCGACGGACACGGTGCTAGATTCACGCACCATTCCGGAAAGCTACTTGTTCCTGCGCGACGTGCAGCGTTCGCCGTTTGGGGTGCGCGTCGGCGATGGTCACGAACTGGTCGATCGCCTGACACTCGAAAGCCCGATCATGCTGCTCGACAACGACGGCGTGATGGTCGTCGGTACCAGCGTGCTGGATGCCTTCGATCGTCTGGAAGTTCTCGAATCGACCGCCGAAGCCATGATCGACAGCCGCCCGCTTGGCCCATTGGTTCCGATGTCTGATGATGTCATTAAAGAACTGCGTCGCGCGTTCTTCGGACATGAATAGTCGGCATGGCTTTGCTGCGACAAATCTCGGCTAGCGCTGGTAGATCGGCAAGAACCCGTTGTCGAGCTGCAGGATCGTGGCGTTGATGGCGGTCGTGTAGACGTCGCCGACCTGGCCCTCTTTCCATGCCCCCGATGCCGACTGGCGGGGAATGATCTGGTCCGCGACTTCTTCGATGTACTTGTTCCAGTTGGCATCACCCATCCGGTACTTCACCTGGGCAAGGTAGTAGTGGGTGTAGTGCCAATGTCCGAACAGCGATGAATTGTTGCCTTTGAGATCGATGTTACGGTCGCAGAAGGCCATCATCTTCTTGATCTGGTCGGTGTCGTAATCGCCTGCGTTGAACATCGAAGCAACTGCCGCGGCCGTGATTGGCGGGCGCCCCGCACCTCCACTGCGCAGGCTATACATGACCCCGCCATCGGGCCCCATGCAGTCTTTGATGTACTTCTTGGCTTTCTCGACGATCTCCGTTGGTACGGAGATGCCCGCATTACGGCAGGCTCGCAGACCTTGCACCTGAGTTACGCAGGTCGAGCCTTCATCGAAATCCGGCTGGTCCTTGGCGGACACATAACCCCAGCCACCGCGATTGGTTTGGGCTTGAGCACTGAACTCGACCGCCTTAGTCAGCACCTTCTTCAGGTCTGCTCGGCGATCAGCGTCTTCTTCCTCACCATAAACCTGCGAGAGAAACAGCATCGCGAAGCCGTGCCCGTACGTGTAGTGGTAGTCCTCCTTGTAGCCGATCAGTCCGCTGGGTTGTGCCATCTCCAGGAGGTAGTCCACCGCGCGGCGGATGCTCTTGGCGTACTTGCCGCGCGTGGTTGTCGAGCCTTCACAGAGCAGCGCGTTGCCCGCCAAGGCGGTCATCGCCACGCGATACTGGCCGCCTTCGGCCTCCCAGTTCCCCTGCCGTCCCTGTGTCCGCGCGAGGAACTCCAGTCCCTTGTTGACCGACGCCACCACGCGCGGATCTTTCGCCTTCTTGGCGGCATGGGTGTGAGCCGGCAAACACGCCAGGCAGCACACCACAAGGAGGCAGGTGAAAAACTTTCCCATAGCTTCGATCCGATCGAAACAGGAGGGCGAAACTTGATCGATGTCATCGCGTCGAGCGACTGTCAGATTGGCGCTCAGGAGCGTCTCTGGCAACTCTGAATCCGCAATGAGGTTAGCGCTGTCCTGATTATTTCGTCGGAGGCTATCCCGAGAAAATACCACTGTGGTGTGGGTGCCGCAAATGCCGTCGTTGCTCAACGAGTTGAAAGTTTTGCGATTCGGAAGCGGTGAGGTCAGAGCAACTGAACTTGAAACGCCTACAGCATGTCGAGGAAGGCGCGCATCTCACCTTCGGCGTGGGAATCGCCGACTCGCCGGGCGACTGCGATGCCGGAGTTGATCACGCTGCGGGCATCATCTTCTTCGCCGAGCTGCGCCAGGACTTTGCCGCGCTGAAACCAGGCGGCGACGTTGTCCGGATGCTGTTGATTAATGTCCGCCAGACGCCGGGCCGCTTCGGCTGGCTGCCCGTCGCTCAAGCAGGTCATTGCAACGGCATACTGCAAAAACGCATCGCCGGGGCTGGCGGCTAACAGTTGTTCGAGTTGTTCGCGTCGCGTCATCTGGGGAACCTTTTCCGGCGTCAACGATTGTGTCAGCACCGACTGACCTTTAACGGAATTTTACGCCGCCACTGTTTTGTCGCAGGCCGGTCAGGTCGATGCCGGATTGTGACGAATGAGGTCATCGCTTCAATCACAGCGTCCGTCCGGGTGCTCAAACCGCAAGGTCCCGTTGCACTGACCTTGAGCACAGTCCGAAGCCAGTCCTCGAATGCGTTGGAACTATTTTACCTAACCGGCAGAGCTTAACGGGGATGACGAGTTCGGCTGACCGTACGGGTTGTGCGAGCCAGTCCGGGGGCTTTCAAGACACGCTTTGTGACTGGTCGATTCTGCCACCTGCGGAGATGGACGGTCCGCAATCCGACCACACACGGAGTGACCTGTCTGAGTCGGAGTCACGAGCAACGCCAGCCCACGACACGCCCCATGATGACGCGAATAATCAGACTTGGCTTGTGCGCCGCACTTTTTGCTGCCTCGGCCGCCCATACGTTCGCTTCCTCGCCCCGTGAGACGCCGGTGGTGAAGGCTATACGACGCGTGCAAGCGTCGGTGGCCAATATCCACAGCGAGAAGCGCGCTGATGATGGCGGTTCACTGTTCTCCGTTGACCGTGGCCAGAAGGTCAACGGGATGGGGACGGGCATCATTATTGACGAACGCGGCTACATCGTGACCAACCACCACGTGGTGGATGGCGTCGATGCCCTGCGCGTTACGACGAACGATGGTTCGTCCTATACAGCCCAGGTGGTCTCTTTTGATCGCAAGCACGACTTGGCGATCATCAAGATCAATCCGACTCGCCAACTGACGGTGATGCCGTTGGGAACCTCGTCCGACTTGATGCTCGGCGAAACGGTGATCGCGGTCGGCAACGCATACGGTTACGAAAACACGATGACAGGCGGCTTGATCAGCGCGCTGTCCCGTGATGTAGAAGTCAACGAGAAGCAGTCTTATCGCAATCTGATCCAGACCGACGCCAGCATCAATCCGGGCAACAGCGGTGGCCCGTTGATCAACATGGATGGCGAAGTCATTGGCATCAATGTCGCGATTCGCGCCGGAGCTCAGCGCATCGGTTTCGCGATTCCGATCGACGATGCCCGGATTGTGATCGCTCAACTGCTCAACAACGAAAAGCTGAGCAGCACCTGGCACGGGACGGTGACGTCCGACGTGAAGAATGGTGCCACTCGCAAGCTTGTTGTCGACAGCACGGTAAATGACGGTCCGGCTGCACGAGCCGGCATCCAGCAGGGTGACATCATCACCAAAGTAGGTGAGGTCAGCGTCACTGACGGAACCGACTTCGAGCGTGCGTTGCTCGGTCGCCCCGTCGGGGACAAGGTTGAAGTGACGGTTCGTCGTGCTGATCGCACCGAAAAGCTGACATTGGCCCTGGTTGCGTCTAACCAGAAGCCTGCGAATGTGGCGACGACCACCGTCGTGCGAGGCAACATCGACGACAAGGAGACTTCCAACGACAAGTTCTGGAAGCTGTTCGGTGTGCGATTGGCTCCCTTGCCTGACCCTGAGAAGACGAACGTCGGGCCGCGTTACCGTGGTGGTATGCGAGTCTCTCAAGTGCGTCCCAACAGCCCCGCCGCCAGCAATGGCATTCAACAAGGCGACATTCTGGTTGGCCTGCACATTTGGGAAACCGTGAACTTCGAAAACGTGAACTACGTTGTTGAGCATCCGCAACTGCGAACGTTTGCTCCGATCAAGTTCTACGTGCTGCGAGGCGAAGAAACCCTGTGGGGTCACCTGCCATTGAACGGTGTTCGCTAGATCTCGGCTCGCAGAGAACGATCGCCATTCTGGCGGTACGAATAGAGAAAGCCACGCTGAGATCAATTGCTGATCTCAGCGTGGCTTTTGCGTTCTGAAAGTCCGACTTTGGATCACTTCGCATCTGGATCAGGCGGATCGATGCGATATGTCTTGTCGGCAAGATTCAGCACCACCGGTTCATCGAAGACGAGATACTTCGCCAGCGTACCTCCGTGAGAGGCTGCCAGGTCAAAGTACTCCTTGCTGAACTGCTTGATGCGAATGGCACCTTTGGTCTGCTCGGGCGTGACCGTTGAGTCCTGCCAGGCGTTCTCCTTGCGGAAGAACGTCTTCAGGCCCACCTGCTTGAGTGAATTGACGGACTTGGCTTCACCCTTCTCGTCCAGCACGACGAGACCGCCGGCTGCGGGCGCCGCCGGGGCGACTGATGAGGCTGTCGCGGCAGCGTCTCTGGCGCGTTCGCTGGTTGGACCGGCCCCGCCGAAGCCTCCACCCAGACCAGGCGCCGCGGCTGCTTTCTTTTCAGCCTGCGGTCTCCCAGCGGCGAAGTTATCAGCCTTTTGCAACTGACCTTTAATCGCCCGCTGTTCAACACCGAAAGCACCGGATTCATTGGCGAGTCCGCGACGCACGTTGTCCAAAGCTCGTGCACCGTTGCTTTCACGATCCGCCAGCCGTACGCCGTCATCCGCGAGGAACGACGTGTAGGGAGTGATGATTCCGTGTCGGATGGACAGATCAACCATCTCATTCACGAGTTCCTGGTTGTGTCCGTGCAGGTCGATCTCATCAATGATTTCGCCCACTCGGCGAGTCGCCCAGAGTTTCTCCGCGAAGCCGTTGCCTTCATGCTCGGACTTGTCGGCGAAGGTGACCGGGAACGAGAAACTCTTCTGCTCGTTACCAAGTCGCCCGGTCAGCGTCACCTTGGCGACACCGCCCTTGCGATAGCGCCCAACGAGTACCAACTGCTCGCCGTGGAACAAGTCCGTGACCTGCTTCGGATAGCTGCGATTAATCAGAGCCGGCGCTGATGACTCCTGTGGAGTATCAAACTCGAACTTCAGCGCGATGTCCGTCAGCAACGGGCTGGCAATCTTGTTATAAAGTGCTGATACGCTGGCTTCGATGTCTTCACTCGGTCGCACGTAGATCGACTGACCGCGATTATCGCGAGACAGTCGATCCAGCAGGCGGCTGTTGACGTCGTAACCCACGCCGAAATTGAACAGTCGCGCGGCGACCTGATTGACGCTCTTAGCGTTGACTGCAATTCGACGCTCATCACGCTCACCAACCGTTGGCAATCCGTCGGTGAAGAACAGCACGTACGATGGCAACTGCTTGGAACTGAGCAGTTTCAAAGATGTCTGCAGTGCTCCGTCGATATTCGTGCTCCCACCCGCATAGATCCCTTCGACATAGCCCAGGGCGGACTTGATCGTCTCTGGATCAGCGCGCTGCAGTTCCGGTCGGAAGACTTCGACGTTGGAGTCGTAGATAACGATGTTGAATGTGTCCTGAGGACGCAGTTGACGCACCAGGTACTTCAGTGCTTCCCGCGCCTGCTTGATCTTCTCACCATTCATGCTGCCGGATCGATCCAGCACGTAGATCAGGCTGCGCGGAGTCGCATTTTCTTCGTTTCGGCGAATTTCGGGGCTGACTAATAATACGAAATATCCATCGTCCTGATTCTGAGGCTTGAAGCTGATCAGGTTCGCAGCCAATGGACCGTCATTCGTTCCGTACAGCAGGCGAAAGTCATCCTGAGCCAGCACGTTTCGCAACGTCACTTTGCAGACGGCGTGTTTGTCATCCGAGCGTTGCAGGTCGATGCCATGCGTGGGGCTGTAGACTGTCTTCAACGCGGCTTGTGTTTCCAGTCGCACTTGAATGTCAACGGTCTCGATTGCGTGCTGAGTGTGTTTGTGAGTTCCCAGCGGCAAGACCAGATCGACCAACCCGGCGTCCTTTTTCAGGAGTTGCGAATAACGAATCTGCACAGTTCGCTGGGCTCCCGGCGGAATAGGAAAGACGCTGGTTTGAAACAGTCCTTGGCCGAGGTACTCCAGCAACGCGGGGTCGCGGCGTTGGCGGACGATCGATTCATAGATCGACCGGGCTTCTTCCTTCTTCAGGATCTTGCCGCCGAACTCTTTGCCGTCCACCAGCAGGGTCAGATCGCTGATGGCCGCGCCTTCGGGCATTGGAAAAACAATCTGCGCTTCCAATACCTGGCTGCTGATGTTCTGAAAGACTTGCGATAGTTGAACTTGCGCTATCTGGTCACGCACCGTGGCTTGAACTTCGACTTTCTGCATCCGGTACAACTGCGGCACCGGACGCGGTCGGAACGACGGCGGAGTTGGAACGGTCGGGGGCGCCGGTGGCACAATGACCGAAGCGTTCGTGATCACAACGACCTGCGCTGCAGCCAACTCTGGCCACAACCAACACAATGCGAGAGCGGCAATCCACATCGGTTTCATCATGCATCTCCTGACCTGAATCTTCCCATCACGCCTTTGATAACGAGCGAAGTCAGCGGGTCTTAGATTGCGGATCTCAGAATGCTCCTGGACTATGCACATGGCCGAAGCCTGCTGGCAACCCCCCTGGTTCATCTCGCGATGGAATGTTCAACGTGTGCGGGCATCGGCGAAACGTTGGACAGTCAGCCGTGGGTGTTCCTGACGCCCTCACCCGTCGTCAAGCACGACGATTGGCGAGACCTTCGCGTTCGTGCCAAGTGCCGTGAGCCACGGAGCGTCCGTTGCAAGATGATGGCCAGAGGCTACGGTTTGCGCCAGGGCGTACGGTCGACGAAGTCTCACGAATCAGGCGTTTCAAATGGCTCAGGAAATTCCGAATTCCCGTTCATATACTCATCGCAAATGTGGCGAGGTCACTGAAGTCGACGGCGGCGACTTCAAGAATATGGCAGCCCCTGTTCCGGGTATGCCCAGAACCATGTGCGCCGCATGCGGAGGGATCTTTCCAACCACCGAGTTCAAGTGGGAAGATTCGGGCGAAGAGATTACCGCCTACTACGAACGTCACCGCCAGTTTGTGCCGGCCAGTGTCAGTTTCCTGTGCTCTCGCGCCGTGAGCGGCTCAATCATGTTCGGCGGTTTTCTGGCAGGAATTGCTCTTGGAGTATGGATAGGAATGTCGTCGAGTATAATTTGGGGTGTACTCTCGGGTCTTTTCCTCGCGCCGGCTTTGGCAATTGGTATTATCGTCGTGTGGGACGCAGTATCAACTCGGATACTAAGCAATGCCTTGAATGTGCCGGATGTTCGATGTCTCAAGTAATTGCCCTTCGGTAGATTCATCAACGATGATGTTATGAGGATTGTGATGAGTGCGGATGAAGCTGAGATTCGACAACTGGTTGCGACCTGGATGACGGCGAGCAAGGCAGGAGATACCGCGACCGTACTGTCACTGATGTCGGACGATGTGGTTTTTCTAATGCCGGGTCGGCCGGTCATGCGGAAGGCAGATTTTGCGGCGGCAGCACAGGCTCAAGCGGCGGCAGACGCTCCGGAGTTCGACGGTACCAGCGAGATTCTGGAGATTCAGATACTCGGCGATTGGGCCTTCATGTGGACGAAACTGAAAGTCGTGGTAACGCCACCGGCGGGGCCATCGATGACTCGCGCAGGGCACACGCTGTCCGTTCTGAAGAAGCAGAATGGCAAATGGGTATTAGCCCGTGACGCGAATATGCTGGCGCCTGTACCCAACGCGTGAACTGGCGGATTGCTCTATCAGGTAGCGGTGATCCCTTGCACCGCAGGAAACCGCACCGTACGAGTTATCTGGATCTCAGCGAAGCCAGAACGGAAGAGAGTTCAATTCCCGTGAGCGACAGCAACACCCAACGCCCTGCTTTAGGCGAACCAACAATTGCGAACTCGGCGACTCCCTGCCAACTGCGTCCCGCGTGCCCAGTCTGCGGCGGTCCGCTGTTCGAGATCCGTCACAAATTGCAGTGCAGCCAGTGTCACACAATTTGTGAAACCTGCTGTGAAGGCGGTCGCGGTTGAGTTCGGGAAAGAGCACCCGGAGAGAGTGTCGCAACGCATCCTGGTTTGCCCTCAGGCCCGCGGTTTGGTGCCCGTTCGGCTCGTTTTTGATCTCTGAACGTTTGCGTGCAGATGCTGAAGTTGTCGCGAAAATGGGTGATGGCAACACGCAAATACCTGCTTTCAGTTGCGCTCGCACAATCGGACTGATCGGCACGTTCGACTGCATGTCGTGGCGGTTTGCTCGCACTGAGAGGCAGTGAGGCGTCTTCACGCCAAAGCGGCAACCTATGTTGTTGAGGCGGGACACGCAGGTATGTTCACCGTTTGTTCACTGCGAGTTCGTACGGTCAGTCTGTCAGCAGAAGACGCTTAATCGGCGCCTTAGGAAAAACTGGGTCGCACCATGACACAAAGCACGCTTTCAGCTTCTCGCACAGCGGAAATTGTTAATCCGGTTATCGCCGGAACGCTGGAGACCTTCGAATCAATGGTCGGACTGACCCTGAAGAAGGTCAACATGGAATTATTGCAGGGTCGCTACCCGTTCCATGAAGTGACCGCTGTTATTCAGTTGTCGGGCAATCCACGAGGCTCGATCTGCCTGAGTGTGGAGCGACGAGCGGCTTTCGCTCTCGTCAAGAAGATGCTGGACGAGAACGTCACTGAGATCACCCCGCTGGTGGTGGATACGGTGGCCGAGTTCACCAACGTCGTGGCTGGTTGTGCAAAGGCCAACCTGAACCACCTCGATCTCGAGATGGGCTTGCCCAACGTCGTCCTGGGAACTGATTGCCGCATCGCCTTTCCGTCACCCTCGGTGCCGATGGCCGTGCACTTTTCATCCCCGCTGGGACGTATCATGGTGGCGTTCGCGTTCTCGACGTGAGATGCCGCGCGGATCATGTCGATTTCAGCGCGTGCGATCAACGCACGGCGGACTCGGCGACCGCACGGTCGCGATATCGTTGCATCTGCAATAATACTGCGGACGAACACGAATTTCGCGATGTAATTATCTCGCGACCTTTACTCCGAGCACGTTGACTCCGCTGCCGATAATCAGGTTGTTGCGCCAGGCCCAGCGGTAGAGGCTGCCGGCCTTCTCAGGCGGTAGCACCTGCAGGTGGGAGAAACCGGCGTCGCGGAACCAGCCACAGAGTTCCTCGGTGGTGTGATGGTGTTGATACTCGGGCGCGTACCAGTCGAAGGTGTCGCAGACGCGGTTTTCCCAGATCGGGTGCGTGCTGAAGTTGATCAGCTTGCTAACGGTTTGTTTGATAATCGGCATGCCTCCGAACAGGGCTCCGACGCGGCACCAAGGTTCCAGTTCATCGACAGACATCCGTGTGGTGCTGCGGCGCAGGGATGAGTTCAACAATTCCTGCCACCAGGTGTTGCGGCGGTAGAGCCACACGGCCATGCGTCCGCCGGGTTTGACCATCTCGCTGACCGCGTCGAACACTTCGCGTGTGTTGCGATCGTGGTGCATGACTCCGATTGAGAATGCGAAGTCGAACGACTCACGCGGGAACGGCAGCCGTTTGAGATCGGCTTGCACGAGTTGCACTGTGTCGAGGTGCGCACACAAACGGCTGGCCTTCTCGACGGCAGTGCTGTGATCGGCTCCGATCACGGAGGCTCCGGCTTCTGCAGCGACCTTGCTGTAGCGACCGCCTCCGCAGCCGGCGTCCAGCACTCGCAGGCCAGGCAGTTCGCTCAGTGAGACGCCGGTCTTCGCCTCAAACGTCGCGCGGTCTTCGTCGTCGTGAGCGACCTCGTAGCGGTTCCACTGCAAGCCAAAGCTGGCGAGATACTCTTGATCGACGAAACGCGGGATGCCGTCGATGATCGGGTAACTGGTTCCACAACCTGCGCACGTCAGATGGTCTGTCAGACTCAGCGGCTGCCGGCAATTCGGACAGAGCAGTTCAGGCGGAATGCGGTTGGGGAGAACTCCGGTCACGGTGTTGCCCGTCTGTAGGTCGGACAATCTTGTCCGACAGCCGGACAGGATTGTCCGGCCTACCTCTTGATGAGAGGTGAGATGGCCC
>JAKFWA010000020.1 GCA_021732995.1 Planctomycetaceae bacterium | reverse complement strand
GTGGTTGGGGAATAGGGGTTAGGGGCTAGCCAATCAACCGCGCGCTGGCCTTCAATAGATCCCCTTTTCATGAGCCCGTGCTGGATTCTGCAACCGCTTCGAGCGATTGTTCTCCCAGCTTGTGCTCGCTGCAGAGCGTGGGAACCACCGGGATGCACTCGGTGCGTGAAGCCATCTGCGGCGAAGTCCAGAACGAAGAAGGCGACGCGCAACATCATGCAAGTCCGCTGTCCGCACTGTCACAACGGGATTGAAGTGCTCAACGACGATCCGTCGGGAGACGTGTCGTGTCCGTCGTGCGGCAGCTGTTTCAACCTGGCCAAAGACATTGCCACCGGGGCAGATGATGGTTCGCATGTCAAGACGCTGGGCCATTTCCAGTTGCTGCACTGCCTGGGGCAAGGCGCGTTCGGGGCGGTCTGGAAAGCGCGGGACACGAAGCTCGAACGCATCGTCGCGCTGAAGATTCCGCGGCGCGAGCTACTGACGGAAGCGGACGCCGAGAAGTTCCTGCGCGAAGCCCGAGCTGCGGCACAGGTGCGGCATCCAAACATCGTTTCGGTGCATGAAGTCGGTCGCGAGAACGACCGCATCTACATCGCCAGCGACTTCATCGACGGCCCGACGCTGGCCGATTGGATCGACGCGCACCCGCTGACCGTGCGCGAGTCGGTCACACTTTGCGCCACTCTCGCCGACGCTCTGCACCACGCTCACGAATGCGGCATCGTCCATCGCGACTTGAAGCCGCAGAATATTTTGGTCAGGGCAAACGAAGGGTCAGGCAATACCAATAACTCACAAACCACGACCGCCAATTCTTCGTCTCCTCCAACCGCTAATACCCAGACCCTAACCCCTTACCTCACCGACTTCGGGCTCGCCAAACGCGACGCGGGCGAGATCACGATGACGGTGGACGGCGCGATCCTGGGGACGCCGCTCTACATGCCACCGGAACAGGCTCGTGGCGAAGCACATCAGGCGGATCGACGCAGCGACGTGTATTCGTTGGGAGTGATCCTGTTCCAGCTGCTGACCGGCGAATTGCCGTTTCGCGGCAGGAGCCAAATGCTGATTCAGCAGATTCTGAATGAAGAACCGCCCGCGTTACGCAAGTTCGACGCGCGGTTACCTCGTGACGTGGAAACGATCTGCTTGAAGTGCCTGGAGAAAGACCCCGCGCGCCGCTATCAGTCCGCGGCGGAACTGGCCGCTGATTTGCGTCGCTGGCTGACCGGCCACCCGATCACCGCTCGCCCGGTCAGCCGCTTGGAGCACGCCTGGCGCTGGTGCTGCCGCAATTCCACCGTGGCCGCACTCAGCGCGACCGTCGCACTGGTGTTGCTGATCGGCATGGCCGTCTCGTGGTTCTTCGCCGCAGAGTCATCGCAGCGCGCCAATGATCTCGCGAAGAAACAGACTGAGCTGGAGGGCGAGACGAAACGCGCCAAAGGCAACGAACGCGGTGCCTTCCGACAAATGGCGAACGTGAATTGGACGCATGCCGTCATGGAACGGGACTTGTTGCATCAACCGCTGCATGCCGGGTTGCACTTTCTGGAAGCCGCCAAATCTTTCGATTCGGCGCAAGAGCCGGAACGTTTGAGTAGTTCGCTGCTGGCTGCTAACGCAATTGCCAAGCGGGCTCCGAAGTCTTTTCCGCACGATGGTTGGGTCCAAGGTGCCGTCTTCTCGCAAGACGAATCACGCGTGCTCACCTGGAGTGGAGACTTGAATTCCAACAAAGGCGAGGCGCGGTTGTGGGACGTGACTAAGGCCGAGCCGATTCAGACCTTCAAACACGGTGATTATGTCCGCGGCGCGCAGTTCAGTCGGGACGAGTCTCGCGTGCTCACCTGGAGTGGAGACTTGAATTCCAACAAAGGTGAGGCGCGGTTGTGGGACGTAACCAAGACCGAGCCGATCCAGACCTTCAAGCACAATGACATTGTCCATGGCGCACAGTTCAGTCGGGACGAGTCGCGCGTGCTCACTTGGAGCTTAGACAGCACGGCGCAGTTGTGGGACGTGACCAAGATCGAGCCGATCCAAATCTTCAAACACCATGACATTGTCCTAGGCGCGCAGTTCAGCCGGGACGAGTCGCGCGTGCTCACTTGGAGCGATGACAACACGGCGAGGTTGTGGAACGTGACCAAGACCGAGCCGATCCAGACCTTCAAACACGACCACGAAGTCCGCGGCGCACAGTTCAGCCGAGACGAGTCGCACGTCCTCACCTGGAGCGGAGACCTAATCAAAAACGAAGGCGAGGCGAGGCTCTGGGACGTGACCAAGACCGAACCCATTCAGACCTTCCAACACGCCAGCGATGTCAAGGGGGCGCAGTTCAGCAGGGACGAGTCTCGTGTGCTCACTTGGAGCGGAGACTTCAGAACCAAAAAAGGCGAGGCGAGGTTGTGGGATGTGACCAAGACCGAGCCCATTCAGACCTTCCAACACGAGGGCGAAGTCAACGGCGCGCAGTTCAGTCGGGATGCGTCGCGCGTGCTCACTTGGAGCCTCGACAACACGGTGCGGTTGTGGGACGTAACCAAGACCGAGCCGATCCAAACCTTCAAACACGACCGCCGGGTTCGGGGCGCGCAGTTCAGCCGGGACGAGTCGCGTGTGCTTACTTGGAGCGGTGACAACACGGCACGGTTGTGGGACGTGACCAAGACCGAGCCGGTCGAGATCTTCCAGCACGCCAGCGATGTCTACGGCGCGCAGTTCAGCCGGGACGAGTCGCGTGTGCTCACTTGGAGCCTGGACAAAACAGCGAGGTTGTGGGACGTAACCCAGACCGAGCCGATCCGGACTTTCACACACGACGGCGAAGTCAAGGGCGCGCAGTTCAGCCAGGAAGAGTCGCGCGCGCTCACTTGGAGTGGAGACAATACGGCAAGGTTGTGGGACGTAAACCAGCCCAAGCCGATCCAGACCTTCCAGCACGGCGGCGGTGTCAACGGCGCGCAGTTCAGCAGAGATTCGTCGCGAGTGCTCTCTTGGAGCTTTTTCGCGGCGTCGTTGTGGGACGTGACCAAGACCGAGCCGGTCCAGACCTTCAAACACGGTGATCATGTCCGCGGCGCGCAGTTCAGCCGAGACGAGTCGCGCGTGCTCACCTGGAGTGGAGACTTGAAGTCCAACAACGGCGAGGTGCGGTTGTGGGACGTGACCCAGACCGAGCCGGTCCGGATCTTCAAACACAATGACGTTGTCAACGGCGCGCAGTTCAGCCGGGACGAGTCGCGCGTCCTTACCTGGAGCGGAGATCGTATCAGCAACAACGGCGAGGTGCGGTTGTGGGACGTGACCAAGACCGAGCCGGTCCGGATCTTCAAACACAATGACGTTGTCAACGGCGCACAGTTCAGCCGGGACGAGTCTCGCGTCCTTACCTGGAGCGGAAATTTCAGAACCAACAAAGGCGAGGCTCGGTTGTGGGACGTTGCCAAGACCGAGCCGATCCTGACCTTCAAGCACGCCGGCGATGTCCTCGGCGCACGTTTCAGCGGGGGGGCGTCGCGAGTGCTCACTTGGAGCGAGGACGGCACCGCTCGGTTGTGGGACGTGACCCAGACCGATCCGATCCAAACCTTCAAACACGACCGTATTGTGCTCGGCGCGCAGTTCAGCCGGGACGAGTCACGCGTGCTCACTTGGAGCTTTTTCGCGGTGCGGTTGTGGGATGTGACCCAGACCGATCCGATCCAGACGTTCAAACACATGGACACGGTCAATGGCGCGCAGTTCACCCGCGACGAGTCGCGGGTGCTCACTTGGGGCGGTGAATCCAACAAAGGCGAGGCTCGGTTGTGGGACGTTACCAAGACCGAGCCGATCCTGACCTTCAAACACATTCACACAGTCAATGGCGCGCAGTTCAGCCGGGACGAGTCGCGGGTGCTCACTTGGGGTGGTGAACTCAACAAGGGGGAGGCGCAGTTGTGGGACATCTCGCTGGATGAGTCCATCCCCTTGGTGGAGCGGCGGCTGGATTACGAGGTTCGTACCGCCCTGACGCTCGACAGCGCCAATCGACCGCGCGTCCTGCCATTCCGTGAGTGGGACGAGAAACGAAAGCAACTCGCGGAACTCCAAGCTCAGCGAAAACACTCCGCCGCCAAGATCAGTGCTCCCTAACCTGATTGAATGCAACTGTTCGCCGGCACTCGAAGAGGAGGGCTGTCAGAGTTTGGGCGGCCATTGAAGCGATCTCCGTCGTGCTGGAGCACTCGGAGTGGCACATCGGCGAATGGCTACGCTTCGGGATTCTTTGGCTGGTGCCGGTGCGTCTTGAACGATTCCAGATACTGCCTGATCCCCTCAGGCAGTTCATCGATATCAGCGAAGACATGAAAAGTCACCCAGTACCAGGAGCCGTCGCGTTCGAAGATCAAGTCGTAATGGAATTGCGACGGGTTTTCGAATCCGCCGCTACCACGTGTGAGCTTCCGCTCCAACGCCGCTTCTCCCTGAAACGTGGTCTCCTTGAAGTCTGCAATTCCCTCCGGCTTGGCATCATGCTGATAGATTTCGATGCTTGAGCCCCAATACCGTCTGGGAGAGCCGGATTTAGGAGTGAGGCCAAGGGAATTTCCCGGCCAACTCCTGCCATCGCTGACATTAACTCGCACGTTCCATTCGTTGGGCATCACCAGTGAGAAACCCAGTGGATGGTAGACGCGATTGGCTTCGTCTGGGGCCGAGGTCGGAATTGGTTCGCCATTGGGGCCTGCGACCAGAGCCCAGAATGGGGTGAGCTTGGCGAACGCGAAGAGAATTCCAAACTGCACCGCATAGACCAGCAGGTCTCGTCTGAAGCTTGAACGAGGTTTGGTGTCGAATGGTTCGAGTTCGCTCATCGTCGCGCCCTTGCGAGAAAACGCTCGAGAGATCCGGGCGGTATCAAGTGGCACACCCGCAGAGTATCCAATCGCGTGATGGGAATACGAGGGGCAAACCACGCAGACCGTGACCGCATCACCTTGAAATGGCGCTCGCCGCCACGAACACGAGGGTTTCGGCGGACAGGATTGTCCGCCCTACAACAAGGCCTGCTGTTCCGCGCATCACCAATCCCTACACCGCGCGGATGATGGCGGCGGCGGTTTGGCCCATGGAGGTGCGGCTCACGGACATGGCGGTCAGGTTACGCAGCTCGGTCGGGGCACCGCTCACCACGTTCAGCATGCAACGGGGATCGGGGATGCGGTAGTTGAGTGTGGCCGGCAGCACTTTGTGTTGCAGGGCCAGCACGCTGCCGGCGAGTTCGACCGAGCCGGAACCGGCGTCGAAGTGGCCGAAGTAGCTCTTCATGGCGGTCACCGGGATGCGGCGAGCGATCTCGCCCATGCCCCAGTGGTAGCCGCGAGCTTCGACTAGGTCGTCGCGCTGGGTGCTCTTGCCGTGCGCGTTGATGTGGCCGATATCTTTGGGCTCAATGTTCGCTCGACGCAGGGCGGCTTGCACCGCTCGGGCCACTCCGCGACCGCCCGAGCCGTTGTCCCAGCCCTTGCCATCGCAGCCCTGACCGACCGCTAGCACCTCGGCGTAAATCCGGGCGCCGCGACGGACGGCGTGTTCGTAGGTTTCGATGACGAACGCCGCGCCGCCTTCACCCACCACAGCACCGTCGCGGGTCACGTCGAACGGACGGCTGGCGGTTTCAGGAGCGTCTTCGCAGTGCGACATGCTTTCAAACAGATGGAACTTGGTCAGGTCCACCGGGTGAATGCTGGAGCTCGACGAACCCACGATCATCACGTCGGCGGCGTCGCGTTCCAAAACCCGGACACCTTCCGCGAGGGCCATCAGACCGGACGAATCGCGGCTGGTGATGGTGTTGTTTGGTCCGCGAGCGTCGTGTTCGATCGAGATGTGGCAAGCGGCCATGTTGGGCAGCTTCTTGATGAACCACAGCGGAGCAATCTTATCGAGGCTGTTTTCGCCCCAGCGTTCAAAGTCGAACGTGCGGTCCTCGCGAGCGCTGGTCATCGCGGCTTCGGAGAGATCGCACGGCGAAGGCGAAATCCGACCACTGCCAAAGCTCACGCCGAGTCGATCGGGGTCGATGACGCCACTCGGCAGGTCGGCATCTTTCATGGCCAGCGACGCGGCGACAACGCCCAGCAGGGCATCGCGCGACATCGTCTTGATGGCTTTGCGGTTGTAAACGAGCTGGGGGTCGAAGTCCGGAACTTCCGCGGCCAGCTTCGACGGTAACCCGGAGCTGGGCACTGAACGGAGATGGCCCACACCGGATCGGCCGTTAACGAGACTCTGCCAGAATGCGTCGTTGCCGACACCAATTGGCGAGACCGTTCCGACCCCCGTGATGACCACTCTGGGATAAGAAAAGGCTGCAGACATTGCGTCACCCTGATCGCAACACCAAAGCAAGCTGGGCGCCTGCCGCTCCATCAGCCCAACGCAGACCCAGGATCAAAGCGCTCAATCTCGACTGGCGTTCGGCACAGATGGATTATCGGCCAAACATTTCAATCGAATTTGAGTAAGACGAACTTTCCGCTGAATTTGGGCAGTTCTTCAGACCCCTCGTCAGAACAACCCCAGCGACGCTTCTATCCGTCGGCGTGCGTGACCCAACAGCACCAAACGAACTGTGACCTCAGCCTGATTGACCCCGGTTGGCGTGACCCCTCAAGACAACCGGATCGGACTGACGTACGGCGGCGATTACACCCGTCAAGTTTTGGGGTGTCAAGGAAGGTTTCCCGGCTTCCTGATCCTGAAAATCACCCGCTGATGAAGTTGCGTAGATAACGACAACTTTGACGGAGCGAATCTCGGCGGGTTTCGAGCGTCGCTTCGTACGCCCGATCCTCAACTTCCACGCACACCGGACCGCGATAACCCACGTCCGTTAGCACCGAACAGAACCGGCCCCAGTTGATTTCGCCCAGGCCCGGCAGCTTCGGAGTGTGGTATTCCAGCGGGTGAGCCATGATGCCAACCCGATTCAGGCGGTCCTGATCCAGCCGCACGTCCTTAGCGTGTATATGGAACAATTTCGACGCAAACTCTTTCATGGGAAGCAGATAGTCCATGTGCTGCCAGACCATGTGCGACGGGTCGTAGTTGAGCCCGAAGCTGTCGCTGGGAATGTCTGAGAACATCCGTGTCCAGATATTCGGAGTTGTCGCGAGGTTTTTCCCGCCCGGCCATTCGTCTTTGGAAAACAGCATCGGGCAGTTCTCGATCCCGACGCGGACGCCCTGATCCTCGGCAAACTTGATGAGCGGCTTCCAGGTCTTGAGGAACCGCGGCCAGTTGTCGTCGACGGATTTCGTCCAGTCCCGGCCGACGAACGAGTTCATCTGGTTCACGCCCAGGAGGGCCGACGCCTTGATCACCTTTTTAATGTGTTCCGCCGCGGCCTTGGCTTCGTCGGCGTTCGGCGACAGGGGGTTCGGGTAGTAGCCCAGGCCGCTGATCTTCACTCCGGTCGAATCGACGAGAGCTTTGACGTCGGCGGCTTTGGACTTGTCGAACTGCGTGACGTCCACGTGCGTCACACCGGCGTAGCGACGCTCGGCCTTGCTCACAGGCCAGCACATGAGTTCCACGCACGTGAAGCGCGTTTGAGCGGCGAATTTCAGCACTTCTTCCAGCGACTGATCGGGCAGAATCGCACTGGCGAAGCCGAGCTCAAGCATGTTGGACATAGGACAGGCCCTTGAGTGAGTAAATCAGCAGGAGGTCAAACGACGCTATTTCCCCCGGACATTGCCGAAGGCTTCGATGTGCAATCGGGATGAAAACCGGAAGTGGTGCTGTTGAGCCAGCGGCTTCAGCCAGACGGTTTTCTCGGCCAGTTCTTCGCGAGTCGTCGCCTGCGGCATCAGCCAGACGCGCCGTCGGTCGATGTTCGCCATCGGGGCCAGATACTCCTCGATCTCGTCCAGATCGTCAGGCGTATCGACCACAAATTTGAGCTGATAGTTGAAGCGGTTGGTCAGGATGGCCACGACCTCGGGCCGTAAACGAGTCTCATCGTGCCGGGCCAGCCACTTCTCGTCCTGTTTCGGGGACGAGTTCGACAGCTTCGGGCTGATGGACATCAGGTCGGCCGTCACGTCGCGGAAGATTGTTCCTGCGGTTTCGATCGTGATGAAGTGCCCCGCTTCCTTGAGCTGTCGGGTGAGTTCCGTCATTTCGACCGGCATCATCGGCTCGCCGCCCGTGATCACGACGTGCTCCACGCCGAACGCAGAGATGCGCTGCCGGAGTTCCTCGAGCGGAACGTCTTCGCCCTCCGGATTCCACGATGTGAAGGGCGTATCGCAGAACCAGCACCGCAGGTTGCAGCCGGTCGTTCGCAGAAAGACAGACGGCGTCCCGGAATAGGCTCCTTCGCCCTGAACAGCGGTGTACAGCTCAGAAATCAGCACGGGACGGGACTCGACGAGAAAGATTCCGCACTACATCGCAGCCCACAATCGTCGGCGACTGATGCCCTCGGATGACTTGAGTAGGAGCCACCGCCCGGCATCAACCAGGCAGGCGAAAAGGATTCAGGTGGCAGGTTTGGCCGGACTCGCCTTACTTCCGTTCAGCAGGATGTCGCCCGACGGCTGGATTGTAATGCGGGTGCCAGGTTCGATCGCCCCATAGTCGGCGCCGTTGATGCTCAGTTGCCCGTCCTTGATTTGCAACTGGTTCGACTTGGCCCATTCGAACTTGTAGAGCTCAGTTTTAACCTCGCCTCCCTCGCTGGACGAACTGAAGTCCAGCGACGAACCGCTTCCGGTGTTCTCGCAGTCGATGAAGTACCGGCCATTCGCGAGATTGTGCCTGGCGTACGTTGCCGGAGGTAACGCGGGCCGATCACAGCCCGCACCGAGTAGCGCGAGTAAGACACCGCAAATCAAAACTCGATCCATGGCTTCCACCCATCTCCCCGCAGAACGCTTAGACAACAACGAGATCGCTCGGGTGCGGAGTCCGGTCCACCAGCGGCAGGACGTGGGGCTTGTAGACTTCCATGTAGGCCTTCGCGAGCCGGTGTTCATCCAAAGCTGCCTGGCTTTCCCAAGCTTCCACGAGGATGAAAAACTTCCGGTCTGCCTGCGAATGGAAGACGTCGAACCGGGCACAGCCGGGTTCAGCGCGAGACAGCGTGCACTGCTGAGTCAGCAGCTCACGAACTCGCGGCACGTCGCTTTCGTTCTTCACCGTCAGTACCACGTTTGTGTAAACCATGAGTTGCAACCCTTGCAGCGTTATCAACTTACCAGCGTTGGATAGTTTCTGGCCAGCAATCCGGACGCACGCAGCGACGCAGCAATCCCGATTTGTCGACCGTTAACTGTCAGCATATCCCGCCGCGAGCCTGATCGTCCACGATCCGCCGTCGCGGCAAGTTCAATCCGCAGCATTGTCAGGAGCTGCCAAAACGATCAATCTTCGGCGATCGGAACAGATCAAAGCGAACCTCCGGGTCCGCCTAAGAATCGAGTTCTCAGCACATAAAAATGCTTGTGGCATTGCTTCCCTCGCAAAAGCCGACCTGCTACAACGCCCGACCCAAATGGCGTGACAGGGGACGCAGTGCCTTCGTTTCACGACCTACGCGTGCAAGTCGTAACTGACTTAAACGCAAATTGACGGGAGAGTACCCGAGCGGCCAAAGGGGCCAGACTGTAAATCTGGTGGCTATGCCTTCACAGGTTCGAATCCTGTCTCTCCCACATTTGCGTTGCGCGGGTGTAGTTCAATGGTAGAACGGCAGCCTTCCAAGCTGCACACGAGGGTTCGATTCCCTTCACCCGCTCTGTCGTTTTGGGTAACAGCTTCGCTGGTGTAGCTCAGTCGGTAGAGCGCGTCCTTGGTAAGGACGAGGTCATGGGTTCAAGTCCCATCACCAGCCTTATAGAGTGAGGCCCCTTTGGGGGAAGATTGTTTGTATCGATAGGCTTCGACAGAGCGATGTCGGCCGAGTCTGATGTTTGTGACTCAGTGAAAAGGATCAGGTAGTAATGGCAAAAGCGAACTTTGAACGTAAGAAGCCGCACGTGAATGTCGGAACCATTGGTCACATCGATCACGGCAAGACGACAACGACTGCAGCGATTCTCGCTGTGCAGGCCGCCAAGGGTCTGGCGCAGTTCAAGGCGTACTCGGATATCGCCAAGGGCGGTACGGTCCGCGACGAAACGAAAACGGTGACGATCGCCGTGTCTCACGTTGAGTATGAGACCCCGAATCGCCACTACGCACACATCGATTGCCCCGGACACGCCGACTATATCAAGAACATGATTACCGGCGCTGCCCAGATGGACGGCGCTATTCTGGTGGTGTCCGCCGCTGACGGCCCGATGCCTCAGACGCGAGAGCACATCCTCCTGGCTCGTCAGGTGAATGTGCCCGAGCTGGTTGTGTTTCTGAATAAGTGCGACTTGGTCGACGACCCGGAACTGCTCGAGCTCGTTGAGATGGAAGTTCGTGACTTGCTCACGCACTACGGCTTCAACGGCGACGCGATTCCGATTGTTCGTGGTAACGCCAAGGGCGCGCTGGACAATCCGGCTGACCCAGCTTCTTCTGACTGCATCACCAAGCTGATGGAAGCTCTCGACGCTTTCATTCCTGAGCCTACTCGTACTGTCGACAAGCCATTCCTGATGGCCGTCGAAGACGTGTTCTCGATCGAAGGTCGCGGTACTGTGGCCACCGGTCGTATCGAGCAGGGTGTTGTGAAGGTCGGCGAAAAGATTCAGATCATCGGTCTGAAGGATACCGTCGAAACCACCGTTACCGGCGTCGAAATGTTCAATAAGACGCTCGACAGCGGTATGGCTGGCGACAATGTCGGTCTGCTGCTTCGTGGTGTGAAGAAGGAAGACATTCAACGCGGTCAGGTTCTGGCTGCCGGTGGATCGATCACCCCGCACACCAAGTTCGAGTGCGAAGTGTATATCCTCAGCAAGGACGAAGGTGGTCGCCACACTCCGTTCTTCAGCGGATATCGTCCCCAGTTCTACTTCCGCACAACGGACGTGACTGGTGCTACGCGGTTGCTCGGCGGCGCTGAAATGTGCATGCCTGGCGACAACGTCCGCCTGGAAGTTGAACTCGGTAAGCCAATCGCCATGACCGACACTAGCCGCTTCGCTATCCGCGAAGGTGGTAAGACTGTTGGTTCCGGCGTTGTGACGAAAATCCTCCAGTAATTGAGTGTAAACGCGAGGCTTAATAATGCGTGAGTATGTTTGGCTGGAATGTACAGAGTCGGGGTCTCGCAACTACCGCACTCAAAAAGAGACGAAGGGTACGGAACGCCTGGAGCTGAAGAAGTATTGTCCGAAGCTCCGTCGTCACACGTCCCATAAAGAGTCACGCAAGAAGTAAGTGGCAATACGGGTGTAGCTCAATCGGCAGAGCAGCGGATTCCAAATCCGCAGGTTGGGGGTTCAACTCCCTCCGCCCGTGATTTGATCGTCGAAGTTTCAATTGGCGTTCGGAAGTACAAATGCACGGACAAATGGGGGAGCGGGCGGTCCTCATCGCGGTAGCAGTTCTCGCCTGGATTATTGCCAGTCATATCTTGGCGCTCGCACAGTTCTCCACGCAGACGATGACCGCAATCGCGATTCAGTCTGTGTTTATGATTGTGTCGGTGTTTTTGGTGCGGCTGTGGATGCGTCGTACGGCGGCATACGATTTTGTCGCGTCCACGGAAGACGAGTTTCGGCGCGTCAGTTGGCCGCCGGCCGTGGAAGTGAAAGGTTCGGTGATTGTGCTGCTGGTGGCGCTGCTGGCAATTGCAGTGGCGACGTTGCTGATTGATTTCGCCTGGCAGTGGATATTTAAACTGCTGGGATTCCTGACATTGACATAACCACTGAGATTGCGTGGGTAATCCATGAGCGATGAAGAAGACTTTCAGTGGTATGTTCTGAAAGTGCAGACCAACCGCGAATCAACGATTCGCAAATCGCTGGAGCGGGCCATTCAGCGCGATGCGATGGAATCATACTTCAAAAGGATTGTTGTACCGACAGAAAAGATTTCCGAGCAGCGCGGCGGCCGAAAGGTAGTCCGCGAGCAGAAGTTGTATCCGGGGTATATTTTCGTAGAGATGCGGCTTACGGATGACAGTTGGTATACGGTTCGCGATATTTCGGGAGTGGGAGATTTCACGGGGCATCAAGGCAAGCCATTGCCGATGACGCCCAGTGACGTAGAAAAGATGCTTGGCGGTCACCTGGACCCCGGCGAGGCTGCTGCTCCCAAGATTCGCATTTCGCAGCGTGTGGGTGAGACGGTCAAAATCAAGACAGGTCCGTTCGAGGGGTTCTCGGGGACGATTGACAAGATCGACGAAGAGACAGGCGTAGTGACGGTTGTTATTGAGATTTTTGGGCGTCCGACGTCTGTCGATCTCGAACACTATAATGTTGAAGAAGTTTAGTCCGGGAGATTGGGGAGAGAGATGGCGAAGGCGAAAGCAGTAACGGCACAGGTCAAAGTGCAGATTGTGGCTGGCCAGGCAACCCCTGCTCCACCAGTAGGTACCTCGTTGGGCCCTCACGGCATCAACTTGGGTAAATTCGTTTCTGAATTCAATGAGAAAACTCGTCCGATTGCCGGCACGCTGGTGCCTGTGATCGTCACGATTTACAACGACCGCAGTTTTGAGTTCATTGTTAAGACGCCTCCCGCTGCTATTCTGCTGAAGCAGGCGGCGCAGGTCGCAAAGGGATCTCAGACGCCGGGCCGTGCCTCTGTGGGAACGCTCACGAAGGATCAGATCCTGGAAATTGCAAAGACGAAACTCGCCGATCTGAACACCGAAAGCCTCGAGTCAGCCGTGCGAAGCATTGAAGGTGCAGCTCGAAGCTGCGGTTTGAAGATTGTTTAGATCATCAGGGCGGGTTCATTAGGGTAATTTTGATGGCGACTTCCTCGGTACGTATGACGGCGCTGAACAAGGCGTTGAGCGCTCAGTCCGCGACTAATCTGTCCGACGCTTTGGCAAAGCTCTGCAAGCTCGAAGATGCGGTCGATGCGAAGCGAAAGATCGGGTTTGATCAGACCGTGACTCTGACCGCTCGTCTGGGTGTGGACGTCAAGCAGGCGGACCAGCAGGTCCGCGGTGCGGTCGTTCTGCCGAATGGCACTGGCCGCAAGGTTCGCGTCCTGGTGTTCTGCCAGGCTGCGAACGTGGCTGTTGCTAAAGAAGCGGGAGCTGACTTTGTGGGTGGCGCTGAACTCGCCGCCAAGATCAAAGAAGGCTGGATGGACTTCGACGTGGCCGTGGCGACGCCCGACATGATGGGTGTCGTCGGTCCGTTGGGTCGCTTCCTTGGTCCACGGGGCTTGATGCCGTCGCCAAAGGCTGGCACGGTCACTAACGATGTGGCCAACATCGTTCGCGAGTACAAGGCCGGTAAAGTAGAGTTCCGCGCTGATGACGGCGGCAACGCCCACTGCGTGGTTGGCCGTCTGAGCTTCGGTGCTCAGTCGCTGCTGGAGAATGCCCGAGCCGTGCTGAACGCCCTGACTGCTGCAAAGCCTGCGGCCGCTCGCGGAGTTTATTTCCGCGGTGTGACGATTCAGGCGACGATGACTCCGAGCATCCGAGTCTCGTCAGACGCAGCTCAGTGGTAAGCGATTCGTCTCGAACTTAGAGGTTTGGTAACATGGCTAGCGCGTTGCACACTGCATTGGTCAAGGAGCTGTCCGAGGCCACAGCCGGTGTTGATTACATTGTGAGCGGCGACCTGTCGAAGGTGCCCGCGGTCGATGCGAACCGTCTTCGTGTTCAACTTCGAAAAAGTGGTTATTCTGTCCTGACGTGCCGTCCGTCTCTGGCGAAGTATGCCTTCGCTGGTACGTCGCACGAGGCCTTCGCTGGCAAGTTGAGCGGCTCGACCACCCTGATCTGGGGTGGAGCAGATCCGGTCGAACTGGCGAAGACCGTCACTGGTTGGGCAAAGCAGGTCGACACCCTTAAGATCACGGGCGGTTCCGTGGAAGGGAAAGGCCTGGACGCTGCGGGCGTGGAAGTGCTCAGCAAGAGTCCGGGCAGGGCAGAGATTCTATCGAACATTGCAGCGGCAATTCTCGGCCCCGGCTCGAGACTGGCTGGTGCTCTCCTCGGTCCTGGTTCTGTGGTTTGTGGCGCCATCAAGTCGCACAGTGAAAGCGAAGCTGCGAGTTGAGCGAACTTGGTTGCATGGATTTTTGATAACATCGAGAGGTGAAGTGTGAGCGAGAACGTATCTGTGAGTGAGTCAACCAAGGAACTTGGCGACAAGATTGCTGGTCTGACACTGTTGGAAGCCAAGGCTCTGGCTGACTACCTGGAAACGCTGGGCATTAAGCCGGCGGGTGGTGCGGTTGTGGTGTCCGGCGGACCTGGTCCAGGTGCTGCTGCTGAAGCTGCTCCGGCGAAGACTGAGTTCGACGTGATTCTGACCAACTTTGGTGAGAACAAGATTGGCGTCATCAAGGTCGTGCGCGCTGTGACCGGTCTGGGGCTCAAGGAAGCCAAGGACCTCGTCGAAGGTGCGCCAAAGGCCGTGAAGACCGGCTTGGCCAAGGAAGACGCCGATAAGGTTAAGGCTGAGCTCGAAGCCGCTGGTGCCAAGGCTGAGTTGAAGTAAGCAGAGTTTGAAGATTGGCAGTTTACCCGTCACAGTCTACCCGAAGGCCAAAACTCATGGTCTGATCGATTGGTGGCTGGACGGGTATTGTCATTTATAGTCGAAGTCCCTGCTTGGTCAGGTTTGTTGGGGGTAGCAGATGGCGATTGCGGTTCGGACGAATCTTGTACCGGAAGAGAAGCGAGTTCTCGGTGACGGCAGGGCAGGAGTCGCCGTTGGCGATCTGGCTGACCTGCAGAACGCCGCCTACGAGCGATTCCTGCAACTGGGAGTGGGCAGGTACGAGCGATCGGTAACCGGGCTGGAAGCCATTTTCCGCGAAGTGTTTCCCATCGTCAGCTTCGATGGTACGACACGTCTGGAATATCAGGGTTATGAGCTCGGCAAGGCGCGCTACAACGCCGATGAATGCCGTCAGTTGCGCCTGACCTACGGGCGTCCCTGCCGCGTGTTCCTGCGCCTGATCAAAGACACTGTCGTGGACGAAGAAGTCTACGTCGGTGACTTCCCGATCATGCTGGGCGGTGGCGAGTTCGTCATCAACGGCGCCGAGCGCGTCGTCGTCAGTCAGTTGCACCGTTCTCCCGGTGTGGACTTCGTCAGCACTGCGGTGACAGGTGACCGTAAGTCGTTCTCGGGTCGTCTGATTCCTGAGCGTGGTAGCTGGATCGAATTGAACGTCACGAAGCGTGATGCGCTGTCGGTGCGTATCGACCAGAGCGGTCGGTTCTCTGCGACGACGCTGCTCCGCGCGATGGACAAGTCGTTCTCGTCAAACGCAGGTATCGCGAAGCGGTTCTATAAGGTCACAGACGTCTCGAGTCACGATCTCAAGGCCGGCCAAGTGGTGGCTGATGACGTCATTCTGGATGATGGTCCGGTTGGCCCGGGCGAAATCCTGATCGAGTTTGGCAGCACCGTGACCGAGGGGCACATAGCCCGTCTGGCCGAACTGCCGAAACGCAAGATCAAGGTATTGCCCGAAGGCTACGATCCGGTCGTCATCAACACGCTGCGTGACGATGCCTCCTCGTCTCACGAAGAAGCGTTGCTGCGCATCTATCAGCGTCTGCGTCCGGGCAACCCGCCGTCACTGGAAAAGGCTCAGGAACTGTTCGTGGAACGGTTCTTCGACGCCAAGCGTTATCGCCTGGGTGTCGTCGGTCGCTTCCGTCTGAATCGCAAGCTGGGCCTTGATCGCAACGGCGAAGTGATGGCTCTGCATCCGGACGACTATGCAGCCGCGGTGGAATACTTCATCCGCCTGCGTACTGGCGATCCGACTGCGAGCGTCGACGACATCGATAACCTCGGTAATCGTCGTCTGCGCACGATCGATGAACTGGCTGCGGAAGAACTCCGCAAGGGCTTGCTGAAGGTTCGCCGTACCGCTCAAGAGCGTATGGCGATCAAGGACGCTCACGAACTGTCGCCACGCACGCTGGTGAACCCGAAGAGCATCTCGGCCGCGATCGAGTTCTTCTTCGGGCGGAGCGAACTGTCTCAGGTTGTGGATCAGACGAATCCGCTGTCGATGCTCACGCACGAGCGTCGTTTGAGTGCTCTCGGTCCTGGCGGTTTGAATCGCAAGCGAGCCGGCTTCGAAGTCCGCGACGTGCACATTTCGCACTACGGACGTATTTGCCCGGTTGAGACGCCCGAAGGTACCAACATCGGTCTGATCTCGAGCCTCGCGCTGTTCTCTCGAGTGGACAGCTACGGCTTCCTGACAACCCCCTACCTGAAGGTCTCTGACGGCAAGGTGTCTGATACCGTGGTGTATGTGCGAGCGGACGAAGAGACCGACGCGTACATCATCCCGGCTGATACACCGTTGGATGGTCACAAGCTGCGCGATGCGCGCGTGCTGGCCCGGTATAAAAACGACGTGATCCTCGTCGAAGCGGCCCGCATCGCCTACATGGACGTGTCACCGGCTCAGATGGTCGGCGTGTCTGCCAGTCTGATTCCGTTCCTCGAGCACGACGACGCCAACCGCGCGCTGATGGGTTCGAACATGCAACGGCAGGCTGTGCCGCTGTTGATTCCCGAGGCTCCTCTGGTTGGCACCGGTGTTGAAACGGTCGTGGCACGTCACTCGGGCATGGTGCCGCGCTCTCCAGTGAAGGGTACTGTCGAGTACGTCGATTCGCTGCGCATCGTGATCAACGGTCACGAAATCAAGATGCGTAAGTTCGTCGGCTTGAACGAACGCACCTGCCTCACTCAGCGTCCGACGGTGAAGATCGGCCAGAAGGTGGCTGAGGGTGAACCGATCGCGGATTCGGCGGCCACGTCGGTCGGCGAACTGTCGCTCGGCCGTAATGTGCTCGTCGCCTTCATGTCGTTCGACGGGTATAACTTCGAAGACGCTATTATCCTGTCGGAACGACTCGTTCAGATCGACGCTTATACTTCAATTCACATTGATGAATTCGACGTTGAAATTCGCGAGACCAAACTGGGACGTGAAGAATTCACGCGTGATATTCCGAACGTCGGCGACAAGGTGCTGCGTAACCTCGACGACCGCGGCATTGTCCGCATCGGTACTCGCGTTGAACCCGGCGACGTGCTGGTCGGTAAGGTGTCGCCGAAGGCGAAGGCTGAGCTGACCCCCGAAGAAAAGCTGCTGCACGCGATCTTTGGTCGTGCTGGCGAAGACGTGAAGAACGAGTCGCTCGAAGTGCCGAGCGGTGTCGATGGCACGGTCATTCATACCGAGCACTTCCGCCGCAAGATGTCGCTCACTGAGACCGAGCGCAAGGAAGTCGAAGCCGAAGTGGTCGGGATCGAGACCAAGTTCGATGCCGAGATCGCTGAAGCGTTCCGCGCCTTCCTGGCTGACTACGAAAAGGTGTCTGGCGAGAGCTATCGCGATGACGCCGGTCATGCGGTGCTGAAGATCAAGGAAGCGAGCGCGGTGGCTCGTCAGGCAGAGAAGTTCCTGACCTGGTTCAGCGACGCCGAGACCACAGCCCGCAGTACTGCGACCAAGAAGGTCGTGCACGACAAGTGGGGCCCGGTCGAGAACGCGATCGCTGATCGTGACTCAGCCCTCAGCACCTACCGTCGCGGTGAAGAACTGCAGAACGGCGTGATGCAGATGGTGAAGGTCTACGTCGCATCGAAGCGAGCGATCTCGGTCGGTGATAAGATGGCCGGCCGTCACGGTAACAAGGGTGTTATCTCCAAGATCCTCCCGGTCGAAGACATGCCGTACATGGAAGACGGCACCAGCGTGGAAATCATTCTTAACCCGCTGGGCGTGCCGAGCCGTATGAACGTCGGTCAGATTCTGGAAACGCACTTGGGCTGGGCAGCCGCTCGCCTGCGGTTCCGGGCTGTCTGCCCCGTGTTCAGCGGTCCGACGGAAGGTGCGATTCGCGAGATGCTGGAGTCCGCGGGACTGCCCGAAGACGGCAAGAGCTGGCTGTATGACGGCCGCACCGGCGAGCGTCTCGAGCAGAAGACGACCGTGGGCTACATCTACATGCTGAAGTTGCACCACCTGGTGGACGACAAGATCCACGCTCGTGCAACTGGTCCATACTCGTTGATTACGCAACAGCCGCTGGGTGGTAAAGCCCGCTTCGGTGGTCAGCGATTCGGTGAAATGGAAGTGTGGGCACTGGAGGCCTATGGAGCTGCATACATTCTGCAGGAGTTGCTCACCGTCAAGAGCGACGACGTCGAAGGACGTACGAAGATCTATGAATCCATGGTCAAGGGAGAGAACACTCTGGAAGCTGGAACACCCGCAAGCTTTGACGTGCTCACAAACGAAATCCGAGGTCTCGCATTGAGTTTGACACTCGCCAAGACCTAAGCGGTCTAAGCAGCACCTTGGTTCAAAATATAAGCTGGCGATTCAATTGACGGGGAGTGATATGACAACCGCGAACGATAACGGCACTTACGAGCGAGTTAACGATTACAATGCGATTCGGATTTCGCTGGCCAGCAGCCAGGAAATCCGCAGCTGGTCTTTTGGTGAAGTCAAGAAGCCGGAAACCATCAACTACCGTACCTACCGTCCGGAACGAGACGGTCTGTTCTGCGAACGCATTTTCGGCCCTGAAAAGGACTGGGAGTGCGCGTGCGGTAAGTATCGCGGTATGAAGTATAAAGGCATGATCTGCGACCGTTGCGGTGTGAAAGTGACTCACAGCCGCGTGCGTCGTAAGCGCATGGGTCATATTGAACTCGCCGCGCCTGTTGTGCACATCTGGTTCTTCAAGACGATGCCCAGCCGTCTGGGCGCGATCCTGAACATCAAGACCAGCGCGATGGAAAAGGTCATCTACTTTCAGGACTACGTGGTCCTGGATCCGGGTGATGCTCCGCTGCGTATCGGTCAGATCCTCAACGAAGACGACTTCCGCGAGCGCAAGAAGAAGTACGGTGAAGGTACCTTCCGCGCCGAAATGGGTGCGGACGCGGTGCGGCATCTGCTGCTGAACCTCGACCTGGAAAGCCTGTCTCGTTCGTGCCGTAAGGAACTGGCCGAGACCGGCAGTCAGCAGAAGCGCAAGGAACTGGTCAAGCGTTTGAAGGTTGTGGATGCGCTGCGCGACAGCTCGAACCGTCCTGAGTGGATGGTCCTGGATTGCGTTCCGGTCATTCCGCCGGATCTGCGGCCGCTGGTGTTGCTGGATTCCGGTAACTTCGCGACGAGCGATCTGAACGACCTCTATCGTCGTATTATCAATCGTAATAATCGATTGAAGAAGCTGGTCGACCTGAACGCTCCCGAAGTCATCGTGCGCAACGAAAAGCGCATGTTGCAGCAGTCGGTCGACGCGCTGTTTGATAACAATCGCTGCAAGCGACCGGTGCTCGGTTCTTCGAACCGTCCGCTGAAGTCGCTGACCGACATGATCAAGGGTAAGCAGGGTCGTTTCCGCGAGAACCTGCTGGGTAAGCGAGTTGACTACTCCGCTCGTTCGGTGATCGTCGTCGGTCCCGATTTGAAGCTGCATCAGTGCGGCCTGCCCAAGCGGATTGCGCTGGAACTCTTCCAGCCGTTTATTATTCGCCGCCTGAAGGAACTCGGACACGCGGACACCATCAAGTCCGCGAAGCGCATGCTGGAGCGTAAGGACGAGACCGTCTGGGATATTCTGGATCAGGTCATCGCCACGCACCCGGTGCTGCTGAACCGTGCTCCGACGTTGCACCGCATGGGTATTCAGGCCTTCGAACCGACTCTGGTGGAAGGTAACGCTATCCGCATTCACCCGCTGGTCTGCAAAGGTTTCAACGCAGACTTCGACGGTGACCAGATGGCCGTGCACCTGCCGCTGTCGCTCGAAGCGCAGGTCGAGGCTTATACCCTGATGATGTCGACGCACAACGTCTTCAGCCCCGCGAACGGTTTGCCAATTATCAGCCCGTCGCAGGACATCGTGATGGGTTGCTACTACGCGACTCTGACGCGTGATGGCCGTATTGGTGACAACAGCGTCTTTGGCAACGAGCAGGAAGTGCACAGTTCCTGGTCGCACGGCAAGGTCTGTCTGCACACCAAGGTGCGTTTCCGCGTGAAGAAGACTCGTCGGGTTGTCGCTGGCGAACGCGAGACCGTTGAAGTTGGCCAGATTCAGTCGACCGGTGTCGGCCGTATTTTCTTCAATGAAATGCTGCCCGGTGCGATGGCGTTCTACAATGTCACCATGAAGAGTCGCGATCTGGCTCGCGTGATTTCGGACTGCTACGCCGAACTCGGCCGTGGCGAGACGATCGGACTGCTGGACCGTATGAAGTCGTTCGGCTTCCGTCACTCGACGTTGAGTGGTTTGTCCTTCGGTGCTAGCGACCTCGTCAGCGCGCCGGACAAGTCGAACATTATCACTGATGCCGACGCCAAGGTGCTGAAGGTTCAGAAGCTGTTTGATCGCGGCGTGATCACGAATCAGGAGCGTTATAATCAGGTGCTTGATACCTGGACTCACGCTCGTGAAGAGATCACCAAGTCCATGATGCGTGAGCTGGAATCAGATACTCGCGGCGGCGCCTATGTGAACCCGATTTACCTGATGGCGCACTCGGGTGCTCGCGGTGGTGTCGAACAGATTCGGCAGTTGTCCGGTATGCGCGGTTTGATGGCTAAGCCGAGCGGCGAAATCATTGAAACGCCGATCAAGGCGAACTTCCGCGAAGGCCTGACGGTGCTGGAATACTTCAGCTCGACTCACGGTGCTCGTAAAGGTTTGGCTGACACCGCTCTGAAGACTGCTGACTCGGGTTACCTCACCCGTAAGCTCGCCGATATCTGCCAGAACATGGTGATCACGGTGCAGGACTGCGGCACCTCGAAGGGTATTGCCCGCGGTACGGTCTACCGTGGTGAAAAGGTGGAAATCAGCCTGGCGGACTCGGTCAAGGGCCGCGTGAGCCGCAGCAACATCGTCAACCCGATTACCGACGAAGTTGTGGTCTCCGAAGGCCAGATGATCACGGGCAAGATCGCTCGTCAGATTGCGGATCTGGGTATTGATAAGATCCAGGTACGCAGCCCGATGACTTGCG
Source organism: Planctomycetaceae bacterium (assembly GCA_021732995.1). Classification (GTDB taxonomy): domain Bacteria; phylum Planctomycetota; class Planctomycetia; order Planctomycetales; family Planctomycetaceae; genus AM-0621. Next base: position 25,963 of record JAKFWA010000020.1, on the reverse strand, counting down.
AAGCTACGCTGGGCTTGTGCCGTCTGTGCTACGGTATGGACCTCGCGACCGGTGAGATGGTCGAAGAAGGTATGGCCGTGGGTATCATCGCTGCTCAGAGTATCGGTGAACCCGGTACTCAGTTGACGATGCGTACGTTCCACATCGGTGGTACCGCCAGTATGCACCTGCAGGAAAGTGAACTGCGAGCCCGCCGTGGCGGTATCGTCCGCTTCGCCCGCATGCGTTCGGTGGTTAACTCCGAAGGTCGCACGATTGTGCTGACTCGTAACGGTGAAGTCGCACTGCTGGATCCGAAGGGTCGCGAAATCGAGAAGCACCCAGTTCCCTGCGGTGCCATCCTGATGGTCAAGGAAGGCGAAACCGTCGGAGCCGCCGCAGTCATCTGCCAGTGGGACCCGCACGCCTTGCCGCTGCTGGCCGAAGTCGGCGGTCGCATTCGCCTCGAAGACTGTATCGAAGGCCGTACGATCCGCTCGGAAACGGAAGCCACCGGTCACGTGCGTCGCACAGTTATTGAACATAAGGGCGATCTGCACCCGCAGATTATTATTGAAGATAGTGCGGGCACGATCCTCGACTTCTACTACCTGCCGGAACGTGCCAGTGTGGAAGTCAGCGATGGCGACACGGCAGTGCCGGGTGCGCCACTGGCTCGTACGCCGCGTGAAAGTGCCGGTACGCAGGACATCACCGGTGGTCTGCCGCGCGTGACGGAACTGTTCGAAGCTCGTCGTCCACGCGATCCGGCCGTGATCGCCGAGATCGACGGCCGCGTTGAACTGGTGCCGGAACGTAAGCGCGGCAAGCGCATCATCGTGATTCACGGCGAAGAAGACGCTAAGGTCGAACACATCGTTCCACCGGGCAAGCCGCTGCTGGTTCACGGTGGCGACGTCGTCCGGGCCGGTGACGGTCTGGTTCGCGGTCCGCTCGTTCCACACGACATTCTCCGCGTGAGCGGTGTGGAAGCCGTGCAGCAGTACCTGCTTCATGAAATTCAGGGCGTTTACCGTTCACAACGCGTGGATATCGACGATAAGCATATCGAAATCGTGGTTTCGCAGATGCTGCGCAAGGTCAAGGTGGTGGACGCGGGTGACACTCCGCTGCTGCCAGGTGCGACCATCGACAAGTACGAGTTCCGGGCGGCCAACCGCCTGGTTCGTCAGTGCGTGAAGATTTCCGATCCGGGCGAAACGGAATTCCGTGAGGATGACGTTCTGCCGGAAGTGGATGTCGCAGCCGTGAACGCTGAAATTGCCGCTGCAGGTGGTAAGGTCGCCGCGTTCGTGAAGAGCAAGCCGGCCAAAGCGGTTGTCCAGCTTCTCGGAATTACCAAGGCTGCCGTGCAGAGCGAGAGTTTCATCTCGGCGGCATCCTTCCAGGAAACCACGAAAGTGCTCACGGAAGCCGCTCTGGCAGGGAAGGTCGATCGACTGGTAGGCCTGAAAGAGAACGTTATACTTGGCCATCTGGTGCCAGCAGGAACTGGTTTTGCCAAGTACCGAGCTGCCGACGCCCGCATCCGGCCCGAAGCTCTGCAGGCTTTGCAGGCCGAAAAAGAAAGAATTATGGCGGCGCGAAAGAGCCTGCTCGATGAGGGTGGCGAATCGTCGCTGTTGTTTGGATCGTATCTGTCACCAGGTGACGCTGAGTCTTAAGACATAAGTTACGCAGGAGAAGTGATGCCGACGGTAAATCAGATCGCGAGAAATCCGCGCAGGCCGAACGCGAATCGTAGTAAGACGCCTCTGTTGGACGGTTGTCCTCAGAAGCGTGGAGTGTGCTTGGTGGTGAAGACCGTGACCCCCAAGAAGCCGAACTCGGCTTTGCGGAAGGTGGCACGCGTGCGTCTGTCCAGTGGTAAAGAACTGACGGCGTACATCCCGGGCGAAGGTCACAATCTGCAGGAACACTCGATTGTTCTGGTGCGTGGTGGCCGTGTGCGCGACTTGCCGGGTATTCGTTACAAGATTGTCCGCGGTGTGCTGGACTCGCTGGGCGTTGACGCTCGTCGTCAGGCTCGCAGTCGTTATGGTGCGAAGCGTCCGAAGGGCGCTGCGAAGGGTAAGTAGTTCTTAGTGGTTGTGTTTTTCGTGGTGTGGTCGCGAGTGATTGGTGAGATCAATGACTATTGCACAGAATGAGTCGACGGGTCTGGACGCCGAAGGTTACCGGCTGGTCAACAAGTTTATTAACTGCCTGATGGTGTGCGGCAAGAAGAGCATCGCTTTGCGCGTCTTCGAAGACACTCTGAAGTTGGTGTCTCAGCGTGTTCAAGGTGTGGACCCGCTGGTCGTGTTCGTCACCGCTTTGGACAACCTGAAGCCGCACGTCGAAGTTCGCTCGAAGCGCGTTGGTGGTGCGACGTACCAAGTTCCGTGTTCGGTCGGTTCGAAGCGTCGCGAGAGCTTGGCGATCCGTTGGTTGCTGGAAGCTTCACGAGCGAAGAAGGGCAAGGACATGGCCGCTCGACTCGGAGATGAAGTGGCATTGGCCTACCGCAAGGAAGGTGCTGCCGCGACCAAGCGAGAAAACGTGCACCGCATGGCCGAAGCCAACAAGGCGTTCGCTCACTTCGCGTAATCACCGCTCAGTGCCGCAGGTGGAAGCCTGCGAGCGTGGCGTGGCTCAGCATTAAGCCTGAAGCGTTGAACTGGATCTCGATAGAGAGATCCGGCTCGGTGCTTCAGGCTTTTCTCGTTGGCGTTCGTCCAATCGCTGCTGGTGCGGGTGAGTTGCAGAGCGATCACACTCAATGGCGGAATGACACCACCGAGAGGTTCTTTTCCAAGGCCTCTTGCAGCGTTGCTCGGTAGGCCTCCATGTCCTCAGCGGTTTCCGCGTCACTCATTTGCCGGCCAATCACGCCTCCAGAGACCAGCGACAGCAGTGTCAGTAACAGCGACTTCTTCGCCTTTCGGGGCGCGGCCTCAATGCGTTTGATCTCTGCGGGAATGTCGGCCAGAGACAGATAACCGATCTCCGGGAAGTCCGCGCGCGTGTAGGGAATGGGGATCGGCGGACCGGACGCTTCCAGTTGTGACTTGTAGGGATGATCTCGAACGGCGGCGACGTCCTGTCCGATCGGCTGACCGATGTGCTCGCAGATGATCTTCAGAACGTACCCATACATCGCCTCGGAGCCTTCGCGGTTGGTATTACCGGCCAGTATATCGCGCAGAGCAGTGTCTGAACTTGGGACACCGTCGTAGTCCTCAAAGAAACCATCATTGTCTGCGATGGCTTCCGCTTGAGTTCTTAACAGGTCGGTGGCGAAAGCCTCATCGCCGGAGCCATACAGCTTCTTCAAGCGGTCGATGTCCACACCGTAGAACATGTGCTGATAGCTCATTGCAGCCTCGCAAATCATCAAGGACTTCGTGGAACGTTCACCTGATGCTGATGGCCCGCGATTACTCCGACTGACGACATCTTGCCTGTCATTAAACGCCGAGCGTACTCAGGCGGGGCGTGGTCGGCAATTCGCCACGGGACCTGAACTTCGCTGGTAAGGCGAGGTCCTCGCGCCAAAGAAATTGCCAGCAGTTGAATCGCGCGGGTAATGTCTCGCTCATCATGAATTTACCCGATACGAGCAATGCACCCGTCGCCAAACGGCCTTGGTCTCGTCGCGTTTTGCGAGCGATCATGATCTATGTGTGCATCCCGTATTTTGTGGTGATTGCGCTGGCTTTCTGCTTTCAGCGGAGTTTGATGTATCACCCGGCACCCGCAGCCGATTTGTCAGTAGAAATGATCGGTCCGATCTCACAGGAGAGTGATGGCAAGGACGTGCAAATTGAAACTCCGGACGGTGATCTGCTGCAGGGCTGGCATGTTCGTCGAGCGAGATCAGAAGATGTCAGCGATCCTGCACCGCTGCTGATCTACTTTCCCGGCAACGCGGGGAACCGGTCGCATCGAGTGCATGACGTGCGGGAGTTTTGCGCGGCTGGCTTCGATGTGCTGTTCTTCGATTACCGGGGCTTCGGTGGCAGCACGGGTTCGCCTTCCGAAGCGAAGCTCACGGCGGATGCGAGACTGGTGTGGAAGTACGCTCGCGAGACTCTGAGGTACGAAGAGCATTGCATCGTGCTGTTCGGTGAATCGCTGGGTGGTGCCGTGGTGCTGTCGTTGTGGGGGACTGAACCGTCGAATCACCCTCACCCGGCGGCAGTCGTGTTGAACTCAACGTTCGCCTACATGCCGGACGTCGTGCAGTGGCACTACCCGCACTTTCCTTTGCGATACCTGGTACTCGATCGCTGGCCGTCCGGAGATCGCATCGCCCGTGTTCAATGTCCAATCACTCTTTTTCATGGGACCAGCGATGAGATTGTTCCGGTTTCGCAAAGTCACGTGCTGGTGAGCAAGGCCGCGAATGCGCGGTTGATCGAACTCCCCGGCGTGACGCACAACAACGTTCCGATGGGATCCCTGCGGACGCAGTTGGAACGCATCGCACTGCAAGTCGCTGAGAACAGTGTGACTCAGCAGGCCGCCGCAGACGAATGACGAGCAATCTACGCTGCCGAAATCGACATGCGTGTTGATCGTGAGCACTGGACAGTAAACTTCGACTGTCGTTGAGAACTTAGTCCATGTTGATGTCCGGTCAACAATTGATGAGCGATGAGAGCGTACTGGTGGAACTCGCTGTTGAGGAAACCCGCGGTATTCAGATCGGGAGCAGAAGTCTCACGTCGCGGTATTTTCTGGCACCGTTAGCGGGCTACACGCAGTTAGCCTTTCGACGTGTGCTGCGCGAGCTGGGAGGCATCGGGCTCGCGACGACGGATCTGGTGCATGCGCGGTTGTTGCTGGAAGGCAAACGCCAGTCGCTGCAACTGATCGAGACGCATCCCGCGGATCAGCCGCTGTCGGTGCAGTTGTTCGGCAATGACTCTGAGACCGTTGCCGCAGCCGCGAGATGGTTGGAAGATCGCGGCTACGGTGGCATCGACATCAACATGGGGTGCCCGATGTCCAAGGTGCATGGGCAAGGCGGCGGTGCAAAACTCGCTTGCCAGACGACAGCCGCCTGCGACCTGGTTGGGCGCGTGGTGGAAGCCGTGCACGTGCCGGTCACCGTCAAGATGCGGTTGGGTTGGGATCGAGAACATATCACCGCCCCACAATTGGCGGCGGACTTGGAAGCCGTAGGAACTGCGGCCATCACCGTGCATGGCCGGACTCGTCAGCAGGGCTTCGGCGGTACGGTCAACCGGGAGGGCATTCGTTCGGTTGTGGAGGCTGTGAAGTCGATTCCTGTGATTGGCAACGGCGATGTGCGTACGGTCGAAGATGCTATTGCGATGCGTCAATTGACGGGTTGCGACGCAGTTGCGATTGGTCGTGGCGCGATGCTTGATCCCTGGATCTTCGCTCGCATTCAACGAGCCTTGGATGGCCAGACGTCCGATTGGGAGCCGACCGTTAACGAGCAACTGGGCTTCTTGCGTCGTCACTTCGCCCTGATGCACGAACAACATGGCGACCGTGCGTGCGTACTCTTTCGCAAGTTCGTCGCATGGTACGGGGCTCGTCTCGGCATTCCTGAGGACCTGGAAACGCGCCTGCGATTATTCGAAAGCTGTGGCGAGTTCGATTCCATCTGCACGCAGATTGAACAGCGTCACGGAGAACGTAAGAGCGACATCGCGACGGCTCTTGTTCGAGTTCCGAACGGGCCGGTTGAACTCTGGTAGCGCAATCAGCGAGCGAAGCTCATGCTACTTCTCGCCGGGATATCTGGTTTCACGCTCGACCGTGTTGTCGTGGTTGAGAAACAGCACGACCGCACCGGTGTAGCGCTCTTCCTCGCGGAACGTCCATAACAGGACTTCGTCGCCGACCTCACCCAATCGCGCCGCGGCGCCGTTTAGGACAAACTGGCCTTCAGGGCCGGGCAATGCGTAGGTGTCCCAGCGTGTGCCCGTCGCCTTGTTGACCAGATAAACGCGCTCGTATGGATGGATACCGGCGCGCTGCATCAAGCTCACGGGAATCGTCGCCGAGCCTTCGTAGTCGAGGCTCTTGTCCGTGATGATCAGGCCATGCAGCTTCGCGCCAACAAATTCACGCATTCCTAAAAACTTCCATTCTCACGTTCGCAGTTATTCGCCGAGCTAACGTCGTAGGGCGGACAATCCTGTTCGCCAGCGTTTCGGCGGACAGGATTGTCCGCCCTGCAACAAGTGGGGGCTCCAACAATTATTTGCCGGGAGCTGACCGATGGAAATGGACATGTAGCCAACGTCCATCTTTCTTCTGCCAGACGCGGGTTTCTTCGATCGCGACGCACACGGGTGAACCGTCCGCGATGATCTTTTGAACGACTCGCACATAAGTGACCACTGCTGAGTCACCCATCACGCGCACCTTGGGGGACGCAATGGTGGATTGCTTGGCGGGCTTCGTCGGTGAACCCGGCATGTCGAAGTAGAATTTGTGGAACGGCAGTCCTTCGACCAACTGGCCGAGTGCTTCTGGTTCAAAGCAGCTCAACGTAGGGTCGCACAGCTTGGCGTACGCGTCCCAGTCTCCCTTATCGATGGTCTCGAGCAACTGACGACTGACATTCAGAACTTCGGTTTCAGCAGCATTCGACACAGCGTGGTTTCCTTCATGATGACACTTGAGTCGCAGTTCATGTTCATCAACACGAGCGACAAACAATTTGAATTGCCAGCCCCGACGGTGGTCTGACTGGCACGTAGGTTTTCAGTGAGCCTCGGGCCGCTAGCTGCGACTCATCTCGGCGATTGGCAGAGACATCATCAATTGATGCTCGATCTTCGGACCAGCGTCCTCTTCGGGAGCCAGCACGGTATCGACGAGGAAGTACAGCAACTGCCGCAGCTTTTCGTTCTCAACTTCGTCGGCCAGACCTTCCGCTTTCGAGCGGCACTTATCGACCAACGCTTCTGCTTTCTCGAAGACTCCGCAGTCTTCGTAGACTCGACGCAGACGGTGGACTCGAGTCTGGTCTTGCGGATCGCCTTCGATGATCGACTGCAGTTCTTCACGCTGAGCTTGAGTCGCCGCTTCGATGGCCATTGCGAGCAGCACTGTGGGCCGCAGCGATTGAGCGTCCTGGCCAGCCACCAGCTTGTTGTTCTTGTCGCCGAGCCAGTCTTTCAGGTCGTTGAGTACCTGGAAGCCGACGCCCAGATGACGGCAGAACGCAGGCACCATTTCTTCGTTGGCACCCAGCGGCCCCGCCATTCGCAGACCGGAATACAGCGCGGCTTCGAAAGCCGGAGACGTCTTCAACGCATAGATCTGCAGCGCATCGATTGGTGTGAGATCAATGGTCGGGCGACGTTGCCAGGCCATCTCGGCGCCTTGGCCATCACACAGTTTGATGTGTGCTTGAGCCATGCGATCCGAAACATCGCAGGCGACTTCCGCTCCGAAGTCCGCGCGGCAGGAATTCAGCAGCTTGTAACCCAGACCGATCAGGTGATCGCCGACGTTGATCGCGGTGCTCATGTCGTACTCGCGATGCACGGTCGGGCGGCCATACCGGTAGAGGTCGTTATCCTCGATGTCGTCATGCACCAGCGACGCCTTATGGAAGGCTTCGATGGACATCGCGACGCGGCACACGGAGTCCGGCACGGGCAGGCGATCCAGACCTTCCAGATTCGACATCTGCAGCTTGCCGCCGGTCATGGCGTCGTAGGCTGCCAGAGTGATGAACGGTCGGAACCGCTTGCCGCCGTTGGCCAGCCAGTCGTAGGCGATCTTCTCTGTGAAGGCGATCGGCGATTCCAGCTTGGCCGGATCCTTGGTGCGGACTCGCGGCAGCAGGCGATCAAAATCGCGTTCAAACATGAAGTTGCCGGCTCGAATGAGCGGCAGGAAGCTCGGCGTTTGCGGAGCTGGCAGCGGTTCGTACTTATCAATCACTTCCCAAATCCACGACTGATCCAGCGTCGTGTTCTTGCAATCGCCCGAGTGCAGAGGGATTGCATACGACGGCACACCGGCGATCAGCACTTTGTCGATCGCCTTCTCCAGAACATTGAGACACGCCACGCCCAGAATCCCGTCCACGTAACCGCTGACGATGATCTTGAGGACGATAGGCGAGCCTTCGGCCACCAGCACCTTGTAGCCCAGCTTCTCCGCCTTCACCTTGTAGTCGGCAATCGAGCAGGCACCGCAGGTTTCGCAGTCGAGTCCGAACTCGTCGTAGTCGGCGGGACAACCCTCGGCGTGTTTCAGGCAGTGCGGCAGCAGCAGCAGGCGACGTTCGAACGGAATGGCCAGAAATTGACGTTTCCAAAAGAAGTTGCCGATCAGCACCGCCACAAAGCCGACGTATTTCTCGGCCAGGTTCAGCTTGGCCAGCAGTTCGCGAGCCCAGTCTTCCAGATCCGCTTTGTTGAACTGTCGCGACCGATCCAGACCTTCTGCGAACTTTTCGCACTCGGCTTTGACGAACTCACGCATCTCGAGAGTTTCGGGAACGGCCTTGAGGTGCGTCGTGCTTTCTCGCCGACGTCGGCGTTTGACCGGGGCGTCGTCGTGTTCGACTTCAGACGCAGCGGGTCCGTCGATCTCAGGGACTTCGACTGATGCGATGGACACGGCGAACTCCAAGTTGTTGAGGATCGATGATTGAGGGATGAACGCAGGTCTAAAAGCCCTCAGTGGCCATCCGACCCCAGCATGCCGAACCAGACTGCAAGCGACAGAGTTTGACGAGTATCGAGTCCGATTCGACACGAATCAAAGGTCTGTCTCATAAAGACTTAAATTCACAGCACGGCGCAAGGCCGAGACCGTGAAGATGAGCGGATAAAGCCGCTCAAAATACCATAACTTCGCGAAATAGAAACCAATGGGTGAGGGGTCAGAAACAGATCCGTCGGCAACCCGCGCCATTAACCAGCGAATCCCCCCAAACGCCTGCAATCGATAAGGTTTAAACGACAACAGCACTTCTGACGCCAAGGCTGTTTCTTCGACCGAGGAGGCGATCCCTGCTGCTCCGCCCCAACCGCCGTCCGCATTCTGAATGCTCGCCAGAAACGCCGCACCTCGCTGGGCTTCTGCCCACATACCATCTTCGTCCCGTCCAAAGCAATCACGATAAGCCATGAGTACCCTAGACGTTCCGTAAACGGGATTTTCGTCATTCGGGGCGTGTTGGTTGCCGAACCAAAGTGGCAGCCACGACCCATTTGTGCGCTGTGTCTTGCGTAGAAAACCAACTCCTCCGGCGATCACTGTCCAGTACTCGTCTACATCACTTTTGGATAACGAAACGGGTCTGTGAGCGGCATGTATTGCGCGCAGGCAGTGGGCAGTGATGTCGGGCGAACTGCGATCAAACGGTAGCGTACCCCACCCTCGGCAGAAGGTCGGAAAGCCACCGTCGCGGTTTTGCAAATTGACCAGCCAGCGGACACCGTTTTCGATTGGGGGCTGAACTTGCTCTCTCGCCTCGCTCCACCCCAAGGATCGAATTGCCAGCATCGCCCCAGGCGTGTCATCCGCATCGGGAACACCTCCAGGAAGGTCAGTCCAAGCCCACCCTCCGGGCGGAGCGTTGGTGTAGGGATGCACTTCGCGGTATTGCTGTCCGAGCAACCAGCGCAGCAAGTCCGGTCGCAGTTCATCCGGCAGGTCAGGGCCGAGTGCGTTAATCGACAGCGTCGTGACCCAGGTCGCAAGGTTGGTGTCGATCGGCCAACTGCCGTCCGGGCGCACGGAGTTGCAGAGGAAATGGACGGCTCGATGCACGACCGGATGATCGACCAGCCCCTTCGCCGCGAGGCTCATGGTGACGAAGCTGGTCAGCGGAGCCGCTTCCAGAAAGCCCCCATGGGGTGGCTGAATGAGTTCGAGTACCTCAAGACTTTTGCGGATGGCTGCCTGCCGAATCCAACGCAGCGGAAGACTCCAACTCGGTGCGAAGTGATGTTTCACCTGCCCGATCGCAATCAGTGCGGGCAACGCATAACTGACAACAGGCAACTTCACCGCCGCGTAGAACTTGGCGGGCAGGCACGCCAGTTCAAAGGGCAGCGATGAGACTTCCTTCCAGCTCACAAGCCCCGCGAGCGCGCAGTGCGTGAGGATCGGTACCGAAAAGGTCTTGTCTTTGCCGTAGCGTTTGCGAACGGCGGCAACGCCACCCGCACGGTCGATGTATTCGCGAGCCCGTTCAATCGCCGCTTGTTTGCCGCTCGGGTTCTGATAATCCAGACCAGACTGTTCGGTCGCATGCAGGACGGCATGGCACAGCATCGTCGTCGAAATGTTGCTGATGCTCTTCAGTGTATCGCCCCAGCCACCGTCCGAGTTCTGGTGCTCAACGAGCCATTGGATGCCGCGCTGCATCAGCTCGTTGAGGTTCGCATCCAGCTTGTAGTCGGCTGCCGTTCGACCGGCTTTGCTCACCTGCAGCAGCGCCATCACTGCAGTCGCTGTCGACAGTGCAGACGTTGACAGCTCGCCATACCAGTGAGCCGGTTGGCCATCGACGGAGACGCACTGGTCCAGCAGCAGTTGCTTGGCCCGGTCGTAGGCGGCGCGAAGTTGGAGCGGGTCAGTTTCCATCGGCGGGCGGGTTTGCTGAGGACGGGTTCAAGCGGGGACAGGAATCAGACTGACTTGGTCACGCAAAAACGAGCGAGTCGACTCGCGTGTTTGCGACGCCGTTCGGTCCTACACTGGCGGCTTCCCCCCGAAAGGACCACGCCGATGAGCAATCCCGCCGAGTTCGAACCCGAATGCGCGCCTGCCGAATTCACCGCGTATGACCCTTACGCGATGCCTGCGGATGAGATTCAGGATCCGCCGGTGTCGCTCGGGGATACTCTGCGGAAGATCGGGCCGGGCATCATTTTGGCGGGCACGATCGTCGGCTCGGGCGAACTACTGATGACCACAGCCATGGGGGCCAAGCACGGCTTTACCCTGCTGTGGCTCTTGATTTTGAGCTGTGTCATCAAGGTCTTCGTGCAGGTCGAACTAGGCCGCTATTCGATTTCCTCCGCTCGGCCAACACTGGGCGCGATTAACGAACTGCCAGGGTTGAAGATTCGAGCCCATTGGATCCTCTGGTGCTGGTTTCTGATGACGTTGGCCACGTTCTTTCAGCACGGGGCGATGGTCGGAACGGTGGGACAGTGTCTGAACCTGGCATTCCCATCCGTGTCACCGGCCATCAAGGAAGCTCTGCCTTTCCTTGCTGGTGCCATCACGAATCGGCCTGAGCTTCCTTGGACGTTCCTCGTCTGCGCGGTCGCCATCACGTTGCTGTGGAGTGGCAGTTATCGCCGCATCGAGTTCATCACCACATGCCTGGTTGTCGGCGTGACGCTGATCACAATGACGGCCGCGTGTGCATTACCCATGACCAGCTTCCCCATTCCGTGGAGCGATGTGGTGGCAGGTCTGAAGTTTAACGTACCCGGCGAAGGAATTGCGGTTGCGTTCGCCGTGTTTGGTATCACCGGCGTGGGGGCAACTGAACTCTTCTACTACCCGTATTGGTGTCTCGAAAAAGGCTATGCGCGGTTCACTGGCCCGCGAGACAGTTCCGATGCTTGGGCACGGCGCGCTCGCGGCTGGATGCGCGTCATGCATTTCGATGCCTGGATCAGCATGGTGGTCTTTACCGTCTCGACGCTGGCCTTCTACTTCATGGGCGCGACGGTGCTGAAGCCGCAAGGACTGGCGCCGAAAGGCACCGAAATGATCGCCGTGCTGTCGCGTATGTTTGTGGACACGTTCGGCGAATGGACGCGCATCTTCTTTCTGATTGGGGCAGGGGCGGTGCTGTTCAAGACGCACTATATTGCCTCGGCGGGTAACGCGCGTTTGACGACGGATTTCCTGAGTCTCTCAGGGGCACTCAAGTTTGATACGCCCACTCAGCGAGCGGCCTGCATTCACAGGTTTTCGGTTTTCTACCCGATCCTCGCCCTGGGACTGTTTTTGGCATTTGGCGATCCGCTCACAATGGCGACCATCGGGGGCATGGCTCAGACTTTCATGCTACCCATTATCAGCGGTGTAGCGCTCTACTTCCGTTACTTCAGGCTGGATTCACGCATTAAGCCAAATCTGTTTTTGGATATCATGCTGTGGATCGCCGCCGTGTCGATTTCGCTGGTCGCGTGCTATGCGTTGTACAGCACTGTCCTGAAACTTTTGTCTGAGACGAAATAGAGCAGAGTCAACAAGTTCGTAGGTCGGACAATCCTGTCCGACAAGCCGGACAGGATTGTGTCCGGCCTGCTTAGCAATCAATTCGGATCGTCCACTCGGCACTTCATCGCTCTGAGACATGGTGGCATTCGACATGTCCAGACTACGCAAGATCATCAGAAACCTCACTGATATCGATTACCTCTTCTACTTGGCAACAGCCACGGAAACGCGGCTCAGGGCGTGGATGTACCTGGCCATCTTGCTGTTATTCTGGTGGTACTTACAGGGGGGACTCATCGGCTACCACACGCCCAGGCTACGTAGTCATGGACCCGCTGGCGAGTTCACCTCCATCGGCGGGGAGCCGTGGCAGAAGTACATACCGCATATGATCGTCGCGGTGGTCGTGGCGTTCTGGTACATCCGACCGCGGACGAGAGCTGACTTCGAACTCTCCACGCAAATCGTCGCGGCGCTCTTGCTAAGCCTGTTCCTCTTTGCGGTACTGGCGTCGTTCTTTCAGATGAGCCAGGCGTACTGACGCTGAGCTGTGCGGCGAGGAATGACCCATGCAAAAAGGCGTCGAGATCGGATTGATTTCGACGCCTTTTCCTTGCGCGGTTCGCGAGCTGAATGCTCAGCCCGGATTGTTACTTCTTCTTAGTCGCAGCCTTCTTTTCTGGCTTGGCAGCGGCGGCGGGTGCAGCAGCAGCGTTCTTGGTGCCAGCAGAGGGCGGGTAGGTCGGATCGGCGGCCAGCGGCAGCTTCACCGGCTTGTTGGTCCATGAGGACTTGTAGATCGCCAGGATGATCTCGACGCTGCGGCGGCCTTCTTCGCCATCGACCAGCGGCTTGCGGCCGGTTTCGATGGACTTGATGAAGTCTTTCAACTGCTCGCGATGACCGATGTGCGAGATCGCCTTTGGATCAGTCGCTCCGCCGGACATCGGCATCATCAGATCGTCGTCGTCTTTGCGCATCAGCTTGTCACGCACGGCGCGATCCTTGGGGGAACTCGTGGCGAATTCCCACTTGATCACTTCATCCTGCTCGACGGTGGCCGAACCCTTGGTGCCGTGAATCGAGACCTGCTTCAGCAGTCCGGGAAACGCGGTCGTCGTGGTTTGAATGACGCCCAGAGCACCGCTCTTGAACTTCACGGCCGCGACACCGACGTCTTCCACTTCGATGCGTTCGTGGCCCAGCGTCGCGGTGTAGGCCGACACTTCGTCGACTTCACCCATCAGCCAGTAGAGCAGGTCGACGTTGTGGATGCCCTGGTTCATGTACGATCCGCCGCCGTCCAGAGCGAACGTGCCGCGCCAGCCGCCCTGATCGTAGTACTTCTGGTCGCGGAACCACTTCACGTTGGTGTCACCCAGCGTGATCTTGCCGAAGCGTTTTTCCTGAATGGCCTCTTTCAGAGCGATGTTCGCCGGGCTGAAACGCGACGGGAAGATCGTGCAGAGTTTGACATTGGACGCCTTGCACTGCTTGATGATTGCGTCGCAGCGCTTCAGCGTGACTTCCAGCGGCTTCTCGACCACGACGTGCTTGCCGGCCTTGGCGGCCGCGACGGCGGGGTCCATATGAGCGCCGCTCGGAGTGCAGATCGTGACGATCTTGATCTCCGGGTTCTTCAGCATCTCGTCGAGATCGGTGTAGGCCTTGCAGTTGAATTCAGCGGCGTACTTCTCGGCAGACCCCTTGGCGTTATCAAAGCATCCGATCAATTCCGCGCCGCGAATTTCTGAAATCGCCTTCGCGTGGAATCGGGAGATCATCCCACATCCGATGATGCCAAACCCGATCTTCATAGTTCACTCCTAAGTGAGAGGATTCACGCCAATCTGCCTGTCATGCACTATCAAACTCTGCGTGGTTCTCAGCGGCGAAGTACGCGGGCCGCTGGGAACTTCAGTCGTTACTCCAGCCGACAATATTTTTTCTTGCCGAACCACAGCATCAAACCCGGTTCCACCTTGATGCGCTGGTCGTGACTTTCAATTCGAACCTTGTCGTCGCCGAGATATGCCCCGCCCTGAGCCACGCTACGTCGTGCTTCGCTAATCGACGGAGCCAGCCCCGTCAGTACCAGCAGTTTGGCCGCAGGCACGCACCCATCATCGGCAACGTCGCTGACGGGCACTTTGACGACCGGAATGTCATCGGGCAGTCCGCCGCCACCGATCTCACGCTGCCAGCGATCTGCCGCCTCGTTGGCAGCGTCAGCGCTGTGGTAGGCGGACATGATGGTCCTCGCGAGCAGCACTTTGGCTTCTTTGGGATGCCCTGCCAGCACGCGATCCACTTCATCCAGCGGGATCTTCGTGAGCAGTTCGAAGTACATGCGCATGACCCCATCCGGAATCTGCATGAACTTCTTCATCATCTCGTAGGCGGGTTCGCTGATGCCGATGTAATTGCCGAGGCTCTTGCCCATGCGGCGTTCGCCGTCGAGTCCAACGAGGATGGGCGACATCACGCCGATCTGCGTCGCGAGCCCCTGCTCTTTCTGCAGGTCGCGAGCCAGCATGAAGCTGTAAAGCTGCTCGGTGCCGCCGAGTTCAATGTCCGACTTAATTTCCACCGAGTCCCATGCCTGCATGATCGGGTACATGCATTCGTGCATGAAGATCGGCTTCTCTTCGCGGTAGCGCTTGGCGAAGTCGTCACGAGTGAGAAGCTGTGCGATGGTGACTTTACCGCAGAGCTGCAGGATCTCGGCGAAGGACATCTTGCCGAACCAGTCGCCGTTACGATGGACTTCGGCCTTAGACAGGTCAACCACTTTGCCGACCTGGGCGAGATAGTCTTGAGCGTTCAGCTCGACTTGCTCTGCCGTCAGCCGTTTCTTGCGAGCTTCGTCGCGTCCGCTGGGATCGCCGACCAAGGCTGTATAGTTGCCGATGATGATGACGGCCTGATGCCCCAGTTCCTGAAACTGCCGCATTTTCTGCATCGGCACGGTGTGGCCCAGATGCACGTCGATGCCTGTGGGATCAATGCCGTACTTAATGCGAAGCGGCTTGCCGGTTGCGCGAGAATGCTCCAGCTTTTGAGCAAGTTCTTCCTCGGGGACGATCTTTTCGACCCCTCGACGGATGATGGCAAGCTGGTCTGCAACGGGCGGGAACTGCATGCTGCGAAAGCCGTTTCGACTCGTTTAGTCAGACGCCGTGATCCTCCGGGTCTTACTGAGGCGATTCCTGAGGCAGCTTTCCGAGACCCCTCATGGACTCCGAAAACCCCTGAATTTGACTGTAGGATAAGGCCCAAAGCCCATATTCGCTAGGGACTCAAAAACGGTCGCGGTCGCGACTTTCCCCAGATCCGCCAATCATTAGAGTCCGCCACATTGCCAAACCGCTCTCTGCGGTCGCTATCTTTCGCAGACGATAGGCATGCAAGTCGCTCGCAGGTGCCCGAGTCGACTCGGAAAGGGTCGCACGCCGCCGAGACTTCCGTCAGGCAATTGCCGGTCAGAACTGGATCATTTGGAGTCGGGGAGCTTTCGTCATGGATGTCATCCACGGTCGTTCGCGAGTCGTCATTGAACGTGTCACCCCCTGTCTGGATGGCGGGAGATTTCCCGTCAAACGCACGGTCGGGGATCGTGTGACGGTGGAAGCGGACGTCTTCACCGACGGTCATGACGTCGCCTGCGCCGTGCTGAAATCTCGACCGGTTGGTACGACTCTGTGGACGGAAACGCCCTTTGCGTTTTTCGACAATGACCGCTGGCGCGGCAGCTTCATCGTGTCGCAGGTGGGCGGCTACGACTACCAGATCGAAGCGTGGGTCGATCATTACGTGACGTGGCGCCGCGACCTGGCCAAACGGATCGACGCCGGACAGGACATCCGCGTGGATCTCGAAATCGGTGCGCGACTGATTGATGCCGCCGCCGGACGAGCGAAGGGCGACGCTCAGAAAGAGCTGAAGCAATGGGCTGGTCGCATCCGCGCCGAACTGACGACGGACATCGGCCGGACCGTCTGTACCAACGAGGCCTTGAGCCAGCTGATGCTGCAGTTCGCGGATCGCAGTCTGGCTTCGTTCTCCGAGCAGATTTATCAGATCACGGTCGATCGCGAGCGGGCTCGCTTCAGCGCGTGGTACGAAGTCTTCCCGCGTTCCTGCTCGGCCGTGCCCGGTCAGCATGGCACATTATGGGATGTCATCGAGTACCTGCCCTATGTCGCGGCGATGGGCTTTGATGTGCTCTACCTGCCCCCGATTCATCCCATTGGCACCAAGTTCCGCAAGGGTAAGAACAACAACCCGTCTGCTCAGCCCGGAGACGTTGGTAGTCCGTGGGCCATTGGCGCGGCCGAAGGTGGGCACAAGGCGATTCATCCACAGTTGGGCACACTGGATGATTTCGCTGCGCTGGTGGCTGCGGCGCAGACGCACGGTATGGAGTTGGCTCTCGACATCGCGTTTCAATGCGCTCCCGATCATCCCTACGTGAAGGCGCATCCTGAATGGTTCAAGGCGCGGCCCGACGGCACGATCCAATACGCCGAGAATCCTCCGAAGAAGTATCAAGATATCTACCCGTTCGACTTTGAAACGCCGAAGTTCAAAGAGCTTTGGGAAGAGCTAAAGAGTGTCTTTCAATTCTGGATCGATCGCGGCGTGAAGATTTTCCGAGTTGATAATCCTCATACCAAGCCGTTTCCGTTTTGGGAGTGGTGTATCGGTGAATTGAAGGCCAAGCATCCTGATGTGCTCTTCCTCGCTGAAGCCTTTACGCGCCCGAAGATCATGAACCGCCTGGGGAAGCTGGGCTTCTCGCAATCCTACACCTACTTCGCCTGGCGCTACTCGAAGCAGGACTTCATCGAGTACCTGGAAACGCTCACCAAGACCGAAGCTCACGACTTCTACCGTCCGAACTTCTGGCCGAATACGCCTGATATTCTGACCGAACAAATGCAGCATGGCGGGCGACCAATCTTCGTTTCGCGAGTGATCCTGGCGGCAACGTTGGCTGCGAACTACGGCATCTACGGTCCCGCTTATGAACTCTGCGAAGACGTTGCTGTAAAGCCCGGCAGCGAAGAATACCTCGATTCCGAGAAGTACGAGATTCGTCAACGAAACCTGAATGCGGACCACAGCCTGCGCGAGCTGCTTTCGGTATTGAACAACATTCGCCGCCAGAATGTGTCGCTACAAACCAATGAGCGACTGCGGTTCCATCACACCGACAACGACCAGTTGCTGGCTTACAGCAAGCGTACCGAAGACCGTAGCAACATGCTGCTGACTGTTGTGAATCTGGACCCCCATGCGACTCAGCACGGCTTCGTGACACTGTCACTCGACGAGTTTGGTCTGCACGAAGGCTCGACCTATCAGGTCTGCGATCTGTTGACCGGCCAGTCCTACACGTGGCATGGAGCCAGAAACTTCGTGCAATTGAATCCGCACACGGTGCCCGCCCATATTCTGCAGGTGCGACCGTAGCTGGAGTGCGGCCTACTGGCGGCCGTTGATCCCGAGATCGCTTTCGTAGTAGCGCACGAGACTCTGGTTATCGAGCCGATTGATTTCGACGTCGATCGGGTCCAGGTCTCGCGGCATCACGAACATCGTCGCAAGCAGTTCGTTCGTGAGGTAACGGGGGCTTGAATTCGCTCCCGTACCCAGTTGAAGCGGTAGTTCAAAGGGGCGTCGTCGTGCCAATGCAAACCCCCAGTCACCGAAGGACGGGACGGCGGTGTGATACGGCCGCACCGTAAAGCCGGCTGCTTCCATCGTGCGGATGATGCACCAGTAGGAACGCCGAGCGACCAGCGGCGTCGTGCATTGAATGCTCACCACAACATCGTCCGAGACGTGTTGCAACAGCAGGCGGAAGAAGCGTGTCGTGTAGAGCTTTCCTAAGGCGAACGTGTTGGGATCCGGAAAGTCGATGATCACTGCATCGAACCGCGAGCCGGTGAAAGATTCCAGCCAGATCATCGCGTCGTCGTTCACCACGCGCACTCGCGAATCGTCGAGCGCGTGCTGGTTCAGTTCCGCCAACGGGGGGAACTCGCGCGACAGGTTCGTCATTGCAGGATCGATGTCGACCAGCGTCACAGAGTGCACCGTCGGGTACTTCAGAACTTCGCGCAGCGCTAGTCCGTCACCACCGCCCAAAATAAGCACGTTGCTGGCCTGCGGGGCCACCGCCAGAGCCGGATGTACCAGCGCCTCGTGATAGCGGTATTCGTCGAACGAATTGAACTGCAGGTTGCCGTTCAGATAGAGCTGAAATGAACGATCGTCGCGCGTGACGACGATGCGCTGATAGGGGCTGGTCGTCGAATAGACGATCGGGTTATTGAAGAGCCGATCTTCAGCCAGCGAAGTCAGCCGGTCGGCTTTGATGAGCCCCACTGTCAGTAGAACGATGACGATGACCGCTCGAATTTGCAGACCGCGCACCGAGCCTTGCAGAATCGGCCTCAAGAGCTGCGTACCCCACAAGCCGACAGCGGCGTTGAGCAATCCAAACACGAGCGATGTTCGCACCAGTCCGAGGCGCGGGACCAGAAAGATCGGGAACATGAGCGACGCAACGAGCGCTCCGATGTAGTCGAAGGTCAGCACGCGTGAGACCAGATCGCCAAAGTCCAGATGGTCCTTCAGAATCCGCATCAGCAGTGGCAGTTCCAGCCCCACCAGCACGCCGATCCCAAAGACGATTCCATACAGAATCGGCTGAAACCAGCTCAATTGTGCGAAGCTCAGGAAGAGCAGGGGAGCACTCGTCCCGCCCAGCAGCGCCACGCCCAGTTCCACTTCGATGAACTTGCGGGCCAGGTTGCTGCGGATGAAAGATGACAGCCAGGCGCCCACGCCGAGTGCCGACAGGTACACGCCGATGATGAACGAGAACTGAGTGACCGAATCACCCAGCACGTAGCTCGCGAGCGTCCCAGCCAGCAGTTCGTAGATCAGGCCGCACGTCGCGATGATCAGTACGTTGAGATACAGCAACGCGACAGGAGCGCGATTCAGCGAGTCGCGTACTGGTCGGTCAGCCATGAATCGACGCCGCAATGATGATCGAAACACCAATGATGATCGAACCGACCATGATGCCCAGGGCGACGTTCTGATCCTCTTCGATTTCTTTCCAGAACGGCAGCGGCATCAGTTTGGACATGAGCGCGATGGCACCCGCCAGAATGATCAGGCCGATCACCGAGAAGCACACTACGGCCACGATGCTGTGCCATAACGAACCGGTGCGAATCAGAGCTTCCGGTGCCGCTGCGTCAGCCAGCAAGAAAGTGCTCATCAACTTCAGAGTCATCACACTGCTCCTACTCTACTTGCCGAAGCTCCAACCGGAAGACGAATGAAACCAGGTGCGGCCCGAACTGTAGTGCGTGCTGGAACCTGGCGTACCGTTGTCATCGCTTTCCAACGCGGGCATGTGCCAGCCGGAGGCAAAGGCTGCTCCCAGCAGAATGCACGTAGAGATGCCCATCCCGTTATAGAACTTCATCAGCATGGCAGTGGCCTTGATGGAAAGACTGCTCCGAACCGTCGTTCAATAGCCAGCAGTTTTTCAGATTGTCACCAATCCCGCGAGTCGGAACGGACTCAATTCATGCGAAGTGTCAGATTGGACTTCGGGAGTCGTTAGCGATTAGCCAACGCGCGCTGGCGATTCAGGCGATAGACCACCACGTGCTCGGGAGCTTTGATCTCGACGACTTTTTCGAATCCGGCGGCGGGTTTGTCGAGCAGGCGATTCACAGAATCATCCAGTCGCGGACTCGTGGCTGACGACAGCGCGAAGTAGATCGGCTGGTCGGCGGGCTCATGCTTCGCGACGTATGCCAGCACGGTCTCCAGCTTGTTCGGCGTGAGGTAGCGGCGGGTCATGCCCGAGTAGTAACTGGCCGTCGCTCCGAATTCGTACATGACCCCAGGTTTCAGTTTTTGCTCCTTAAGCGACTCACCAGCCAGCTTGAGGCCGATGCCGAACGGGTACTCTTCAGACTGCACCCAGCGGGGGTGCCGCGAGGAACCCTCCACGAGCACCAGTCCTGTCAGCGCCATCACTGGCAATACAGCAGCCCAGCTTTGAATTGCGAAGCAGCGCGCCAGTGCTGTTGCCGCCAGCACGCAGATCACAGGCAGCAGCAGATGCAGACTCTTCGGTCCTTGCGGATCGAAATGCACGATGGCGGCGACGTACAAAGTCATTGCCGCCAGTCCCCACACGACGCGCTGCTGGCCGCGAGCACACAGCACGATGACGCCCACCACGGTCAGCATCCAGATCCACAGCCCCAACGCCGGGCTGAAGTACATCTGCCAGAAGGCATCGATCAGTTGCCGGAAGTTCGACAGGTGCCGGCGCACTTCGACGTCTTGTGAGGTGTCGACCGGGAAGTAACCCAGCTCCAGCGTCTGCTCGTCGATGTATTCACGCGGAACCTGATGAAAGTTGGCTCGCCCGGCTGCGAGATTCACTTCGGCTTTGTTCGAGATCGACCACTTGCCGGTGTGTTCATGCAGGAACAGCACATAGGGAGCCAGCAGACCGGCGGCGATAACTCCCGCTAAGAGCGACTGGCTGAACGTCTTGAAGCTGCGATGTCGCACGAGATCAATGAAGCACCAGAGAGGCAGCACCAGGATGCACTCAGGACGCGTTAGCGCCGCCAGCCCAATGAGAATGCCGTTGGCGAATGCGACTTTCCACGTCCCGGTGTCGGTCAGCCACAGACGGAAACCGAGCAATGTGAGGAACAGCGCCAGCGGTTCTGACAAGGCTCGGTTGGCGAACATCTGGAACGTCGGATTGCAGGCCAGCAGCAGCGCGGCGAGCAACGCGACCAGCCGAGGACTCAATGGCGCGGGCTCGTCTTCGGACTGGAGCAGTTCCGTCATGCGACGCGCGATGTTGTAAATGAGCAGTAGACACAACACCGACGCGGCCATGCTGATGGAACGCGCGACGATGAACGGGTCCAACTGACCGAAGTGACTGATGAATCCGATCAGCACCGGATAGACGGGCGGGAACCACAATTCGGGTTCACCGAACGGATTCACGAACTCACCACGCGTGATGAGGTTCAGTCCGCTGGTGATATAGGCCACTTCGTCCGCAACGGCGACGGATTGCTGCCCATGCCACGTCGCAGCCAGGCAGCCGCCGAACAGGATGAGCACAAGCACCAGTATCAGGCGGCTTTCGAGCAGCCGCTGCAGCAGTCGCAGAGATCGAGAGCCAAACTTGATGGAAGCATCTGTCATTGTTGAATCAGCCAAACGTTACTCGCCCGGGTCGTTCAGGTGAGGGATGAAGTCGTATGTGTCACGGAATTGCAGGCCCGCATCCGTCACAGCCGTAGACGCTGGTCAGACCAGCTCGAAGTTGCGAGCTTCGAGTGCTCCTGCCGCATGGACTGGCGCTGGCTCCGTCGGCAGGAAGGCGTCCAGCACGGTGAGTTCTCCATTCGGGACCAGCAGGACGTTGTTACAATCAGCAGGAACCAGAACTGAAGTTCCGAGTTGCAAGGGGATCTGCTCCTCACCGCAGGTCAGGTGACCGCTGCCGCTCAGGACGAGCAGAGCATGGAAGCAATCGTGTTCGAGGAGCGGCATCGCAGTCGTGCCCCGATGTCGATGCAGGACGAAGTATTCGCAGGCAACGAGTTCTTCCGTTTCGTACCGGGACGTTGCTGATTCTCGCAGCGACACGAGCGACCGCGGCACAACGGGGTTGACCGGCCCGCGATCAAAGTCTGTGCAGACGAGTGACTCTTCAATGTGCAATTCTCGAGGCTGACCATCGGCGCCAAGCCGCCCCCAATCCGATATCCGGAAGGTCATATCGCTCGATTGCTGTACTTCAGCCAGCACGATGCCTTCTCCGATGGCATGTACCGTCCCGGCCGGAATGAAGATGCAATCGCCAGCATGAACCTCGTAAGCATGCAGGCACTCTTCAACCGTGCCCGCTCGCAGATGTTGTTCGAAACGGAACTGATCAACGTGCAGCTTCAGGCCCGTGAAGACGCGCGCACCGGGCGCGGCCGAAAGGATCACCCAAGCTTCGGTCTTGCCGTTCTCGCCGGGTTCAAAGGCGCAGACCTGAATATCGCTGGGGTGTACCTGCAGCGACAGCCGGTCCTGAGCGTCCAGAAATTTGACGAGCAGAGGAAATTGCCTCAGTCCCTGATGTTGCCCAAGCAACTCTGCGTTGTGTTGTTGAATCAGTTCATGCAGCGTCAGGCCGTCCAACGGGCCGCCGTCGACGACCGACTGGTCGCGGCCGTGATCTGAGAACTCCCAGCTTTCGGCCGAGTCAGCATGCCCGCCGGTTGGTTTGCCCAGCAACGAGCCCAGTTGAGTCCCGCCCCAGCGGGCTCGTTTGACCAACGGCCGAAAACGCAGAGGTGTCATGAAATGCCGGCTCCTCAGGTAATACGGTTGCGGTCCCGCGTCACAGCGCAGGATTCCCCTGAGAGCTTTACTTCAGACTTGAGGGTCGGATGGCTCGGGTTGAACGAGTCTGGTGAGACGCAGCGTTCTCCGAATGAATTCGAGCAGTGAGTCAGGTCTGACAGGATGCGTCGGATCAGCACTCGCAGCCGTGTTTTGGCGGCTCGCGGGCGTCCGTTGGCAAACTGGTCTCCCCCCTGAAAATGGATTGAGCTAGGGTGCGGACTCGCGTGGCGGAGCTGCGCACGTTTTCTGGACCTATTTTGATACGGATGTCATGTCGACTGGTACCGCCTCAACACCTCCAGACACTTTCATTCATAGCCTGGGGCGTTTTGCCATCGACGTCGTGACGGATGTCGGCGACTTGACGCTGTTCACGCTCAACATGGTGAGTTGGCTGGTGCGCGGACTGCCCAAACGCGGCGTTCTGATGCGCTGCTTCTATGAAGTCGGCGTACGCAGTTTGCCCGTGGTGCTCGTGACCGGCCTGTTCATCGGGATGGTGTTGGCCATTCAGTCGTACGACCAGTTCCACATGATGCGCATGGAGTCGCGACTTGGCGCCATTATTAATGTGTCGCTGGTGAAAGAACTGGGGCCGGTGCTGGCGGCGGTGATGCTGGCGGGTCGAGTTGGCGGCGCGATGGCCGCGGAACTCGGCACCATGAAGGTCACCGAACAGATTGATGCGCTCCGCGCTCTGGGGGCGAATCCGACTCAATATCTGGTCGTTCCACGATTTCTCGCCTGCTTCCTGCTTATCCCCATGCTGACGGCGTTCGCAGATGCCATCGGCGTGCTGGGCGGGTGGTTGCTGAGCGTGACCATGTTGGACATCGACAGCACGTTCTATTGGTACCACTCCAACAAGTACGTGACGATCTACGACATCTGTGGCGGCTTAATGAAAAGCATGTTCTTCGGAGCGGCGATTGCCATGATCTCTTGCAATCGCGGCTTTAACTGTGGATCAGGTGCGGAAGGCGTGGGACGAGCTGCGACCGACTCTTTCGTCCTGTCCTTCGTGGTCATTCTGGGGCTGGACTTCTTCCTCGGCCTGGTACTCTCGGCGGGCTATCGAGTGATCTACGCCGATGAAGCCGCCAGCGTGATGATTGAAACGCTGCGTTCGATGGGAGGCTTCGTATGACCGCTGTCGCTGCTCGCGAACCTTTCAGCGAACCCTACGTTGGCGATGACCCTGGACGACCGATTCTGGAACTCCGCAACGTCTCGCGGAAGTTTGGGTCGAACTACATCCTGCGCGACATTTCTCTGAAGGTTCGCGCGGGGGAAACGCTCTGCCTGATCGGTGAAAGCGGTTGCGGTAAAAGCGTCACGATGAAGTTACTGGTCGGCCTACTCGCCCCGAGCAATGGCGACGTCTGCTGGGACGGAGTGTCGATCGTTGGTCGATCTGATGATGAACTCGTGCGCGATCGCTTGCGCTTTGGCTACTTGTTTCAAGGCGCCGCGCTGTTCGACAGCATGAACGTGTTTGAGAACGTCGCGTTCGGGCTGCGACAGAATACGCACATGACGCAGAACTTCATTCATGAGACCGTGCTGGAGCGGCTCAAGGAAGTCGGCCTGCCGCCGTCTGCGGCGTTCAAGATGCCATCGGAACTCTCAGGTGGTATGCGCAAGCGAGTGGGCCTTGCACGAGCATTAGCCCTGATGCCGGACATCATTCTGTACGACGAACCAACAACGGGTCTCGACCCGATCATGACAGACGTCATCAACTCGCTCATCAAGAAGACGCGCGATCGGCGGCCAGTGACGAGCATCGTGGTAACTCACGAAATGTCGACCGTACGCAAAGTCGCCGACCGGGTGGTGATGTTCTACCCGCTGACTCGCCTGAAGCCGGACGAGCCACAGATTGTCTTTGAGGGCACGCCCGAAGAAGCGTTTACGTCGTCCGACCCGCGTGTGTCGCAGTTCGTCTACGGCGAGGCCGGTGAACGCATGCAGGAACTCGCCCTGTTGTAACCGATTCCAATCATCGTCCCTGACATCGATCACTCTTCTCGATCACGAACCTATCTATGAACGATCGCAAATTTCAATTCCGCGTCGGACTGTTCGTGCTAGCCGCGATGGCCGTGTTGATCGCGATGTTTTTTCAGTTCGGTGAGTTCCGAGCGATGCTCGCGAAACGCTACGACGTGATCACGCACTTCGAAGCCGCACCAGGTGTGCTGGTTGGCTCGCCCGTGCGGATGAACGGCATTCCGATCGGTCAGGTTAAAGAGGTCATGCTGGACAATCAGCGCGGCGGCGTGCTGGTCATTCTGGCGATCGACGAAAAGTATCAACTGCGGGCGGACTCAATCCCGATGCTGCAGCAGTCGCTGTTGGGCGATTCGATTGTCGAGTTCTCGCCCGGTAAGAGCGACCAGCCGTTCGATCGCAAGAGCGTCGTCGATGGCATGCCCGTCTTTGACCTTACGGAACTGGCTCGTCGCACCGAACGACAACTCTCGGAAGCGATGATCTCGATGACGGCCACCAGCCGCGAATGGCAACTGGTCGCCCGGAATCTGAACGGTCTCGTCGAAACGAATCGGGGCAATCTGGATACAGTCATCGAACGCACCGCTGAGTCGCTCGACGAGTTCACGCACACGATGAGCAGCGCCGCGAAGGCGTTTGATAACGCCAACCGCGTGATCGGCGATCCCGAGACGAATGCTAACTTGAAGAAGGCTCTGGCGGGCCTGCCGGTGCTGGTGAACGAAACTCAGCAGACGATCGTCGCGATGCGCGGCACGGTCGGCACGATCAACAACAACCTCAAGAACATTGAGGGCGTCACTCAGCCGCTGGCGAAGCACACGACGTCGATTGTAGTCCGACTGGATCACAGCCTGGCGAATCTGGAAGCCATGACCGGCGAGTTGCGAACGCTCGCCGAAGTCGCCGGCAAGTCGGACGGCTCGCTGCAACGCATGATGAAGGACCCGAACCTCTATCGCGATCTGGAACGATCCGCCGCCGCGCTGTCGGTGCTGCTGACGAACCTCGATCCGATTCTCAAGGACATGCGAGTCTTCTCGGACAAAGTCGCGCGGCATCCCGAGATTATCGGTGTCGGCGGCGCGTTGCGTCCCAGCACCGGCCTGAAGGACGAAGAAGACGGCGTGCGCCCAGCAGGCTATCAGCGCCGTCAGTAGTCGTTATTTCCAACAGTTATTTGGGGCAGACAATCCTGTCCGCCTCAGCTTCGACGGACAGGATTGTCCGTCCTACTCGAGATCAAGGCAGGCGGGAAAGGTGACACGGCTAGCGTCGCCCCTCACCCCCGGCC
>JAKFWA010000130.1 GCA_021732995.1 Planctomycetaceae bacterium | reverse complement strand
CAAGTCGTGGACGCTGCCACCGCTCGACCTGAGCCTCAATTACGAGACCTCTTCGAACAGTTTCTGCCAGTGGAACGTCGGGTTAAACGGCTGGGCTCGATCATTCGTCCGCAAGAACTGCTGGCGATGCAGGGGAACGCGGAGAGCGGTCGCGAGCTGTTTACCAAAACTGCTGGTATCAACTGCAAGAACTGCCATCGCGTCGGTGATGTCGGCACCCCCCTTGGCCCCGAGTTAACGGCAATCGCTAAGCGCGCCACTAAGGCACAGATCCTCGACAGCCTCCTGGAACCGTCGAAGGTCGTTGATCCCAAGTACGTGAGCTATGTCATCGTCACCGACGATGGCAAAGTTCATACAGGATTAATGACCGGCCGCACCGAGCAAGAGATTGTGCTGAAGACCATCAAGAACGAAGAGGTTCGCATCGCCGCCAGTACCGTGGAGGAGATTGCCACTCAGCGGCAGTCGCTGATGCCCGAGTTGTTGCTCAAAGACATGACCGCTCAACAGGTCGCGGACCTGCTGGAGTTCCTGAGCAGTCTGAAATGAACTGCCGAAACTGATCTATGTGTCGCGTTCGTCGATCAGTTCGCGAGCGCGGCTGAAGATGGCGTCGAGCATGTCTTCGGTCAGACGTCCGGTGAATGTGTTCTGCTGGCTGGGATGAAAGCTGCCTATCAGACGGCGTCCGGCACCGAGATCAACCTCGGCGGCATGCACGAATTTGGGAACTTTCCCTTGATACCAATCGCGCTGGCGGGCGAGATCAATCACGCTTCGCCAGGCGATTTGACCGAGGGCCACGAACACGCGAGCGGGTAGCAGATCAACTGTCTGGCTGAGCCAGTCCGCGCAGAGTGCAAGTTCATCCGGCGTGGGCTTGTTATCCGGAGGAGCACAATGCCCGGCGGCGGTGATGGCACAGTTCACCAACTGGAGCCCGTCATCACACGCTGTTGATTCTGCCTGCGTCGCGAAGCCCGCCTTGTGCAGCGCGCGATACAGCCAGTCGCCACTGCGGTCCCCCGTAAACATTCGCCCGGTCCGATTAGCTCCATGAGCCCCCGGCGCCAGACCAACGAGCAACAGTTCAGCCCGCGGATCACCGAAGTTAGGAACCGGTTTGCCCCAGTAATCCCAATCGAGATACGCCTTTCGTTTCTCTGCGGCGACAGACTGGCAATGCCAAATCAATCGAGGACATCGTGTGCATGCAACGATCTTCGAGTTCAGTGCCTCCCAGGCAGCAGCTTTTGGTTTCGGCATAAGGGTTACGAATTGCCCGATGCGTCGAGGTTCAAAGCATCCCAACTTTTGCAATCCAGAATCTCATCCGCCAACTGTTCCAGTCGCTCCACGCTCTTGATCGCTTCCAGTTCGGCGACGATCGCCTCTGAAGGTTCTCCGAATTGATGTCGTCCGATGCGCAACACCATCGCACGTGCCTGCGCTGATTGGCCTTCCAATCGGCCTATGCGATTACCCTCGTCCAACGCGAACTGCAGTTGGGCGTTGCGGTCACGATCAAACTTCAACTTTGCCTCGTACTGAGCTCGCTCGGCGGGGGATTGTGAGACCATGGTTAACGTTCCTGTGGCTTGCTGGATCTCGGAAACTTCAGCTAGCGCTGGTGGCAATGTTTGGATATCGAATTCGTCACCATGCCGCATGAAGTATGTCCACCGGTCCCGATCGTCTCGCAAATCATTGAGGGTTTGCAAGAACTTCGGCAACTCGACGATCTGAAATTGAAGGTGATCACTAAAGCGAACCCGCTGCCGACTGTCGATCAATTCAAAGCTGCTGTAGTAGTCGCGAGCAGCCTTAAACAAGTCCGCATTCACGAAGCAGACCACGATCACCGGTCGCAGTTCTGAATAGTCCTCACCTTCTCTCAGTTGAGCGGAATACTCCTTCGCGCCGTAGTACAGCAGCCGCTCTGGAAAGTTCGCGTGCGCGAACAACTGCACTTCGATGATGTACTCGCGGCCCAACTGATCGCGAGCTTTGATGTCCAGAATCGACAGCTTGTCGTCGATGACATCGGTCAAACAGAACGGATTCAGAAGAGTGACTTCGGTAATCGGGTTCGGCAGTGAATCTTTCAGGAACGCGTTGAGCATGTGCTGCAACACGTTCGTGTTCTCTTCACTGCCGAAGACTCGCTTGAAGGCGTAATCCACCTTCGGATCGATGCCCGTGCCCATCTTGAATCCTCACTGCGATTTTTCCATGTTCCTTGCTTACTTCGCAGTGATGTGCGGTTCGACCCATTGGCCGAGTGCCTTTTCGAAGGCATCCAGGCGCGCGTCGGTGCGAGCTTTGTGCTCGGCGACGGAAGCACCGGCGGGGCCGTTGGGTTCGGCGAACAGATAGAACTTGATCTTCGGTTCGGTGCCCGACGGTCGCACGGCAAAACGAATGCGGCAGTCGTCATGCTGGGCGAAGAAGATCACCAGATTGCCCTGTGGATGCGGCAGATCCGCGGTCTTGGTGTTGGCCGGCAGAGTGCGGATTTCGTGCTTGCCGTAGTCGTGGACCTCAGTCAGCTTCACTCCGCCCAGTTCCTGCGGGGGCGTCTTGCGGAACGCTTCGATCAAACCGAGGATCAGTTCCTTGCCGCTGGGACCATAGGCATAGTCGTTGCGCTGACGTTCCGCGTAGTAGCCATACTCGGCATACAGCTCAGTCAAACGATCGAGCAGCGTCTTGCCTTCTTCCGCGAGTTCAGCGGCGAGTTCGCAGAGGTACAGAGCCGCGATCGCCGCATCTTTATCACGGGCGTAGTCGCCAGCGAGATAGCCCAGTGATTCTTCCGTTCCGAAGACGAACTTGTCGGCGCCGAGCGCGTCCATCGTTTCGCCGATGTACTTGAATCCGACCAACAGGTTATCGACGACGCGCAGTTTCGCGGCCCGCGCGATTGCAGCCGTCAGTTGAGTCGTCACCAGAGTCTCAACGACATAGTTGTCGCCGGTGAGTGGCCCGGTGAACTTGCTGCTGTGTCCGGAACCCGCAGCAGCCTTGCTGCGTTTGCGAACGATGTAGTCGGTGATCAACGCGCCTTGCTGATTGCCAGAGATCGGCACGTAATCGCCGGACTTCGGATCGCGGACCATCACCGCAATGCGGTCAGCGTCAGGATCAGAGGCCAGAATCAAGCCGATGTTCTGTTCGCGGGCTTGCGGCAGAATCGGCTCAAAGACCTTGGCACTTTCAGGATTCGGCAACTGCTTGGGGACATTCGGGAAGTTGCCGTCGGGCTCGCGATGCGGTTCAAAGATGGACACGCCGCTGAAGCCCGCTTCCTGCAACACGCGATAGACCGACGTTTCACCCACTCCGTGCAGTGGCGAATAGATCGCACGCAGGTTGCGATTCTTCGAAAGGCTCAATTCCACCAGCGAACGCGCATAGACGGCATCAACCGCCTCGCCGATCAGCTCAATACGACCGTCTGCAACTGCGACGGCGAAGTTGACCGTCGGAATGTCCTTCGCCTGATAGACGCAATTGACGACTCCCTTGTCGTGCGGCGAGGTGATCTGACCACCGTGACTCCAGTACGCCTTGAAGCCATTGTCGGCCGGTGGATTGTGCGAGGCGGAAATCATCACGCCGACATCGCACTTCAGATGCAGCACCGCGAAGGACAGCTCGGGCGTCGAGCGAATGCTCTCAAACAAAAAGACCTTCAAGCCGTGAGCTGCGAAGACACAGGCTGTCAGTTCGGCGAATTCGCGCGAACGATTGCGCGAATCGTGTGAGATCACCGCGCGGCCGATCGGTCGACCACTCGTCTGCTTGTAGTAGGCCGCGAGCCCATGCGCCGATTCCGCGATCGTCCGCTCGTTGATCGTCGCGGAACCGTAGTCCGCCATCGGCCCGCGTCGGCCGCCGGTGCCGAATTCAATCACTTCCCAGAAGCACGCTTCCAGTTCCTTCCACTTGCCGGCCCGGACTTCGACGGCGATGGCCGAGCGATACTTCTCGAACTGCGGCTCACTGATCCATTGCTTCAGGTTCACCGCGGTTGCGGGCTTGATCTTGTCATCCGTGACTGCCTGATCGACGAGTTTCAGAAGCTCGGTGGTGTTATGGTCGTTGCTCATGGTGTGCGTCCTGGTCCGATGTCTGCCGCGAATCCGGGTGTGATGAGAATTTCCCCTCAGAAGCATCGCAACCTTAACGAATCCTGAGAACTCAACCGCGACCTGGCGGCAAATTCGGCGTGGATGGCCGTCGGTTCGATCATCCCGCCGATTTGACGCTTGATCCGCCGCAGCAGAGTCACCAGCCTGTGAATGCTGCACGTTGTTCTGCGGATTCGTAGGCCCGGCTCAAGCCAGCGAGAGGAGTTGATCTCGTGACATCTGCATTCGGAAAGTCAGATCGTCGAGCCTTCCTGTCCGACCTCGGACTGGGCTTTACGGGTCTGTCGCTGGGAGCAATGCTGGCCGATGATGGCATCGTGCGAGCCGCCGAAACCTCGGCCGAACGTCCATCCGCTCACGCGACGCCGCCGCAGCAATTGCACCACCAGCCGCGAGCGAAATCGACGATCTGGGTGTTTTTGTCTGGAGGTTACAGCCACGTTGAGACGTTCGATCCAAAAGCGGCGCTCAACAAATACGCCGGGATGACGTTCGACAAGACGCCGTTCGAGAACCCGGTGAACTCGCCGCTGCACAAGAAGCGTTTTCGATCGGTTGCTGCTGAAGAGATCAACGTTCGCGACGTCTACCCGACGATTTACCCGATGCAGGTTGGCTGGAAGAAGCATGGTGAAAACGGCATCGAAGTCACCGACTGGTGGCCGCATCTGGCTCAGCATGTGGATAATCTGTGCTTCGTCCGCAACATGTGGACCACGGACAACGACCATGCCGCCGAGAACCAGATTCACACCGGACGACATCGGCTCGATGAAACTCAACCTTGCATTGGTGCGTGGGCGCAGTACGGATTGGGAACGCTCAACGAGAATCTGCCGAAGTACGTCGTGTTGGGCGGACCGACTCGATCGGACACGCGTCAATCGATCGACTCGTACTATCTCGGACCGCAGTATTCCGGGGTTCCACTGGCACTCGATCCTAAGAATCCTCTGCCCTTTGGTCAGCGCCAGGCCAGTCAGACCTTCGAGGAACAGCGTCAGGAATACGAACTGATCAACCGCCTCAATGAGCTGACGGCGGTTGAGTACCCGGAAGATCAGGAGCTACGAGCCCGCATCCGAGCTTATGAACTCGCGTTCCGCATGCAGTCGGCGGTGCCCGAGGCGATTGATTTCACCAAGGAGACCGAAGAAACGTCGAAGCTCTATGGTTTGAACAACGATGCGACCAAAATTGCTGGGCAGCGATTGCTCGCCGCGCGGCGACTGGTCGAACGCGGCGTGCGGTTCGTGCAGGTCTTTCCGTCGGGCTACGGGACTTGGGATTCGCACCAGAAGCTGAAGGACAATCACACGCGCCTGTGTGCAACGATCGACCTCCCCATCGCAGGTCTGATTCAGGACCTCAAGCAACGCGGCCTGCTGGATGACGTCCTGGTTGTGTTCTGCACCGAGTTCGGTCGCACACCCGGTCTCGAACTGCGCGGCGGTGGCAAAGATGGTCGCGACCATCATCCGAACGGTTTCACGATTTGGATGGCTGGAGCCGGTTTGAAACAAGGCTACGTGCACGGAGCGACAGACGAACTGGGCTACCACGCGTTGGGCGAAGGTCACTACGTCACCGACCTGCATGCCACCGTGCTGCATCTGATGGGCCTCGACAATCGCAAGCTGGAAATCCCCGGTCGTAAGCGTCTCGATATCGATCACGGCACGCCGATCTTCGATATCTTCGCGTAGTCTTCCGGGAAGCGCTGCTCCGCATTTCGACGGCGTGCTATTGAAGGCGCATTGGTCGTGGAGGTACGAAGAGTTCGTCCTGTGATCGACTCAAGTCATTCTTGATGGTGCTCCAGATGAACTTCTTGAAGAACTGGTTTCTTGGACGGCCCTCGCAGGATCAATTCGCCAAGGCCGTGCTGGCCGAATTGCGGCGCGCTGGCGATACGCGAGATCTTCAATATGAGAAAGAGCACTTCCGTCTGGTGAATAAAGGTGGTGGGGAAATGAACCTCACCAACATGTACCAGGAGCACTGCCAGCTTCCGCGCCGCGAGCGATCAACGCACCTCAAAAACATTATTGCCGGCTTCGTGGCCGCGGCCGAGGAGCTACCAGAGTCGTTTGAAGAAGCACGTCCAAACCTGAGGCCGAAAATCTGGCTGCGTGCGGCCATCGTCAATACCGATCTCCGAGTCCGGTTGACGAGCGGCAAGGGATTCGAAAATCCGAACTATCCGCTGGGCGAACATCTTGTGACTTCGCTCGTGTATGACATGCCTTCGTCAATGAGAGGGCTCAGCCAGACTGATCTGGAGAAGTGGGGCGTCACGTACTACGAAGCGATGGAAGCCGCCTGCCAGAACCTCGAGGAGGCGACGATGGGCCATTCCCGAATGGGTACTGAACCATCCTCGGGAATCAGCAGTCAGCTCTACTCCGCGATCACAGGCGATAATTACGACTCATCGCGCATTCTCCTCAAGGATTCCATCAGTTCCTGGGAGGTATCAGGCGATCATGTGGCGATGGTTCCGCAACGTGACACTCTCTTCGTCACCGGCACCAACGACGATATAGCGTTGGAACTTATGCTGAACATGACGGAAGCAGCACTGAAGGATGAACCTCGCCCAATGTCACCCATTCCTCTGCGACTGGTTGATGGTGAATGGGAAGACTGGATCATTCCGAAAACCCACAAGTTGTTTCCGCGCTTTGATCAGTTGAAAACAAACTTCATGGGTGACCTCTATGCGGAGCAGAAAGAATTACTTGAGGCGGTTCTCGACAAAGAACAGAAGGATGTGTTCGTCGCTTCATTCTCAGGCATGAAAAATAAGTCCACTGGCCTCGTCATGAGCTACTGCGTCTGGCCTCAGAATGTTGACAGCCTGCTACCCAAAACGTCCTTGATCATGTTTGCCAACGAACAAGGAGTTGAAGCGATCGGCGAATGGGATCGCGTGGCGGATATTGTTGGCGACCTGCTCACGCTGGACGATAGTTACTACCCCGCGCGCTACCGGATCAACTTGTTTCCGACGCCGGAGCAGTTGAAAGAAATCGGCATGCTGGAGCTGTAAAGCGGCAACGCTCCTCGTACCTTAGTTATGGAGTGACTGCTCGCGGCAATGCAGACTTCGCGCCGCTGGCGGCTTTGGACAGCGCTGCAAGCAGTTCTTGCTCGCGAGCTTCCACGGTGCATTTGAGGACATTCTGCCGAGCGCACTGGCTAATGCGGTCACGCAGCGGCGGATCATTGACCAAACCTATTATGCGATCGGCGAGTTGATCAATCGCCCAGGGGCTATCGATGACGTAGCCGTCCTCGCCTTCCGTCAGCAACTCGCCGGCTCCGTTTTGTTTGGTGGTGATAACCGGCAGGCCGGCGTTCATGGCTTCGAGAACAACCAGACTGCACGGGTCATAGAAAGTGGGGAACGTTAAAACGTCGCAGCCGGCGAAGCATTCGCGGATCTCATCCACGAAGCCGAGGAACCGCACTCGATCCTGAAGTCCTAACCGTGCGGCCTGTCGTCGAAAGCGTCGATCGCGACGGCTGCCGCAGGCGATCAATCGCGCGTTGGGTGCCTGACCGGCGACCTTGGCGAATGCTTCCAGCAGCGGCTCAAGGCCCTTGAGTTCGTAGTTGCGCGCGACGAACAGCAATACGACGTCGTTCGGTCCAAATCCGTGACGCTGGCGAAAGGTCGTTCGAGCAATAGCAGCATCGGGCAGCGTCGCAAGACTGTCGAGCGCGTTATAGACGACCGACATCTCCTCGCGCGGTACGCCGTGATACTGGACGAAGTGTTCGGCGACTACATTGGCCGGAGCAACGATGTGTGCCCGCTGCGCGCCCGCAAACTGCTTGTGTGCGATCCAGCGAAAGACCCACTGCTTCGGACTGAGCCACTTGGTGAGCCACCATCCGGCGCGGATCAGAGGCGATCGAAAACGCAGACTGTTGCAAGCCAGCGTCGCGGGATGGGCTCCGCCGACGGCGAGGTACGCGTGCACGTACCAGACCTTGTTGAACCCGATGATCAAGTCGAAGTTGCCCGGTTTCAGCGCCGCTTCGGAAGCGCGTGCGAAGAGGTAAGTTCGGAGCCAGCCAAATCCCGGCGGGCAGAACGGTCGCACCCACTGCACCGGAGTGCCGGGCGGCAACTCATCAACATCAGCTTCCGTCGCGTAAACATGTACTTCGTGACCGGCATCAATCAGCCAGCGTGTGACGGTGGCCGCGTACTTCTCGGCACCACCGCGGCGTCGGCCCAGCTTTTCGATGTTGATGGCGATCTTCATTCTGCATCCATCCAAACAAAAAACCGCGTCCCAGCGAGACGCGGTTTTCGTGTACGTAGTCCGCAGACGAATTAGGTGCGACGGACGCGACGACGAACGTCGGTCTCGAGCACGCCGAACGCTTGCTCATGACGCTGCAGAGCCATCGACAGCGCTTGCAGCAATCGCTTCGCGGTGAAGTGATTCATGATGATCCGTTGGGTCACTGGCACGCGAACTTCACCCTGAGCGTAGGGGTTCGGGTTCAGGCCCAGGTCGAGCAGCAACTCTTCGGGAGTGCTCGACACGCGGCAGAAATTGGCGTAGCCAGCAGTTGCGTTGCTGTCTTCGACAATGAGCGTCTGCTGCAGTTGCTGCTGCTGTGGTGCTGCTTCGGCTGGTGTGGTTTCTTCAGTCTGATCTTTGGCCACTGTTCTCTCTCCTTGGGGCGTCTCTAGCGCCGTGCCCGTCCAACCCTGAAAGTGCCTGCAGAACATCACTGCACAATCTCGGCATTCAAAGTCGCGACGGCGGCGGAAAGTTAGCTAAGGCATAAATCAGAGGGCAACGCCAAATAGCGTTTCTTCTAACACTTATGATGATCTGACCCATAAGATGGGCAAGGTCTGGAAGTGTCGCTCCGCTTCGTCAAACCGGGTGACTGCTCTAAAGTCTCCCCTGTGGGCCGCCGGCCCTTCGCACCTTTGACGTACACGAGCTTGCCATGACGGAACATGAAACTCCCGAATTTGAATACGACTCCATCGACTCGGCGCTCGCGGCCTTGCGAGCCGGGAAGATGATCATCGTGGTCGACGCCGCGGATCGGGAGAACGAAGGCGATCTGATTTGTGCCGCCGAAACGATGACGCCGGAACAAGTGACGTTCATGCTCCGTTACGGAGCGGGCGTATTGTGCGTCCCCCTGCCAAACGAAACTGCCGAGCGCCTGCGACTCGCTCCAATTGTGGATTCCAGCGCCAACAACGCTCCGAACCGGACTCACTTCCTGACACCGGTCGATCACATTGAAGCCGGTTCTGGTGTCAGTGCCGAGAACCGCGCCCGCACCATCCGCGCGCTGGCTGATCAACGAGCTCTGCATTCCGATTTCGTGAAGCCTGGCCACATCTGCCCGTTGCTGGGCAAAGATGGCGGCGTGCTGCGTCGCGCCGGACATACGGAAGCAACGGTCGACCTCATGCGGATGGCCGGCCTGCAGCCAGTTGGCGTGCTCATCGAGATTCTGAGCCAGACCACATCCGGTATGGCCGACCGGGATGAGCTGCGGCAGCTCTCGCGACAGTTTCAGCTGCCGATGATCACCATTGAATCGCTGACGAAGTACCGACGACTGCGCGAACGGCTGGTAAAGCGCGAGGCCGATGTTGTGATCGACACGGCCGAGTACGGCTCGCCGAGGTTCGTCGCTTACAAAGTCGAGCACGAGGAGCAAGAACCGCTGGCGATGGTCTGGGGCGACCTGACTGCCGTCGAAGCGCCGCTGGTTCGGATGCACTCGTCTTGCTTCACGGGGGACATCCTGGGCTCGCTGCGCTGTGATTGCGGCGAGCAACTGCACATGGCCATGCAGATGATTCACAACGAGGGCGCTGGTGCAGTCGTCTATCTGCCGCAGGAAGGTCGTGGCATCGGGCTGACGGCCAAGCTCAAGGCTTATCAGTTGCAGGATCAGGGCTACGACACAGTTGAGGCCAATCACAAGCTGGGCTTCAAAGCCGATCAGCGCGACTACATGATCGGCCTCCAGATCTTGAAGGACCTGGGCCTGTCCAAGATCCGCCTGCTGACCAACAACCCCAAGAAGACACTCTCCTTCGAACAAGCCTGGGACCTGAAGGTTGTTGAGCAGGTTCCGATCATCGCCCCCCCCGTCCAGCAGCGAGCGAACTACATGGCCACCAAGCGCGACAAGATGGGCCACATCCTGCCGCCGCCGTAGTCCGTTCTCGAGTATCTGCGAGACTACTTGGCTGCTTTCGCGGTCGGGGCAGGCTTTTTACCGGTCCACTTGATGGCTTCAAGGACGTGCTGGCGGGCGAACGGCGTGTTGAGCGAACGCAGATCGTGACCGAACTCGGTGTAGAAGAAGCGTCCGCCTGATTCGGGCTCGTGAGTCCAGGCGATGGGATGGTCCTTGCCCATCGGCTTGCCGTTTCGCGTCTTGAAGTACTCGCGTACGGGTTCGTAAGTCGACTCGTCAACGCGCATCAGCACCTTGAAGCCGGGCAGGCCAGTGACAGCACGGTCGTGGTTCGTCCAGTCCGCTTCGTAGATGAACTCAGCAGGCTGCCCCTTGACGGCGGGGTGATCCTTGGCAGCCGGATCAATCGTGATTTTCGCCTTGAGGAAATCGGAGTCGCTGTTGAAGTCGCAACCGCCGAGCTGACTCAGCCACGGCCACTTCTGCTGCCGCACCAGCGTCGCATGCAAAGCGACAATGCCCTTCTTGCCGGTGGTGAACCAGGTCTCCACCGATTTGCGTTGCGCTTCCGGCAGGACGAGGTCGAGTTCATTGGCATTGTTCAACACCAGCACGTCGTAGCGACTCAGCTCCGCCGTCTGCATGTCCTTCCAATGCTCGGTCACGTCGACTTCAAACCCATTCTCGTGCCCGAGCAGCACCAGCCATCGATTGATCCGTGGAATCTCCGGATGCCGGTAGTAGCCCGTATTGGAATACACCAACACCTTGAGGCCAGTCCCCTTCGAGGCATCCGGCTTCGGATCATGCGCCAGAGCCGCGCTGCCAAACAAACACAGAGATAAGACCAAGCCGAAGATGGTTTTCATGGTGGCATCCTGAATTCTCAGTACGTCAAAGCAATTCATATGAAGCATGATCGTAACAACGGTTGATGCTTGATCTACTTCAGTTGCAAGCCATGGCGCGAGCAGACGACTTTCTACAGCACCTTTGACCAAATGCCTTCGCAATTGGTTGGCCGCGTCGAGTATCCGCGAACTCTAAGCATGGTCGGCGCAAGACACGATTTTGTCGCCAAGGATGTCTGGCCCTCACCAGTCTCCGCTGTCCTCGACTTCGTCATCCTCACAGATGTCACACTCGTCGATAGTCAGCAGCACCAGCAGCGTGTTCATTGAGGGAATAGGAATATACTCCTCGTGAACGTACACCTCATCCAAGTGCTCTTTCTGGTAGGTCTGGAACCAGTCTTGGATTTCGCCACCGGCTTCCGACTCGCCTGGGATGCTCATCCGGCATCGATCCCACGGTTCGCTGGCATTGGCCGGCATCACACCCTTGTTGGGGTAGATCCCAGCTTCGATTAGTGACTCTGATGGAAAGATCCACGAGACCGCTCCGTTTCGGATCCCAGCGACGGCACACGGAAAGTGAGACAACTGCACGGACCGAATGGACGTGCTCACGCGCGAGGTACCGAAGTCACCGGCGATGCTATCGATGGCGCCGAGTGACAAGTTGCCGCGATTGACGATGGGCTGCACCAAGTGCGTCGGAAGAAGAAGACTGGCTGCGAAAGCGTCGGCTTCCTTTTCGATCACCGCGTTGCTCCGAAACTCAGTAATCGAAGCGTGCGATGTTCTCCGGTGCTGGAGATACTCCCGATGGTGCTTGATGTGGTAGTGCCCAAGTTCGTGTGCGATTGTAAACCTCGTTCGGGGATGATGTTCACCAAGGGCGCAATAGGTGTCGTACTTCGTGTTGTACATCATCGCGAAGTAACGCTGATCGGGAACGTACTTTAGCTTTCCATCGAACCTGTTCCCGAAGTTTCTGCCGCCAGCCCGAAGACGCGGATGCTCATCTTTCGCCACCATGAGTGGATCAATCGGATAGGAGAGCTTCATGCGCGCAATGAGGGCATCGGCTTGCTTTCCGGCCTTCTCTTGGGCGAATTGCTCAGCCCTCCAGTCCATCGGCGTCTTTTTCTGACTCGTCATCGTTCGATAGCTCCTCAAGGAGTTCGTCCTCAAGTTGGTCCGTCTCGGGGCTTCGCTCACCCTCATTCTTGAAGAGCACCGCATCCAACTCCATCGCCTCGAAGTCCTCTTCTGGGGTCCATCTAGGTTCGTCGTCCTGTTCGGGTTCGTCTGGAATTGGAATCTCACCACGTGACACGGCATCGACCAAGGCGTCGATCTCTTCCTCGGACGCCTGGCGTTTCTTGATCTTGCGAAGTGCCTCTTCGGCCTCCTTCGGAGTGAGAGGGCAGAACCCCATCAGTCGTCGAAGCTTCGCAGCGCGCTTGTCGAAGTATTGTTCTGCGTCGCTCATTTTTTGCCTCTCAGACTTTCGCGGCGCTGCTCACGTTCCTTCATTTCCTTCCGGATCTTGACGTGGGCCTTGCTCCGTGATGAGTAAACGGTCTCCTTTGTCGTGTTGAGAATTTCGGCGAGACTTCCGCCGTCGGCCCGTCCACCTGCAGCCAAGTCGGCGAGGATGATTGTCTTCTGATCGCCCTGCAGTTTGTTCTCGATGACATACTTCAGATCCTGCAACTCCTGGGCCTCCTCCTTGTCTTTGGGCTGATCGGACCCGTCGATAGGGCAAGAAACCGGGCAGTCGTATTCAGGGTCCAGAAGCGGGTATCGGACGCGGTAGCGTTTTTCCCGCTTGAGAATGTCGATCAGTCGGCTCTGGGCCATGATGAACAGCCACGCCCCTAGAGTGCCCCTCGCCTTGTCGTAGTTGCCCGCGGTCCGCCACATCTTGGCGACCGCGAAACTGACCGCTTCATCAATGTGAATCTGTTGCACCGTTTTTCCGTAAGTCCCTTTCATCAGTTCTTTTACGGGTTCCAGGTGCATTCTGAGGACGGTGCGCGCGGCTTCCGCGTCGCCACACATCATGGCGGCGGCCAAGTCTTCATCATTTGGTTCATCAGCCATGACGGTACCGGCAAATTATCGGCTTCGTGGTCCCCGCCCAAAGGTTATACGAAGGTACCTTACCCAAAAAAAATCTTCGAAAAAATCCCTACAGCCCGGTAAGGCTGCCCGTTCAGCCTTCGTATGGTCCACAGAGCGGGGCCGCTGTGGCTCTGCACCAACCCCGTAAGGGGAAGGCGATTGAGGACAAATACGATGGGAAATGTTCAGACGGTTCGGCTGAAACCGAACCCGTCCGGCAAGGACCGGACACGCCGGGGCGGGGCCACCGCCACACAGCTGGGGGGCGAATGGGCTGACATCCAGAACGTCAGCGACAAGCCCGTGACTATGGACAACGTGACCTTGGAGCACGTTGCGTACAGCGCCGACGGTCGGACGACGAAGTGGGAACAGGTGATGTCCTTCAAGGGCACCATGCAGCCCAAGCAGGTGGTCCGCATCCATGCTGGCGGCGGACCGGAAACGGCCCTCCTGCCGGAAGACAAAAATGGCGCTGACGTCCACCTTTTCACGGGTGGATATTACACTTGGAACAACGACCGCAGCGACTGCGCGGGCCTGTTCGTCACGGGGCAGTCGCAGCCGTTCGACAAGGCATGCTATGCCGCCAACCCGCCCGAGGGCGCGGTCCTCAAGCGGGTCGGCGACAGCCTGGTGCCTTCGACCAGCACCGCGATGGCCGGTAGCCGTCGGTACTAGAGACGATCCGCAGTAATGCGGACAGCAGTGATGCTCAGGGATGGGCGGCGTTCGTCGCCCATTTCTTTCCTCAACATTGGAGTCAGAAAGAAATGAAATTTCTACATTGGGACATGAGTGCCGGCTCGGACAACGTGATTGAGGTCGAGCTGGACAAACAGGCCAACGTCCTGCTGATGGACGACATAAACTTCAGTTCCTACCGCAATGGTCGGAGCTATCGGTACTACGGCGGGCTAGCAAAGCAGTCGCCAGTCACGCTGGTGCCACCGCATAGCGGACACTGGCATGTCGTCGTGAACTTGGGTGGATACGCGGGCAGCGTACGCGCGTCGTGTTCGATGGCCTGAGACTATCCGGCCTGCCGCGCTCGAGCTGTACTTACCTTGAAGAACGGCTCGTACTCAGTGAGCCGCTGCGGCAGACTCTTCTGCTTTGGTTTTGCCGGTCGCCTTGGACTTCTCTTCTTTGGGTTCTTCATCCGGGTTGTAGGGGTGGGTGGCTTCCCATTGGTGCCAGAAGTCGGCGGGGCGGGTTTTGCGCCACATGGCCATCGCGTTGCCGACGTGGCTGAAGAAGGTGTAGTTGTCGCGGATCTCTTTGCGGCTCGACTTCACCGTTTTGTCGATGATCCAGCGCGCGGCTTTCTTGACTCGATCACGCGGAATCTGGAACTCCTCGGGAGCGATCGCCAGCCATTCCAGGTGGTGGCCGGTGGCAATCACGGCGCGTGACATCGGGTGTTCGGTGGGCTTCTTGACGGCGTCTTCACCATCCGGCCAGTTGTATGGCCAGTGACCATCTTCAAACTGAGAGACCAGTAGCAGGTCGCGGACAGATTTTATATGAGCCACGGTCTTCTCACGCACTTCGGGCGAGAGGATTTTATACTCATCGTCCAATCGCAGCAGGACCATCAATGAGTAGACTCGGTGCGTGCCGCCGCAGACTCCGAGTTGCTTGTGTCCGCGCAACTGACGTTCGGCGATCAGGTCGAAGCTCAAGTGGCGATGCTGACCGTTGACCCATTCCTTCTGCTGCGGAGCCAGCCACAGGCCGAAGGCCATCGCAGACCATTCGGTTTCACGCTCATCCAGATCGAAGTCGTAGATGGCCTGATTGATGACGTCGCGCATGGTCTGGTTCGGACGGCCGGGAGCGCGGACCGGGTAATCAGCGTGCACGCGGGCTTCGGTCAGGCAGGCCAGCAGGTGGTCGTGATGCACCGAGGCCGAGTTCGCGAACTCCTTGCCCCAACGCACAAACACACCGGCCGGGCGAGCTTCCAGCAGCGATTCTTCACGCTCACCCCAGGACTGCACGAAGCGGCCATGATCGAGCAGGAAGTCGCGCATGTCCGCGCCGTCGAGCAGCTTGGGGTTCTGGAACTTGGCATCGGCGTGCCAGGTGCGCAGAGCATGTTCAACGAAGTTCGGCTTGAGCTTCGCGGCCTCGAAGCGCGATTGCACCTGCTTCAGCACCGCGGCGAGTTCTTCATCGCTGACGACTTCCGGATCGTCATACAGCGGAGTGATGACCAGCGGCTCGTTGCGTTCGATCTTCGGCGGGTGAAATTCAATCTTCCCCGTGACGGCTTCACGCAGAGCGTCAGCCTTCTCAGGCGCCAGCGAGGCATACGCACCGGCGAACGCACCCACGGTAAGCAGTTGAGCGGCCAGGAATCCCGCCAGCTTCGGACGTTGTTTCATCATCAGGTCCAGTCAAAGTACGTGTGAATCGCAAGCCAGTGTCTTCAGAGTCGAGCGTGTCGATACAGCCGTCGGCTCAGGACCTAGATCTTTTTCTTTCGAGACAACACCGTGCCGATTTCGTCGCGGTAGTCGAGCTTCCAGTTTTCGCTCTCGAGCAGTCGGCGAATCAGCGGACCGCGGAACTTTTCGTCCAGCACAATCGTGTTGATGCCGTAGCGGTCGAAGTTGGTTTCCCAGTTCGAGCGGGTCTCGACGATGGAGACGTAGTCTTCCCAGACTTCGGGCGAGATGAACTGAGCGTGCGAAGCGACGAAGACTTTCAAGTCCTTTGAGTCCTTCAAGCTCTCCCACAGCAGGTAGTCACCCCATTCGTATGGATTGAAGATCAGACCCTGCGGCGGATTCTTCATCAGGTACTTCGCCACGCCTTCCGGAGTCTGGTCGCCCACCTTGTTGACATACTTCGCCTGATTCTTACCGAGAGCCTTCACGTCGAAGTTAGTCATCGCCACCACGCCCATCGGCGACAGGGCAAAGCCCACCCACAGCAGACCCACTGCAATGACGGTCCAGAAGCTGGCTCGCGCTTGCGGCGCGGGCTCAAAGCCAAGTTTCTTCCAACGACGAATAACCGCTCCCAGGTGCATTGGCAGATAGACGGCAGCCAGCGGTGCCCACCACGCGACGAAGCGTGAAGACCACAGCGACGCCACTCCCAGTCCGACGATCGACAGCACTTCGGCTGAAGTCACTCGACGCGGGCTGACGCGGTACAGCACAGCGAGCAGCAGGCCGGCGATGACCATCGCCTGACCTTGCTGCTGACGCAGTGTCAGAGGCTGCCACTCGCCAACGCCCAGCATGTTGGGGTTGTGAGCGGCATCAATCACCGCACCGTAGATCGTCAGGCCGTAAGGATTGAGCAGTGTGGCCACGGCTCCGAGTTCCAGCATCACCAAGAATGAGCGGAAGCGAACGTCGCGGGCGATGGCGCCGAAGCGTCCGGTGCGACGATAGACATCAATCGCGCGGCCGACCGTGAACGCTCCCAGCAATGCCAGACCCACCGTGAACGAGCCATGCAGGTTCGTCCATAACACCATCAGCACCGGCACGGCCCAAATGGCTTTGCGGTGATGTCGAGTGCTCGTGAGCAGGCAGATCAACGCCGAGAAGATCAGCATGCCCGCGACTTGCGGTCGCATGATGATGAGTTGCTGATGATTGACCCACAGGAACAGAGCTGGCGTGAGTGCCGCGATCCAGGCCAGATGCGTCTGACGCCAGACTCGCCACGTGAGCAAACCGGTGCTCAACGAGATCGCCGCGCCCAACAGGAATTTCAAACCGGCCCGGCCGACGGCTGCATGCATCAGATAGCCGATGACTTGCGACAGCCAGGCGGTATCCAGAAACGGGATGCCCTTGGAGAGCGGCATCAGCGGTTCGGTCGCGGGAATCGAGGCGGATTCGTAGATCAGCTTGCCGTAAGAGAGGTGACCCCAGACGTCCGTGTGCCAGATGGGCAGCATGGAGTACCACCAGTAAACGACCGCCATCATCCCGGCGAACGCCACCGACCGCGCAGGCAGGCGGAACCAGTCTG
Source organism: Planctomycetaceae bacterium (assembly GCA_021732995.1). Classification (GTDB taxonomy): domain Bacteria; phylum Planctomycetota; class Planctomycetia; order Planctomycetales; family Planctomycetaceae; genus AM-0621. The sequence continues at coordinate 31,210 of JAKFWA010000130.1, read as the reverse complement.
GAAGCTTGTCTTCCAGCAGGGTTACGTCCGGAACTGACGGGTCATGCTGCGGCTCGGCCATGCGGGGTTCACTCACCACGGTGCTCATAAGGAGCGTCTCCACTGAATTGTCATAAGGCCGATGCTGAGTGGCATGCCACCCAGTTTTCGCACAAGTTCCAGCGAATCTGGTTTTCGTCTGGATCGAATCAACCAAGTCGGTTGTCTTCATTCTGTGGCGACCCCGGGCGCTGTCAAAGTGCGACATTCGCACCGGATTGGAAAGCTGCACTGAGTCATGCGACTCAAGCGATTGAGCCGACGAGTCCGCATGCGGAAGTTCGTCCGGTGGTACGGATTGACGGGGGATTAACGACTCGTCTTCTCTCGGCAACGTCCTGTCTGGTAGACAGCGGTCAGCACAACGGGCCACGAGTGCATTTCGTAGGACGCGCGTTGCTGCGTGACATGGGAAGGGACGAAGGGATGCGTCAGTTTTCGAGTCGTTTTGCCGCGCTGGCGGCGGTGTTAGTCGTCGTCAACATGGCTGGCTGGCTGTGGGTTCGACAGGAACTGCTGGATCTGCCGGCACCAACGGCCGACGACGTCGTGAAGGTGTCGCTGGCGACCAGGAACGTTGATGACGCCGAACGCTTGTCCTTCCAATTCGACAAACCCGTCGAGGGCGCGAAAGCTCCCGAGGAAGCGGTGACTCAATCTCCGCTGCGCATCGAACCCTTGCCGCTGGGCTACTGGGAATGGCGCACGCCGATGCGTCTGGACTACGTGTTGGCCGCACCGCTGCCACCGGGTCGCAAGTTTCATGTCGTGCCTGTCGCGAACTATGGGCAGGATGGCTCGCAGGTCGTGCAGGCGGATGGCGACGTCCAGATCGTTACGAAACGACTGGAAGTCACGGGTTGCCAGTTTCATTCCGTCGACCGTGAGCACGTCAATCTCACGCTGTCATTCAATCAGCCGGTCGATCCGGGTGATCTGCTGCGCCATCTGAAGATCGTCGATCTGAAGTCCACCGAGCTGACTAAGAGCGAAGATGCGTTGATTGCCGGCGGCGGCGATCTCGAACAGCTGCCGGGGTTGATCACTTCCACGCCGGTGACCAAGCCATCGACCTCAATTCTGGTGCGTTGTCAGCGTCCGATCAGCAACCAGTTGAAGGTGTTCGTGAACTCGGAGCTGAAAGGACACGGCGGCGAACTTGCTCTGGGTGCAAGGTACAGCAGCATTGTCGAAGTAACCCGTCGGTTTACGTTGCTGCGATCTGATGCCGAAACGCATTGGGGTTCGGAGCAGGTGGAAGTGCAGCTCCACTTCAGCGCGCCGCTGGACCGCGAGCAGAAGCTGCCGGCTATCACCGTCAATCCACCAGTCGAAGGGCTCACAGTGCAGTTCGGTCGTTATGGCGATTCGGAACTGCGGCTCATCGGCAACTTCCGTGAGGATTCGTATCGCATTGAAGTGCCGGCGACATTGCTCGCGTCAGATGGCTCCACGCTGGGGGAACAGCGATCAACGACCGTCGAAGTCCCCGAGCGTTATCCGTCTGTGCGTTTCGCAACGGGCAACGGTGGCATTCTCGCGCCGCACGGCAACTTGCTGCTCGACATCAAGACGGTGAACGTCAGCGGCCTGAAGTTTGAGGCCGCTCAGGTGCATCGCAACAACCTGATTGCGCACCTTGATCAGAGCCCGACCACACGCACTGCGCGACCGCTCTCGAAATCCGAATCAGCCGTGCAGCGCGAGCGCAACACAGTCGTCACATCGGCACTGGAACTTCGCAAACTGATTGGCGACCGGCACGGCATCTTCAACATTCGTGCTGCGGCCGCGGATCACTCGTGGACCAGTGACGAAAGCGTGGTGACGGTGACGGACATCGCCCTGACCGCCAAACGCGAACGCAACGGACTGGTGATCTGGGCTACTTCGTTGAAGACCGCGCAGCCATTGGCTGGAGTGCAAGTCACCGCGCTGACCTACAGCAATCAAACGCTCGGCAGCGGAGTGACTCAGGCGGATGGCACTTTGAAACTGGCCATCGATCCGAAACATCCCGACGGTCAGGCATGGGTGATTCTGGCCGAGCAGGGAGAAGACGCTGCGTACCTGCAATTGGATAGCTCGCAATGGGTGCTGGACGACGTCGATCAAGGCGGCAAGCCTACCCCCCAGAACTACGACGTGCTGCTGTACGCGGAGCGCGGTGTTTATCGCCCCGGTGAGACGGTGCATGTTTCAGGTATTGTCCGTGACGTGCGCGGACAGACTCCCGCGGCGTTCCCGTTGCGAGTCACTGTTACTCGACCAGACCGCCGCGTGGCGGCGACGATTGATGTGGCGCCGGAAGCGAATCAACACGGCACATTCTCATTCGATGTGCCCACGCGCGATTCATTCCAGACAGGACCGTACCGGCTTACGGTCACATTGCCGGGATCGGACGAGGTGCTCGGATCGCTGACGACTCTGATCGAAGCCTTTGAGCCGGTGCGTATCGAAGTGCTGGCCAATGCTGAGAAGCCCCTCGTGACCGGAAACGAGAACGGCGTTGTCATCGCCAACGGCAAGTATCTGTTCGGCCAACCGGCCGCCGGTTTGCCCGTGCGGTTGAGTGGTGAATTCCGCCGTGGCGAGTTTCGATCCACGGAATCGCGCGGCTTCACGTTCGGTGAACGAACAGCGTTCAACACGCGCGAAGCAGAAGCACAGGAGGCAACGCTCGATGACGCCGGTCTGATGCGGTTTGATGTGGCTCAGCCAGCGGGCATGCCGCGTGGCTGGTGGGAAGGGCGCTTCGTGGTCACGGTCACCGAAACGGGTGGCAGATCGACGTCTCAGCAAGTCGGCTTCACGCTCGACAGCGCGGGGCGCCACATCGGTCTGCGATCTGCAGCGGAAGGGATTGCTCCCATTGGCGAACCAATCAACATCGACTGGGTCGTTCGCACGAGTCAGGACCAGTTGGCCGAACCCGCTCCGATTGACTTGGAACTGAGTCGAGTCGAATACGACTGGGTGTTCCGCAACAAGTCCAACGGGACCACGTGGGAATCGATCGAGCGACTCGTACCGGTTTCCAAACAGACGGTGGGGGCGGAAACAGCCTCCGGCGCCGCGACGGTGACGTGCCTGGAATGGGGTCGCTACCGCCTGGTCGCGACTGATTCCCAAACGGGTGCGCGTTCGCGACTGGAATGGTATGCCAGCTCGCCCGAGTACGCGGACCGTTCGCTGTCCGTGAATCGTCCTGAACGCGTTGAGCTGATCCTCGACAAGCCCAACTACGCACCCGGATCGACCGCCAAGGTCCTGATTCGCAGCCCGTTTGCAGGCACAGCCTGGCTGACTCTGGAAGCCGAGAACCTGAAACATCAGGAAGTTGTGACGCTGACAGGGCAGAGCACAACGGTTGACCTGCGAGTGCCCGCAGACCTGCGCGGCGGTGCGTTCGTCAGTGCGTCGATCGTGCGAGCGATCAATCCTCAAGAGAAGACCTGGCTGCCACACCGCGCAGCGGGGTTGTCTCGGCTCGTGGTGGATCACGCGGCCAATCGGCTGCCGGTCACGATTGATGCACCGTCGCAGGCGCGACCGGCAGCCAGCACGAAGGTCAATGTACAGGTGGAGTCGCAGAATCGCCCGGCGCGAGTGCATGTATGGGCGGTTGATGAAGGCATCCTCCTGACGACAGCCTTCCGCACTCCGAATCCGCATCAACACTTTCTGGCTGCGAAACGGTCAGAGATCTCAACCAGCGACGTTTTCAATGACTTGCTGCCAGATAATCTGCGGCCCGCGAACATCGCGCGCATCGGCGGTGACGATGAGGCTGAAGAAGATCTGCGCGGCGGTCCTCAACCGTCTCGCAAGCGCGAATCCATCGTGGTCTGGCGCGGATGGGCGACGACCGACGACGCGGGAAAACTTAGCCTTGATGTTCAGCTTCCCGAACACACTGGTCGGTTGCGCTGGATGGCAGTTGCCGTGCAGGACGATCGTTACGGACACTCCGAGTTCAATACGACGATCACTGCGCCGCTGCTTGTAGAGACCTCGTGGCCGCGTTTTGCGGCTCCGGGTGATCAACTGCGAATTCCGGTGAAGTTGTTCAACACGACGACAGAAGAACTCGTCGCGAAGCTGGACGTTCAGCCTGTCGGGCCGGTCTCCGTGCGTCCGCTGGGTGACTCAGCCAGCGTCGTTATCAAGCCGGGGCATCCCGAGGTTCGCTGGATCGATGTCGCAGCCGATGCCATCGGCGAAGCAACGGTGATTGTGCAGGCCACCAGCCAATCCAAGGAGCATGGCGAACTCACTAGTCGGCAGCAGGTGACCTTGCCCGTGCGAGCACCCGCTCTGCGTGGCAGTGAATCACAAACGCTGGTGGTGCGTGCCGGGCAGCCGGTGACGCTGCCTTTGCCAAATGGATTTGTTCCCGAACGGACCAAGCAAGTTCTAGCAATCGGCACTCAACCTAGATTGCAGTTGCTGCCTGCGATCGACTCTCTAATTGAGTATCCGTATGGCTGTGTGGAGCAGACCAGCAGCCGCATGGCCGCTCTGTTGGCCGCCGCTGAGGTGTTGCAACAGGCGACGCCCGAGGCCGGACGTAAGGTCATTGTTGAAGAACTGATCAATGCTGGCATCGTGCGGTTGTGGTCCATGCAGACGACGTCGGGGGCGCTGAGCTACTGGCCCGGCATGAAGCCGGATGTGTGGTGCACGGCTTACGCTGGTGGCATCCTCGCTGAATGCCAGCAACGCGGTTACACGCTCGATCAGCGTTTCCGCGATGAACTCACCAAGTTCCTTGAAGCCGCGTTGAACGGTCGCGGGCAATCCGAAGCCAATTTGTCTGCCGACTTGCGAGCTCACATCTGTCGGACTCTGGCTGCGTTTGGCAAGCCGCCTGTTGGTTGGATGTCGAAGCTGTCGGAAGATGTCGCAGCGCTCGACACACTGGGGCGAGCGGACTTGGCACGCGCCTGGTTCCTTGCAGGTCGACGTGATCGCGCTTTGGCCATTCTCACGAAGGACAGTCGCGAGGTCATTGGCTCGCACTGCTACAGCGGTCGCATCACGACTCCATTGTCTCAACAAGCAGGTCTGCTGCGGGCACTCGTTGAGATCGCTCCGGACCACGAATGGGTGCCGGCGCTGACGGTGCAGGTGGAAGCAAGTCGTAAGAACGGTCAGTGGCATTCCACTCTGGAGAACGCTGCCGCGATCAGTGCGTTGTCGCAGGTCGCCGCCATCACCAAGTCCGAGCCTACGCAGTTCAAGGGCTTCGTGAGAGGTGGCGTGCGCGAGCCTGAGGCATTCGATCACTCAGGCATGAAGATGCTGACATACTCCGGTGCCGTCGAACCGCTGCAGATTCAGACGGAAGGCACCGGAACTTACTTTGTCACTCTCACGACCACTGGCTTGAAGACTCCAGAGTCCATCGTTCCTATTGATAAGGGCGTGGAAGTGCGCCGCACCTGGAGCAAGAAGGATGGCTTCAAGGTGGGCGACCTGATTGAAGTCGAAGTCACAATGAAGACCCGCGGGAATGAGGCGATTCCGAATATGGTGATCGTCGACGCGTTGCCCGCCGGCTTTGAAGTGGAGAACCCACGACTGGCCACATCAGCCAACAATGGCGATCAGTCTCAGAGTGTTGATCGTGTCGAGTTCCTCGACGACCGCGTGTTGTTGTTCGGCACTGCGTACTCGGGGCAGCAGACCTTCCGCTACTCAATTCGCGCAACGACGGTCGGAACCTTTGATTTGCCGCCGGTTCAGGCCGCGTCGATGTACTCGCCTGAGATCGTATCGATCTTCGGGGCAGGGAATGTTGTGGTCGCTCCTTGATGACGACCGATTGACGACTGCCCATGGAAGGACTTGAATCAGCTGAATGGGGACAAACGAATGAACGCTTACCATCGCGTTGCACTTATTCGGTTGTCTCCATGCGTCTGACTTTCCTCTGCCTGCTTATCGCCGGCCGCCATCGAGAGTAGAGCTCCAAGTTCCATGCGTATCCTCATCACTGCTGGTCCCACGCGCGAGTATCTGGACGACGTGCGTTATCTTTCAAATGCCAGCAGCGGACGCATGGGATACGCGTTGGCTCAGGCCGCTCTGAATGCCGGGCACGAAGTCGTGCTGGTGACTGGTCCCGTAGACCTGCATCCGCCTGTCGGTTGCGAGGTGCATCAAGTCGTGACTACCGAGCAGATGCGGAGCGCCTCAGTCAGCTGTTTTCCTCGTTGTGACGGCGTGATCGCTGCTGCCGCCGTGTGTGACTACAAACCTCGCCAGCGTACGGTCGGCAAGATGACCAAGACTGGCGACGCTATCACCATCGAATTGATCGAGACTGATGATGTGCTCGCGGAACTCGGACGCATGCGTGGCAGCCGCTGGGTTGTCGGCTTTGCGCTGGAAGCGGGGAACGCGCGCGAGAATGCGTTGCAAAAGCTGCGGGCAAAGAATTGTGATGTCGTCGTGCTGAATGGCCCGCAAGCCATCGGCTCCGAAACGAACGACGTACAACTCATCGGCAGTCAGGGCGAAATTCGAGCTAGCTGGAATGGTGTAAAGTCAGAGATTGCAAGGTCGCTCATTGAGTGGATTGGCGGTAATCTCTCGTCCACGCCGCCTGCCTGAGACTTCGAGGACCCTATGAACTGCCCGTACTGTCGGCATGATGAGACGAAGGTTGTTGATTCGCGCCAGCCCGAACCGCTGGTGATTCGTCGGCGGCGGGAGTGTCTGAAGTGCGGTCGGCGGTTCTCGACGCTGGAAACCGTTGAGCAGACGGCATTGAAGGTCGTCAAGAAGGACGGCACCCGCGTGCCATACGACCGCGAGAAGATCCGCAGCGGTTTGGAGAAGGCCTGCTGGAAGCGTCCCGTCAGCGAAGAACAGATCGACCGCGTTGTGGCCGCCGTGGAAGCGGACATCCTCGACAGCAACGAACGCGAAGTGCCTTCACGTTACATCGGTGAGAAGATCTTCAAGATGCTGCGCGACGTCGATCAGGTCGCCTTCGTGAGATTCGCGTCCGTCTATCGCGAGTTTCAGGACGTGCAGGACTTCGTTGAGGAACTCGGCCCGATGCTGGTGAAGAACTCGGCGAAGAAGAAGTAGCGGACCGCCACGACTGCTGGCAGACGCAGCGCTCAACGCCTTTATTAGCGGTTGCTTTGCACACTGGCTGCTGCCACTCCGAACAGGGCTGTTTCGAGGATGTGCTTCTCGACAAACGCGGCGACAGCTTCGGTTCGCGTGTACTGCAGCAGGATGTAGTCACCCGGCAGGATGCGGATGCGTTCGCTGGGGTACTGTTTCGCTTTGTAGAGGTCGACCCGGATCGGGATCTGGCCGCCATTGGGCAGCTTGCGGAGGATCACCACTTCGCTGGCGCTGATGGTGACGTCCTGATTCAACGCTGACTTGCCACCGGCACTGTTTTGGCCACCACCGCCGCCGCCGTTGTTATTCCCCTGAGCAATCGCGATCGCTTCCAGAATGTCGAGGTCATGATCGCGCGGCAGGTTGTACTGGCCGCCGCCCAGCAGACCGCCGGTGTAGAAGACTTCTTCACTGCGCGACTCGATGAACACGATGTCGCCGTCTTCCAGAATGATGTCTCGCGGGGTGAAGCAGACCTGCTCGCAACCCTCAAGACGCAGCGGAATCCGAATGGTGTGAGGCTGGCCACACATGCCACCACCCGCGATGTGGTTGACGTCGCTCCACGCTGTCGGTGGCTGCCAGCCGCCCAGCATGCCGGGATCGAGCACCATTCCACCGCCGCTGACGATGCCGCCCGAACTTGCGCCATACGGGTTCATCGAGATACCGCCCGGCGTGGCCGTGTAGTTCGTTGGAACAACGCCCGGGTCGCTCGCGTATGGGTTGATCGGCGTGAAGGCTCCGGACGGGTCCGAAGTCAAACCAGTACGGGGTCCGCGACCGTTGAACTGGCCCGTGTAGATCGCCGGTGGTCGCGGCTGGTTGTTGATACACGTTGGTGCCGGTTGATGGCCGGGAGGGACCTCGCACGGTCCGGCTGCGGTCTGCTGGATCATTCCGCCGGGATTGGAACCTGTCGTCCAGAATCCCATTTGCTGAACGCCACCTTCAGCCTGAGCTGTGCGCCCGGTAGGCGTCTGGGCCGGCGCTGGCTGAGGTGCGTAGCTGCCGACTCCGGGTTGCATGACGGGTGCTACTGGCGTTCCCTGAGGCACGGCGTACGGAGCCCCGTAGTTTACCGGCGGATTCGCCAACGTCGGTTGCGGGGCGTACTGCTGCGGCACCATGACGGGAACAGGTCGCGGTTGCGGCCTGGGGGGTCGCGGTGAACGGATCACATAGACCACGTTCTCGGCATCCAGTCCGGGCATGCCACCTGACGCGACCAACGCATTGAGCACGTCGTTCTTATAAGCGGGCAGGGCGATGATCTTGCCGGTGCCGCGCTTGGCAGAACCCAGCATGCTGTTGCGCAGGTTCTCCGTGGAGATCACGTCCGACGTTTGCTCTTGGCGTACCACCAGCACGCGATGCAATCGCGGCTGATGCAACGTAATCAGGATGCGATTCTGTGCCGGTTGCAGCAGACGCTTTTCAACGGTGTAGGCGTACCGAATGGCGTCTTCGATCTGCACGATCGAGCGGCCACGGCACACGATGGGATTGATCAGCGGGAGCGACAACGTGCCGTCGTCGCGCACGGTCATCGGATAGCCGAGCGTCGGCGGACGTGTCAGATCAAACGACTGATTGATCGGCGGCGCTTCGCGTTGGCCCAGGACGCCTTCAATATAGACCGACAGCACGTCGCCGGAGTCCACGATGTATTCAGCCACAGGTGCTTGCCGGAGCAATGCCAGATCAATCATCCGCTCGTCATTACGCGACTTACCTTTGAACTCTTCGGGCAGGTATCGCGCTGGTACGGCATCAATCGGCTTGAACGCGGCACAACCCGTGATCGACAGCAGACAAGCCAGACCAATGCCAACGCAGAGCCTCAGGCCGAGACGAATCGGCTGACAGCGGCGAGGTGAATTGTGATGGGTCTGAATCATGAGTCGCTCGATACGTCGTGCGGATCGCGGTTGAAATAAGTCCCGTTCAGTAAGCCAACGGCTCAGGCGGCAGGTTCGAGCCTGGTGACGAGCCTACGCCAGTGCTGTAGCCGGGAGTCAGAATCGGAAGTGGACCAGTCGCTTTGCCTGACGCTGCTGGACGAGGTGCCGGGTTCGTTGAGTAACCCGGTTGCAGCCCACCCATGGTGGGTTGAGATTGAGGCACAGCCGGAACTGGACGCACCGGGGGCATCGCTGGCATCTGCAGCACAGGACTATGCATCGTGGGTGCTTGTGGCACCGGTGCTGGCATGATTGGCGCCTGCGGAATCGGAGCGTGCATCACCGGAGCTTGCGGCGTGGCCTGAACCATCGGTACTGACATCATAGGCTGCAGTTGAATCTGCGGCTGCGGAGCCATCGGCGGCGCATAGGGCGGTTGCGGCAACATCAGTGGATCTGGCTGCGGCGCATACATGGGATCCGGCTGGTCGAACTGGTAAGGATCCCCTGACGCCATTGCCATAGGTGGCGGCGCCCAGCCCAGATCATCCCCGTAGCCGGATAGCATTGCTCCGTGGTGAGCACCCATCGGAGCCATCGGCGAGCAAGCACCGTTGGCACACATCGACTGACCGCCGCCTCCGGCGTAGCAATTGCCAGTCGGGCAGTTGTTCAGAGCGAATCGCGAGGTGCCGGTACCGATGGTGCAATTGCGGTCGCAGGGCTTATTGGGCATCTGCCAGTCGCCGGACGAGCCCACTTGGCGCATGGAATCGAGGTCCACCAGCGCCGCTGCTGCGCCTTCCCGATAGCCGTCAAACCAACTGGAAACCTGCTGCTGACCGTATTCGGACCGGTACTTTGTGTTCCAATACTTGGGCGGAGGCACGGGAGGGGTGCTGCCATCACCACCGTTAGCAACGTCTATATAAGCCTGCCGGAAGCCATCCTTGTACGTCATCGGCAGCATACGCATGCAATGCAACTGCGAGCTGAACAGTTTCTTGTTTGCCTGCTTCAACGCCGTGTGCTTCGTCGCCCATTCATCCATGTGCGGCGAGTATTTGTGCAGCGTCGGGTACCAGCAGGGCTTGATGTCCGACTTAGGGGCACCCTGACAGTCCGATCCGCCGCAGGCAGAAGTTGGAGGAACGTGCGATGAGCTGGAGCAAGCACCGCCGTTCAGGCCGCAAGTGCTCGCGCACCCGCCTGTGAACAGCGCACTCCACGCTACTAGCCATGAAAGCCGTCGCATCGATCCCTCGAATGCCACTTGTCGCACAGCGCGGCCGTGTTCGACACACTGCCGTCCGCACGAGAGATTCTAAGCGCCCAGTTTCCGACGAAACACCGTATCCCTGAGGGCGCGATTCGGTCTTAGTATCGACCCCACCTCCGCAGGCATTGACGGTTTTGCGGCTTCGAGCGCTTGTAAGACCCCCGGAAGAGCGGATCGAAAGGGAACGGCATCCCAAACTTCCCAACTTCCGCGCTAATAGGTTTGAAGGTTCTCCAACGGCCTTGAACGTTTCTCGCACGAAGGCCGGGATTTGCGGAATCAAGCGAGATCGACGAACTATTCCCACGCCGCTGATCCGGTGAGTCGGACCCCGCACGCAAAAGGCCACATGTCCTTATCTGGCTGGAAGTTTAGCAACAAGGGCTCGTTGGTGAGCGGCTTTTGATCCGTGCGGCGTGCGCCTGGCCGCAACGGCGGCACGTTCGTTCGCCCTGGCTAACAGTTAAGAACCAACGCTAGTCCCGGCGTCTGCGTACTGGTTCATGATCTAAGCGACGCAGCTTTCAAGTGGCAGCATCGACGGTGTACTACGCATTCGCACTGATTGGTGCTGCCACGATTCAGAAAAAAACTTTTGCATTGAGATGTCGCGAGGTAGACTCGTCCTCGCACATCGCCGGACGACCAAATCCTTTCTTCAGTCCGGCTCGCAGTTCTTCAATGGGCGTTCGCCCGAGCTAGAAGGAGTCTGTTATGCCTACGCGTGAGAACTGGTCTCGCCACCTTCACGACATCCTCCGGTCGCGTCACTACACGTGGATCGGCGAGGGCTTGGGTGGTCAACCAATCGATGAAGCGCTGAAAGTCATGCTGACGGACATCATTCATCTGTGCCGTCACGAGGGAATTTCATTCGATGAGCTAGCCGCCGAGTGTCAGGCGCGGTGTGATGCCGAAGAGCTTAAAGAGGAAGAGCACGAACTGGCGGATGCCGTCGCTTGAAACACGGCCTGACAACCATCTCCAATACAGCGGTGGGTGATTGATAAAGATCAGTCGCCCGCCGTTTTGTTTTTGATACACATCGCAACGATGCGCGGCGCTCTCAGGAACTCGTATGGATCGTGACGAACGATTGGCACTGATCCTCGACGATCTGATTCAGAAAGAGCACACCGGCGGCCAGGCGGATCTTGAAGCGGCGGTTCGATCAAATCCAGACCTCGAAACCGAACTGCGGCAGCTTTGGCTGACAGCGATTCTGGCGGAAGACTTCGCGGGCAGCGACTCGTCCTCCGCTGAACTCTTCGAAGAAGCAGGCCGCATTTTAACTCCGGACCTGCCTGCTGAGTTCAATGGACTGCAGCCAATCAGTGAACTCGGGCGCGGCGGCATGGGCATCGTCTATCGGGCTCGTCAGAAGAGCCTGGGCCGGACGCTCGCGCTGAAGATGATCCTGCGACATGACCTCGCCTCGCCTTCTGAGATCGCCCGGTTTCGAGCTGAAGCCGAGGCCGCGGCGCAGCTAGATCATCCGCACATCGTGCCGGTTTATGAGGTCGGCGAGCACAACAGTCGGCCTTACTTCTGCATGAAGTTAATTGAAGGCACGACGCTGTCGGCTCGTCTCGCTGATGGCCCCTTGCCTCCGCGAGAAGCGGCGGAGTTGCTCGCACCGATTTGCCGGGCGATCGCGCACGCACATCGTTGCGGTGTGTTGCACCGCGATATCAAGCCGTCAAACATCCTGATTGACGTCGATGGGCGTCCCTATGTCACAGACTTCGGTTTGGCGAAGCGAGTCGCACCGGCCGATCCGCGCGATTCGGAGATGCCGGGGCTGGCGTCATTGACTCAATCCGGCGCGGTGCTGGGAACCCCCAGCTACATGGCTCCCGAGCAAGCCGCCGGGCAACGTGGTTCGATCTCAAGTGAAACAGACATCTACAGCCTGGGTGCCGTGCTGTATGCGATGCTGACAGGTCGCCCACCGTTTCAAGCAGCGTCGCCGGTCGAGACTATTCTAATGGTGCTGGAGCAGGATCCTGTTCCACCGCGAGTCCTCAACCCGCGCGCTGATACAGACCTCGAACTCATTGCACTGAAATGTCTGCAAAAGCCGCAAGACCTGCGGTATCGCACTGCCGACGCGCTGGCTGATGACCTCGAGGCCTATCTGCGGCACGAGCCCATTTCGGCAAGGTCCTCGCAGTTCACTCAAGTGCTTAGCCGGGCCTTTCGCGAGACGCATCATGCATCATTGCTGGAGAACTGGGGCTTACTATGGATGTGGCACAGCCTGGTTGTGCTGTTCCTGTGCCTGTCGACAAACTTCATGCAGTGGCGTGATGCCGCAAGCGGCCAGTCTTCGCGCTGGCCCTACCTGCTGCTGTGGGTCGTAGGCATGAGTATTTGGGCCTCGATCTTCTACGGTCTGAGACGTCGATCTGGACCGGTCACCTTCATTGAACGACAGATCGTGCATGTCTGGGCCAGCAGTATGATCGCCAGCACGATGTTGTTTGCGATCGAAGGTGCGCTCGATTTGCCCGTGCTTTACCTGTCACCCGTCATTGGCCTGATCAGCGGCATGGTGTTCCTGGTGAAAGCCAGCATGCTCACAGGCAAGTTCTATGTGCAGTCGGTGGCACTCTTCATCACGGGGTTCCTGATGGCGGTCATCTCGCACTCCGACCTGCCAGACTTCAGTATTTCGCTGTATGGGTTCATTTCAGCGGGCTGCTTCTTCGTGCCGGGTCTGAAGTATTATCGACAGAGACTGAAGCGATGACTGAAACCTCGGATGTTCCGCAATCGCCAGCAGGTCGTCGCAGCGGACTCGATCTCCTCGCGATCGCGCTGGGAACAGGCTTAGGCGTTGGATTCATTCCCTTCGCTCCGGGAACGTTTGGCAGCTTGTGGGGGCCATTGCTGATCTGGGCGATGCTCAAGACAACTCTGCCCCCGGTTGCGCTGCTTGCCTTTGGTGCGGTGTTCATCGCGCTGGGCGTCCCGATTTGCTCGAGGGCAGCGAAAGCGATTGGCAAGAAGGACCCCGGCTCGGTTGTCTACGACGAAATCGCGGCGTTCTGGCTGGTGCTGCTGCCGCAGGTATTGGGGTTGAGACAGCTCACATGGACCAGCGCGGTCCTTGGATTTGCGCTGTTCCGCCTGTTCGACATCAAGAAGCCGTGGCCCGTGGGGCGACTGGAAAAGCTGCCCGATGGTACTGGCATCATGGCTGACGATCTTGCCGCTGGCGTCTACGCCGGTGGTCTGCTGGCGGTCGCGGAAACAATCATCGCACGCATGTCCTGATGCGATCGTTTGGCAACTCAAACAGGCCGATCACTGTGGCGATTTCCACACACCCAACTTCACGGTGACCTCAGTCTTCATCGAATGAAAAACTGCAATCGGCAGGAAGACTGATTCGGGCTCTGGTTGATTCAGAATCTCGTACAGCGCGGATTGATAAATCGACCAGCGTCCGAAGCCGTTGAAATCGCGGCGCATAATTGGGTCTCGCAACACGACGACTTTGATCTGGTCGCCGGGAGAGAAATTGCTGATGGCGTCGATGAGATCATCAGGAGTCTGAGTCGGCACACCACCAAACTCGACGATGACGTCAAACGGCTCCAGTCCGCCTTCGGCAGCCGGAGTGCCCGGTTTGACGCTGCTGATCTGGCACCCGAAGGAATGCGGCCCGTGAGAGACTCCCAGGAAGCCCGCGCCGCGCAATGAAATCTGCACCTGCGGACGGACACGACGGAACTCAGCGAGAGACTGCTGCGAGACGGGATGCCCCTTCGTGAGATACACAATCTGCACCGAATCCAGTCGCGCGATGTGTTGCAGAGCGCTGTCTCCGCCCGTCCAGTCCTTGCCGATTACAATGGTATGAGGCAGATCGAGATTCACGTCGTCTCGACGCAGGGATGGGAATTCTCGCCACAGCCAGATGTTCCCGTGATGCTGGCGAATGTACTCGGTGACTCGGCGCTGACGAGTTTCGAAGTGACGATCCCACGCGGCTTCCGCGCGGCGGGCCACGTGAGCACGGCCCTCTTCGGTGATCTTCAGCAGGGCATCTTCCGCCGCTGAGACCACCTTCATGTCCTCAACCACCTGCAGGTCTTCCAGCACATTGACGGCCAGAATGCCCGCCTCAGCGTCATCTCCAAATGCGGTATGCAACAGCGGCTTCACGACGGTGACATCGAACTTTTTTAGCTCCGCGACGGCTGCGTCGCGTTTCTCCGGCTCCGGCGCAGAAAGTTGCTTGATCAGCTCAGTGATCCGGTCGGCATTGCGGTCGCCTTTGACAACATCATCCCCGGCAATCCCGTGCGTCAGCAGCAGGCACAGGCACGCGAGCAGCAATGCGGGGAAGCGTGTCATGTCGGCCATCCTCCAAACGATTGGCAAGTCCAGATTCCGAAGGAATTACCATACCGTGCAGAGCCAATTCACGGCCATCCCGATTGCCTTCAAAGACAAATCGGGACGTTCCCGCCAAGCCGCAATCATTTCAGTTCGGACGACACGATCACCTTGGCCGGGCGAATCACACGCTCGTGCAGAACGTAGCCACGCTCGATTTCCTGCAGCACGGTCATCGGCGGTTTGTCTTTCGTCGGGATCTGCGTCAACGCTTCGTGCACGTTGGCATCGAATGGCTCGCCGACCGTCGTGATGGGCTTCGCGGAGTTCCTCGCGAAGACGTCATCGAATTGCTTCACTGTCATCCGCAGTCCCTGCAGCAAACTCTCGATATTGCCGCTGGCTTCGGCCGACTGAATCGTGCGATTGAGGTTATCCAGGCACGGCAGAATGTCGCGAATCAACGGCAGATACTGATACCGCGCCGCGTCTTCCATCTCACGCCGCATGCGCTTGCGGAAGTTCTCCAGTTCGGCATTCGCGCGCAGAGACTGTTCGTAGAACGAGTCTCGTTCCGCTCTGAGCTTCAGCAACTCATTACTTTCGTTGCCAGCGGCCGCATCTTTGTTCGCCAGAGTTTCCGCAGCCTGAGCGAATGCCTCGGCGGTGGCATCATCTTGAGCGTTCGTTGGATTGTCAGTGGAGCTCATGGGAATCTTCCTCAACCTGAAATCAAGTCGGCACCTTGCAGCCGACGTTGTCCATATCACAGAGCCGCGGGCGATGGCACACAGCGGTGCAACCTTGTCGCCTGCGGCGTTCAGTCAGACAGCAGCCGAACTATTCTTCGTCCTCAGTCGGAACGAACCATTCCTTGAGGCGGTCAAACCAGCCTGAGCGATGAGCGCTCACGTTAGCCTTCTCCAGTTCGGCGAGATCTCGCAGCAACGCTTCCTGCTCTGCGGAAACCTTTTTGGGTACTTCCAATACGATTCTCAGCAGCAAATCGCCCGCAGAATTCCGCTGGATGTGGGGCATTCCTCCACCGCGGATGCGGATAATTTCACCAGCCTGCGTGCCCGGATAAATGTGATGCTTACGCTTACCATCGAGTGAAGGAATTTCGATGTCAGCGCCCAGTACCGCTTGAGTGTACGTCACCGGAACGTCGCAGATGAGATCTTGTCCGTCACGTTGAAACAGCGGGTGATCTTTGACGACCACTTCCACAATCAAGTCGCCGCGCGGACCACCGTTGAGCCCCGGCTCACCCTCGCCACGCAGAGCCAAGCGGTTGCCGGTATCAACACCCGCTGGCACTTTGACGTCCAGCTTCACGGTCTCAGCGACCTTGCCTGCACCCGAGCAGCCCGCGCACTTGTCACGAACGATCTTGCCTTCACCTCGACACGCCGGACATGTTGTTTGAACGCGAAAGAAACCTTGCGACTGCACGATCTGGCCATGACCGCCGCAGTAGTCGCACTGAGTCGGCTTCGAACCCGGCTTTGCGCCCGAACCATCGCAGGTCTTGCAAAGTTCGCGGCGTTGCAATTCAACCGTTCGAGTGCATCCGCGAGCTGCATCGAGCAGATCGATCGTGATGCGCGTGATGAGGCTGTCGCCCTGAGTCGCCCGCGGCCCGCCGCCGCCGCGACGTCGCTTACCGCCACCACCGCCGAGTCCGAAGCCTTCAAACAAGTCGCCAAAGACATCAAAAATGTCGTTGATGTCGCCGAAGCCACCCTGTCCGCCACCACCACCGCCCTGCACTCCCGCATGTCCGAAGCGGTCGTAACGAGCCCGCTTCTCGGCATCACTCAGCACGTCATACGCTTCAGCAGCTTCCTTGAAAGCCGCGACTGCAGCGTCATCACCAGGATTGCGATCCGGGTGATACTTGATGGCGAGCTTCTTGTAGGACTTCTTGATCTCGTCCCCAGACGCGTCCTTAGCCACCGACAACACTTCATAATAATCGCGCTGCACCGCCATGCTGTCCGCCTCTGCCCGAGCTTCAAAAAGCGATCGGGAACAAAACAGGCCACCGACTCAATGCGGGTCGGTGGCCTGAAAAACGCTTAGAGCGATACCAACCCCGAAGACAACTCCACGGAGCGTTGCACCGTTCTTTATCGAACCGCGCCTTCGGTCTTCGGCTTGTCAGCCTTGCCGTCGAGTTCGTCGGTACGAGTCACCATCACGCTGGTCGTCAGCATCAGACCGGCGATCGAAGCGGCATGCTTCAGAGCACTGGTCACGACCTTCGCGGGGTCGATGATGCCGGCCTTAAACATGTCGACGTATTCGCCGGTGTTGGCGTTGAAACCCATGTTGGTCGACAGTTGGCTGACTTCGTCGGCAATGACCGAACCATCATGACCGCTGTTCGTCGCGATCTGACGAATTGGAGCAGTCAGAGCACGAGCGACGATCTCGACGCCAACCTGCTCATCGCCCTTGGCCTTGACCTTCTTCACGGCGTCGATGGATCGCAGCAGAGCCACGCCACCACCGGGAAGAATGCCTTCTTCGACCGAAGCGCGAGTTGCGTGCAGCGCGTCTTCCATGCGGGCCTTGGTCTGCTTCATTTCCGCTTCGGTAGCTGCACCGACGGAGATGATCGCCACGCCGCCAGTGATCTTCGCCAGACGCTCCTGGAACTTCTCGCGATCGTAATCGCTATCAGTACCTTCAATGTGGCGACGGATCTGAGCCACGCGAGCTTCGATCTGCTTCGGATCGCCAGCGCCGTCGATGATCGTGCAGGCGTCCTTGGTCACTTCGACCTTCTTGGCCTTGCCGAGCTGCGACAGTTGCACGGATTCCAGCTTGATGCCGAGGTCTTCGGAGATCAGTTGACCGCCGGTCAGAATCGCCATGTCCTGCAGCATCGCCTTGCGACGATCGCCGAAGCCAGGAGCCTTGACGGCCACGACCGGCAACACGCCACGCAGCTTGTTGACGACCAGAGCGGTGAGGGCTTCGCCATCAACGTCTTCAGCAACGATCAGCAGTGGCTTGCCAGCTTGAGCGATCTGCTCGAGCAGCGGAACCAGCTCGCGCAGGTTCGAGATCTTCTTTTCGTGCAGCAGGATGACCGGATCGTCGTAGACGGCCTTCATCTCGGCTGGATTAGTAACAAAGTACGGGGAGATGTAGCCCTTATCAAACTGCATGCCTTCAGCGAGCTTCAGTTCGGTGGTGCTGGTCTTGCCTTCTTCGACGGTGATCACACCGTCGCGACCAACGCTCTCCATCGCGTCAGCAATCAATTGCCCGATCGTCGAATCGCTGTTCGCCGAAATCGTGCCGACTTGCTTGATCTCTTCCTTGTCGGTCACAGCCTTGGCCAGACCGCCGAGGTATTCCAGAGCGGCATCAACAGCCTTCTCGATACCACGACGCACGACCATTGGGTTCGCACCGAGGCTGATGTTTCGCAGGCCTTCGTTGTAGATGGCTCGAGCGAGAACCGTAGCGGTCGTCGTTCCATCGCCAGCGATGTCCGAAGTCTTGCTCGCGACTTCGTTGACCAGCTTCGCACCCATGTGCTCGTAAGGGTCTTCGAGTTCGACTTCCTTACTCACGGTCACGCCGTCCTTGGTGACGACGGGGTTTCCGAAGCTTTTGTCGATGATGACATTTCGACCGGTCGGCCCCATCGTGACTGCCACGACGTCGGCGAGCATCTGCACGCCCTTCTGCATTTTGAGGCGAGCGCGATCATCGAAGAGAAGTTGCTTAGGCATTCTTATAGTTCTCCGAAGCGGAGGCTGAAGGCAAATTTCGTCGCGACTGGAACACTCACCAGACACGCACTGCGGACGAGCCTCATGACTCATCCAAGGGCAAACCGACTGGGTCGAGATCTCGACCCACGATCCGAACATCAGGGGTTGGTCGTGATTCCTCGGCCAACCCCCGCTTTATCAACTGCTTAGCCGAGCTTCGCGAGAATGTCGCTCTCTCGGAGAATCTTCACGTCGCGGCCATCAACTTCGATGTCCGTTCCGCCGTACTTGCCAAAGAGGACTTCGTCGCCAACAGCCAGAGCGACTGCACAACGCTCGCCACTCTCCAACAACCGGCCTGGGCCGACTGCGACAACCTTGCCACGCTGTGGCTTTTCCTTGGCACTGTCCGGCAGAACGATACCGCCAGCAGTGGTTTCTTCAGCATCGAACGGCTCAACGACAACGCGATCATCAAGAGGCTTGAGCGAAATCGCCATCAGTAAGACTCCAGTTTCTTGGGTGAATGAATTCAGTGGATGAATAAGTTGGTTAGTGATTGGTGAACTTCAGGCAGCGGAGCACTTGGCTCCGCCGGACGGCTACATCATGCCGCCCATGCCTCCCATTCCACCCATGCCCATGCCGCCCATTCCTCCCATACCGCCGCCCATGTCGTCATGGTGGTGGTCATGGTGATCGTCGCCGCCCTTTGGCTTGGGCTCGTCAACAACGATGCACTCGGTGGTCAGCAGCAGATTCGCAACGCTCGACGCATTCTGCAGAGCACTGCGGACAACCTTGGTCGGGTCCACGATGCCGAAGTCAAACATATCGCCGTAGCGATCGTTGAGAGCGTCGTAACCGTGAGCCTTGTCCTTGGACTTCGAAACGCGATTGGCAACAACAGCGCCGTCGATACCAGCATTCTCAGCAATCGTTCGCATCGGAACGCTGAGAATGTTGCGGATGATGGACACGCCGTATTCTTCATCGCCGTCTGTGGCCAGGTTCTCAAGAACCTTCGCACAGCGGAGCAGAGCGACGCCACCTCCAGGCACAATGCCTTCTTCGATCGCAGCGCGAGTCGCAGCCAGCGCGTCGTCGATGAGGTCCTTGCGTTCCTTCATTTCGGTTTCGGTAACCGCGCCAACCTTGATCTCAGCCACACCGCCGGCCAGCTTGGCCAGACGTTCCTGCAGCTTCTCGCGATCGTATTCGCTTTCGGTGGTTTCGATTTCCTTGCGGATCTGATCGCAACGACCGCTGATTGCAGCCTTCTGGCCGCCACCTTCAACGACGGTGGTGTTTTCAGCGTCGATGATGATCTTCTTGGCCTTACCGAGATCGGTGAGCTGAACGCTTTCCAGCTTGATGCCGAGATCCTTGAAGATCGCCTTGCCACCAGTGAGCACTGCAAGGTCTTCCAGTTGAGCCTTGCGACGATCGCCGTAGCCCGGAGCCTTCACAGCGGCAACCTTCAGAATGCCGCGGAGCTTGTTGACGACCAGCGTCGCCAGAGCTTCGCCTTCGACGTCTTCAGCGATGATCAACAGCGGAACGGCTGCCTTGGAAACCTTCTCCAGCAGCGGAACCAGATCCTTCACGTTCGAAATCTTCTCTTCGAAGATCAGGATGCGGCAGTTATCGAATTCAACAGTCTGCGAATCTTCGTTGGTGCAGAAGTGAGGCGAGAGGTAACCTCGCTCGAACTGCATACCTTCAACGAGATTCACTTCGGTGTTGACCTGACGGCCTTCTTCGACCGTGATCACGCCGTCTTTACCGACCTTCTGCAGGGCGTCAGCCAGAATCTTGCCGACTTCCGGGTCGTTGTTACCGGCGATCGTGGCCACTTCTTTAACAGCCTTGAAGTCGTTCGCATTGACCTTCTTGGCGATGTTCTTGAGTTCGGCGACGATGGCGTCAACGGCCTTATTGATGCCGCGGGCGAGCGACATGGGATCGTGGCCGGAAGCGATGTACTTGAGACCTTCGCGATAGATGGCTTCTGCCAAAACAGTCGCGGTCGTGGTGCCGTCGCCAGCGACAGTGCTGGTCTTGGAAGCCACTTCCTTCACCAGTTGAGCACCCATGTTCTCGAACGCGTCTTCGAGGTCGATGTCCTCAGCCACGGTCACACCGTCTTTGGTGACTTTGGGAGCGCCCCAGCCCTTGTCCAGAACGGCATTACGACCACGTGGGCCGAGCGTACTCTTCACGGCTCGGGCCAGCTTGGAAACGCCTTCCAGCAGGCTCTTGCGAGCGTCTTCATCGAACGTCAGTAGTTTCGCCACAGCGACTCCTCATCCAAAAGTGGGAGTGAGATACCTGCCAATCCGCGTTCTCCGCAGAAGTGGCGTGGCGAGGAGCAAGCAATGTGCCAGTTCGGCAACACTCCATCTAAGTCCATTGATGAAAGGACTTAGAGAGTTTCGGCAGTTTTCTCCCTATCGACTGCCAATCTGCCATCGTGACAGGAAAAGCGGTGCTTTGGAGTTCGATCTGCCAGCAATTCGGCTGTCTGGCAGACGTGCGGAGCCGCCGCAAGGGACGGCTCGCAACAGTATTACGCCGCCTGATACAAAATCTTGAAGCGACTGTCACACCGAAGTCCGATGACTAGCAGCCTGTCCGAGTCGTCGTAAGTTGGGATTCCATCCCGACCAGCAGCGGGGACAAGGTCGGCAATTGGCAACATGACACATCGTCAAGGACCAGTCAGCAGGCTCTGAATTGCTTGCTGCCTTGAGTGGCGTAAGTCGCCGTACTCGCAGACGGGGTCGAGAAGGATTCTCAACCTACTTGGACATGCTCCTATCGCGTCCAGCCCACGGTGAAGCTGAAGACACGCTCGTGATCGCCAGGCTCGGACATGACAGGGAAGCCAAAGTCGAAGGCCAGTGGAGCCGGTCCCATGATCGGAATGGCGACGCGGAAGCCGAAGCCTGCCGTCAACCGGAGGCTGCTCCCCGACAGGGTATCGAAGCTATCCTCGACCGTGCCGAAGTCAGTGAAGCCGACCACGCGGATGGAATCGTCCGCCGTAACCGGAACGGAGTATTCCAGCGAGCCGAGCAACATGGCGTTGCCACCGACGCGAACACCGTTCTCCAGCGGACCAACGCCGCGATAGGCGAAGCCGCGGAACGACTGATAACCACCCGCAAAGTAACGTTCGAACAGCGGCGTGCCGGAATCTGTCCAGTTGGCTTCCCCGTGCAGACTCAGAATGTGCTTGCCGGTTCCATCAACGCGTTCATACGGCGACCAGAACTGCGTGCCTTGCACTTCGAGGCGCGGATACATGAACTCACCAAAACCCTGCTCGAAGGCCACTTCGGCAAAGTGACCTTCGGTCGGCATGAAGCCGGAGTCACGAGTGTCGTGTGCTACCGAAACACGGGCGGTAGACAGGAAGTTGCTGCCTTTTACTTCCTGCATGCGCGGTGACAACGTTCCGGTCGACGTCTGGAAGTCGTACATCTTGACCTCTTCCAATCGCAGAGCACCGGTCACCGACCACCAGCGATCAAGCTGCCGGCCCAGAGTGATGCGGCCACCGGCGCGATCTTCCGTCCAGCCGGGCTGATAGCGGTTGTAGAAGAAGCCGCTCAAGCCGAAATTGTAATCGGTATCGAGGAAGTACGGGTCCATCCAGCTCACCATGTAGCGGCTGACATACTGACCGGGCATGGCTTCCAAACGGAACTTCTGACCGTTGCCGCGCCAGGCGGTGCCTTCCACGATGTCGCGCCAACTGGTCGGCGGACGCGTGATATCGAAGTTGTTTTCTTCCAACGTGAACTGACCCAGCACACCGGCGTTACTGTTGACGCCCACGCCGAACATCAAACGGCCTGTCTGAGCTTCCGTCACGGCGACATCGAGATCAATCTCGCCGGGGCCTTCCAGCGCTTGAGTGTAGGGATTCTCCAGGCCGCCGTAGGGATCACCGCTCGTGCCGTTGTCATACAGCAGATTCGGAGCCGCTCGCTGCGCCAGCATCGCATCCTGGCCGCGCACTACCTGAGTGTTGCGCGACGGAGTTTGTTTCTTCTTCTCTTCGACCTTCGTGATCTCGACGCGCGGACCGGTCGGACCAGCATTCTCGAAAATCTGGCCGCGCAAACGCGACTTGCTGCGATTGATCAGGAACGGATCCGCGAGTTCACCCGGCGCGACCATCACGCGATTCAACACCACCGTTTCACGCGTGTGAGGATGTCCGCCCGGAGCGTCGATGTGCACATCGATATCACGAATCGTGTAAGGCTTGTCTTCGTCGATGCGGACGATGAGATCCACCTCACCAGGACGATCCGGTAGAAAGCGCGGTACTGGCTCAACCTTCGCGAAGAGGCGGCCGAGCTTGCCGTATTTCTCCTTCATGACGTCGACGTCTTTGTTGAGGAACCGCGAATTGAACTTATCACCGGGGTTCAGTTCGGATTTCTCGCGCAGTTCGGCTTCGCTGAAGATCTCGTTCCCGACGATCTCAATGTTGCGCACCGAGTAACGCGGGCCTTCAACCAGTTTGTAGGTATAGGTGGCTCGCGCATCGACACGCGGCAGCCACTGGTTCTTCGGAAGAATATGGAACCAGTTCTCCTTGACGTCGACTTCCTTCTCAACCTGCACGTCGAAGTAGCCCAGGCCATTGTAGTATTCACGCAGCGCGACCAGGTCCTCCGGAATCGTGGATTCGTCGTACTTGCCACCGAACAGCGAAATGTCAAAGAACGCGGTCTTGGTCTTCAGCTTCGTTTTCAGCAACGCTCCGCTGAAGGCGTCATTGCCAATGAAGTTGATGTCCGAAACGATGACTCGATCGCCTTCCTCGACGAGGAAGATGACATCGCGATCTTCCGGCCGACTGCCGCTTTCCAGTGTCACCTTGGCGAACGGATGCGACTTCTTCTCGTGATAGAACTTTTCGAGGTTCCGCGCCGCGGACTTGTTCATCGAGACGTCGAAGGGTGATCCAGCTTCGATGTTGATCTGCTTGAGCAGCGTCTTGGTGCGCAGCTTTTCGTTACCCTTGATCTGCACTGACTTCACGACGGGCCGTTCGACAACGCGAAAGACCAGCAGCATGCCTTCGTCCGACATGCGATAGCGACGTTCGACACTGTAGAACCAACGGGTCGCGTAAAGAGCTCGTAAGTCTTCCTTGATGATGCGTTCGTCAGCGGGGCGTCCGCGTTGCGATTTGATTTGAGCGAGGATCGCACCGGGCTCAATCGTGACATTGCCTTCGACGACGATATCAACAATCACATCTTTGACTGCGGCTTCCGGGTATTCAGCGCCGATCGCGCGGGCGTCGTCAGGCGACTGGCCGCGAATGAAAGGGACTGACTGACAGCCGACGGCGGACCAATACAGGCACGCCAACAGGCAGTACGTGACCGTGCGCAGCGAAAGCGGCGAGGTACAAAGACCGATGACACGCTGGAACATCGCACGAGTCTCGGAGGGAGGAAAAGGACTGGCAGGCAAATCGAAGTGATTCTTGGCCGAGCGCGCAAGAACGGGCTCAACCTATGAAGGGACGGTACCTGTAGCCTAAATACAGAAGTTGCCTCAAGACCTCTTTCAGATTGCCTATATTCTCCGAGGATTCCGCTGAGTTGATGGCATCCTCTTAGCACTCCGCCCGCGTTGCAGGTCGCTGTTGACGAACCTAATCTCCGCGACCTCTGAGGCACTCGAAAGCGGTCTCCGCACTGCCCAAAACGAGCGCCGCACCTGTTGAGACTCATCACGGAGAGCGCATCGTGGCTGACAAACTGTGTCGTTGGGGCATTCTGGGGACCGCAGGCATTGCTCGTAAGAACTGGGAGTCCATTCGGAACTCGACCAACGCGACACTACTCGCCGTCGCCAGCCGCGCGACCGAACGTGCCGAGCAGTTCATCAGCGAATGCCAGAGCTGTGTGCCGTTTCCGGCAACTCCCAAAGGCTGCACATACGAGGAACTGCTCGCCAATCCGAACATCGACGCAGTTTACATCCCGTTGCCAACTGGCCTTCGTAAGGAATGGGTCATCAAGGCCGCCAACGCCGGCAAGCACGTGATGTGCGAAAAGCCCTGCGCAATTTCGGCGGAAGACCTCGCCGAGATGATCGCCGCCTGCGACAAGAACAAAGTGCAGTTCATGGACGGCGTGATGTTCATGCACAGCGCGCGACTGAATCGCGTCCGCGAAGCCCTCGACGACGGGCAAAGCATCGGCCAGATCAAACGGATTGCCTGCGGTTTCAGCTTCTGCGGCTCGCAGGAGTTCGTGGATGGCAACATTCGGGTGAGCAGTAACCTCGAACCAGCCGGTTGCCTCGGAGATCTTGGTTGGTATTCGATCCGCTTCGCGCTGTGGACGATGAAGTATCAGATGCCAAAGCAGGTCTCTGGCCGTCTGCTGACCGCCAACAAGCGTGCGGATTCACCTCAGCAGGTACCGGTTGAATTCTCTGCCGAGCTGTTCTTCGATGGCGGAGTCTCGGCGGCATTCTACAACTCGTTCATCACCGAGCATCAGCAATGGGTCAACGTGAGTGGCACAAAGGGCCATTTGGTGCTGCCCGACTTCGTTTTGCCGTTCTACGGAGCCGAAGTCGCGTTCACCGTGCACAACCCGAAGTTCGAAGTCTCCGGCTGCCAGTTCAACATGGAAGAACACACGCGCCGCGTACCCGTCGCCGAACTCGCCAACAACGCTCCCAACGCGCAGGAAACGCACCTGTTCCGCAACTTCAGCGAACTGGTCGTCTCCGGGCGCCGCGATGCTCACTGGCCTGACATCGCCCTGAAGACTCAAAAAGTCCTCGACGCCTGCCTGAAATCAGCGCACGAGGGCGGAGCACTGGTAACACTCTGATACGCAGAGTACCGATGGTCCCCGCCGCGTGAGGAGCCAGTGACGGCTACCACAACTCGTTCACAGGCTTACCCTGCGTGAGCGCGATCGGGCGGCCTTGCGGGTCGGGGAACTCGCGGTACGGGTTGATACCGAGGTGCTGATAGATCGTGGCAAGAATATCCTGCGGGTCGAGCGGGCGTTCGATGGGGTGCTCACCCTTGCTGTTGGTGGCTCCAATGACCTGACCGGTCTTGATACCGCCGCCCGAGACCAGAATGGACATTGAATTCGGCCAGTGATCGCGACCGATGCGACCGTCTTTGTATTCCAGACGCGGCGTGCGACCGAATTCACCGGTAACAATCAGCAGCACGCGCTTGTCGAGACCTCGATCGTAGAGGTCGTTGATCAGCGTCGTGACGATCTGATCATACTTGGGCAGCCGACCGAGCATCGCACTCGGCAGATCCCAATTGACGGCGTGATCGTCCCAGTCGTAAGCCTTCGATCCCGGAGAACTCCCCGGAGCACGCACGGTGACAAAGCTCACGCCAGCTTCAACCAGACGTCGCGCCATCAGGACTTCCTGGCCGTAGCCATCGCCGTAACGCTCGCGGATCTTGGGATCTTCCAGTGAGAGATCGAAAGCCTTGCGGGCACGATCGGTCGTGAGCACTTCGACGGCTTCGCGATTGAAGGCATCGAGCGAATCCATCGTTCCGGCCACATCCAGATCGCTGCGCAGCTTGTCGAAACCAGACAGCAGGCTCATCCGGTCTTCGAGTTGCCGGCTGCTGACCGTCAGGCTGGCGTCGCGCAGACCACCGTTCGTAATCGCGGGGCGATAGATGGGACTCCAGTACCCTTGAGCGATGCCGGGGCTGTAGTCGGGACCGTTCAGGACGACTCCGCCCACGGCGACCGCCGCCGGCAGGCCAGGCGTGCGACCTTTGCAGGTCCGGTTCACCACCGCGCCGACCATGGGATAGTGGGACTCAGCGGTGCCCGTCTTCATCTGGCCATAGCCGCTGAGGAACCGCGCGTGGCCTTCAAAGTGATTCGATTGGTCGTGACAACACGAACGAATGAGCGAGAACCTGTGAGCGGTCTGAGCATGCAGCGGCAGGTGCTCGCAGACATCAATGCCGGGGACGTTGGTCGGAATGGGCAGGAACGGTCCGCGAATCTCGGACGGCGCGTTCGGCTTGCAATCGTAAGTCTCGAACTGCGATGGCCCGCCATGCACAAACAACAACAGGACGGCGGTGTCGGGTTGAGTGTTCAACCCCGCCGCGGCTCTCATACGAAACAGGTCCGACAGAACCAGCCCGCCAGTACCCAGGAAACCCGCTCGCAACGCATCGCGCCGAGTGACCATTCGTCGTTGCCGTAGCGGATCAGAAAGCCAATTCAGCATCTCGAAGTCCTTGTCAGGCAGTTTGTGTCTGCCAGTTTCAGGGCTACGCCAGTCGTTTAATCTGAGTACGAAATAGTTCGGCGATTTTCAGTTGTGTCGTCAACTCAGTTCAAGCTCATCAGTTAACACGAAGGAAATCCTCCGCCGCAAGCCGGAACTGACAGTTTCACTCGGAGTCATTGAGCGGCAGTCTTCACCGCCGTCATCAACTGCTCAACCTGCTGTCGGATGACCGGATTTTGAGACTTCAGTAGAGCGGTGGCCAAGGTTTGAATCGGCTCGGCTAGTTCTTCGCGATTGCTGTCGTTCAAGCCTGCGATCAGGGTCTTCAAGCCATCGAGACGGACTTCGGGAGTTGCGTCTTCGCTGGCAACCAGGTAGGCCGCGAGCGTTGATAACGATACTGGTGGATCGACCTGAATGGCGCGGTAGGCTCGTACGAGAGAACGCTGCTGATCGGCATTCAGGTGGGCGATGTCGCTGAACAAGATGCCGTCCAGGATGCGGGCGGCGGGGCGGCTGCGCATGGATTCAATCGCGATGACGGCCGTCGCCGCGCTGCGCGAACGACGTTGAGTCACGTGCATCGACAACTGACGGATGGCTGGTTCGCCAAGGCGTTCAACCGCACGCACGAGTCCCTCGAACGTGCGCGAGTTTGCGGGACGCTCCTGCAACAAGGTCGTCGTCAGCGTTGCGGTGATCTGGCGGATCTGTTCGGCGTCACGCTGGCGATAGAGCTGGCCAATCTTGGACAACGCGCTTGCAGATGTGCGGCGCAATTCCGGCGAGGTGCTCTTGATGCCGAAGTTCAGCCGCGCGATCTGCGTGTCCGCGTTCGGCAGAGTCGTCTCCAGCGTGGCATTGCGAATGAAGAGCTCGGTGGCGATGCGGCCAATGTCTGAGTCACGCGTGGAGTACTCAACCAGCAACAGTTGAGTTGCCGCGTCGTACCGACGGTTGCAGAGCGCCGCGAACAGAGTCCCCAACTGGCCATCGTCCAGTTTGTCGAGCTGCAGCGCTTTCGCGAGTTCATTCGCATCACGAACTTGAGGGAGCACCGGCAGCAATGCGGATTCCAATTGGTGAATTGTCCACAGGCGATCCGGTTGAGTGGCGCCCCGCTTCACCAGCGCTTCAATCCACTTTTCGATCCAGAGGTTGCTGGTGTCCTTGTCTTTGGCGCGGCTCAATACAATGTCTTTGACGCCGGACAATTCCCGACGAACGGCTGGCGGTGAAGGCGGTACTTTGTTCGCGGCATTGGTGAGCCGATAGATCCGGCCTTGCTCTGGTCCCGTCAGAACAGCCTCTGTCGTACTCAGCCGTGCCCGGCGGTCAACGACATAAATGGCTCCATCCGGACCATACACCACGGCTGCCGGTTGGAAGTCCGGATCATCTGCGGCGCTCAACAGATCAAACTGCTCGACCGCCTTGAACGTCGCACCGCTGCGTTGCAGTCGCGCTCCACGCACCGCGCGGCGAGCATCGTCGATGAACACCATCGAGCCATTCAGCCAAGCCGGCAAGTGATCGCCGTAGACGAAGGCGCAGCCGCTGGCTGACGCTCCGGGAAGCAGGGCAATCGGAGCGGTTGTGCCGGGGCGGTCGCCTTGCAATGTCGTGCGAATGGGATCACTCACGACGGCGGTTGCGTCGGATTTCAGACGCCAGCCGAAATCATTGCCTTCCTGAACGTGCAACAGCCGCAGGCCGGGGAATGCAGAATTGGCTTCGGGGTCACCATCGACCGCCAGCAAGTTGAAGAGTGGGTCGAAGGCAATGCCGCGCGGTGATCGCAGGCCGCGTGCGACCTCGTGGATGTCGGAGCCATCCGGGCGGCAGCGAAAGATGGCCCCCGTCCGCATCACGATTGCTCGCGACCCGTCTGAGCCTTCCAGCCGATGATCGCCGGGGCCAACCGTAAAGTAGAGCCAGTTGTCGGGGCTGAACGCCAAACTTGAAATCGGAAGCGGCTCAACTCCGCCAATCCCGCGCACGACATCTTGTTTGATCGTGCCCTTCTGCCCAGTCGCCTTCAGGGTCGGTTCGATCCGCACGATGCGGCCGGGCACGGCGAAGTACCACCAAGCGTCGTGCATCACGACTGCTGACGGGAGCGTCAAATCACCAAGCACTGTCTCGGATGTTTTGCAAACGCCGTCCTGGTTCGCGTCGTAGAGCCTCCGAAAGACATCCCGCGAATCTTTGGACCAGCGACTCAGCGTGGTGCGCGTCCCGTCTTGAAACGTCACCTCTTCCGTCGAGTGCTGCAATTTCGGCGACGGACGCCATTCGATGACATGAGCGTCGCCGGTGGCTTCGAACGCGAGCCCGACCGGATGAACGGTCTGCGGCGAGTCCGCGACCAGTTGCACGCGAATGGATTTCGGAGCCTTTAGCCCCGGCAGCGCGGTTGGCGAACTCACCGGTTCTGGACGCGCTTCAGCCGCCGTCGGAATGTCCGTGAATCCGTCAATGGCCGCAGCGTTGGAAGAGCAGGCACAGGCGCCCAATAAAGCAGAGAGCGACAGCAAACGAGGCAGGTTGCGTTTCATGAATCTGATCGGCTCGACGTAGAGGAAGCGACCCAGTAGCTCGGAACCGGGTTCGGCGGGACGAATCATGGACGGTCAAGACCAGCAGGAGAAGTTTCCCACAAATGGCGGCTGGTCGTGCCTCAACATGACCGGCTCGCGGGTTGGAGCGTACGGGACGAATCGGCGTCCTGTGCTGAGAATGACCGGAATTGAAAACGGGGTCGAAATTTGTCTTAAGTTGCTGCGAGTCCGGCTGAGGGTTCCCCCGACGCGTCAGCCGAAATTGATACCGGGATTCTGCGAGTTGTGAACCCCTCAGTCCTGCTGTAACATTTTTCCGCCGGACTGCAGAGCACGGAAGGTAAGCTTTCAAAAGCGACAAGGAGGTCGTGCTGGCATCCAGAAAGTGAGTGTCGAATGAGTGATCAGGTGACTCTCGAACTGAGTAAGGAACAACGCGAAGTTCTCTTGCAGGGACTGCGTTACGTTCGCAGTTCGATCATGTTGAACGTCGAAGAACCAACTCCCGAATACGTCAGCGAGCGGTCGTCTCGGCTGCGTGAGGTCACTGACCTCGCCAGTCTGTTGGGCGGCCGCACCGTTGGTGAAAAAGCTGCGGTTTCGGGTTAGTCGTTGCTGAACGTGATCGAGCCGTGTTGAGAGGTCTTTCGTTAGGGCCTCACAGCGCGGCTTGTTTCGTTATGTCCGAGTATTTTCCGCCTCGCCCCTTCACCAGGCTGCCTTCAACCCCGTTCGTCTCCGTATGCGTTTTCAGAACGTCTGCCTCGAAAACATCGCTTACACCCTGCCTGACGAGATAGTCACTTCGGACGAAATCGAGTCTCGCTTGCAGCCGGTCTATGATCGTTTGCATCTGCCAGCCGGGCGTTTGGAGCTGATGACCGGCATTCGTGAACGCCGCTTCTTTCCGCTCGGCACGCGCGTCGGGACGATCAGTGCTCAAACGGCCAACAAGGCGATTGATGCCAGCGGCATCCCGCGCGCGAAGTTCGGGGCGATCCTGCATGGCTCTGTCTGCCGCGACCAGTTGGAACCGGCAACGGCGTGCTCGGTGCATCATGCGACCGGGTTGCCAGCCAGCGCGTGCGTGATGGATGTCAGCAACGCCTGTCTGGGTTTACTGAACGGTGCGCTGCTGATCGCCAGCATGATCGAACTCGGCCAGATTCAGGCCGGTGTGATCGTCGGTACCGAAGACGGGCGCGGACTGGTCGAAGGTACGATCGCGTCGCTGCTGTCGTCTCCAACGCTTACCCGTCAGCAGTTCAAGGGTGAGTTCGCTTCGCTGACGATCGGTTCGGCTTCCGCGGCGCTGGTGCTGTGCGACAAACGCTTGAGCCGCACCGGCAACCGGTTGCTCGGCGGACACTGTCTCGCGGATTCGTCGCATCATCAGTTGTGTGCCGGGGGAGTTGAAGTCGCCAAGTTCGGTGACGATCGACCGCGCATGCAGACGGATTCTGAAGCCCTGCTGCACGCCGGCGTGACACTCGCCAAGCAGAACTGGGATGCGACCAAGAAAGCACTTGGCTGGCGCAATTCAGACGTGCACAAGGCCTTCACGCACCAGGTCGGCAAGGCGCATCGCAAGCTGCTGTATGAGAACCTGGCGCTGAATCCTGACATCGACTTCGCCACGGTCGAGTTCCTCGGTAACACCGGTTCAGCCGCTTTGCCAACCACTGCCGCCATCGGACTGGAACGCGGACACGTGAAGCGCGGTGAGAACGTAGCGCTCCTCGGGATCGGCAGTGGGTTGAACTGCGTGATGCTCGGCTGGAACATTGCGTCCTGAGAGGCTGAGTTCGGAACAGAACGAAGCATCGGATGCCTTCTCCCCTTAACAAAGGGGAAAGGTGGCCGCAGGCCGGATGAGGGGACTGAGTCAGCGCTGCCCCTCACCCCCAGCCCCCT
>JAKFWA010000052.1 GCA_021732995.1 Planctomycetaceae bacterium | reverse complement strand
ACGGCAGCTCCAAGAAGCACGGCAGCTCCAAGAAGCACGGCAGCTCCAAGAAGCACGGCAGCTCCAAGAAGCACGGCAGCTCCAAGAAGCACGGCAGCTCCAAGAAGAAGGTCGCTTGCGTGAAGGGTAAGAGGTAGGGAGCCGACATGGCGCCCAATTGAACGATGATCCACTCAAGGCGAGCGGGGTAACGACCCGCTCGCCTTTCTCTTTTGCCGCTCGATTGCGCTGTGGAATCGTCGCCCTTGCAACCGCTCGACGAAGGCGATGCAGAACCACTTTTTCGACAAGTTCGCGCACGCCTTCCGCCCGTGATCTAAGCTAAATGCATTCAGGGCAAGTGGTTAGTCGCCCTGCAAGGGCCAAACGAATGCATGAATCAGTTCAAGTCAGCGTTGATGAAGTCGCTGATGCCTATTTGGATCTCGCAAACGAGCTGCGCGCGGTCGGGTGCCTGCTACGGCGAGATGATCATGGTCCGGCGGCGCCGTACCATATCTTCCTGATCGGCAGCCAGTTCGTCGTGCTCAAACGCTACAAATCACCGCAACGAGATGTCGAACAGCTCGATCAGACGGCAGCGGTCTCGATCACCTTAGGCCAGGACGATGCGATGGGTCTGGCCTTGGGGCGAAGCCATGCGTCCACGCTGGTGTCGAGATGGATGATTCATCCCACGCGAATCGCCGGTGATCATTGGGGATGGCAGACGTCCGCCCTGCCAAACAGCCCAGTGTCAAGTAAAGAACTCGCTCAAGAGATTCACCGGCGACTTGAATCTCAGTGGTAGGAGCCTGGATCGCGCTGACACCGTCCCGCGTTCAACGTGTTGTCTGTTACTGCTCGGCTTGGGGTGCTGCATCCCCTGTCGAGGGTAGACAGCAGCGGGCATACGTTCGAACGCGGGCGGCTTTTGCCGTGCTACTGGCACATAAAACCAAGCCGCGATCCCCGGCAGGGCGATGTTCAGGAGTTAGAATGTCGCCGGGTAACGATGAGTGACGCGAAGAGTCCGCATCCCAGACCTCCGACCGCATACACGATCTTAAAGATGTGGTTGGGATCGCTACCCGGTTCAAAGCTGGCGCGAAATCCGATGACCGAATAAGCGGACACGGTGAACAACGTCACCACAGCGACGATACGCATCTCAGTTCCTCATCAATCAACCGTACGGTGGCCCTTGCACGTCCAGCGGCTAGAGAGTCGGCATGTACCTGCCAGCGCTGGCGGGAACAACCGCATTCAACCACAGCGTACGAATTTCAGAGGCGGAGTCGGTCGAATGTGATCGACTCAAGGGATGAGCCGCGGATGCAGATAACACGGATAGTCGGGAATGGATTGCCGACTGGGGCCAAAAACTCTTCATTCCGGACAACTCGACCGCTTTCAGCGATTTCCATCACCCCCAATTCTTGTTTGACGGCGGCTCCGGGGTCAACGAGCGGAATACGTAACTGAAGCGGTCGAGTTTTTTCGCCCGTTCTCCGCAGCAGCTATCCGTAGAGGTTCTCGTACTCTTCGCGGGCTTGTTGGCACGGCGGGCACGGCACAGGGGCCTCTGGCCGGGGTTGTGGAGCGTGCGGCCCGTGCTTGGGGCACAGCAGCGGCGTCAGACCGGTGACCTCGCAGCGGCCATCGGGACGCAAGGGGCATCCAGACGCGTTGGTTTCGTTCAGGGCGGGTTGTGCAGCCATACGCGAAGATCCTTCCAGCCGCCGCCGCGGTAGGCGCAGAGGCCCAGCCGCAGCGACGTCAGCGGGGGTGGAGCGTAGAAGACGCCGGCATTGTCACTGACGGCCAGGCTCGGCGTGATTAGACGGCCGTTGATCCAACTGCGGAGCGTCCACCGCCAGACGTCGATGTGATCGGTCAGGTTGTCGAGCGTGTATTCATTGAGCTGGTCGACGATGGCCAGGTCGAGCGTCAGTATCACGCGATCGCCGTCGTTCGGCGCGACCAGCAAACAGTTCTCCTGCCGGCCGTCGAAGGCGAGCTCGCCGCCGAGTTGCCAGGTCAGTGCGTCCGGCAGCGGAGGTTCGTCGTCGGTGTCGTAATCCCATTCAGTCGGCCAGGTCGCATAGTGGCGGCTGTGCAGAATCCGACCGCCGAAAGGGTGCACTGGTCCCGTCGCGGTCCAGCCGTAGCGCGGATACGAGTCGCCGAGAATGACGTCGTCGAGCCGCGACGCATTCTCGTGACGCATCAGCCAGCGGAACAAACCACCGACGAAGACGCCGTTCGTCTGGTCGCGGTACTCCTCCGGATCCGGCGTTCCGGGCAACGCAAAGCGACGGTCAGCATCGCGAACGCGGCGGTGCGTCCATTCGATCGTGAGACGTGCTCCGTCGTGCCAGTCAGCGCGCGCGATCGGGATCGTCGTCGACAACGTGCCGCCGTTGTATTCACCACCGAAGAGACTCTCGACGAACGTCGCACCGTCGCGAGCTGACCAGGTCGCAGGCCCGGACGCCTCCGCGTGATCGCTGTCATCGTCTGCATTGAGGCTCATCGGCAGCCAGCCGGCCGGGACGGTGTCGAGCAGTTCGTCGATGACGAGATTGCCCAGCGGTTCGGGCGCGTCGACGGTGCCGGCGGGATAAGGCTCGGCCCCATAGTTGAGCAGCGTTCCGCAAATCGGCCCGAGCTGGCCGAGGAGCGACCAGGTCCCCTCCGCGCCGTGACGCTCGGCAGCGATCTCCCAAGGGCACGACGTCAGGCCGATCGCGTAACCGAATCGCGTGATCGGATGCGACGCCGTGCCCAGGTTGAAGTCCGGCCGGTTGTCGCGGTCGACCGTTCCGTCGGTGAGCAGCTTGCCGAACGAGTCCTGTGACAAGCTGCCGCTACCACCGACGACGTCTTCGGTCGGTGAAGATAGATCGGCCGCGAATGCTCGCCGTGTCGCTCGACACGGTTCGTCGGCTGAGTCGACGCCACCGCCTCCGGCCGTCGCCCAGCAACACGGCTTCGGAACGATCAGCTCCGTATTGACGACGCGCGACGCGAGGAAGACGTCGCCGGCTTGTTCCACCACCGCGCCAGCGATCAGCCACGGCCCAGAGCGTTCATCCGCGTCGACCAGCAGCTCGTCGAGGTTCCAGCCGGCGGACTGAGCCAGTTTGACCCACGATGTCGCTTGCCAAGAATTGATCGAGCCGACGACATGCGGGTCGATGTCGGCCGGCGTGTCGAACCAGACGACCAACAAACCCGTCCAAAGCGGCTGCGAGCTGGTGACGGAGAGGGACAACGGGTAACGACCAAGGCCGTCGTAGTTCAGCGACGGCGTGAGGCTGCAGCCGGCA
This sequence comes from Planctomycetaceae bacterium, assembly GCA_021732995.1. GTDB lineage: Bacteria > Planctomycetota > Planctomycetia > Planctomycetales > Planctomycetaceae > AM-0621. Next base: position 46,317 of record JAKFWA010000052.1, on the reverse strand, counting down.
GTGAGCACGGCCGTCTGAATCGGTCCCGTGATGCGAGCCAGGCGGCGCGACGCTTCCGAAGGATGCGCGGGAATGTATTCGGTCCCGGTGCATCCCGTCGGCGGTTCAACCGAGCTGCCGCCGTCGCAACATGTGGTGCGGAGCTGGCCCATCAACCGATCCTTAACGCGCTGACATTGCAGCCGGCCCAAACCGGCGTCCAGAAGCGACTACCGAGAGCGACTTCGCAGACGGTGTTCGGTGCGAGGACCATTCGCTCGTCGTAGTTGCCGACCAGCAACGGCGGTTCGTCGCTGAGCAGCAGGTCGTCCGGGTTCGCGTCGCCGTTCGGAGGTTCGACGAGCATCGTCGCCTCGACCGTCGCCGGCCGGAGCCGTTTGGCGGATCCGACAGTAACAACGGTCGCGGCCGCGAGCGTGCCGGACAGGATGACCCAGCAGCGCGGCCGGTTGAGCATGACGAACTCGCCGCCGACGTTGGCGACGATCGCGATGTCGTGCCGCGATCGCGAGACGGCCGTCACCAACCGCGAAGAGCCGACGCGGCCGACCGCTCGCGGAATGATGACAAACCCGCCGCCGGCGTTCGTCGGCAACGGTTCAACGACCGTGATCGTCGTCGAGCCGCTGGCCGTGCTAACGGCCGCGACGGTGTACCAGCCGTCCGAGCTGGTGCCCGACAGAGCGATTTGCGTCCCCTCGTAAAGAAGGTCTTCGGCGTCGTCGCTGACGACGACTGTCGTCGGTGTCGAGCTGCTGACCGCGAACTTGTAGTCGGCATTCGTGAGCGGGTTGTCCGCGTCGTCGTCGCCTTGCTGGAGTCGCTCGCCGAGTGCCGTCGCCGATGCTCCCGCGTCGTCGGTTTTGCGTGCGATCGTCCAAGGCGTGCGGATACGAACGACCGCTAGCGCCCCGACCGCTTTCTTCCCGGCTGGTGCGCCCGGTTGAGACGCGTCGAGCCGGTTCCCGTTCTCCTGAAACTGCGTCACCAGTTCGGAAAGTGCGGTGCCGCGTCCTTCGTTGGCCGCTAGTAATGACATCGCATCAGCTCCTAGCTCGACAAAGGCAACGGCGGGAGACCGAGCGCCGTGAAGCTGGCCAATCGGTTGCGGTACTTCTCGATCCAGTGCGGCAAGTTGATCGGATCGGCCGCGAGGTCCGAGGGCTTAATGTGCGCGCTGGAAGCGTCCAATAGCTGCGGCTCGTTGACGTCTTCGCCACCGATCTGAATGGGCTGCGGGGCTCCGTTCACGAGCTGCCGATAGCCCGCGTTGAGGATCTTGCCTTTCCAGCCGTCGCGGTTGCCGAGCAGCTTCACATTGACCTTGAAGTAGAGCTGGTCCATCTCCGAGAGCTGGTCGCTGCAACTGGCCGAGACCACCTTCAACGACTCGGCAGGCCAAAGCCGGCCGCGAATCGTGACATCGGCGTCGTTGATGCAATCGAGGACGTCGATCAGCCAATCCGGTTGCGTCGCGGTGTTGACCGTGGCGTCGTAGGCGATCAGCGACTCTTCCCGCGTGAGTCCCGCGAAGTGGTCGCCGACGGTGTTCGTGAGAACCTCATTCGTGACCTGATCTCTGAGCCAGGCGACGGTGTGAATCTGGCTGGTCCAACTGATGAGCGGCCGGCGGTCGAGCGGTTGCAGCTCCTTCGCTTCCATCTTCGCCGCGTCGTACTTCGTCGAGAACTTGTAAGTCCCGATGAGCACTTTCGGCGATTCAGAGATGCGATCGACGTCTCGGGCAATGCAGCGGAAACGCGGCAACGCGACCGAGTAGGCGTCGCCCCGCTTCGGCAGCCCGCCGTAGGTCAGCGCCTGAGCTGGCGCGTCGACCGGATCGTCGACATAGATCCGCCAGCGCTGGACCAGCTCGTCGGAGTCCGCGTCGTCACGCCCGCTCGGGTGGTCTTTGCGTTCAACTTTGATGACTGACATCGAAGCCCCTTACATCAGGTCCGCTTGCTTCACGCTGTGGTCGAGAACCCACTTGTTGGAATACGGCCGCAGGTAGGCGACGACGGCACCGCCGGCATCGGCCGCTGTGGCGGTCGCGTTCTGGTGCGCGGCAGTGCGGAACGTGTCCGCGTCGACGACTTCCGTCACGAGGAACAAGCCCGAGAGCGATAGCCCGCCGACTTCGTCGGTCGCGTCAAACGAAACATGCTCGCCAACTTCGAGACCGTGGCCCGGATGCGTCACCGTGACGACGCTGGAACCCGACGTCACCGAGAACGGGTCGACCAGGTCGTCGACGCGGTCGGACGCGTGAGCGAACTCGAACGTCGCGACGTGCCCTTCGGTCGCTCCGACTTTCGAGCCGTCGACCAGGTCCGTGTCGCGTGGCTGCAACAGCCAGGAGAATTCCCCGTCGACCAGGTCGATGAGCCCGGCCGCGTTCGTAGTTTTCCTGAGAAAAGCGAACGGCCGCTTGCTGTGAATCGTCAGCAGTACCAGGTCGAAGTCCGTCAGACTGAGGTCGTCGCCGTTGTCGTCGCGGAGCGTCGCTGTAATCCGGGCGTGGGTCTCTTCGAGAAACTCGCGCGACGTCCCGAACTGCGAACGGACCTCCGTCGGGAAGACGAACAGGAAGTCCGGATCCGGTCGCGGCGTGCCGGGTGCGTACCGTGCGGTGCGCGTGCTGTCCGCGACGGCCGTGACGCGTTCGAGGAACGCCGGGTCGCCGATCAGCATGTTGACCGAGTCGGCTGCAGACGTGATCCGCTCGAACAATGCCGGCGTGACGCCGCTTTCACTGTCGGCCGAGCTGGTGACGCGGAAGAGCATCGCGGACGCGACACCGTCCGAGCTATCGGCCGACGCCGTGACACGAAGCAGGTTCGCGACCTCGACCGAATAGACGGTCGTTGAATCAGCTTCGGCCGTGAGGCGTGCCAGAAACGCCGGCGTGACGCCGTCGGTTGAATCGGCCGAGGCGGTGACGCGTGAAACGAACGCACCAGCGACAACGGCCGTTGAATCGGCCGACGCCGTGAGGCGTGCCAGGAACGCACCGCTGACGCCCGTCGTGCTGTCCGCCGAGCTGGTGACGCGCGACAAGAAGGCCGGCGTGACGACGGTCGTCGAATCGGCGACGGCCGTGACTCGAGTCAGCGTTGCCGAAGTGACGGCGCTGGAGCTGTCGGCCGAGCTAGTGACGCGAGACAGCGGAGGTTCCCAGCCGAACGCGAAGTCCCGGCCGAGCCCGCCGCGATAGAGGGCGTCGACTTCGTCGTCGGTCAAAAAGCGGTTGTAGACCAGCAGACTGTCGGCGGTGATGGAGTCACTCGCGAGCCCGACCGTGTATTGTTTGTGATACTCGCTCGTCAGGGTTTCGCTGAGCGTCAGCTCGGTCGTATTGATGCGATACCGCTGGGCTCCGCTCTTGATGCGGACGCAGTGAAACCGCCACGTGCCAGGGTCAGCGATCGCGGAATGCGTTATCGTCTTGTAGGTGCTGCCGGAGTTCGTGAAGCTGAGGATAGGCAGGTGCGTTCCGCCCGTGCTTGAGAAGTCGAGCCGGGGTTTGATGGTACTACTGCCGGCGCTCGCCTTGTCGATGAACCATGCGGTTCGCCCGGCACCCGCTCCGGTCGATGTGCCGAACTTGAACCACCCCGCGATCGTCAAGCCGGCGGACGGGTCCGTGCCGAGCTGCCCGTCGCCGGGTGACGCGTGATCGTAATAGAGCGAGTTGCCCGAACCCGCCGAAACGGCCGCTTGACCGCTGAACCCGGTCGCCTGAGTGACTGACCCGACGACACCCAGCCGAATGTAGTTGAAGTCGTCGTGCCCGATGTCGGCCGCGTTCTCGAAACGGAACGACGCGACCAGCCCGGTCATCAGCGACGAACGCGCCCAGACGAGCGGATCGTCGTCAGCGTTCGGGACCAGCATCATCGGCACAAGGCGACGGCGTGACATTGTGACTCCTTAGACCGATTGCACGGAATCGCGCGTGATGATTCGCGAATACTGCCGCGTCGCCCCGTCGATGGTGGCTTCCGCAGTGATGATGAGGGACTCGCCCAGGCTGGCCCGGTAGGTGCCTTCGTCCCACTTGTAGTTGGCGGTCGACGCGATCTGAGTCATCGAGCCGGCCCGGAGTTCGCTTCCCGCGCTGCGGTTGACGATGCGCAGGACCGGCGACGTGATGCCACTGGAGACACGCAGCCCGTCGCGATACCAACTGACCGTGTATTCGTCCTGCGTGTTAGCTTGGTCGCGCGTGAACTTGATGTCGGCGGTGTAAATGCTCGCGAGCTTGGAGAGTCCGAACGCGGACGCGTCGCCATAGTCGACTTTCCGGATCGCGGAGGCGTGCCCGTAGCTCTCGACGATGAAGCACGTGTCCTCGACGGCTTTGGTTGCCGAGTCGATGACCGTGACTTGGACGCAGTTCGCTGGCCAGTACGTCGAGCCGTTCAGGTCGAAGCACCACGCCCCGTTGGCATAGGTCGGCAGATAGAAAATGTTGGAGACGCTGATCGCTCCGTTGCTGACCTTCACGTCGCCCGCCGCCGGCGTCCAATCCGATCCCGTCGCGAAGTCGCGCGAACCGGCCTTGCGGATCGGGACATAAACCAGCCCGGTCGCGGCGACGTACTTTCGCAGGAATGGCATCGCGGTCTCCTTAGGTCGAATCGCGGCCGGTGTTCCGTGTCCAGGTCCGAGACGAACCGTCGATCGTGGCGACCGCTTCCAGCATCACCGCTTCGCCGACGGTGAGCCGGCTCGTCGTCGTCTTGTCGAGCTTGAAGTGATGCGTGCTGCCGATCTCCGTCATCGACGCGGCCGCGAAGAGATTCGAGCCGTCGGCACGCTTGATCGCTCGCAGCGTCGGCGACGTGATGCCACTGGTGACGCGCACGCCGTTCTTGAACCAACTGACGGTGAACTCGTCGGTCGCGTTGGCTTCGTCGCGGGTGAACTGAATGTCGGCGTAGTAGATGTCGGCCAGCGACGACAAACCGAACGCCGTCGCGTCAGTGAAGTCGACGACAAACATCGCGGACGCGTGCCCGAACGTCTCAACGATGAACGCGTTGTCGTCGACGGCTTTGGTCGCGCTGTCGACGATGTTGACCTCGATCGACTTGCCGGTGAGTTCCGCCCCGGTGAGGGTGAAGTTCCAGCAGCCGTTCGAGTAGGTCGGCAGCGTGCCAATGTTGGCCTGCGTCCCGCCGTCGATCGAGACTTTCACGTCACCGGCCGCTGGCGTCCAATCCGACGACGTCGCGAAATCGTTCGACCCGGCTTTCGGCAGGGGAATCCGAATCAGCGTCCCGCCGGAAAGCGCGGTGTTGTACTTGCGAAGAAACATCGGGCATCCTTGCCAAATGAGTTACCAGAACAGACCGCGACACATGCCGCGCAGAATCCCTGACGAGAAACGCGTTGAGCCACCACCACCGCCGCCGCCAGCCGCGTCGACCGCGAGGTCGTCGAAGTCGTAGAACATGTAAGGCGCGGTACCGAGGACGACGTTCGTCGCGCCGGTCGCTCCGTTCGCCCACGAGCCCATAACGGAAGCGAACTCAGCAGCGCCGTCGACCGTCAGCGACATATTGCCGCCGTTAGCCAGATCAGCCGTCAAAACCAGGTGGTACCAGGTGTCGGTTGTCAGGAAGCTCGACCCAGTACTCACGAGCGACGGTGTCGTGCCGCTGTATTGGTAGACCTCGATCTCGCCCGAACCGCTCATCCTCAGTCCGAGCATCAGCGTTGAACTGTTGCGGAGTTGCAGGAACGGACCGCCGGCCGTGTACATCCAACTGTTGGCGCGGAACCAGACGTCGACCGACACGTTGACCGTCGCCGCGAAGTCCGGGGAGATGTAGCCCCCGTAGTTGTACATGTTGTTGTAGAGACGAGCCGCGTTGCCGGAATGCCCGGTGGTGCTGATCGCGGCGTCATCCATGTCGATGAAGTTCCACCCGGCGGGCATCAGCGAGCCGTTGAAATCCTCGGTAAGCAGCGACATCAGACCTCCTAGAACGTCAGCTTCAGGAAGCCGTTCGCGGGTTCGGTTAGACTGAGCGTCGTTCCGCTAAGCGTCGCGTCCGAGTCCAGACGTTGCAGAGCCAGCGGGATGTCGTCGCCGTCGATCGAGCCGCCGACCTTCAGACAGAAGAGCGCGTATCGGACGACCCGCGACGCGTTGCCCGTGTTGGCGAAGCTGAGCGTGCTGCAGGTCGCCGTGATGAGACTCGACGACGGGTTCGCCCAGGTGAGGCCCGTCACGGTTTGCCGCGCGTAGGTCGAGTCGTCGCACTCATCGAGCGTCGTGAAGCCCGCAATCGTCGAGGGCTCTTGGCCTAGCGCCGTCGTGCTGGTCATCAGCAGCCGACAGTAGACGTTGCCGGCCGTGGCGAGCGTCACCGTGTTGTTGAAGATGGCCACCAGCCCGGCCGGAAAAATCTTGTGCGTCGTCGCGGCCGTCGTGATGTCGAACATGCCATGCGAATCGAACAACACGGGCTGAGTCGTGCCGGTCAGATTCTTGGCCGCTGCGAAGTCGCTGTAGAAGAGCGGAACGTCGGTACTGAAGGCCCCGCCCAGGTTGATCGTGACCAGACCGCCGGTGATGGATTCACCCGACGCGCTGCCAGAATTCGCGAAACTCGGATCGGACGCCGCGAGCTTCATTCCGCCGCTGACGGCTGACGCGGTGACGCCGGTCAGGGTTTGTCGGCCGTAGCCGGAGTCGGTCGGCTCGTTGAACGTCGTATAAGCCGAGACCGTCGCGACGGACTGAGAGCCGGCCGTGTGGCCGGCCTTGCCCAATGCCATCCGGAGCTTACTGGCCGACGTGAAGTTGTGGGTCTGATTCAGCCCGAGCAGCAGGCCGGCACCGTTGATTCTGGTCGTCATGCGAACGCGTCCTTGCGAGTGACTGGAACGGGGTCACTCGCTCGGAGCGCGTTGCGCGTCGGTTAGACTTCCTTCACCGCGTTGGCGATTCGCTCCACGTGCCTTGCCGTATCGCGAGTGCTCTTGGCGACGTCGTCGCGGGAGACGTTCAGCAGCTCCGTCAGGAGTTTTTCGATTCCAGGGGAGAGACCGCCGCCACCCGGCCCGGCCGGTGGGTTGAGCGGAGCCGGTGCCGGCAGCGGTGGGAGCGCACCAGGTAGCGGTGCACCCCCCGGAAGTTGCGGCCCGGCCGCGTTCGCACCAGCTCCTGCGGCCGTTTTGAAGATCAGGTCGTAAGCCGCGACGCCTTCGAGTCCCCGGTTCAGTTCGTTGCGATGCTCTTTGACCGCCTGCGTCGCTTTGTTCCAGCGTTCCTCGATCGACTTCACGCCCTTGCCGTAGATGTCGTCGGTGAGCTTCCCCGCCGCGAAGAGCCGGTCGAGCTCCTCCCGCTCCTCGCGCAGCTTGATGGTCGGGTCATACTGCTCGGCCAGCGACTGAGCTTTCTTGGTGTCGTCTTTCTCGGCTTTCAGCCGGTCGCGTTCCGCGCGTGCGGAGTCGATCGCGTCACTGTGGCGTTCGGCCGGGTCGGGCAAGCCCTTCAGCTTGCGGATCTCCTTCTCGACTTCCAGCAACTGCTTGCGTTCTTCCTGTAGGTTGCGTGCTGTAACGAGCTGCGAAATCTCGTCCGCGTTGAGCTTGGCTTGCTCCTGCAGCTTGAAGACGAATTGCTCGGTCTCGGTGCGACCGAGTGCCGCCGTCTCTTCCTTGATCCGATGCAGCTCCTCCGCAAACGTCACTTCAGCGCGACGGTTCTCGACCATCGCGACGTCATCTTGCCACGCACCAGCGCCCAGCAGCTCGCGCGACGCCCGCTCGGCCGGAGTCTCCCCGATGCGTTGCTCGCGTTCCTGCAGGTCGCTGAAAGCCTTTGCGACGGCTTTGTCGCCCTGTGCGGCGACAACTTGGTCGGCGAGCTTCGGGTCCATCCCCTCGCGCTTTAACTTCAGACGCTCGCGCTCGGCGTCCGTCGCGAGCTGCAGCAGCTCGACTTCCTCCCGAAGTTTTTTCAGCAGCGATTCACCGCCGCCGCTAGCGCTGTCGAGCTGCTCGGCCGTGACCCGCGTCGCCTTGTTGTAGGCTTCCTGCGTGATGCTCCCGGACTTGAACATCGAGTCGAGGTCGCGCAGGTGCTGGGTCAGGTTCTTGACCGACTCTGCCCGCTGATCTTCCTCCGTCCCAGCTTTCTCGGCGGCGCTCAGGTCGGTCGGCAGCTTCACAACGCCCTTCGGCAGTTCGGTCTCTTCCGGCGTCTCCGGCTTGCCGAAGATCGACTCGCGGAGCCCGGTCCATTTCTCCGCGACGGAATCAAACCCCTTGTTGATCTTGTCGAGACCGGCGTCGACGTAGCTCATCGCGCCGGAATAGGCCCCGGCCGCGAACTCGACCATCGGACCGAGGACCGCGTCTTTCACCTGCGACGCTCCCGCCGCCATACGTCCCCAAACGGCGCTAGCCTTCGCGCCCGTGTTGTCACTGACGGCCGCAATCTTCTCCCACGCCTTGGAGTGCCGTTCCTCCAGCTCCTGCGACATGCGACCAGCCGCGCCGCGCGTTTCTTCCATCGCGGCCGACGCCGTAATCAGAGCCGCTTCGTTCTTCACGTAGGTGTCGAAGAGCTTGCGGTTCGCATCCGCCAGGCCGAGGTCCGTCGCCAGCTTCGCTCGCTCCGCATCGTTCAAACCATTGGTCGCCGTGGCGTAGTTGGCGACGATGTCCGTCATCGGCAGCAGACCACCGCGTGCATCGAGCACACTCAGGCCCAGCTCCTTGAACGTGTCCGCGTTGCTGTGGGCGCGGAGCTGCAGCTCGGGGAGTGCCTTCGCGAGTTGCTCCGTCTGCGCTTTGGTGTCGCCGCCGGCAGCCGCCAGGCCGGAGACAGCGGCCGTCGCTTGGCGAAGATCCCAGCCGGCCGCGTCGGCCGCTGGCCCGACCGCCTTCAAGGCCGTCGAGATGTCGAGCGGCCGCGAGTCCGTCACCTTCGCGGCCGTGGCGATCGCATCATTCAACGCCTGCTGATAGTCCGCGTCGAGTTCGACGGAGATCGACCGCCCGCGCAGGTGGTACGTCGTGAGCAGATCGTCCTGCAGCTCGACGGCTTTCGTGTCGCTGATGCCAGTCATCGACGCGAGGTCGAGAGCGTTGGGCACCGACGCTTTTACGGCCGCGCGTCGATCTTCCGACGAGAACGACTTCCGCGCCGTGGTGTCGAGCGTGCCGAGGATCTCGGCCATATCCTCGAACGACCGCCGGCCGTCGCGTGCTGCGCTCCGCGCGATACTGGACCATTCCCCAAGAGCTGCAGCCGCGAGACGCGGCCCGCCGGCAGCCTTCGCGAAGTTGTCGTTCCATTCATCGATCGACTTCATGTGACCGGCAGCCGCATTGTCGACCGACTTCATCCCGCCGACGACCAGACCAACAGCAGCCGCGACCATGCCAGCGACGCCCAGCATCTTCACCGCCTGCCCTCGAAACACGTAAGCGCCAGCGGCAGCACCGACGCCGCCCAGCATGCCACCGCCGTCCTCCTCGCTGGGAACCGCCTTGCCCGCGCGAGAAAACCCTTCGTCGCCGGTGACACGCGTCGCGAGACCGCCCAGCGCCTGAGCCTTTCCCATCACCGAGCCGGCCATCGTCACTTTGGCGAGATCCGTCCACACGTTGAACAAGCCGAGCGACGCTTGCTTCGCCTGATCGAAGGTCGGGACCGCGCCCCGGATCTTCTGCATCAGGCTTTCGGTGCGAGCTTCAAACCCCGCCGCTGCGGCCGACGCCTGATCGAATTCAGACGCGACGGCATGCGTCGAACCCACCGCCGAGTCCATGGACTGGCCAATCGTCTCTTCGAGCTTCGCGGCCGACGTCGCCGCTCGATCGCTGGCGACCGTCACGAGGCCGAGATCCTTTTCGACCTGCTTCGCGCTGCTGCCGAAGTCCCGCGCGTCGAGTTCAATTCGAGCGACCAGAGTTCCGAGGTCGGACATGATGAAAGCCCTTCAAGCGAAACAAGCCGGCCGAGTGCCCGGCCGGCTTGTTGGTGTGGTGGTGAATGCTGAGAGCTGGGCGCTATTCGGGAACAGGCAGCAGCATCGGCCGGACGCGTTCCAACTGGCTTTCCGTGCGATCGTCGAGCGGGGCGAAGACGTCGATTCCGACGACGCTTTCAAACTCGTCGACGCTGATCTCGCAGGCGTCGTAGCTGACGTCGCACAGGTCATTCGGTACGAGCCACGCCCGCAGCTCGATCGAGTTGCCACGCTTCAGACAGACTGCCTTCGCGAAGTGCGTCGGAACCCAGACGCGGCTCTTGCCGATGAGCTTCACGACGATGTCAGGTCGGTCGCGTGAGTAGTAGGCCGGAGCTGTGACGACGATCGCCCGTTCGCATTCGCTGGCCAGGTCGCGGACATGCTCTTCGAGCTGTTTCCACGTCCCCCGGTTGGACTCCGGCGTCTGCGGTGCGACGTTGGAGAGGTAGAACGTCGCGAGCTGTGCGTCCGCGTCCTGCAGGTGATCGGCAGCCGGGGCCAGGTGGCCTTGATCGAACCCGCTGCCGGCATAGTCGGCCGGGGTCGCCCGTGCTTCCGCGATCGCGTCCGGATCAACCCGGAAGCCGGACGCCCGCGACACGCGCCGCGCGAGCGATTCCGGCGTGAGCACTTCCAGCACATAACGAGCGGAGCGCGTGCGTCCGTCGTAGCTCAGGAAGTAGTCCCCAACTGGCCGAGCGTCGGCCGTGGGCATCCAGGTTGACGCGTCAAACCGCTTCGCTTCGGTGCCTTGCACGTGGCCGGCCGCGATCGCCATGAGCGACACCCAGACCATCGTGAAGCAGATCCAGCCGACGCCCTTGGGCGTTCTTGCGGCGACCCACCATTCAGAGAGCAGCTCGGAGCCGTGTCGGCGAGCTGCGTTCAACACATTCAGTAACCGGAAACGCATCCTTGCGACTCCTCACCGCCCCGCAGAGACGAAGCGAACTTCAACACCACCGTTGACGCGGCCGGCCGGGATTGTCACTAGCGACGCACTAGGTCGACTTGATCGCAAGCAGCGGTCTCTGCGGGGCTCTCAGGGAACTTCTTCATAAAGCACCGTCAACACGACGGCACGATTCAGCACACGCGGCTTCGTCATCGTCGGGGAGATCGCTCACGACGCTTTCGATACCGAAGGACCGCTCGATGTCCGCGACATCGATGTCGCGGTCGTGAACGCGGTAGATGGCCGCGACTTGTTCCGCCGCCATCCGTGATTCAAACGCCGCTCCGAAAGGTTCCACAGCGGCAAACGCCAGCGCTTCGAGGAACTGATCCGGACTGACTTCGTCGAGCCAGTGGTCCGCCGAAGCGAACCCGGCCGCGATCGCTACTCGCCACGCGAACCGACGCCGCCAGTCGGTTCGGATTTTCCCAAGAAAACTTCAAAGGTCGCCTTGGGGTTCAGGAACTCTTTGGTGATGACGTCGAACAGTGTGCGGACGACGCCGGAGTCCCAGCTCTCGACGATTTCGAGCAAGTCCGCGTCCGAGTCGATGTCGCGGACGCGGCCCGTCATGTCTTCACGCCACAAAGCGACCTGCACGACGCGGGCGCGGTAGACGTCCTCCCGCTTGAACTCCGTCGGCTTGCCCTTGGAGTCCTGCAGCGGCTTGTCGCTTTGCCAGGCCGCCAGGTGGCGGCTGATCTCCCCTTCCGGCATCGAGCCGACGACGTAGGTCGTCCCGAGCACGAGGACCTGCAGAAAACGACGCTTGAACATTCAACACCCCTCCGTGAGACGCGCCAGCGGCGCGGGTTGAAGAATCGCGCGTCGGGTTAGCGACGTCGCGAGTGTGGTTTGGTGGTCGTGGTCACATCAGTCGAAGCGTCGGCCGGCACCGTGTCGGATCCGGTCGTCGCTTCCTGCGACTCGCTCGCGTTGGCGTTCTCGCCGTCGCTTTCCGGCTTGTTCTGAGCGCCTTCGGCCTTCGCCTTCTCCAGCTCGGCCAACTTCGCGGCCGCTTCGGCCTGTTGCTTCTGAACGTCGCGGAGCAGCTCCAGCTTCGAGGCGCGGAGCTTGCGGCCGGCCAGCGGGATCTTGTTCGACTTCAGGTCGTAGCGTGCGTCGCCGGTGGAGACGCCGCCAATCACGCTGCGGTAATACAGCTCGGCCCGGCGAATGTTCTCCATGATCGGAGCCGGCACGAGTGCCGCGGACTCTTCATTGGCCGGTTCTGCCTGCCCGACCTTGGCAAAGAACACCACCGCGTCGGCGTCGACTTCGAGCGTGTCGCCACGATGAGCGGCGACATAAATCAGCCGCGTGCGTTCCTGCGCGGTGATTCGGCCGCAGTCACAATCGGCTTCGATGCCTTTGACGTCCGCGTCGCTCAAGCCAGGTCGACGCACCAGCGTGTCGTCGTGCAGGAACCGAATAAGAGCCATAGCCAAGAATCCCGAGCAAAGAGTGACGAGAAGAAAACGCAGCACGCGCGACGCTTACGGATCGACGCGGGTAATCAGGCCGTCGATGCCGACGGATGCGATCTCGAACATCGAGCCGCCCCGCATGTCGCCCGAGGGCTTGTAGGAAATGACCGCATCGAAAGCGGACTCGGCGCCGTTGGGCTTCACGATGTTCAGGGCGACCATGTCGCCGTCGTCGGCCGCGTCGCGCAGGAACGCATGCGGAGCCAGCTCTTCGTCGAGGAACCCGCGCGCCGAGAACGCATCGGCTTTCGAGTAGCCGGTCGGCTGGACGTGCTCACCGTTGTCGCCCTGGTCGATGGTGGTGGTGTCGAAAACGCCGGGAGTGACCGACGGTTCCTGAATCGCCACAAGCTGAGCGACAGCGGTCATCACCGTGGAAATTTCGACTTCCAGAGTCGTGCCTTTGACGGCTTTTTTGCCCATGCTGAAACCTCAGAACAAGAGTGAGACGAGAACGCTGCGACGTTCGACCGCTCCTGATGTCCCGCCATCGGTCAGGGGTTCAGGATCGAGGTCGGCCGGCTCGCTTTCGACGATCGCCGTCTCGAAGACGGCTTCTTCTGCTCCGACGTCCACAGTTGCGCCATGCAGCGCATCGAGTGACAAAAGCAGGTCTTCCATCAGCCCGAGCATTTGCGACCGCTCGGTCGACCGGACAACGAATTCCACGAGGTACGACTTCGCCAGGTCCTTGTCGCTGCCGTCGAGCGTGGCCGCTCGATCGCCGCCCACGCGTTCAAAGTAGATGTCCGGCAACGCGGCCGACTTGGGAGCGGAGCGGCCGCAGCGGATGCGATCGACGACGACGTCGATCAGGTCGGATTGCTCGCGGAGATACGCCACCAGGGCGACGTCGACATTCATGAAAGGACCTCACGAGGAACGATCGGACAAACCACGCTGCAGGACGGTTGCCATCGCGCGAGACACCGCGTCGCGGCTGCCACTGACAGCTCGAAGAACGCACGCGGTCGGACGTAACCGGCCGGCGAAGCGGAGGACGTTGCGAGTCACGACGGAGCGCCGGCCGTTCTTCGTCCGGTAGCTGCGTCGACCGACGTAACGGTCTTCAGTGCCCAGCACGTGCCAGTGGACAGTCTGCGGCGTGATACCGACGCCGGAGCGATGCCGGCCGGAGCGGCCGCGACCTTTGACCTGACCGACGCCGAAGCCAGCTTTCCCGGCGGCTCCGAATTCGGTCCGCCGGCTGCCGCGACCGACGAGCGGTTTCAATTGCCGCTTCTGGTCATCACTCAAACCGGGGTCGCGGTCGATCTCGTTGCGGATCTCCCGCGCGACAATGTCGATGCCGGCACGCACGGCTCGAGAGGCGAGCGGCCCTTCCACCTGGTCGACCATCTGCCGCAGTCGCTGCCGAAATTCGTTCGCTCCATCCATGAGCATTTCCAATACGTGTTGGAATCAGGCCGACGCCCGGCACTCGACCTGAATCTCTTGCCCGCTGTTGTCGAGGTCGTAAGCGGCCAGAACTTCGAGCGGCCGGCCGTCGATCACGAGGCGCATCGTCGGCACGATGGCCCGCGTCTCTGCGCAGTTGAGGAACCTCAGCACGTGCGACGTCTCGGCCCGCGTGATGCCGAGCCGTTGCCAGAGCGGACTGCCCTGCGTCGTCATCGCGGCCCATTGGGTCGAATGCAGCACAAACCGGTCTTGCTCGTCAGGGGCGACGGGTTGCCCGTAGGCGTCGACGGTGGTTTCCGGGTTCGGCTTCTGAATGGTCACAAACGTGTTGCGGCGCGCTGCTGCGGTCATTTCTTCGAGCCCTCCCCGTCGCTGAAGCACTTGGACCTGGTGAAGAACGACTTCGGGTCGCGATCCCGCTCACGTTGCAGCTCTGCGGCGCGATCAAGTAGGAGTCCAACCTTGAGAGCCAGATAAGACTCCGCAGGTGTCGGTTGGGTTAAAAAGATCAGACGCTGCAATTGGCGAGGGGAAACGGACATGGAAGAGACTCCCGGCATGTTCAAGTTCATCGGCCGCTTCGCGCGAGCGATGCGGTTCAGTCGCTGGGTTCAGGCACGTCAGGATTCCCGGATCGCGAAAGTGAGTGATACACGTGACTCGACCGGAACAAGTCCGACACCTGCAGCCGATCGTGCTGCGTCAGGAGCCGATCGAGCACGATGCAAAGATGAACGGCCGAGTCCGAATCGCGTCGCCACATCAGCCGAAGAAACACCTTGAAGACGTCCCACATGGGTCACTCCTGGTTGAGCAGATCCGCGATTCGTGAGTCGTTGCAGCGGTGACGGCTCAGCAGTCGCTCGGCCGTACGACGGCCGGCGTCGTCGAGCGAGTCCTCGCGCGACAAATAAAGCCGGCCGAGGACCATCAGAATTGCCTGCTTGATGGCTTTCGGGATGTCGGCCGCGTCGTCGTATCCCGCGACGTAGGTGACGCACACGGACTCCGGCAGACCGATCGTCGACGGCCAGCTCGAACCGCGCGCCGGCTCGATCGTCGCCGGTTCCGATCGCTTCCCCAGGACGACGCCGTCGAGTTCCTGCTCCTCGCCGGCCGCGTCGGTGTAAGTGACCGACGTCAGGGAGACGCAATGCGGTCGCGGCAGATAGAGCGGTTCCCGGCCGCAGGGGAAGCGCCGGAGCCAGAGCTGCAGCGTCGACCGAATCAGACACCGCCATGTGATGCCCTCGACGACGTCGGTCGCGACGTCGATCAGGCGTCCGATGTCGTCGTCTTCTTCGGCATGCCGGACGCGGAGCTGCCGCTTCGCTTCGGCGAGCGACACGGCAAGCAACTCTTCACGACTGGAAACGGTCAGCGGCATCGGATGCACCTATGGCAAGAGCCGCCGCGACGAATCGCGACGGCCCTTGCGTCAACAGGAGAAAGCTGCGAGCACGTGGTTCGGTTACTTAGGTTCCTTCGGAGCCTTCACGGGCTTTTCGGCTTTGCTGGGCTTGCTGCCCTTACCGTCACCGTCGCCGCCCGATCCTCCGCCGGCGTCCTCGGCTTGCCCGCCGTCCCCGGCATCGTCCGACTCATCGTCTCCATCGACAGCAACGGCGACGCCGTGGTCCCTGAAGAACTTCGCGGTCTTTGCGTCGACATCGAGAACATCCCCCGGTTGGCCTTCAGCCCCTTTTGTGTGGCTGTTGGCGAGCAACTTCATCTTCATGAAAACGACTCCAAGTAAGTGACTTGAGGAAACGCATCAGACGGCCGTCGACGGCTTACGATGCGGCTTGAACCAGGTACTTCGCGGCAGCGGTGTTGATCCACTTCGCGTCCATCCGGTGGAACGCCACGAAGGCGACTTCGTCGGTGTCGGCAAACCGCTCGTCGAGGCGACGAAGGCGAATCGAGCCGATATCGCGAATGCCATACTTCTCGAAGTTGCCGAAGACGACGCTCTTGCCAGACGCGGCCAGGGAGCTGGCCATGTAGCTGTTGAGGATGACCGGATACTGCAACAACTGATCGGGGATGCCGAGGCCGAAGCCGGGCGTCCAGATGTAGTCGTTGTTGCTGTTCTTCAGCTTGCGGATCTTGCCCGCCGTGTTCTTGTGCATCATCCACGCGACGCGATCGCCCTGCAGGTAGAGATCCTCGACCGAGAGTGACAGGTCGATTAGCTCGTCGGCGGTGATGGCGTTCGTCGCTGCTGCCGTGACGCCGGCGGAAATGCCCAGCGTGCAGCCTTGCGGCTGAGAACTACCGGTGCCCGTGGTCTGACGCTTGCCCTGAATGCGGGCGATGCGTTCGCCGAGCTTCTGGAAGATCCAGGCAGCCAGGTTGAACGGAGAGTCCTCCAGCAGCTCGCTCGAAATCTTGATGACCTTCGAGCTGTACTTGTAGGCGTTCCACGTCTTCTGAGTGAACGACGGGTCGACGCTGTCGCCGATCGAAGACGCTTCGCCGAGCTGCTCGCCTTCGTTGCCGGTGTCATCAGCGCCCGGCCAGTTGAGCGGACGACCGTCCGCCGTGCGAATGATGCTCGCGACCTGACGCGGGCCACCGATCGACAGCAGCTGCTCTTCGAGCGCCAGCACCATATCGCTTGGAATGGTGTAGCCGCCGCTGCCGGCCGTGCCGGCGGACAGATTGCGACGATTGAACGCATCGCGCTGCACTCGCGGCCAAGTCAGCTGCGGCATGCCACGCTCGGCGATGACTTCGGTCTCGGCCAAGTGGAACGAGAACCCGCGACGGTTCAGATTGATGTTGCACCGCTTCGCGGCGTCGCGTTGGCGCTGGCTCGGCCCGTCGTCGGTCCCAGCTCGGCACCAGCCCTGCAGCGCGTCGTAGTGGTCGCGCTGGCTTGGGTTGTGCGCATCGTCGCGGCCGTCGAAGTCGTCGCGGCCCGGATCGCGGTTCGGGTTGCTGCTCAAGCGACGATCGACGTCGCCCAGAAGCTGCTCGCGCTTCAGCTTGGCTTCAGCCGTCTTGCGCTTCGCTTCGAACTGCTGGTCGCGCTCCTTGAGCGCGTCCCAATCCGCGCCGACGCGATCGAAGGCCTCGTTGTCTTCCGCAGACCACGGCTCGGCATCCTTGCCCTTGTACTTGTCGCGAATCGCGGTCAGCTGACCACCGACCGAACGGAGCTGCTCCGCGACTTCCTTTTCATCCATCTGGTCAACTGGCTTCGTGAGTGGCATCTGCGAGCATCCTTGCTTGCGGGGTGAAACGAACGGCGCGAAAGCCTGTGCCCATCGGGTCTAGGTTGCGCGACGAAAGAACAAATCGACCTCGACGGCGAGCGCTTCACGCGAGCGCCGCCCGGTGTCCGGTTTTCCTGAGAAACGTCGCGACCAATCCTCACGCGCTGACCGCACGTGGTTGGCGAGCCATTGCTGATAGCGGTTCGCGATCGCTGCGCCGGACGTGTCACGCGACGCTTCGGCCGTGGTGGCGGTGTAGGCCGGAAACGCGACCGGCCCGACTTCAAACGTCGCGACTTCATCCAGCCAGCGCACATAGATCCGAGGCTCGCCCTCGCGCTTGATCTCCTCCCACGTTGTGCGGACCGGGAGGAACATGAACGAAGACCCGGTGACGTCGCGACGCTCGACCGCTGTCAGCGTCGCACGACCTTCTTCGGTGTCGGGTGGCGTGACGGTGTACGTCAGCCCGTCCGCCGTTAAAGCGAGCGTCAGCGTCCCGGCCGTGGTGCGGCCGAGGATGCGGTCGGGGTTGTGATTGAAGAACGACCGAACGTCGGAACCGTCCGCGATCGCTCCATCGAACGCCCCCGGCCGGATGCGTTCGACGACGTCGTCCCAAAGCCAGTATTCGGTGCCGGCGTCGCCTTCGCGGTAGTAGCACGCGCCAAGACCTTGAATCGTGGCCAGCTTGTCGCCGTCCTTGCGAACTTCCGGCAGTGAGCGAGTGAAGCCGGGGCTATTCTTCATCGGTCGGTTCCTTCGTTGGTTCGCCGGTCGAATCGCCCGGCTTTGGTTCGCTGTTGCCCGTCGGCGCGATGTTGCCCGGCCAGACGATCTTGTTGCCGCCCGGCACTGGTGGCAGACCGATCTTGCGACGCGCTTCGTTGAGCATCATTACCGGAGCGCCCGCCAAGGCGACCTGCAGGAACTTGGCCTTCGCTTCCGAGTTCACGCGGTCGAGCGAATCGCGGTCGTAGGCGATGGTCCGCTTGCCGCTCTCGAAGTCGTCGGTGCTCAGCAGCTTGTAGGCCAGCTCGTCTTCCCAGGTGACGAGCCACGGGTCGAACGTCTCGTCGCGGGTGGCTTGGTTCTCCTGCTCAAGCGACGCATAGGCCGATTTGCCTTCCGCTCCCAGCTTGTGCGGTGCCAGGCAGAGCCAGTTTGCGAACGCGATCAGGCGGAACTTCTTCTGCTCGATCGCCTGCAGGTCGGACGGCTTGAGTGTCAGCGGGTTCGCCTTCAGACCTTCTTCGAGGATCGCCGGCCGATGCGCCCCCTTCAGGCCCGGCTTGATCTTGTCGAAGTCCGCTTTCAGCCGCGAGTAGGCGACGTCGCTCAAGGTCTCTGGAGCTTCGAGCGTGAACGGTGGCGTCGGGTTCTGGAAGTAGCGGGCGTCGTGCTTGCGGTGCGCGACTTCGGTCCCGATGTCGTCGCTCGCCAGGCTGATAATCCCGCGACCAACCAGTCCGTCGAACCCTAGCCCGTGAATGTGCAAAGTCTCGCTCGGGAACATCACGCGGAGCTGACCGGCGACCGTCGTCACATACCACAGCACGCCATCGCGTCGGACCGGGTAGGTTGAATCGGGATCGAGCGGCAGCAGCTCGACGGGAACGCCGCCGACGCGCCGAATCCAGGCATAGGCGTTGCCCTTCAAGATCGCGATCGCCGTCATCGTCTGCTGGAAGTGAAACGCCGAAAGGTGCGGAGCTGCTCGACGGTTGATGAGCCGATTCGCGAAGTGGCTGGGGATCGGCAGTAGGTTCTCGTCGACGACAGACAGCGGCAGCTTTGCGACCGTGTTCGCGATCAGATTGACGCCGCGCCAGATCGCGGAGACCGTCGCCGTCGTGTTGAGATTCACTGAAACGCCGGCTTCGCTTTCAGCGCCGCCGAAGATGTCTTCCCACGTCGCCGCGTCGCCCAGGTCGTTCGCTGGGTTTTCCGGCGACGGCGTGCGCTGCTCGGGCGCGGAGCGACTGAAGAAACGGCTGAAGAAGCTCAAAGTGTGCGAATCCCGTGCTTCTCGTAACGTGACTCAGCTTGGTTGCTGTAGAGCGTTTCGCTGAGTGCCATCAGCACGGCACAAGCAGGGTCGATCTTCTCGACCGAGAACTCCTTGTCCGGCATCACATAGCCCGCCGCGTCCTTGCGCAAAGCGACATTGTCGAGTGCCCAGCGGAGGAGCTGCGACCCGTCGTCGAGAACACGCCGTTCGCCATAGAACTCCTGCAGCTTGCGGACGGGTTCGTTGTACTTCTTGACCGTCTGCGGGAACTCATAGACGGTCAGGCCGAACTTCGTGTTGAGCCGATTCAACAGGCTGCGGAAGTTGTTGCCGTCCGCCGCGATCGAACTGACGCCGAACAGGCGGTGCAGCTCGAGCACCCAGGCCAGGACGTCGTCGTCGTCGTTGGTGTCGCCTTCGCAGAGCGTGATGAGTCCCGACCGAATGTAAGCCTCAAACGGCATCTGGTGACGTCGTTCGCTCTCCGCTGGCATCCACGCCTTGACCAGAAAAGCATACTTCGGCTTGTGGGAGCCGTCGGTCAGCTCGAAGCACGCCGCCGCCGCCGCCAGATCGTCGCGCCAGCCAAGGTCGATTCCGACCGTGCACTTGACGCCCGTCAGCGGAGACTTCACGAGCGGTGTCGTCTGCGGCTGAGCGATCATCCCGCCCTTCGCGGTCAGCTCCGGCGGGTAGGGCTTTTCGCGATCGCTGACGAGCAGGTTCCGCTTGTAGCGGTTGAACTCGTTCAGCTTCGCGGGCGAGTTCTTGGCCTTGAGCGCCATCGCCTTGAACTTGTCGAGCTGCACACTGACGCCCAGGAGCGGGTTCGCTTTGATCCAGGTCGATTCATCGAACGGGTCGTCGTCGACGTCGCAGGCGAGGACGTACGCGTAGAACTGCCGGTCGTCGATCAGACCTTCGAGGACTTTCCGGGCGTAGTCGAAGACCTCTTTCCAGATCGTCGACCGATCGCTGCCGGCCGTCGTGATGTAGACCAGCAGGTCCTGCAGACGCTTTCCCATCGCCGTCGAAATCACTTCGAGCAGACCGCGATGTTGTTCGCGCCACGCGTGAAGCTCGTCAAGAACCGCGATGTGGTAGTTACCGCCGTCGAGGTTGTTCGAGTCGGAGCCCAGCGGCCCGAACGTCGACGTGATGTCGTCGCATTCAAACTCGATGACCTTCTCGCTGGCGAGGATCTTGCAACGCTCCCGCAGCGCTTGAACCTTCTTGATAAAGTCCCGCCCCTGCGACCAGACGTACTTCGCGGCCTGCGCGCGGTTCGTCGCGACGCAGACGTTTTCCGCCCCCGGTTCGGGTGGCAAGTCGGCGACCATCCCGTTGAGCGCGATCGCGGCCCCCTTCGGGCTTTTGCCGTTGCCGCGTGCTTCGCTCAGATAGGCTTCACGGAACCGACGCAAGAAAGGCTGATGGACCAACAGCGGCTTGCGTCGCCAGCCGTAGAGCAGCGCGAGCATGACCTTGTGAGTCGTCACCAGCTCGAACGGCTGCCCGGCCGCAGAGCCTTTCGGATGCACCAGCAACGGAAAGAAGTCCAGATGATGCCGGACATGGTGCCAGCTAAAGAACTCGCCCCGGTCATGCTGTTCGACGAGGTCGCGGTTGTGCCTTTCGAGTGCGAGCTTTTCCATTCGGCCCGCCGGCCGCTTTCCGCTCAGCACGTGGTCGACGTACTGTTCGACTTCGTGCTGCAGACTCCCGCATTGCGTCTTTGGCTTGGGCATCTGTCAGCGATCCTTGCTTGAGATACTGCACGAACGGGTCGGCGACGTCCTTCGGTCCGTCGTCGTCGCCGAGCCGGACGCGGGACGCCGGATCGAGCCCGAACCGCGTCGCGTTCTCGTGAATCGCGTCTTCGAGCGTCCGCAGCTCGACCAGCTCGGGCGCGCGGCCCCGGTGTCCCTTCTCCGTCTCGAAAAACCATTCTTCGCACGACCGCCCGGCCAGATGCTTCGAGAGCTTCTCGTAGCGCTGGACGATGCGCCAGAACTTGAGGACCTGCACCCGGTCGGACGCATCGAGCGGCCGCCAGTGGCCGCAATACGCGACGAACTTTTCCCAAGAAATGTCCGCCAGCTCTTCGAGCCAGGTCGCCGGGTCGCCGCCGATCGCCGGCGTGACCGGATCAGACGCCGCCACCTTCGCCGCCGGCTTAGACGATCGCGACTTCCGGCCGGTTTTGGTGGGTCGACCGCCGCGCCCGCTGACCGGGCCACGTGTGCCCGTCATTTCGTGAACTCCTGCCAGAACGCGTCGGCGTGCTTCACGCGACGAGACAGGTCAACCAGCGTCTTTTGAGCCCGGTCGCGGACCTTGAGATAGGGGTTGTCGATCGGTGAACCCGTCCGAGGACACTGACAGACCGCGCCGTTGGCCGTGATGTTGTCCATCGCCTTGCGGTACTCCAGAAACGTGTCGACGTAGATCGTCGCGAGATCGGCCTGCACCTTGCGGCCGACGAACCAGGCGACGAGCTGGGACTGATCTAAGGCTGCCACGATTGAACCCCCGCGAATGGATTGAGCTGCCAGTTGATCGGCTTGCCGTGCATCGCCAGCGACGTCTCCCGCGAGCTGGCCATCGGCGACAAGAGCGGCAGCGACGCTTCGACTCCCGCGATCAGGTCGAACTCGGGACCGCCTTCGGTCAGGTCGAATTGCTCATAGCGCGGGTTCTGGTTGAGGTTCATCGAACCACGCACAACGAACCGCCAGTCGGAATTCCAGACGCGGGCAATCTTGGCATGCGTGAAGATGACCCGAACGGACTCCGGTCCGAAACGCTCGCGCCACCGTTCGACCAGCGGCGTGTTGCGATGCTCGGCCGATCGGTCGATGACGATAGACGCGGTTTCAAGTTGGCCGCTTTGCAGCATCCACTCAAACGCCTTCGCTTCGTGGTCGCCGGCCGCCCAGGTCCAGACGCTGACCGACGCCTTGCCGATCTGGCTGATGAGGTACTGGACAACGTCGATCATCGAGCACTGCCCGCGCGTGATCGCGAACAGACTCATGCCGTGCTCGACCGTCCCGACCGTGTCGGCGACGTTCTGGCGAGAGTCAACAACGCGACGCCGGCGGGTGGTCTTGGTGGCTTGCATGTTCCCAACACGTATTGGAACTAGGACCGACCAGCGGAACACCGGCCGCGATCCATGTCTTGAGTTCGCGTCTTCCGCGAATGGCACGAATGGCAACGCGGGAACCAGCGGGAGCGATCCCAGAATCCGGGGTCTTTGGGACCTGTGACTGGCGGGTCGTGGTCGATGTCTTCGGTCGGCGTCAGAACGCCAGCGGCTTCACAGTCACAGCAGAACGGATGCTTGGCGATGAACCCTTCGCGCGCTTTCTGCCATCTCGAACCGTAACCGCGCTGCGCTGCCGTCGGTCGGTCTTCGGCTCGACGGTTGCCATCGTGCAGACGCGGGACGGCCGTGTGTGAAGACCGCCGCAACGGCTTGCGCCCCATTAGTCCGGCCCCGCCTTAGAACGGGGGCAAGGGTCGCACGGGACGCAGTAGCCGTGGCAGCGGTTGGAGTGATCGACCGGCCGGCAGGTGAACTGACAGCCGGAGATGGCGACGACAAACGCGATCGCCGCTATGAGCGCGAGAAACTTCATCGGTCGCCCTTTCGAGTGAGATTGTCGACGTCACGCTGCAGCAGCTCGACGCGGGCCTTGAGATCCGCGACACCTTCACGCAAGCCGGTGATGTTGCCGATAAGCAAGACAGACGGCGTCACGCACAACGCGGCAACGGCGATCCAATCGCGGACGCCCATAGCGCGAGAAGGTGGTGCGACATCGGCGGAACTCATGGCGTTTTCTTCCGATCCGACTTTGGGACGGTCGCCGCTTTCTTCCGTGCCGGCTTGGGCGGTAGCTCGTCCGGAGCTGCGGGAGCGGGTTCAGGAGCTGCTGCAGGCTCAGCGGCCGGATCAAAGCCGAGTTCGAGGACCTCGACCTTGAGCTGACTGGAGACGGATCCAGCCTTGCCGCCTGACTCGATCGACTTCTTCGGCAGCTTGGCTTGGACTTCGTTCGTCACGAAGTCGCGCACGCCGCTGAAGACGTCGCTTTCCGGAAAGAGGTCGTCGGTGATCGCGACCAGGTCGGGCTTCACGACCGTTTCGAGAACCTTCTGAGCCGCTGCGGTCAGTTGCTCCGGCGTCACGCCGAGCTGCTTGAAGACCGCCGCGAGAAATCGCGAGCCATGCAAGGCGACATCGGCCGGACCTTCGGAAGTACCGGGAGGCGTCCCGAACGACTTCGCGATGCGGCCGCTGATGCGAACCACGACGCAGACTTCGGACGAGTCGCCGTCCTTCATCACGCGTTTCAACTCGGAAACGGTGTCAGACTTCACGGCGATGCCGACGGCTAGTTGTTCAATCGCGCTGAGTTGGCGACCAGGCATGCGAAGATCCTTCTTCGGGTTGTCCGAGATCCGTTCTCGGTGGTGCAGGTTTGCCGCGCTTGTGCTCGGCAAGGTACGGAGCCAGCTCGGCCATCGTGGCCGGCGGCACAAAGAAACCATCAGCAGGCGCGGGGTCTCCAGCTTTAAGCCGCTGGAGGCGGTGCGTCTCCGGAACGTAGACCGGCTTCGGGGGAACTGACCGGCAACCGGAAACCGCACTCACTACGACGCTCAGCAAGCAGGCGGTCCAGAGTCTCGACGTCGCCGGCTGCGACGGCCGCGTTCCAACGTTGTTGGAAGTCTTCAAAGGCTTGCTGCTGTCGATGCTCATGTACTTCCTCGCGGATCTTTTCGGCAACGGTGACGACGGTCGTCACCGCATCAGCAACCGCCCCGACGTCGGTCTTCAACATGATGCCCGCCGCTGTTGAGGGAGCCGGCGGGCTTACTTGAAAGAATCAGGCGGCAACGTCACGCCGGTGTTGTCGGTGATGAACCGCTGCGCCGCTTTCCAGAGCGTCGGAGCGAATGCCGTGATGGCTGTCATCAGCAACGCTCCGACCGGAGTCGAAGGGTCGATGCCATCGAACAGGATGACAGCCGCGCCGCTGACGAAGCCGACAACGGCCAGGACGGCCGAGGACTTCAACTTGCGAGTGTCGACCCGATCCCACTTGAACGGCGCAGAACCGCCGGACAGATTCGCCATCTTTTGCCCCTTGCTGCGTATGAGATAGAGTGCCGACCACATCCTGCGATCGGCACTCAAGGAATGAGAACTGGCTCCGCCAGAATGCGTCTCCGACGCACTGACCGTCCGTGGTCTTCACGACGACTAGCAAAGGATTGCGCCGCCGATGCTCGTACACCGACAGCACGAGTTCGCGGAGGCTGAGAAACTCGACAGCGGGGGAGCGTTCTGGCCCGGCCTTGAACGCTGGTGCGAACCGTTGCCAGGTGCGAAGCCTCTGAAGAAACAACAGCCGATTCCGGGGCTACGCCTCGACGGCGTCTACTTCACCTACGTGCGGGACGTGCTTTTGGTCCCGCCGCCGCTGATCGCGGCGTCTTACGATCGCTCGACCCTGCAGATTCTCCGCGCCGTGCAGACCACGCGGCCAATCATTCAACGCCACTTCGGGGGCCACGCATGCGACTCCTCACCCCAGCCGACCGGCTCGTTGTGTTCCGCTTTGGTCCCGAACTCTGGACCGCGATCGGGGAACACTGCGCCGAGACCGCCGCGTCGAAGCCTGCGACATCCGCTCTACCTGCGCTACGTCATCGCGATGTTCTCGATCGAGCAGGGCGGGTGGTCCGAGGGACAGATAGCCCGGCTTCTACGGCGCAGTCCCGGTCAGGTGAATCGAGCACTCGCTGAAGCGAGAGCACGGTTCAAGGACTCGTTTTTGTGGATACGCGATGACCAAATCGAAGCCGAATTTCGAGACGATGACTGAAGACGAGCTGGTCGCGGCCGTGGCCGTGGCCGTGAACTCGCACTGGCTGGTCGGTGAAGGTGCCGACGCCTGGACTCGACGCCACTCGGCCGGCCGAACCGATCAGGCATTCGGCCTGCTGGTCGGTCTGAGCGGTGAGACGATCCGACAAGCGCGGAACGTGTGGTCGAAGTTCAAAGACCTACAGCAGCTCCGGCTGCAGTGGTCCCACTTTTACGCCGCCATGAATTGGGACGATGCCGAAGAGTGGCTGCGGTCAGCGGCCGACAACCGCTGGAGCGTTCGCGCGATGCGCGAAGAACGCGCCCGCCTTCAAGCCGCGATGGAGACGGACGAGGAAGAGACCGACGACGGAGAAGAGACCGACGTCGGACTGCCCGGCCCCGAAGAGATGCCGGCCGAAGCGCCCGACGTCGAAGCGTTGAAGAAGAAACTGCTGAAGGCGCTGAGGAAGTTCCGGCTTGAGTTTCGCGGCTCGCTCGATGTCATGGCCGACGAGCTGGCCAACTTCGAGGAAGGGCTCCGTCAAGCGATGGAACCGGCAAACCGATAGAGGCTTTTGGAAAACTTATCTGCGTGAAAGCGCGCCGGCTACGCGGTCTGGAGGAGTACCAGCGGGAGGATTCGACCCGCCCCCCCGGTTACGACGTGACGCAACGACCGAACCTTGCGAATGGTCGGTCTTGTCACAAAGATCCGTGCACGAAAGGCAGCTCCTGAGCTGCTGAATGCTTTGGCCTTGTGGCGAAATCGGCAGACGCAGCGGACTTAAAATCCGCCGGGGTTAACTCCCCATACGGGTTCGAGTCCCGTCGAGGCCATTTGTGGAGCTTTCCGGTCAGCCCGTTCTTCTGACTAACGCGGCAGCTTGATCGGCGTGGCCAGTTCTTTTGTGGCCCATTCGTCGAAGAGTTCGACCTCGGCGGTTTCCCAGGTGAAGGGCGGCAGGATCGGTTCTTTGCTGTGCAGAGTTGCGACTGGCCGCCAGGTGGCGTGGGCTTTGTCGAACCATTTGCGGGCGATGTGTTCGTTGCCCAGCCGATGATGTGCGATTGCCAGCACGTACCAGTCCAGGTTGTAGCCGATCCCGTTCGGGTTGATGCCCATACCGCGTTCAATGGCGGCGATGGCCTCCACCTCGTAGCCCACGACCAGGTAAATCGTCCCCAGCGTGTTGAGGTTCGAGTCGTTCGCGCCGAAGCCCACCGATCGTTCAGCTTGAGCAACTCCTCGCCGCGCGATGTCGAAGTCCAACGGGCCGAAGCAGCAGTTCCACGCCAGGGCATTGGCAGTGATTTGATCGCTGTTGTGGCCGAACCAGTCGAGCTGCTGCTGGAGCGTTCGCAGGTGGCCGCTTTCAATCCCGGAGCGTTGCCAGCAGTACGAGGCGCGATGGAACAGGTCGCGAAAGTCCGGTGTCAGTTGTGAGCTGCGCGGCTGTCGTTCGATCTCGGCGGAGTAGGCTTCAGCCGCGACCTTCCAGTTACGTGAGCGTACCGCGATATCCGCTTCGTACCGCAGCAGAGACGGGTGTTCGGGATCAGTTTCAGCCAGATGATTCAGATAGAGCTGAGCCCCCTGCAGATTACCTTGCGCGAGGCACTGCAAGAGCGAAGCTTCGTGCTTGGGCGGTGACTCGATGCGGCGTTCGCGACGTTTTTGATGATGCCGAAGCGGGTCCTGCGGCGCTTCCCAGATGCGCATGGCGCCGCTCGCCGAGACCTCGATCAACCGACCGCGCTGCGGGTCGAAAGCGAGTGCGTATTCGACTTCCGTAGATGGCTCGAGAGCCATCAGTTCCAGGCCGGTTGGCAGGTCCCACAGGCGGATCGTGTGATCGTAACTCGCCGTTGCCAGCCGCTGATTGTCGGGGCTGACTCGCAGCTTCGAGATCGCAGCAGCGTGACCGAAATGCGAATGCTCCAGCTGCCCGTTGTTCAAGTTCCACACGCGAATCTGCTGATCGCCGGATGCCACAACGACTCGACGTCCATGATCGAACACCGCGAGCGTTTCAACGCCTTCGGCATGGCCCGGCAGTCGTTTCACAATCTGCTGCCGATCGACATCCCAGATCATGACGTCCGATTGGTTAGTGCCGATCACGAGTTGCTGGGTCTCGGGACGCCACGCGATTTCGACCACCTTCCCCAACGGTTCTGATGCCTCCTGGACGATCTGTTGCTGGCTGATGTCCCAGACAAAGAGCTTCCCGTCCAGACTTCCGCTCGCGAGCTGCCGGCTGTCAGGCGAAAAGTCCATCGCTTTTACATAGGTCTTATGCCCTCGCAGTTCTGCGACAACCTTCCACGACTTGGTATCAACCACTCGAAGCACGGGCACGCTCTCAAACGCGCTGACCGCGATCAGTCGGCCGTCCGGGCTGAGAGCCAGCGTCAGCAATTCGTTCGTGGAAATCTTTTCGTTACGGAGCAGGGTTCGTGAGTTGATATCCCACAGACGAATGTGGCCGTCGCGACATGCGGTGACGGCAGACTTGCCATCCGGAGTAATGAGGACGTCCAGCATGCGTTGCCGGAGGCCAGCGAATTCATCGAACTCATCCGAAGTACGCGTCAGGTCCCACAGATTGATCTGGCGATCCAGGCCGACAGAAGCCAGCCAACTGCCATCGGGTGAGAACTTCACATCGCGCACAGAGCCATCATGGCCGCGCAACGTGCGGTCAACTCGCAGCGTCAGCGGGTCAATCAGTGAAATCGTGCCGTCATCAGACCCCGCCGCCAGCCAGCGACCGTCCGGGCTGAACGTCAGATGAAACACCCAGCGCTGATGATGTCGGAACGGAGTGATGAGTCGTCGCTCGCGTACGTTCCACAAGCGGATCTCACCGTCCTCTGAAGAAGATGCCAGCAGCTCATCGTTGGGGCTGAAGGCCAAGCCGCTGGTCTGATTGCGATGACCGGTCAGCTTCGCTTCTTCGACCCAGACCAGGCCCGTCGTGTCATCCTTCGCCGGAGTCCACAGCCGCACTAGTGAATCGAATCCGCAGGTTGCCAGATGCTGGCCGTTGTGTGACAACTGCAAGTTCAGCAGCGGGCTGTCCGATACCTGCCATTCGGCGAGTTTGCTGCCGGTTTCCACATCCCAGATGCGGATCTTGCTATCCCAGCACGACGTGATCACTCGCTGGGAATTGGGAGTGAAGACCACGCTGCTGACGTGATCTGGATGCGGCAATTCGTAGACCACCTGGTGAGTGTGCGCGTCGCGCAGGAACGTACCGGCATTGATACGTCCCGCTGTGACCAGCCAGCGTTCATCGGGGCTGAAGTCGATTGACTGCACCGGGCCTTCGTGTTCCGTCAGGGTTTTCTCGCACACCCCCGTGCTGGCGTCGAACACGTGCAGGCCGCGTCCAGCGAGCCAATCAGTTACCAGCAACCTCCGACCATCGGGGCTGAAGCTGGCAGTGTGATAGCCGTCTTCGGCAGGGATCACTCTGGGACGAGGACCGCGCAGAATCGGATTGGAGAACTTCCGAAACGAGGTCTCGCGCAGCGACGACAGGAAATACCACTCCCAGTTCCGCCAGTCGCGTTCGCCCTCTGACTTCGGTACACAGCCGGGACCGTCGAGAATGGACCGCATGCGGGCGACGTTGCCGTCGAGCCACTCGCGGTACGCCAATTGGATGTGCGACGCGTAGGTTGTGCGACGAGCCCGCTCTTTGGCACTCAAGGCATCGTCGCGAGCGGCTTCAGCATCAATGCGGGCTTCAATCGCTTCGCCGCTCGACTTTGTGGCGGAGTCACGCGATTTCTCGGCGCTGATGCGCGCGTTGTCGGCGAACTTACGCTCTTCAGCGAGGCGACTGGTGAACCCGGCCCACAGTCCGATGAGCACCAGCACCGAGACGCTGCTGAGTGCGATCAACCATGCTCCGGCCGGATGTCTACGAGCCCATTTCACCGCGCGTTCGAAGGCGCTGATGGGGCGCGTCAGGATGGGTTCGCCGTTGAGGAAACGTCCGAGTTCATCGGCCAGTTCGAGCGCCGAGTGATAGCGCGCGGAGGTTTCTTTCTGCAGACACTTCAGGCAGATGACTTCCAGATCGCGCGGAATGTGCGGCTGCAGTTTGGTCGGGGGCAAGGGGTCAGCGGACCTGACAAGTTCAATCGTTTCGAACGCGGTCGGTGCTTTGAACGGCGGGCGGCCAGTCAGCATCTCATACAGGATCACACCGAGTGCATAGACATCGACACCCGGCCCGAGCGACGACGTGTCGCCGACCGCCTGCTCGGGAGCCATGTAGCTCGGTGTGCCAAAGATGGCACCGGTCACCGTGATATCGCGTTCGTCATCGCGACGCTTCGACAACCCGAAGTCAGCGATCTTCGGCACGCCATACGTCGTTCCCGCGCGTGCGGTACGTTCGTTCGTCCAACTGGAACCAGAAACGCTCGCGCCGTCGGGGTTCACCAGCAGAATGTTGGCTGGCTTGAGATCGCGATGCACCACTCCCCGCTCATGAGCGCTGTGAATGGTGCGGGCCAAAGTCTCGACAAGTTGGGCGGCCTGAGTTGCTGATTGAGGCTCGCCGCGAATGCGATCGGCGAGATTGCCGCCGTCGATGTACTCGAGCGCGAGAAACGGCTGACCGTCTGATTCGCCGACCTCATGAATCTGGACGATGTGCGGATGCTGCAGCAGGGCGATGGCTTCCGCCTCACGCTGAAACCGCGACAGCAGTTCGTCGCTGCGGCTGGTGCCTTCGACCATCTTCAGGGCGACCATGCGATTGAGTCGCAGGTGCCGCGCCTGAAAGACCACCCCCATGCCCCCGCGACCCAATCGGCGCAGGATCTCATAGCCGGGGATCTTCGGCAGAGTCCGCGCGCCGTTGGACGGGATCGCAAACAGCTCTGTGTCGGAATCACCAAACACCGGCAACCAGTTCACGTTCGGAAAGCGGCTTTGGTAGTCCGCCAGCTTCGGCTTCTCACCCGCGCTGCGCAGCAGGTCCACTTCCACTCGCACCAGTTCTAACAGGACTTCATCGCGCTCGGAGCCATCGAAGTTGTTGATCAGGTCTTCAATGCGCTGCCGATCGCCGTGACGCCACGCGGATTCAAAGTCGTCACAGACTTGATCCATGCGCAACGCAAACTCAGGCGATAGCGACGTGCTGGAACCCGACATGCTCACGCTTCCCACAAAGTGCGGATGACTCGCAGCTTCCGTTCGACCGTGGCCAGCGAACGGTTCATCCGCGTGGCGATCTCCTGAGTGGTGTAGCCCTCGGTCTTCTGCAGTGCGACCGCTCGCAATTCGTCGTCCGGCAACAGGGCCATCAGGCGGCGATACTCTTCAGCAACGAGCGCGGCGAATTCGGGAGTCGGCTCGGCGCTGATGAGGTCGTCCAGACAGGGAGCCGCAACGTCTTCACCAGTGGCGTCGGTACCTTCGCTGAAGGTCCGGCCCTGACCTCGTTTCAGTGTATGCTCGTCGCGCACCGCCCGGGCGGCTTTGCGGACAGTCAGAGTCACCAGCACGCGCCACAGGTTGTCGCGGTCATCCATCCGCGGAAAGCGACCGGCTTCGACACCGGCAAAGAAACTGTGAAACGCGCTGAGCGCGACATCTTCCCCGTCCATCGGCAAACGCGGGATGTCGCCCAGACGCTTGCGAGCTAGGCTGACCAACCTCTGGAAATAGTGCTCCCACAGCCGCTGAACCGCTTCGCGATTCCCCGCGCGCAGCTCACCGATCCAATGCGTCACCGAGTGATCCGCAGTCATGCAAATCGTCCCTTCGCGCCCGCGGCACCTGCCCGTGTGCCGAGCCCGTGCGGCTCCGTCAGGTGCGAGGGAATTCCAACCGATTCGCACACCGAATGCCAATCGGAAAGAAGGGTTGCAAGCAGGATGTGAAGCAACCGGATCGCAATTCACCGTTCCTGCGACCTCGGAGCGGCTGCCAGTCTCCGCCTGGGCGCCTAAGCTGACCATCATGCACAGAAACGCCGGTCAGACACGATGCGGTGAATTTGCAGGGCGTAACACCGAAGACCAGGCTCAACACTGAACCAGCGCGGTGTAAGCCCGCCCGCAATCAATGTATAAGCTCCCGGACCCTGTGAGTCTGATTCTGCGATTCAAGAACCGGATAGCCTCATGAATTCTGAACTGACCATTCGACCGGCAACGCTCGACGACTGGGCAACGATTGTCGAATACAACTGCCGCCTGGCAGAAGAGTCGGAACACAAGCAGCTCGATCGTCCGACAGTTGAACTCGGTGTTGGGGCCATCCTGCAGGACCACAACAAAGGCCGCTATTTCGTCGCTTGCGCTGACGGTAACGTTGTTGGACAACTGATGCTCACGATGGAATGGAGCGACTGGCGCAACGGCGATATCTGGTGGCTTCAAAGCGTTTACGTGCACCCGGATTTCAGACGTCGAGGCATTTTCCGCCAGCTCTTCAACCATGTGCGCGATCTGGCGGCCTCAACTCCACAAATCGTTGGCCTGCGCCTGTACGTCGAACGCGAAAACGCCCGCGCCCACTCCACCTACAGCGAACTGGGAATGTCTCCAGCGGGCTACTTCGTGATGCAGATGATGCGTAACGAACTTTCTCAAGCAGCCCCATAGAGGGATCTTACAACGGCGAACCCGAGTTCAATCGCTCGGTCTTGTCGAACTCAAGCAGTGAGTTGACGACTTCATCCAGGTTTCCCTGCATAATCTGGTCGAGCTTGTGGACCGTCAGGCCGATGCGGTGATCGGTGAGGCGGTTCTGCGGGAAGTTATAGGTACGGATGCGTTCGCTGCGGTCGCCGGAACCAATCAACGTGCGACGTGCATCACTGCGCTTCTTGGACTCTTCCATCTGCTTCGCTTCGAGCATCCTCGAACGCAGCATGCGCATGGCGCGGGCCTTGTTCTTGTGCTGGCTCTTTTCGTCCTGACACTTCACCACAATGCCCGTGGGGATGTGTGTGATGCGTACGGCACTTTCTGTTTTGTTGACCTTCTGGCCGCCCGGACCGCCGGCGCGCATCGTGTCGATCTGCAGGTCCTCTTCACGGACCTCAATTTCCACTTCGGAGGCTTCGGGCAGCACGGCCACCGTTGCGGCACTGGTGTGAACTCGGCCTTGAGTTTCCGTTTCCGGAATACGCTGCACGCGATGGCCACCGCTCTCGAACTGCATCTTGTGATAGCAGGCTTCGCCCGACACCGAGAGCGTCACTTCCTTCATGCCGCCGAGTTCGCCCGCGCCCAAGTCCAGAACTTCGTACTTCCAGCCCTGCAGGTCGAAGTAGCGGCGGTACATTTCGTAAAGGTCGCGTGCAAACAGTGCGGCTTCGTCGCCGCCGGTACCGGCTCGAATTTCGAAGATCATGCTGCCGCGGGTGAGCGTGTCACCGGACAGCACCATGTCCTCCATCTCTTGGCGGAGTGATTCGTACTCGGTCTGGATGGTATCGATCTCTTGCTTGAGCTCCGCCTTGGCCCTGGGGTCAGTTTCTTCCCAGGACATTTCCGTGGCGACCTGCAGGTCTTCCTGGAGCTGATTGAAACGCTTCAACTGCGCGGCTACGCGCATCAACCCGCCGTGCTCGCGTTGGAGTGCCAACATCTTGTTGGTGTCACTTAAGACGGCGGGATCTTGAAGCTGCTGTTCGAGCTCTTCAAAGCGTTGAAGCTTGGCTTGCAAACTGGGAAACATGCGACGCCTTCCTGAACCATTCGGGGACGGGAGCAGAGGGAGTGACGACTTGCCGCTCGACCTCTGACTGCACTTTCAAAACTTCCCGACGTTCACGAGTCGCTGAGAGCCTCGTTCCTGAACGAACCGGGCGGCCATTCGCCGCCCGACGACTCGACGCACTACGCCGGACAACTCATCGCGTTGCGGTCTGCGGATTCCCTTTTATGTGCGGACGGTCTCAACCGCCCGCAGGAACCAGCACCGCAGAGTCGTGCCTGGCAGCGTCGCTACTTCTTGGCGGAAGTCCAGTTGTACTTCTTCTGGAACTTTTCGACGCGGCCGGCGGCGTCCACGAACTTCATGTTACCCGTGTAGAACGGATGGCAGGCCGAACAAATGTCGACGTGAATCTTCGGCTTGGTCGCCCGGCTGGTGAACTTCGCACCGCAGCTACAGGAAACTTCGCACTCAACGTACCGGGGATGAATATCCTTTTGCATGACAACACCTGACACTTCTAAGTCGGAGCAAATCGGATGCATTGAACCAAATCAGTTCAAATGCGTTCAAGTTAGGCTTCATGCCGCTCACGAGCGACCGAAAGGGCAAATAGTCTACGACGCTGTCGCCCGCAGAACAAGCCGTCGGCGCACATCCTCCACAGTCTGACAGCCGAAGGAGTTCAATTGCCGTTCGCTTCGCTCTCTATCCTACCGTGAGGAGAGCCTCGGAGCATCGGTTACCAGCAACTTTGAGCGTGGAAAAAGTGGCAGACTGCGCAAACTTTGCGAATCCCAAAGAGTGCGTGGAGCGGGGCTTCTCTGCCGGTCAGGCACGGTTCTATCAGACATGCCGAATGCGCCGGTCGATAGAGTCGTAGCAGTACCGCTGTTTCTGCGGATCGAAGGGGGTATGCCGAGCGACAAGGAACGTTGCCCGGCACGATTTCTGGTCAATCAGAAGCACTGTTCGTGGGCTCAGCACGAGTTCGCGACGCAGTGATTCAGGCTGGAAGCTCTGCCCTCCGTCCGTGGCCAGGTTGGGAAACTCAGGGAAGAGAACATGCCAAAGGTCTCATGGCTGGATCGCGTGCGTCAGAAGCTGGAACTTCAGAAGCGTCGGGCTACAAAAAGCCGCACGCTGCGCACCGAGTCGCTGGAGGAGCGCGCCTATCTCTCGGTTTCGACGCTGGTTGTCGGAGGCAACCTGCAGATCGTGGCCAACAGTGATGAGGCCATCGCCGTCGGTGTGAACTCCAGCAATGGCAACGTGCTGGTGCTGGTGAACGGGCTTCCGACATCCGGCCTGCCTGCGATTCAGGCCAGTCAGCTCCGTGGCCTGAATATCCGCGCCGGGCAGGGTGACAACCTGATCGATCTGAGTGGCGTAACGTCCGCCAACTTCTCCTTCCAGGATCCAAACACCGGCGAACCACTGCAGATCAACGTTGATGCCGGCAACGGTCGCGACACCGTCATCGGCAGTGCCAGCTTCGAAGACTCGATCGACGGCGGTGATGGCGATGACGTCATCAACAGCGCGACTGGCACTTTCAACGTTGCTCAGGTGCTGATCGGCGGTGACGGCAACGACACGATCACGGGTGGAATTGGCAACGACACGATCTTTGGAGGCGACGGTAACGACGTCATCGACGGGCAGATCGGTACGGACTCGATTGAAGGCGGTGACGGCTCCGACACACTCAACGGCGGCGTGGATGACGACTTCATCAACGGCAACTACGGGCCAGACAGCATCACGGGTGCGGATGGCAACGACACGATTCTAGGTGACTCCGGTCTGGATTCGCTGTTCGGCGAAGACGGTGATGACTCCATCTTCGGCGGTGGTGGTAATGACCTGATCTTCGGCGATCAGGGCACCAGCGCCACGGGGACGGGGAATGACACCGTCTTTGGCAACAGCGGCGATGACACCATTCGCGGCAATGGTGGTGCCGACTTGTTGATGGGGCAGACCGGTGATGACCGGATCAGCGTGGTTGAGGCGTCGTTCTCGATTGCCGATGCCACGGTTGACGAAACCGATGCTGGCACCACGACGACGATCAGCTTTATCGTCCGTCTGGCTTTCGAGCTGCCCGTGACGACCAGCGTTGATGCTTCGGTGGAATCGATCACCGCAACTCTGGGCACCGACGTGGAAGGCGGCACCAAGAAGCTGGTCTTCGCTCCGGGCGTGACTTCGCAAATCGTGACGTTCACCGTCTTTGGTGATGATACGTCCGAGCAGAACGAGACATTCCGCGTTCGCTTGAGCAGCGCCATCGGCGTGACCATCGCCGACGATCAGGCGATTGGCACCATCGTCGACAATGATGCTCCGCCGCCAAGCCAGTTCAACATTGACCTGACATTCTCGGGCGGACTGACTCCCAGTCAGCAGGCATCGTTCACACTGGCTGCTCAACGCATCCAGCAGATGATCACCGGCGACGTGCCGGACATCACTGTGCCCGGATTGGGACTGGTTGACGACGTAGTGATTGATGCCAGCGGCGTCTTTATCGATGGCGTGAACGGCATTCTGGGACAGGCTGGCCCCACCGGGTTGCGCGGCGGCACATTCCTGCCGTTCGCCGGTATCATGCAATTTGATACCGCCGACCTCGCGTCACTGGAGGCGACCGGCCAACTGGTTGATACCATCACGCACGAAATGATGCACGTACTGGGCTTCGGCACGATCTGGTCCAATCTCGGATTGCTGGTTAATGCCGGCACAACGAATCCACAGTATATCGGCCCCAATGCTCTGGCCGAGTATAACACCCGCTTCGGCCAGACCGGGACGTCGGTGCCGATCGAAGGCAACGCTGGACCGGGCTCGAATGACGCACACTGGCGTGAGAGTATCTTCCTGAATGAATTGATGTCACCGTTCCTTGATTCGGGTATCAACCCGGTCAGTCGAGTGACCGTCGCGCAGTTCCAGGACTTGGGGTATCAGGTTAACCTGGGCGCGGCGGAGCCCTACCTGACTTCAGGCACCAACGTGGTTGGTCCTCGCACTTCGCGGATAAAGGGCCATTTTAACCGACCAGAGTTGGCACCTGTTATTGGCGTTCCTGCCAGTGCTCCGAACGCGGCGTGGGGGGACTTCTTCGCTCCTTACAAGTTACCCTCTGCTCCCGTGAATTCTGTCTCAGCGGTGGCTGGCAACTCCGCAGCGGTGGTTTCCGGGAAGCCGAATCTTGAGGCTTTACCGAGCCTGATCCAGACAATTACTTTCGACGAAGTGCCGACCCAGCCAACGGATGACCTCACCGTGGCCGATGTGACCTTCGACTTCAAGATCAATGGCGTGGACTCGACCGACGCGACGTACGGGGTGCCGGCACCGGCGGTGTTCGCGAATCTGTCCGGCGGCACCATGGAAGGCAATGCCGGCGGTGTGCTGACATTGGACTTCTCAACGCCGGTTTCCGCCGTGTCGTTCAATGTTGCTCGCAGCATTGGTACCGCGATTGCCGCAGGCGTGCGAGTGACCGCCTTCGATGCAAATCTGAATCTGGTAAGCACGACCGATGTTCCGATGAGCGTGCTGGTGGCATTCGTCGAAGGTCAATACTCCTACGGCGGATCACCCATTCGGCGGCTTGTACTGGACTTTACTTCGGCATCAACCGCAACCGGCGGGGCGCGCTTCGCACTGGACAATCTGGTATATGATACCTTTGCGATTTCGACGACGGGCAGCGCCACGATCATGGGTGGCGATGGTAATGATACTCTGACTGGTGGTTTCGAGAACGACCTGCTGGTTGGTGACCTGGGTGATGACATCCTCGCTGCCGGTGGCGGCGACGACATGGTCTACGGCGGAGCCGGACTGGACACGGCCTACGGCGGCGAAGGCGACGACAGTGTCTACGGCCAGGGCGCGAATGACACGGTCTTCGGCGGTGCGGGCGACGACTCGGTCGATGGCGGGCTCGGCAACAACCTCGTCTACGGCGATGATCTCGGCGGGATTGAGACCGGCAATGATACGCTGGTTGGTGGCAACGGCAACGACACCGTATTTGCGGGCAGAGGTGACGACGTTCTCTATGGCGGTTCCGGAGCGGACCTGCTTAACGGCGAAGATGGTAACGACACCCTGTTCGGCCAGGGCGGCGTTGATACTCTCAACGGCGGAGCTGGCGACGATCAATTGAACTGGCGCGGAGCCGCAGATGGTTCGGATATTCTGGACGCCAGCGACGGACAGGATGCGGTCGTGATCAACGGCAATGCCACGGGGCAGATCTTTACAATTGGTCAGTCGAGCAACAGGCTGACAATTACAGAAGGCGGGTCGACGTTGACCATCGTTGGGCCCGATGAGGAAGTCGGCAGCCCGGTTGAGCAGATTGTGCTCAATACTCTCGGCGGCTCCGATCGAGTGAATATCGGTAGTATCAACACGATCGGTACGACGTTGCTGATTGTGAATACGGGCACTGATAATGACGTGATCAATGCGACGGGTGCGCTGATCGGTAACGTTCGGCTGCAGCTCAACGGCGATGCGGGTGATGATACCATCACCGGCAGCGAAGGCGGTGATGAAGTCTTCGGCGGCACCGGCAACGATCTGCTGAATGGTCGCGGCGGTGAGGACACAATCCGCGGCGGTGATGGCGATGATATTGCGAATGGCGATGCGGGTGTTGACTCGATCCTCGGCGAAGGCGGAGCCGATCAGCTCAACGGTGGTGACGGCGACGATCAGATCGACGGTGGTGCTGGCAGCGACAGCATCCAGGCTGGTGCAGGCAACGATACCGCACTCGGCGGCGCTGGTAGTGACCTCCTGATTGGTGACTTCGGCAACGATCGCCTCGAAGGCCAGAACGACCTCGACACGCTGCTGGGCAATGCCGGTGATGACACCCTGGACGGCGGACGCAACGACGACGTCATGAACGGCGGCGGTGGCAACGACAAGCTGCGGGGCGATCACGGCAACGATCTGATTCAGGGCCGCGAGGGCAATGACACGATCGATGGCGGTGATGGTCAGGACACAATCGACGGCGGTGATGGTGACGACGCTATTCAGGCCGGCGATGGTGATGACAACGTCGTCGGTGGCGTCGGTAACGACACGATCGTGGGCGGCGACGGCAACGATACGCTCATCGGGGGTGCGGGTGCCGACATTCTGCTGGGCGAAGACGGCGATGACGCCATCAATGGTAACGGCGGCTCGGACACGATCTCGGGCGGTGAAGGCTCGAACGTGATCGTGAACGACCCGGCTGACGTGCGTAACGAAAGCTTCGTGCTGTCGTTCGACCAACTGCTGCGGCTCAGTGCCGCGGACTGATCACTCGCGAGACGGCAGCGGACCAGGTTCCAGCCAGCAGCGCACCGGCACCGAGCTGCCAGAAGAGCGCTGAAGGCTCGACCGGTCCGGGGGTCAGGAGTGAACTGGCGACGAACGACGCCATGCCCAGCAGCGTGGCGGTAGCAGAACTCATCAGTCCGACGCGTACGGTAGAGGACAGTGAGTCGAGGCTGACGAACCGTTGCAGCAGCGACGTCGTTGCGGAGCTGATGCACACGGCAACTCCCAGCGGGCCGGGACCGGACGCATCGACCAGTAGACCGAGTCCCGCAGCGATCAGCACTGGCCCGGCGCCATTCGACGAAGCCGCTAGCAGCGGCAGCAGGCCCCACACGCACAGTGGCGCAGACATCTCGGGTAGCAGTTCGCGCAGGCAAGTCGTTTCTGCCACCAAAGCCAGGTAGCTCGCCACGCCGACGACCAGCAATCGCAGCATCTGAAGCTCCTTACTTGCGACCGATGAGTCGTTCGGGGTTCAGCACCGGAGTCAGGACCTGCACTGTTCGCAGTTGAGCCGGATCGGCCGCCGGTTTGACGACGATTTCCCACTGCAGCGAGTTCTGATGTGCCGCGATGACTTCGCCAAACAGCATGGGTGCCTCGAAGGATGTTTCGGTCGGCACCGAATACACGTAGTCGCCCACGGCCACGGACTCGGCAGCGTCCGGCAGCTTCATTCGGCACTGACCGTTGCCGTCGCCTTCCAGCAGCCCGACGCTTGAGAACTGAATGCGGTTGCCGCTTCGCCGACCGATCTTGGCCTGCGCCCGGAAACGTCGATCGGTGATGAGTTCCACCGAGCTGACGTGCTGTCCCGATTCGGCGATGCGGCCCACAATGGTCCGCCCGGCGAAAACCATTTGACCGGGCGCCACGTTCTGAACTTCGCCTTGATCGACCGCCAGCGAGGAGCCATCAACCACCCATTGCTCGTCCTGCACACCGGCTTTCGAACCGGCGTCCAGAATACGTTTGGCTCGCCACAGTCCCGCGAGTTCGCGACCGACGACATGCGCTTCGATCGCTCGCAGGGCGAACAGCGGCTCACCTTTGGTGACCTGTACCTGAGGCGGTTGACGGCGTGCGTCGGCCAGTTGCTGCTGAGCGTTCGTCGCAATGAGCAGTGCTTGCTGTTCCCGCGTTTTTGATTCGCGCAGTTCGGACTTCAAGCTCGCAAGTTCTGCCTGCTGCTTCTGCAGTTCGGAACTCAATAACGATGTCGCGGCTGTTCGAGTTCGTTCGAGAACCGCGAGTGCTCCCTTCTGGCCGGGCAGCAGGAGCAGACGAGCCAACTCGCGCACCTGATTCGTGGCGGAGGCAGGCAGGCAGCACAGCAGGATTCCGGCACCGAGTGATGCCAGAAGTGCCTTGTTCGCAGTGCTGTGCGAGCCCGAGTGCATGAATCCACTTTCCGTTCAACGGCCATTCAAAGACTTCAGGCAGCGCGGTCACCGGTATCGAAGCGGTCACGCCACTCGTTGAGGTGTTCCAGGCAGATCGCCGCGCCGCGAGCAACCGTGAACAGCGGCTCGTCGGCCACTCGCACCGGGACGCCGAGTTGCTCCTGCATCAGCCGATCCAGACCGCGTAGCAACGCTCCGCCACCCGTGAGCACCAAACCGTTGTCCACAATGTCCGAGACGAGTTCCGGCTTGCAGCGCTCAATCGCCGACTTCGCACACGCGATGATCGAGGCCAGCGGCGGTTTCAGCGCTTCACGGATTTCTTCGCTCGTCACGACGGCTTTGCGAGGCACGCCGCTGATGGTGTCGAGCCCGCGGACTTCGGAGGTCAGCTCCTGCTCCAACGGGAACGCGCTGCCGAGACGCAGCTTGATCTGCTCAGCGGTCTGCGAGCCGATCTTCAGGCTGAAGTGTTGTTTCAGATACTCGACAATCGCTTCGTCGAGTTCG
Source organism: Planctomycetaceae bacterium (assembly GCA_021732995.1). GTDB lineage: Bacteria > Planctomycetota > Planctomycetia > Planctomycetales > Planctomycetaceae > AM-0621. The sequence continues at coordinate 6,363 of JAKFWA010000052.1, read as the reverse complement.
TCACCAGCGACGCGCACAGTTTCCGCGACCACGATCTCGCCTAAGCTGAAGATCGCGACGTCTGACGTTCCGCCGCCAATGTCGCAGACCATACTGGCCATTGGCTCGGAGATCGGCAGCCCTGCGCCGATTCCGGCAGCTTTCGATTCCTCGATCAGGAATACGCGTCCGGCACCCGAACGTTCCGCACTATTAAATACCGCCCTTTTCTCAACAGGCGTGATTCCGCCGGGAATGGCGATGATGACTCGTGGACGCATGCCACGCACATGCCGGCTGGCCTTCTGAATAAAGTAGCGCAGCATGACCTCGCATAGCTCGAAGTCTGTGATGACGCCATCCTGCAATGGTCGCACGGCCGTGATTGATTCGGGAGTGCGGCCCAGCATCTGCTTCGCCAGCTTGCCTACGGCGACGCCCTTACCGAGTACTCGGCGCGTGCCCTTCTGCAGCGCAACGACCGAGGGTTCGTTCAACACGACACCTTCACCCTGCACGCTGACAAGCGTGTTCGCCGTCCCCAAATCAATAGCCAGATCGGGGCAAAGCCGCTGACGCATCCAGTTCCACATGCGTCCCTAACCATCCATGGTGAGAGAAGAGAAGCCGACGAGCGCAGCCCGGCCATCCATGCCCGGCTTTCCGCCCGGCAGAGTATTAGCCGGGACCAGAACTGGGGCAATAGGGCTTTCGCAGGTGGACTCGCGCCTGCGACGACGCTCAAGCCGCGCGGCCGCGCAGTTCGACTCGGCGCACCTTGCCGAGGAAGTTTTCTGGCAGCGATTCACACAACCGAACGATTTTCGGCAGCTTGTAGGACGCTAGCTCGTGCCGACAGAACTCCCGCAGCTCTTCCGTTGAAAGAGTGGCGTGCGGCTTCAGAACCACCCAGGCGACTACGACCTCACCGTATTTGGGGTCAGCTTCACCCACGACGGCACAACGGGCAACCGCCGGATGTTGCAGGACGACGTGCTCAACTTCGGTCGGATACACGTTCAGACCGCCCGACTTCAGCATGTCCTTCTTGCGATCCACGATCTGGAAGAAGCCGTTCGCATCGGCGCGCACCAGGTCGCCGGTGAACAGCCAGCCGTCCCGTAAGGCGATCGCCGTCTCGGCCGGATCGTCCAGGTAGCCCCGCATGATCTGCGGACCACGCACAATTAGCTCCCCAACTTCGCCAGCCGCGACATCCCGCCGACCGGTTTCCAAATCGACAATACGGACTTCGGTATTCGGCAGTGGCAGGCCGATGCTGCCGATCTTGCCGCTACCATCCATCGGATTGGAGTGAGTCACGGGCGACGCTTCGGACAGCCCGAAACCCTCTGCGATGGCGGCTCCGGTCAGCGCCTGAAACTCTTTCGCCACTTGAGAACTCAACGGCGACGCGCCGGACATGCAGATCTTCAAATGCTGTAGCCGAGTGCCCTTGCGACGCATTTCCTCGTTCAGGGAAGCCATCATGAATGGCACCAGCAACGCCGTTGTGGCCTTCCACTTCTGCAGCAGAGCCAGAGTTCGCGAAGCATCGAAACGGGCCTGCAGCAATAGCGTCGAACCGCCCGCCAGCGGCGACAGCATCGCGCACGTTGCCCCATAAATATGGAAGAACGGCAGCACCGACAAAAAGGTTTCGACGCCTGGTTTCATGCCGCACCAGACGTGCAGCTGAGCCACATTCGCGCACAGGTTGCGGTGCGTCAGGACGGCGACTTTCGGAGTTCCCGTCGTGCCGCCGGTTGGCTGCAGCACGGCGGGTTGATCGACATCTCGCAGCAGCGGATTCTCGATCCGCACGCCACCTTCGACGAGTTCATGAAACTTGATGACTCGGGTTTCCGGAGTCACGCGGCACCGCCCCTGCCGCAACTTCTGCAACTGATAAGGCAATCGCATGTAAAGCGGCAAGTACGGCGACAGGCTGGCCACGATCAGCAACGGAACGTTGGCGATGCGGGTCATCTCGGCGACGTTCTTCAAACGCACGTCGATGCCCGCGACTGCTTTGACATGACACTTCTTCGCCAGAGCGGCCAGTTCCGGAGCGGACAGCAGCGGATTCGCGGGCACAACCTCAGCCCCGATCCAATGGAGTCCGAACCACAAAGCCACAAACTCCAGACAGTTGGGCAGCACCAGCATCACGCGATCGCCCGCGCGGATACCGCTGGCCGAAAGATGAGCTGCGACGCGCTGCACCTGATCCAGCAGTTTCTGATAACTCCAGGCGGCTGCGAAGTACCGCACCGCGATCCGGTCCGGGAACGTATCCGCCGCTTTCAGCAGCAGTTGTTCGACGCGCAGCGGCTGAAAGTCGATGCCGGGCGGAACGCCGGGCGAATAGGAATCGTGCCAGGGTTCGTGGGGAGCGTCCCACACCGGTTGCGTAGGCACCATCAGCGCAGACCAGTCGCGCTGAGCATCAACTCGAACGGCGCTCATAACCGGCTCCCCTCCGTAAAAACACGGAGTTCGCGGCGCAGTGGTGCGATGAGACCGACTCAGCGGCTAAACGTGGGTGCAGAGATCTCACGGAGAACTGCGACGACTTGGCCCGCAGACGAGATGTGAGAATCCAGATGATGTGAAGCAGAGAGGTGATGGCGAGGAACGCGCTGCCGACAGGAATTCGAGATGATGACGCATGAAGATGAACGTACTCGCGCGCGGCCTCATACCACTTATCGGAAGACAGTCCTAGACCGATCACTCAATGTTTTGAGAAGTCGCGTGTCTCCCGCCCGAACTACCAGCTGAACAGTCGCCGCGGAGTAGTTCGCCCCGTCATCTTGCCGCCGTTGAGGGTCCCGCAACGCGAACTTGAGCTACAACTCGGCGTCGTTCGTTACCTCGTCTTTTCGGAATAGTTCACGATGGCTCAGCCTGCGACTTTGCGTTGGATCGGCGATCTTCCCGGCGTCTTGCGGCTGATCGACCAGACTCGATTGCCCGGCGAGTTTGTCGAAATCGACCTGCAAACCGTTGAGCAGGTCTGGGAGGCGATTCGTGCCTTGCGCGTGCGGGGAGCTCCCGCGATCGGCTGCGCGGCGGCCTACGGAGTGATCGTCGGGATTCAGGATTTTCTGAAAGCCGCCCGCCCCGAGTTCGACGCCAGACTCCAACATGTCCTGCAATATCTCGCGACCAGCCGGCCGACTGCGGTCAATCTGTTCTGGGCGCTGGACAGCCTGCGTGACGTCGCCGCCAGCCTTCCAACCGAGACACCGGCCGCGATTGCTCGCCGCCTGCTGGACGAGGCTCAGGCGATTGAGGCGGAAGACCGCAAGATGTGCACGGCGATGGGCCAGCACGGTGCGGCGTTGATGCCCGATCGCGGCGGCGTACTGACTCACTGCAACGCAGGCGGTCTGGCGACGGCCGGAGACGGCACGGCACTGTCCGTCATCTTCGCAGCTGTCGCGGCTGGCAAGAAACTTCAAGTCTTCGCTGACGAGACCCGGCCGCTGCTGCAGGGAGCACGGCTCACTGCCTGGGAATGCCACCAGCGCGGCATTCCCGTGACCGTCGTTTGTGACTCGATGGCCGCGCTGCTGATGCGCGATCGTAAAGTCTCAGCAGTCGTCGTCGGCGCCGACCGGATCGCCGCCAATGGTGACGTCGCCAACAAGGTCGGCACGTACTCGGTCGCGGTGCTGGCGAAGGCTCACGGCATCCCGTTCTACGTGGCCGCCCCGTCCAGCACGTTCGACCTGACACTCGATTCCGGCGCGGGCATCCCCATCGAAGAACGGTCGGCCGCTGAGATCACTCACGGCTTCGGCAAACAGACCGTGCCCGATTCTGTGAAAGTCTGGAATCCCGCTTTCGATGTCACTCCTGCAGCACTGATTGCCGGAATCATCACGGAACGCGGCGTGATCGCTCCGGTCGATCGCGAGCACGTCACGCAACACCTGAAACCGTAGTCAGAAGACGCAAGGCAGCGAGCTTCCAACCCCTGATCATCGCGCGGTGGACTTGCAGAGGACAGCCGAGGGCAGTCTGGTATCAACACCGCGACCTCTTCCGTTGAACACTTTGAGCAATCGGAACCGCCATGAAATTCGATTTGCCTCGTCGAGATTTTCTGCGGCAAGGGGTAGTCGCTGCCGCGTTGCCGCTGTTGATCCCAAGCCAAGTGCTGAGTAGCGATGATCAACCCGCTGCGAATGACCGTCTGGGCCTGGCCGTGATCGGCTGCGGTCGCCGCGGCTTCAACTACCTGGACTGCGGATTACCACCGCGGATTCGAGTCGTCGCGGCGTGCGACGTCCATCGGGGACGGGCAGCAGCCGTCGCACGGAGGGTTGGTATCTCAGACAAAGACATCACGCAGGATTATCGGCAGGTGCTTGATCGCAAGGACGTCGACGCGGTGATGATCGCAACGCCCGAACATTGGCACGCGCTCATCGCGATTGCGGCCTGCCAGGCGGGCAAGCACGTGTATGTTGAGAAGCCCATGACGATGTGCGTGGTCGAAGGACGACGCATGGTCGAAGCCGCTCGCAAGTATCAGCGCATCGTGCAAGTCGGCAGTCAGCAGCGGTCGACGGTTCCCAATCGCGACGGTTGCGCGCTGGTACGCAGTGGTGCGATCGGACACGTCAAACAGGTGATCGGCCCAAACCTCAACAGTCCATGGATTGTCGATCTGCCTGCGGAACCCGTTCCTGCGGAGCTTGATTGGGACGTGTGGTGCGGTCCTTCGCCGTTGCTGCCGTATCATGCGAACCTCTTTGAATGCGAAGGCAATCCGGGTTGGATGGAGAGTCGCGACTTCAGCACCGGCAACATGGGGAACTGGGGCGGCCATGCGTTTGATCAAGTGCAGTGGGCACTTGGCATGGACGCTTCCGGCCCGGTAAAGGTGCTCGTTGACGGCCCGCCACTCGACCTGCCGCGTTATACCACTCCCGAATCGCGCGACCGCGGCTGGCAACTCTGCCGCCGCCCGTCACTGGCGTTCGAATACGCCAACGGAACTCGCTTTGAACTGAGTACCGGAGCGATCAGCGGAGCCATCTTCATTGGCGAGAAAGGCAAAGTGGAAATCCGTCGCGGCAGCGTCCATTCCAATCCGAAGGACCTGATCGAGAACGTGCAGCTCCCGGACGGCCCGTCTTATACCGTCGCACATATCAACAACTGGCTTGACAGTATTAACTCCAAAAAGCCGCCGGTTGCGGACGTGGAAGCCGGCCATCGCACGGCTACGATCTTCCATTTGGGCAACATCGGCCGACGACTTGGTCGCAATCTGAACTGGGATCCGGCAGCTGAAAAGTTCGTCGGCGATGATGAAGCCAATCAATTACTCGATCGACCGCGACGCAAAGGGTACGAACTCCCCGAGAAGGTATAAGCTGCGTATTTGAGATCTCAAACGCGCAGTATGAAATTACATGACAAGTGCTTCTCTCGAAGTATTAGATTCGTGACGCTCCCCATGTTTTGAGGATACTTGACCATGCGAAGCTGGATCCGTGCGTGGCTGCTATTTCTCTGTGGGACAGCTTCGTGTCTACCTGTCGCGCTGCTGGCAGATCAACCGAAAGAATCCACCCCGGATGATCCAGACTTTGCGGTCCAGGGCGAGTACGTCGGCGAGGTGTCTCTGTCTGGTGGCACGAAGAAACTGGGCATACAGATCATCGCCTTGGGCAAAGGCAATTTCCACGCGTTGTGGCGAGCCAAGGGGTTGCCCGGTGATGGCTGGGACGGCAAGGAAGTCCCGCCCTATGAAGGCTCGACGGGAGACAGCTTCACCCGCATTCAAATGGGCGACTACTCAGCCACCGTGAAGGATGGTGCGATGATACTCATCACCGGCGGCAAGGAAGTCGCCCGGCTGCAGCGAGTCGTCCGCAAGAGTTCCACGCTGGGAGCCAAGCCGCCGAAAGGCGCCGTGGTCTTGTTCGACGGCAAGAACGCTGACCAATTCGAAAACGGTCGCGTAACCAGCGACGGCTTGCTGATGCAGGGAGCAACCAGCAAGTTCAAACATCAAAGCGGTACGCTGCACCTGGAGTTTCAGATTCCCTACGGGCCGCTGGTGCCAAGTCGCGGTAACAGCGGCGTGTATCTGCAAAGCCGCTACGAAGTGCAGATGCTCAATTCCTTCGGACTGAAGCCGCACAACCACGAATGCGGCGGCATTCCCTCGATCCGGGAACCAGACCTCAACATGTCGTTCCCACCGCTGTCCTGGCAGACGTATGACATCGATTTCACCGCCGCGCAGTTCGCCGATGGCAAGAAGATCAAGAACGGACGCATGACCGTGAAGCACAACGGCGTCGTGATCCACGACACCGTGGAACTCACCCACGCCACGACATCATCAACACTCACCGA
>JAKFWA010000041.1 GCA_021732995.1 Planctomycetaceae bacterium | reverse complement strand
GTTCTGAAGATTGAGAAGACAGATACGTGTAAGGATTAGGGATCGATGCCGGTGATTAGCATCGCCCCTCACCCCCAGCCCCTCTCCCCGCAAGCGGGGCGAGGGTAGCGGGTTGGGATCCTTGAGATGGTTCATCAGGAACGGCTGGCCTCGGCCAGCCAGACTCGGGTTGTGGCGGTTCGGGCCAGCCGCAAGAATCAGATTTGAAGAAAAACGGAAATCACTGGCCGCCGGGTGCGATGGGTCAAACCCGACGGCAAGTTTTGGTCAGTCAGCAATGACTTCGCCGCATTGCTGAGTGCGTTTGTTTTGGGTCTCGGCGAAACTGCAGGGGCGCAGTCATTTGCCTCAAGCTGGGGAGTTACCTCATGGCGTCACGTGATGAGATTCTGGAGAAAGTTCGTGAAACGTTGGTCGACGCGTTGGGCGTTGATGATGACGAAGTAACGCCGACCGCAACCCTGGTGGGTGACCTGGGTGCTGAGTCGATCGACTTTCTCGACATCGTTTTCCGTCTCGAGAAGAACTTCGGGATCAAGATCCCCCGTGGAGAGCTCTTCCCGGAAAACCTGACGGCCGATTCCGGCTACGTCGCCGACGGCAAGATCACGCCGGACGGAATCGCCATGCTGCGTCAGAAGATGCCGCATGCCGACATCGACGTTCTGGCGGCCGATCCCAAGGTCAGCAATATCCAGAACCTGTTTACGGTCACCATGATCGTGAACTTCGTTGAGAAGAAGTTGGCTGGTTAGAACTTCTCACCGAGTGGAGACGCAAAGATGCGTTGGTTTTGGATTGACCGCTTTACCGAGTTCGAAAGCGGCAAGCGGGCCAAGGCCGTCAAAAACGTGACCTTGGCCGAAGAGCACCTGCACGATCACTTCCCGGGCTTCGCCGTGATGCCCGGTTCGTTGATGATCGAAGGCATGGCTCAGACAGGCGGCATTCTGCTCGGTGAAGTCAACCAGTTCGAGCATATCGTGATCCTGGCCAAAGTGCCGAAGGTCACCTTCCATAGCTGGGTCGTGCCAGGCGATTCCCTCGTCTACACGGCCACGCTGCTGGAAGCGCGACCCGAAGGCGGTTCAGTCGAAGTCACTGCGCATGTGGGAGACCGCCTGGTCGCGGAAGCCGAAATCATTTTCGTGCATCTGGACCAGAAGGACTCCCAGTTCGGTGCCATCGATCAGAAGAACTTCGTGTTCTCCATGAACCTGCTCGGCATTCTGGAAGTTGGCCAGGCAGGGGATGGTTCCCTCGGTTCTGCCAAGAACTAGGTCAGAGCGCTCAAAACTTGTGACGCCCGGATCGTATTTGTGCATCCGAGCGTTGGGTGTTGATGAGGAGCAGGGGCTTCTCATCCAACTCATTCACTTGCCTCAATGTTGAAGGGGCGAAGCCATGAGACGGCGTGTTGTTGTCAGCGGCATGGGCTGCATTACTCCCGTTGGTAAGACGATTGAAGACATGTGGGCCAGCCTGATGGCGTGCAAAAGCGGGATCGACTGGATCACGTACTTTGACGCGACCAGGTTCCCCACCAAGTTCGCGGCTGAGGTCAAGAACTATGACCTTGGTAAGTACATTCCCGATCCGGAACGGTTCTCGGCTTGCGGTCGCAACATCAAGTTCGCGATCGGCGCCGCTGTTCAGGCCGTGAATGACGCTGGGCTGGATGATTGCAGCAGCCTCGATCCGTCGATGTTCGGCGTGTACTTGGGTGCCGGCGAAGGCGCTCAGGACTTCAACCGCTTCATGGGCATCATTGCTGAATCGCGCAAGGGCGACGAAGTCGACCTCGGCGAGTTCGCCCGACTGGGCCTGCTGCGCCTGAACGGCGAGAACGAACTGCAGCAAGAACCCAACATGACGGCGGGTCATCTGGCGAGTCTGTTCAACGCTCAAGGTCCGAACTTGAACTGCCTCACCGCGTGTGCGGCATCGAGTCAGGCGATCGGCGAAGCGACGGAACTCATTCGTCGCGGTGATGCCGATGTCATGATCTCGGGTGGTGCTCACAGCATGATTCACCCGTTCGGTCTGACGGGTTTCAATCTGCTGACGGCACTCTCTGAACACAACATCCAACCGCAGGAAGCTTCTCGTCCGTTCGACTTGAACCGCGACGGCTTCGTGCTGGGTGAAGGCGCCGGCATCCTGATTCTCGAAGAGCTTGACCACGCGAAGAAGCGCGGCGCTCAGATCTACGGTGAGATCGTCGGCTACGGCTCGACGGCTGATGCGTTCCGCGTGACGGACATCCATCCAGATGGCCGCGGCGCGACGTCCTGCATCAAGATGGCGTTGAAGGATGCCGGGCTCAACACCGACGACCTGGACTACATCAACGCTCATGGCACCAGCACCAAGGTGAACGACCAGATTGAAACTCTGGCCTGCAAGCGGGCGTTGGGACAGGACGCCTACAGCACGCCGGTGTCGAGCATCAAGAGCATGATGGGTCACCTGATTGCGGCTGCCGGTAGCGTGGAAGCGATCACGTGCCTGCTGGCCATCAAGAAGGGCGTGCTGCCGCCGACGATCAACTACGAGACGCCAGATCCGGACTGCGATCTGGACTACATCCCGAACCAGCCCCGCGAAACCCGCAAGGTGCGTCGCTGCCTGTCGAACAGCTTCGGCTTCGGCGGTCAGAACGTGTCATTGATCATGTCTGAATTCGCAGCCTGATGCGTCGTTGCCACTGAGTCTCCCTGCGGTCGGCGCGGGGAGCGTTGTTTTGGAAACAACGCGGCCCTCAGATGGCTGGTATCTTCCATTCAATCATTGAGCACTCTCTGGACGTGGGAGTGCTCTCCCCGAAGTGGAGTTCATCGTGGGCTTGATTGGTACGGCATGCATCGCCGGGATGGCTCTGCTGCTGCTCATCGTACATGCGGCAATCGTGCGGCTCGCACTGCGCATGTTCGAATACACGCCCCCACTGAACGCTGACCTCTCCGCTGCCGATGACCGCGCCGAACGCTTTGAAATCCTCACCGGCGACAACATCCGCCTGAGTGCCTGCCTGTTTCGTCCCGCTGCGCAACCGCCTCGCGGGCTGGTTGTCTTCAGTCATGAACTCGGTGCCGACAAGTGGTCGGCGATGAGCTACTGCGAAGCGCTCTATCGAGCTGGCTTCAACGTGCTGGCGTTTGACTTTCGCTCACACGGCGAAAGCGATGGCGTTCCCGGTTACTCCCCCATCCACTGGCTGACGACCGGCGAAGTTCAAGACCTGCAGTCTGTCCTGAGCTACGTGGACTCCCGGCCCGACTTGCGCGATCTGCCGCTGGGCCTGTTCGGTATCAGTCGCGGAGCTGGCACGTCGCTGGTTGTCGCCGCGCAGAGCCCCCGCGTGCGTTGCGTCTGCAGCGACAGCGCTTACACGACCCGCAGCATGACTCGCCTCTACGCCCGTCGCTGGATGACCTTGTTCGTCCCCGCGTGGGCCGCCGAACGAATCCCCAGCTGGCACATCGATATGACCATCACGGTGGCGTGGTGGATCAGCCAACTGAAACGCCATTGCCGCTATGTGCCCGTTGAATCCTATCTGCCGCAACTGAAGGGTCTGCCGGTCTCGCTGATCTCCGGCAAGCGCGACACCTACGTGCATCCCGACATTGCGAAGAGCGTCTTCGAGCGTATCGGCGGCGACCAGTCCACCCTGTGGATCGTCCCCGGAGCCAAACACAACCAGGCCCGCCACGTCGCCACCGCCGAGTACGACGAACGCCTCGTCAAATTCTTCGACCAAGCCTGCAAGCCCGCCGTCGAAACCACAGACGCAGCACAGCCCGCGCTGGAAGAAGTCCGCGACGTCGTGTGATGGCTGCCGGACGCATGCAAGTCGGATACTGGCTGACAGCAACGATATCTTCGAAGTCAGTCCTGATACCGCTCGCAGAAAGTAGCAAGGTCAGTCGACCAGGATGCTTTTGGGGGCGACTGCCAGAAACTCTTTTGGATCGTCCTCAATTCTGGCGTCGCTGATGGTCAGGCGTTTCAGTTTGGGGAGCTTCAGAAACGGCTGCAATTCGCGGGCTCGAAGGCGGCCTTTTAAGTGCACGGTCTCGACCGGTGCCGCCTGCAGAAACTTATGAAAGTATGAGTCCCAACGCTCAGGAATAGCCTCTGAGTAATCATCATAATACCGAAAATCAACGTAGAGATTCTTTCGGTCCGGACTCAGACGGAAGGTCATCAATTGCTTGTGACCGCGCACGACGTTGAGATAACGCCAGTAATCGCGGACTGTCAGTCGATATGGACCGGCGGGCTTCTTAACGGCCCGCGGCAGCGGCTGAATTTGACCAGCCAAGTCCTTGAGAATTGCAGCAGAGGTGTCGTTTGCGAACTCTCGCACAGACAGATCGCCCATGACAAACATGGTCGTATCACGAATCGGAGAACCGAAGCCCTCGTCTGAAGCCCCCAATCCCAGAGAGAGATCCCGCCAATTATAAGGGTATCCAATGGGCACAAAATTCCCGCGGGCTTCGCCGATCATTGCGACACCTGATTTCTCTGGCAGATTATCGAGTCGTACGACGCTATTACGATGAAACAACGTTTGACTAGCAGCCATATGCGTGAGCGGCAAACCGTCCGGCGATCGCTCTGCAAAGATGCCGGGAAACTGCCACGAGGACGTCCTTTCATGGAGGAAATGCTCGACGTTGACGGGATCATCCCATGGAAAGTCTGAATCCCCAACGTCGTAATACGCTCGCTGCGAAAGATAGAGCAGGAGCGCGGTATCCCAACCGTGAAAGGCAGTCCCGTGTTCGTCAAAGATGCCACCGTGTGGCAGCATTCGGTACGACTCGTGGTAAGTCTCCAGCGCCAACCCGATGTCTTTGAGCCGCCATTTTGCCTGGGCTTTTCGTGACGCCGCACGCGACTGCTGGATGGCTGGCAAGAGCAATGCAACAACGAGCATCACAATACCGATGCAAACGCCCGCCTGGACCCAACGTCGAGGGATTGAAAACCTGGGTGACATCATAAACCCTGATTCATGGTTTCCAGGAACCGTCTTTAATGGCTGACAGACAACTGAAATAGCCTGCGCTGACTCGCCTTTCCGTATCATAGTCATCTCTCGATAGCTGCGTTCGACAAAGTGCTGCTGAAACTGCCGTCTGTCAATCGCAGTCGTCGATAACCTTCCCGACGACTTGCTTGTCACGGATCGCAAATGACAAGAGAACTCAGGTTCTGCGATCTCCGGAATCTTGCGACGATTTCGTGGAAAAGCGGGTTATATCCCGGTACCGATTGCGACTTGGCTGATGTGCCTCTAAACATCCCAACTCGTGGTGGATGAAGCGTTCGACGAAAGTGTTTTGTCGCACACCCACGTAACTTCCAGAAAGCCGCCCATGAAATCCGACAAGAAGACGTTGGTGATGCCGTTGCTGCTGATCACGCTGGGGGTGGGCTGGTTGCTCACAACCCTGGGGATCACGCCGGCGATTGACTGGATCTGGACGCTTGGGCTGGCGGTCGTCGGATTGCTGGCCTTCGGGATTAGCGGCGTCGACAAGGTGACGGTTGTCGTGGGACCGTTCTTCATGATCACCAGCTTGCTTTCAATCCTGAGGCAAACCGATCGGCTGCCCTTCAATGTCGAGGTTCCGATGCTCGTGATTCTTTCGGGCGTGCTGATGTTAATTGCGCGTTCGCCGCTGATCCCGAATCCGAAATGGATCGTTCAGGAGACGGGTGATTCCCAACGCTGATGAGTTCGACGGGCAGCACTTTGCATCGCAACTCTGCGATAACCCAACACCAGGCAACCAAGCGAAATGCCGTCAACCAGATCAATCCGACAGGCGTTCGCCGACCTGGTAAATTCTTTGCGATCATTGCAGCCGCCGATCGATGCTGAGTTCAATCCGGGGACGACGACTGAGAAGATCAAGGAAGCCGAATTGAAACTCGGGCTAACCTTCCCGCCTCAATTGTCGGAACTGCTGCTTATCGCCGATGGTCAGAAACAGCAGAAGGATGATGGGAGTGACCACGACTTACTGCTGCCTGAGATGAGATTTGGCGTTTCTGACGATGACTTTTCTGCCTACTCGTATTTCTGTGGCGTGGATAGCATCGTCGGGAACACTCTTCTGAACCGCCAAGTTCGTCAGATTATCAGATCCGACGGATTTGAAATTGATGATCCAGAAGACCCGTACAAAAAGTTTGGTCCGGTCACGATTCATGATTCGATAATCGTGATTTCGACAGTGGATAATCCCGCCATGATCTGCGTCGACCTTGATCCGCCGCCAGGTGGGACATACGGGCAGATCATAGCCCTTAATGACCAACCGAATTCTGCTGGCGTACTGGCGGCGGACTTGGTTGAGTACCTCGATATCCTGTCGGCTGGATATCGCAGCGGGAGGTTCGTCAGATGTGACAAATTGTGGACCGAGCGGCATTATTGAGTCCAGCAGGGATCCTTATAAAGGCCTGACGGGGCATCCATCATTCAGTTCTGGCGGATGCGTTAGACCACGTGAACCACAAACGGGTGCATGAAGTCGGGCCACCAGGCGACTTTGCCCCAGACTTCGATCTTCCAGACGACTTCGCGATCGTCGGAATCAACCGATCGCAGAGCCTCGGCGGGTAACTGGAACTCGATCTGAGTTTCCCAAATCTCTTCAGCAGCGATGACGAACTGGTGCTCATCCAGAATATTCTGCTGATACAGCAGTTTTTCGTCGGTCTTCCGGTAAGACTCTGAGCTCCCATTGCTGTCGGTGCGTCTGCCCCAAGTGTGAGTCCGTCCAAAACACAACACATTCGCTCGAAGCGAAGTCAGTGTCACCGGACCTTCCTGTCGGAAGCAAATTCTGGTCACCTCGCCACGAACAATTTTATTGGCATCAATTTCGACGATCGTTTCTCGGACGCGACTGGCGATCAAGCGGTGGATGCCGCTGAGGACGAGCAACGCTCCCACGAAGCCAAATACGCCGATAAACACGTAGACGACCCAGACGTCCTTCTCATCTTTCCCGAGGATTGTCGCGGCGTAATAGAACCCACCCACCAGCGCGAGCACAAAGAGCCCGACGAAAATCGCACAGCCGGTCTCGGTGCTCCAGGGGAGTTCACGCTTGAGCCGCACAGGCAACCGCTGCTGACGGCGCAGTTGCTCAATCGCTGACAGCGGCACGTCCTTCGGATCGTCTTTCACGCTTGAGCCCCTCATGCTGGCACAACGCAGATCGAGCCAGTCCATCGTCACTGACATCGCAGCTTCACTGCTGAAGTGCTTTGGCCACATCCGCCCGCACTTCCATGAGGGCGAAGCCTAGCAGGTTCAGACCCGGCCAGAGATTGGGGTCAGCGATCTTCTCATCATCCTGCGCGAGCCCAATACCCCAGACGCTGTCCACCGGACTGGCTTCGATCAGCACACGCGCTGCTGTTTGAATGAGGAACTCGCCCAGCTCACGATTCTGCGAGAACTTCGCGAGATTGCCGCTGGCGACAGCCTTCCAGATGGTCGCGACTTTCAATTCCGGCAAGGCTAATCTGGATGATGTTCTGCCCAACCTTACCTGCCGGTTTAACGATGCCTCTCGATGCACTTCGCCAGAGAATCTACGAGCTAACCAGACCGAAGCTGGAATTCGGCAGTTGGGACAACCGCGAAAGGCAGTTGAGTGAGCTCCTGGCGAACATTCCGAGCGACGAACGCAAAGTCTGGCGTAACGTCGGGTACTGCGATTCCAGCCTGTTCGCGGGCGTAAACGGCCTGCTGTTTGACACGAATCGAACCTCGTTTGATGCAATGCGAACCGCAATTGGTGAGCCTGTGTGGTTGTGGCCCGATGCGCCGTTTTCCGTGAGGGAAGTGTTTCCTGACCAAACGCCTATCCACACCCGCGAGCTAATCGAGCTGATCAGGGACGAGTGGACGTCCCCCGAGGGGCAGCATGAGCTTCAGCAAGTCTACACGAGTACGGTCAGTGGCCTTGGCTGGAACTACGTTCTCCCCGGGGTCTGCACGCAGGAACTCGTTGAGACATTGCTACGGTTGGGCAACTCACCTGTTCCTACTGCCGACGGAGTCGCTCCCGCCGCTGTAACCTCGATCAAAGAGCGCCTTGAAGCTCTTCATGAATTGGCTCTCATCGCTGGCGGGAGTGCGATGCAGGTCAATTGGGAGCCTGATCTGGTGCTGCTGATGATTGACGCGCGGAATGCGAGTCTGTCGTCCCGAATCCGTGAAAACTCTGTTTTCGCAGCTCACTGCGTTCAGATTGTGCAACACCGGTCGTCCGTTCGCTGGATCGCTGTCGGCGCTGACAACTGAGCAATCAGCGGATGACACTACTTCGCGGCTGCGACTCCGTTCTTCAGGATGCCGACGCCTTCGAGTTCGACTTCCATTTTATCGCCGGGTTTGATGGCTGCAGTCTTGCCGGGAGTGCCGGTGTAAATCAGGTCGCCGGGATTCAACGTCACGTGCTGGCTGATAAAGCTGACCTGCTTGGCGCAATTATGGATCAAATCCTTCGTGCGCTGATCCTGCAGTGTCTCACCATTGACGCGCATCTGCAGTCGCAGGTCGTCGTAGTTGATACCGCTGACGATGACTGGATAAATCGGGCCAAACGTGTCGGAAGCTTTCGCTCGCCACCATTGTACATCGTTCTTCTGCCAGTCGCGGGCACTGATGTCGTTACCCGCTGTGACCCCGAAGACATAGTCGAGGGCCTTCTCCGGAGAAACATTCTTCGCGGTCTTGCCGATGACCAGCACTAGTTCGGCTTCGAAGTGGACTTCGTTCGTGCCGGGAGGAATCACGACGGTTTCGCCATCGGAAATCAGGCACGACGGCAACTTGTAGAAGATCTGCGGGATCTCAAACTTGGGATCGATCTTCTGATCGGGCAGGTGACTCTTGTAGTTCCCGGCGAGCGCCAACACCTTGCTGGGCGTTGTGGGTATCAGCAGCTTGACGTCGCTCAGCTTGTGCTTTTTTGCCGTTGGCTTCGGTTGTTGAAAGAAATCACCGTCCAGCTCAATGACGGAGTCGCCTTCGATCAGACCATAGGCCGTTTTCTGATTCGCCTGAAAGCGGCAGTACTTCGTGACCTTGTCGGCCGCGAGACTCACCGAACACGCGAACGCCAGCACACAATAGATAAGAGAGAATCGCAGCATCGAGATATCTCCTCGGCAGGATTGATGGAATGCGACCGCGTGACGAACGGGACTGTATGTCACTCGTGCATCGAGTCCTACCAACCTGGGTTGAGGATATGCATGAGCGTAGGTAATGACGATCACTTATCTCCCCTCGCCTCGCTTGCGGGGAGAGGGTCGGGAGTTGAGGGGCGAAGTTGGGTTCGTCCCCCTCTTCCGGCCTAACGGCCACCTTCTCCCCCTTGCGAAGGGGGAGAAGGATTTGCGCGATGAGTCGAGTTGCACTGCCAGCGTACCTCAAAAGAAAAACGCCTCGTGACCAGACTGGAGTCTGATCAAGAGGCGTTCGTTTGAGGTTGCTGAGTAACCGCTTCACGCGGCCATCGCGGTCAGGCGATGGCTTAGGTGAAGCTGACCGGTGAACCCGTGAGGAACAACGCACCACCGAAGTAGTTGCCGGGGGTGTTGAGCGTAATCGCGTTCGCACCCGCGTTCATGGTGACGTCTCCGGTGATGGTGAGGATACCGCTGTCGGTGATCGCACCACCGGCGATGATCGTCAGTGTGCCGGTTGCCGTTGTCGTTCCCAGATCGACCGCTCCCGCATCCGTGATCGAGATGTTGAGACCGGACAGGATCATGGTACCGAAGGTCGAAGCCGCCTGATCCAGCAGGATGCTGAACGAACCGGCGTTCAACGTCGTGTTGCCAGTTACAGCCAGCGTGCCGCTGTCGGTGATCGCACCGCTCGATACGATCGTCAACGTGCCCGTGATGGTGCTGGCTCCCAGATCGGTCGCCGCATTTTCCAGGACGTAGACGTTGGCACCAGTCAGCAACAACGTACCGAAGGTCGATCCCGACTTGTTCAAGGTGATGTTGTTCGCACCCGCATTGAACGTGCTGGTACCAGTTGCCGAGATCGCACCCGTGGTCGTGACGGCACCGGTCGATGCGACCGACAACGTACCCGTCGCGGTAGTAACACCCAGTACCGTCGCCGTGGCGTTGGTCAGGGCGATGTTGCTGCCGCTCAAGGCGACCGCACCCGTGTAAGCCGAAGCCGCACTGTCGAGCGTGATCGCCGCAGTACCGGCCGACATCGTCGTCGTGCCGCCGACAGTCATGGTGCCAGTATCGGTGATCGCACCTGTCGCGGTGACATTGAAGTTTCCGCTCGCGGTGACCGCACCCAGAATCGCGGCACCGCTGGCGGTCAGGTCCACATTCGCACCTGTCGCACTGATCGCCGCCGCGAAGGTTGAGGTGGCATCGTCCAGCGCGACGTTCGCCGTGCCAGCGTTCAGGTTGACCGCACCGGTCACCGTCAACTTGGCGACGTCGGTGATGTCGCCAGTCGAAGTGATATCCAGCGTGCCGGTCACGACGCTCAGGCCGAGGTCGGTGGCCAGCGTGTTGGTGATCGCCACGTTCTTGGCGGTCATCAGCAGCGAACCATCGAAGGCCGAGGCCGCTTCGTCCAGCGTGACGTCCTTGCCAGCGGCAGACACCGTCAGGTTGCCGGAGACCGTCAGCGTGCCGCTGTCGGTCACGTCGCCGGTACCCGTGATACTCAAGCTGCCTGTCGCGGTGGTCGCACCAAGGTTGACCGCCGAGTTGTCGGTCACAGCGATGTTCGCACCGGTGAGGGCAATCGAACCGCCGTAGGCTGACGTCGCAGAATCCAGCGTGATGTTGTTACCCACCGCGGCGACAGTCGCGTTGCCGGTGACGGTGACGACGCCTGCGTCCGTCACATTGCCACCGCTCACGATATCCAGAGTACCCGTCGCCGTGATCGTGCCCAGCACGGTCGCACCCACGTTGGTGACCGCGACGTTCTTGCCGGCGATATCCAGTCGAGCGTACTGCGAGGCCGCGTCGTCCAGGGTGACGTCCTTGCCCGTCGCCGTGATCGATGTGGTGCCGGTCACCGAGAGCGTGCCCGTGTCCGTCACGTCGCCACCAGCGATGAGGGTCAGTGTGCCGGTCGCGGTGGTCGTACCCAGCGCGATGGCCGTGGTGTCGGTGATGGCCACATTCGTGCCGGTGAGGATCATGTCGCCGCCGAAGCTGTTCGTCGCGAAATCCAGAGCGATCGCGTAACCCGACGCATGGATCGTTGTATCGCCGGTGACCGCCAGAGCGCCAGAGTCCGTCACGTTACCGTTAGCGGTGACTTCCAGCGTGCCGCCGATGGTGCTGGCTCCGAAGTTGACGGCTCCCGCCGCAGTCAGCGCCACATTCGTGCCGGTGACTACCGTGGTGCCGCCAAAGGTCGAAGCTGCCACATCCAGAGTGATATCTGAGCCGGCGCCCGCGGTGATGGTCGCGTTGCCTGTGATGGTCAAGGTACCCGAATCCGTCACAGCACCACCGCTGGTCAACGCGAAGGTGCCCGTAGCGATAACGCTGGCCAGGTCGGAACCGTCAGCATCGGTAACGGCCACATTCGAACCCTTCAGAGTGATCGTACCCGTGAAGGCGGACGACGCATGATCCAGCGTGATGGCCTGACCGGTGGCTTGAACATTGAGGTTACCGCCGACCGACAGGGCTCCGCTGTCCGTCACAGCACCGGACGACGTCAGGCTCAGGTTGCCGGAAATCGTGCTGGCTCCCAGATCCGTCGCCGCACCTTCCGTGATGCTGACTGCGTTCGCGTTCAAGGTGATGGCACCAAACGTGTGACCTGCGAAGTCGAGCGTGACGTTGTTCACACCCGCATCCAGGTGCGTGGCACCCGTGACACTCAACGTGCCCGAGTCCGTAATCGCACCAGTGGCAACAACGTCCAGAGTGCCCGTGACAGTCGAAGCACCGAGATCAACGGCCGATGCCACGGTCAGCGCGACGTTGGCACCGGTGGTGCGAATCGCGTCACCGAAGGTCGAACCTGTGTGGTCCAGCGTGATGTTGCCGGTACCCGCGTTGAACTGGGCGACCCCCGTCGCGGTGATTGCGGCGGTGTCGGTGATGTTGCCAACAGCCGTGATGGTCAAGGTGCCGGTCGCGCTGACCACTCCCAGAGCCATCGCCGAGTTGGACTTCGCCACCACCGTACCACCTTCGAGCGCGATCGCTCCGGTGTAAACGCTGCTGGCATGATCCAGGGTGATGTTGTTGGTGTTCGCGTCAATGGTCGATGTACCAGCGACGCTCACCGCACCGCTGTCGGTGATGGCACCGCTCGAAGCAATCGACAGGTCACCAGCGATGGTGCTGGCACCGAGGTCCGTGGCCGCGGCTTCCGTCACGGCGACGTCGTCACCGGTCAACAGCAGCGAACCGAACGTGGAGCCCGATTCATCCAGCGTGATGTTATTGGCGCCGGCGTTGATCGTGGTGGTGCCAGAAACAGTCAGCGTGCCCGAGTCAGTCACCACACCGGTCGATGTGATGGCCAGCGTGCCAGTGACCGTCGCACCGGCGATGTCCGTGGCGGCGTTCTCAGTCACAGCCACATTCACACCGGCCAATGTCAGGGCACCGAAGCTGGATGTCGCAACGTCCAGAGTGATGTTTGCAGTGCCGGCGTTGAAGCTGGCAGCACCCGTGATGGCCAGCGCACCACTGTCAGTGATGGCGCCATTCGAGGTCAGCCCGAACGTGCCGCTGGCGGTCGTCACGCCCAGATCGGTCGGCCCATTCTCAGTCACGCTGATGTTGGCACCAGTCATGGCCAAAGTGCCGAAGGTGTGACCGGCATTATTCAGGGTGATGTCATCCGAGCCAGCATTGAACGTCGCGTTGCCGGTAACTGCGAGCGAACCACTGTCGGTGATGGCGCCCGTCGAATTGATCGTCAGCGTGCCGCTGATGGTGGCTGCCGCCAGATCCACTGCCGAGGCATCCGTCACCGCCACATTCGCACCCACCAGAGTCAGTGCATCGAACGTGCTGGCGGCCTCATCGAGGGTGATGTTCTGGCCGCTCGCGGTGATCGTGGCCGCACCGGTGATGGCCAGCGTGCCGCTGTCAGTCACCGCGCCACCAGCCGTCAAAGTCAGGGTACCCGTGGCCGTGGAAGCCGCCAGATCGATTGCTGTGGTATCGAGCAGCACCACGTCGGCACCGTCGAAGGCCACTGTGCCGCCGTAGCTGTTCGTCGCCGTATTCAGCGTGATGTTCTGACCGGTCGCCGTGATGGTGGCACCGCCGGTTACAGCCAGGGCACCGCTGTCGGTAACGGCACCGGCGGAGGTCAGATCCAGATCGCCCGTCAGTGTCGCATTACCCAGATCCGTGGCCGCGCTCTCGACGATGGTCGCGTCCTTACCGGTCAGCACCAGAGTGCCGAACGAGTTCGACGCGTCGTTCAGGACAATGTCCTTGCCGGTCGCCGTGATGGTGGTCGTGCCAGTGATGGCCAGCGTTCCGGAATCCGTGACGTCGCCACCCGAGGTCAGAGTGAACGTGCCGGTCGCAGTGGTCGTACCCAAGTCCGTCGCGTTGGTGTCTACCAGCGTGACGTTATTGGCACCGATGGTGAGCGTGCCGCCGAAGGTGTTGCCAGCCGTGTTCAGGGTGACGTCCTTGCCGGTGGCCGTGATGGTCACCGCTCCGGTAATCGCCTGCACGCCGCTGTCGGTTACGTCGCCAGTGGTGACCAGCGTGAACGTGCCCGTGATGGTCGAGGCACCCAGTTCCGTCGCGGCGGCTTCTGTGACCGCCACATTGGCACCGGTGAGCAGCAGCGGACCGAACGTCGAGGCCACGTCGGCCAGTGTGATGTTCTGGCCCGCGGCCGAAATGGTGGTCGTGCCGCCGATCGCCAGCGTGCCGCTGTCATCGACCGCGCCGCCTGCCGTCAGCGTCAGGTTACCGGTGATCGTGGAGGCCGCGAGTGTGATCGCCGTGGCATCAACCAGTGTGGCGGACGCACCAACCACAGCCACCGCTGAAGTGAAGTCGTTTGCGGCATCATCCAGCGTGACACCGTAGCCTGTCGCCGTGATGGTCGTGATGCCCGCAACCGTGACAGTACCGCTGTCGGTTACCGCGCCATCCGACGTGAGTGTCAGCGTTCCAGTGGCTGTCGTCGCACCGAGGTCCGTCGCGGCCGCTTCCACGACCGTGAGGTTCTGGCCGGTGAGAACCAGCGAGCCAAAGGTGTTCGCCGCACTATCGACAGTGACGTCGCTTGTGCCAGCATCCAGTGTGGTCGTCCCCGTAACAGCCAGCGTACCCGAATCCGTGATCGAACCGGTGGCTGTCACCGTGAGCGTGCCACTCAACGTGGACGCGCCCAGATCAACGGCGGCCGGAATCGTGAGGGCACCATTGGTACCCGTCAGGCTGATCGCACCCGTGTACGCACTGCCGGCGTGGTCCAGAGTGATGTCACCCGTACCCGCACTGAAGGTCGAGGTCGTACCCACGCTGATCGCAGCCGTATCCGTGATGGTGCCCGAGGCCGTGATGGCCAGCGAGCCAGTGGCGGCGATCGCACCCAGCGAAGCCGCCGAGTTATCACGCACGGCGATGTCCTCACCGGACAACACCAGGTCGCCGCCGAAGCTCGAAGAAGTCACGTCGAGCGTGATGTCGTCCGTACCGGCATCGAAGGTACCGTTGCCAGTAACCGTCAACGTGCCACTGTCCGTGATGGCTCCACCCGCGGTGACGGACAGATTGCCCGTCGCAGTGACGGCCGCGATATCAAGAGCGTTGGAGTCCAGGAACGTGATGTCATCGCCACGCAACGTGGCCGCTCCGGTCAGTGCGTTGCCGGCTTCGTCCAGAGTGATGTCAAAGCCTGTGGCCGTGACGCTCAAGGCGCCGCCGATCGTCAGGGCACCGCTGTCGGTCACCGCTCCACCCGAAGTCAGGGTGAAGTTGCCTGTTGCCGTTAATGTTCCGAGGTCGGTCGCGGCGGCTTCGGTCAGGGCGATCACGCCACCGCTCAACAGCACCGTGCCGAAGACCGAGGTCGTGTCATCCAGAGTGATGTTCGCGGTACCGGCGTCGAAGGACGCGGTGCCCGTGACATCCAGCTTGCCGCTGTCCGTGATCGCGGCGGTAGCCACCACCGTCAGGTTGCCGGTGGCGGTCGTGTTGCCGAGGTTCGCGGCGGCCGGCAACGTCAGTGTGATGTTGGCACCGCTGCTCAGCAGGGCTCCGGTAAACGTGCTACCGGCTTCATCCAGAGTGATATCGCCCACACCGGCAGTCAGCGTGGTGGTGCCGCCCGCCGTGATG
This sequence comes from Planctomycetaceae bacterium, assembly GCA_021732995.1. GTDB lineage: Bacteria > Planctomycetota > Planctomycetia > Planctomycetales > Planctomycetaceae > AM-0621. The sequence continues at coordinate 34,851 of JAKFWA010000041.1, read as the reverse complement.
GTCGCATTGTCATTGATCGCACCGGCGGCGGTGAGGCTCAACGCACCCGTCGCCGTGATCGCACCCAGTTCCATACCGCCACTGGTACGAGCGCTGACGACAGCACCCGTCAAAGCCAACTGGGCTGAATATGCCGAGCCCGCGTGGTCGAGCGTGATGTTGCTGGCCGTCGCGGTGATCGTCGTGTTGCCGACGACCGTGATTGCGCCACTGTCGGTAATCGCACCAGATGAGGTCACGGCCAGAGTGCCCGCAATCGCACTGGCGCCCAGATCGGTCGCCGCGTTCTCGGTGACGGCGACATTGTTACCCGTCAGCACCACCGTGCCGAACGTCGAAGCCGCCGAGTTCAGTGTGATGTCATTCGAACCCGAGTTCACCGTCAGCTTGCCAGTGATGGCCAGCGTGCCGCTGTCCGTCACATTGCCGCCACTGGTCAGTGTGAAGTTACCCGTGACTGTCGCTGCCGCAACGTCTGTCGCATCCGCTTCCACGACGGAGACAGCCGCACCCGTCAGGTTGACTGAGCCGAAAGCCGAAGCGGTTTCATCCAGAGTGATGTTGTTCGTCGCGGCATTGAAGGTCGCCGCGCCGACAACCGTCAGCGTGCCGCTGTCGGTGATCGCACCGGTCGATGTGACCGACAACAGACCGGAAGTCGCTGTCGTGCCCAGATCCGTGCCGGCGCTTTCCAGGATGGTGACATCCTTGCCTGTGATGATCAACGTGCCAAACTGATGGTTCGCGGCGTTGAGCGTGATGTCGTTGGCACCGGCGTCCAGTGTGGTGTTGCCGGTCACAGCCAGCGTGCCACTGTCGGTGATCGCGCCGCCAGCCGTCACACTGAGCGTGCCGGTGATCGTGCTCGCGCCAAGATCCGCCGCGCCCGAGGCCACAACCAGCGTATTCGAACCGCTCATAACCAGCGTGCCGAACGCATTGCTGGCGTCGTCCAGGGTGATGGTGTTACCGACCGCTCCGATGGTCGTCGTACCGGCAATGGTCAGTGTGCCGGCGTCCGTCACCGCGCCACCGGAAGTCAGATTCAAGGTGCCGGTGGCCGTTGACGTTCCCAGATCCACCGCCGTGGTATCAATCAGAATCACGTTGGCACCAGTGAAGCTGATGATGCCGCCGAAGCTGTTGGCCACGCTGTTGAGCGTAATGTCCTTGCCAGTAGCGGTAACGTCGAGAGCACCCACAACCGACAACACGCCGCTATCGGTGACGTTGCCGGCGCTGGTGATGTTCAAGGCACCGTTCAACGTCGTGAGGCCGAGGTCTGTGGCCGCGTTCTCGACAATCGTGGCGTCCACGGCGGTCATCACCAGAGTACCGAAGGCGTTGGCAGCTTCATCGAGAGTGATATCGTCAGCTAGCGTAGTCAGCGTCACGGCGCCAGTCACGGTGACCGTGCCACTGTCCGTGATGTCGCCACCTGACGTCAAAGTGAGCGTGGCGGTCGCCGTCGTCGCACCCAGGTCCGTGGCTCCTGTATCAACCAGGATCACAGTCGCACCCGTTACGGACACCGCGCCGCCAAACGTGTTACCTGATTGATCCAGCGTGACGTTCTTGCCAGTCGCCGTCACAGTGGCGTTACCGGAAATCAGCAGGTTGCCACTGTTGGTCACAGCTCCGACCGATGTGAGTGCGAAGTCACCAGTCAGCGTGGCCGCACCCAGTTCAATCGCGGTGTTCGAGACGATGGTCGCGTCCGCACCCGTCAGCAGCAGTTCCGTGAACGTGTTGCCCGCCGTATTCAGCGTGATGTTGTTGGAACCCGCGTTGATCGTCGCGACTCCCGAGATCGCCAGAGCGCCGCTATCGGTAATTGCGCCACCAGTCGACAAGTTGAATGTTCCCGTGACCGTCGACGCACCCAGATCAATACCAGTGGCATCAACGATCAGAACCGCGGCTCCAGTGATCGCCACAGCGGCGCCGAAATCATTCGCAGTTTCATCCAGCGTGATATCGCGGCCAGCGGCCGAAATTGTCGTATTACCAACAGTGGTAATCGTGCCGGTATCAGTCACGGTACCGGACGCGGTAATCGACAGCGTCGCACCGGCGGCTGTAGCACCCAGCACGACGGCTTCAGCTTCCACGATCGCAATGTCATCACCGGTCAGTACCAGTGTGCCGAACGAGTTCGCGAGCTCGTTCAACGTGATGTCGTTCGTGCTGGCATCAATCGTCACGCCACCTGCCACGATAACCGTCGCCGAATCCGTGACCGCGCCGTTGGCCTGGACGTTCAAGGTGCCGCTCAGCGTCGTCGTACCGAAGTCGACCGCGCCCGGCAGTGTCAGCGTCGCGTTCGCTCCGGTCAGACGCAAAGCACCCGTGAAAGCGTTCGCCGCTTCATCCAGAGTGATATCGCCCGTGCCAGCATTGAACGTGGTCGTCGTGCCGACAGTAATCGTGTCCGCGTCCGTAATGTTTCCAGACGCCGTGATCGACAGCGAGCCAGTCGCAGTTGTCGCGCCCAGCGAAACAGCCGAGTGATCAACAACCGTCACGTTCGAGCCGGTAAGGATCAGGTCGCCACCGTAGTTCGAAGTAGCTGTATCCAGCGTGATGGCGTTGGCACCGGCGGTGATCGTGGCGTTGCCAGCCACGCTGATCACGCCCGTGTCCGTAATCGCGCCGCCTGAGGTCAGGCCCAGGGTGCCTGCGGCCGATCCCGTGCCCACAGCCGTGGCGTCAGCTTCGGTAATCGCGACGTTGTTACCCGTGAAGTTGATACTGCCAAATTTCGACGTGGCCTGATCGAGAGTAATATCGTTGCCACCCGCGTTGAACGTGGCGGCACCAGTGATATCCAACTTGCCCGAATCGGTGACATTACCGCTGCCGGTGACTGTCAGAGCCGCAGTCGCGGTGATCGCGCCCAGATCAACGGCGGAGTCATCCACCAGCGTGACGTTCTTGCCTGTCGCGACGAACGAGCCGCCGTACACCGACGTCGGGTTATCCAAAGTGATGTCGCGGCCAGTGGCCGTGACCGTCGTATTGCCGGTGACGGCGACAGTACCGATATCAGCAACGCCGCCCACAGCATTGGTAATTGTCAGATTGCCGGCGATGGTGGAGGCACCCAGTTCGGTCAGTGCGTTCTCCACAATCGTGACATTGTTGGCCGTCAGCGCCAGAGCACCCAGGATATTGGTAGCCACGTCCAGCGTGATGTCGTTCGCGCCGGCGTTGATGGTCGTCATCTGAGTGATATTCAGCGCACCGGTGTCGGTGACGTTGCCGCCCGAGGTCAACTGGAAGGCGCCCGTAAACGTGCTGGCACCCAGATCGGTCGCGGCGGCTTCCACAATGGTGACCTTGCCACCGTTGATGACCAGCGTGCCGAACGTGTTGCCCACCGAGTCCAGCGTGATGACTCGGTTCGGAGCCAGCAGCGTGGTCGTACCAGTGACGTTCACGTTGGCTGAATCCGTAATCGTACCCGCCGAGGTCACAGTCAGCGTTCCCGTGATGGTGGAAGCACCCAGCTTGGTCGCGTCATTCTCGACGATGGCCACGTTCAAACCGGCCACTCGAATGCCGCCGAACAGATTGCCTGTCGTATCCAGAGTCACGTTCTGGCCGGTGGCTGTCACCGCGGCGTTACCCGTCACGTTCAACGTGCCAGAGTCAGTCACCGCACCAGCCGATGTCAGTGTGAAGTCACCGGATGTGGTAACCGCGGCCAGATCCGTCGCGGCGTTCTCAACCAGGGTGGCGTTGACAGCGTTCAGCTTCACAGCGCCAAACGTGCTGCCCGCCGAGTTCATCGTGATGTCGCTGGTGCTGGACGTGACAGTCACGGCACCGGTCACCGTCACATTGCCCGAGTCCGTAATCGCACCGCTCGCAGTCACGGTCAGGGCCGTGGCCGACGTCGTTCCGAGATCAACCGCACCTGTCGCTGCGACAATCACAACGCCACCCGTCGTGGCAATGGTGCCGAACTTGTTCGTCGCGGTATCCAGTGTCACCGCGTTGGTACCCGCTCCAATCGTCGCAGTACCCGCAACCGACACCGTACCGGTATCAGTCACCGCACCCGACGTGGTCAGCGTGAAGTTACCGCTGGCAGTCACTGCCGACAGGGCTGTCGGACCGGTCTCAACCAGTGTCACATTCGAACCCGTGACGTTCAACGGACCGTAGGCGTTCGTCGCGGAATTCAACGTAATGGCATTCACACCCGCGTTCAGCGTGGTGTTACCAGTGATGATCACCGCGCCGGTATCCGTGATGGCTCCGGCCGATGTCAGATTCAGGATACCCGTCGCCGTGACGTTACCCAAATCCGTCGCTTCGCCTTCAACGATCGTCACATCCTTGCCGGTCAGAGTCAGCGTGCCGAACGTGTTCGCCGAGACATCGAGTGTGATGTTCTGGGCAGAGGCGATAATGGTGGTGGCACCCGTGACATTCACAGCTCCCGAGTCCGTCACGGCACCCGTGCTGGTCAGTGAGAACGTGCCGCCGATCGTGCTCGCTCCGAGATCGGAAGCGGATGCTTCAATCAACAGCACGTTGTTACCAGTGAGGCTCAACGCACCGAACACCGAGCCAGCCGAGTTCAACGTGATGTTGGCGGCACCGGCGTTGAAGGTCGTGGCACCGGTCACAACGAGCTTGCCCGTGTCGGTAATGTCGCCGGTCGATGTGACTGACAAACCACCTGTCGCGGTGACGTTGCCCAGATCCACCGGGGCGGCTTCCACGATCGTGATCGCGGCACCGGTCAGGGTCAGGGAACCAAACGTCGACGCGGGATCATCCAGCGTGATCGGCTGGGCCGTTGACGTGATCGCGACCGCTCCACCAATGACCAGCTTGCCCGAGTCAGTCACACCGGGGGCGGTCACCGTCAGAGTGCCGGAGACTGTGCTGGTACCCAGCACGAGAGCCGCATTGTTCGAAATCTTCGCGCTGGCTCCGGTCATTCTCAAAGTGCCGTAGCGCGAGGCCGTCTGATCGAGCGTGATGGCCTGACCGGCGGCGCTGACGGTCGTAATACCGGTGACGTTCACGTTACCGCTGTCTGTCACGGCACCAGTGGCCGTCAGCGTTAACGAACCAGTCACGGTCGAAGCCGCGAAATCGGTGCCGCCAGCTTCCACCAGGATCACGTCCAGCCCGGTCAGCGCCACTGATCCGAAAGTGTTTGTATTGGTGTCGAGCGTGATATCCTGGCCAGCGGCGCTGATCGTCAGCTTGCCCGCGACCGTCTGCTTGCCGGTGTCGGTAACATCGCCGCCAGAGGTGACGGTCAGTGTGCCCGACGCGGTCGTCGCGCCGAGTTCCGTGGCATCCAGTTCGACAACGGTCAGGTTCTTGCCTGTCAGAGCCAACGTGCCGAACTTGTTGTTCGCCGAGTTCAGGGTGACGTCATTCGCACCCGCGTTGACCGTCGCGATTCCAGCGACCACAACGTCGGCCGAGTCAGTGACCGCGCCCGAGGAGGTCAGCGTCAGGTTGCCACCAATCGTCGACGCACCCAGATCCGAAGCAGCTGCTTCCACCAGCGTGACGTTGTTTCCCGTCAACGCCAGCGCACCGAACACGCCGCCCGACGTATCCAGCGTGATATTGTTCGCACCCGCGTTCAATGTGGTCAGACCGGTGACACTCATCTTGCCGGAATCGGTAATGGCGCCGTTCGATGTCACGCTGAGCGCACCACTGATTGTGCTCGCGCCGAAATCAGTTGGCGCGTTCTCGACGAGCGTCGCGGCACCGCTGGTCAGCAGAATCGTGCCAAACGTATTACTGACATTATCCAGCGTGACGGTAGCTGATCCGGCACCGATGGTTGTCGTGCCGGTGATCGCCAGGACTCCAGAATCTGTCACGGCTCCGGTCGTCGTCAGTTGGAAAGTGCCGGTTGCGGTAACCCCGCCCAGGTCCGTCGCTGCAGCTTCCACAATGCGCACATTGCGTCCGGTCAGCACCAGCGTGCCGAACAACCCACCGGCCGTATCAATCGTAATATCACTATTCGTTCCAGCGGTGATAGTGGTTGCGCCGGAAGCTGAGATCTTGCCCGAGTCCGTCACGTTGCTGGCTGAAGTAATACTGAGCGTGCCGCTGATGGCACTCAAGCCGATGTCCGTCGCGGCGTTCTCGACAATCAACACATTGGCGCCCGTCAGCAACAGGGTGCCGAACGTCGAATTGGCGCTATCCAGAGTAATGGGCTGACCGGCCGCCTTCATCGTGGTGATGCCGGTAATGGCCAGGGTGCCAGAATCCGTAATCGCGCCGGTCGACGTCAGGCTGAACGTGCCTGAAGCCGTTACCGCCGCCAGATCCGAAGCAGCACCCTCGATAATCGAGATATTCGCGCCGGTCAAAGTCAGCGAGCCGAACACGGACGTCGCCTGATCGAGGGTGATTGCCTGGCCGGGTGCGCTAAACGTCGTGTTACCAGTGATAGTGAGCTTGCCGGTATCCGTAATGGCACCCGTCGAACTCACGTTGAACGTGCCCGTGGCCGTCGTCGCGCCCAGATCCATCGCCGCGGCTTCCACCACGCGGATGTTGCCGCCGGTCAGAACCAGCGTGCCGAACGTGTTGTTGCTGGTATCCAGTGTAATCGCGTTCGAACCCGCGTTGATGTTCGTAATACCGGTCGCGGATACCTTACCGCTGTCGGTGATGGCGCCAGTGGAAAGCACCGTCAGCGTGCCGGTCGCTGTCACATTACCCAGATCCGTCGCACCGGTTTCGGCGATGTTGATGTTCGAGCCGGTCAACACCAGTGTGCCGTAGGAGTTCGTCGCATTATCCAGAGTGATATTCTTGGACGCAGCAGCGATCGTGGTCGTTCCCGAAACAGCCAGCACGCCGGTATCAATGACGTTTCCGCTGGAGGTCAACTGGAACGTACCGGTAATTGTTGAATTACCAATATCGGTATCAGCACCTTCAATAACCTGCACATTGGCACCAGTCAGCACCAGTTGACCGAACGCACCACCCGCCGTATCCAGCGTGATGTTGTTCGTGCCCGCGTTGATGGTCGTCTTGCCGGTGACGACCAGTTTGCCAACGTCGGTCACGTTGCCACCCGCGTTGACGGTCAACGTGCCGGTCACGTTGCCCGCGCCAAACGCGATCGGGCAGTTGGTCACGACGGTCAGGTTGTTGCCGTTCATCGTCAACTGTTCGGCATTGGCCATATTGACCGTCACCGCCGAGGTCACGCCGGTCACCACCAGCGTGTCATTACCCGCACCACCGGCATAGTTGATGGTCGTGATATTGCTGGAGGTCGCGTTCGACACCTTACTGATCAGCGTCGACCCGGTTTTGACTTCAGTACCGGTAGACGTCGCGTTGATCGTGACAGCGTCAGCGGCCGTGGTGCCCGTAATGGACAAGGCACCGCCAGAGAAAGCCACACCGATCGCCGGCGTAATGCGTTCTTCCAGTACGTCACTCGTCTGCACCGAACGGCTGGGCAGCGAGAACGTGAAGTGCCGACGACGACGCTTCATCGGCTTGATGAGGCTCTTCAATCGAGAGGCGAAGGAGTCCCAAACGGAGCGATTCCAGAGGTCTCTGGACATTGCAATTCCTTGTTGGCTTTCGCATCGGGGTGATGCGGAATCCAAATCCTTCCACGCGCCCCGGTAAACGGGCACGAGTTGAGTTCGTAACAGCCGAGGCCTGATACCTTGCCTGGGCCCTACAACTCCGCTCGAGAACGTGGAACTTGCGAACCTGGCTGAAAGACATGCGTGCTCGTGATGACGCCGTTCGAGAGAGCGCTTGTGTTCCAACCCTTGCGTGACGAAAACTGGGCGCGCAGTGACACACTACGCAACGTCGTACTAGCTTCGTCGATAATCCTCGTAGGTGCGGTTTGGGAGTTCGTGAAGGGGTGCATCTGAGGTATCTGCCGCAAGCTGTCCTGCCGGTTCGGTGGCTCGAACCATGGCTACCGAACTCTCTCACTCTTCTGACCATTCCGACGACGACAGGTAGAAATACCCTCCGGCGATAGCGCGTTCCCTCCCGCTTGCTGATTGTGACTTTTGCGACACATTTGATGGCGGGGATCGCGGGAACCTTGAAACAGGTTCACGGCGGCGAAGATTCAGAAGAGTGACCGGTGTTTCGGACCGAACAGACCGGTTCCCTGCCATGAGAGCAGCAGCCAGGTGTGATCATGACCAAGATTGTCCTGCAGTCGCGTTCCTGACATGCTGGGTGTCCCTTACTTCGACTCCGTTCTAACTTCACCTGACTGGCCACATGAGTGACGAACCGACATCCGTCATTGTCATCACCGGCTGCCTGATGGTGGCCAGCCTGGCCTGCTGGTTGAGGAGCGTGCCGCGATTGATGCGCGGCCAAACTCTCCTTGAACCGGTACCGCAACGGACTCCGGTGGTGCATTGGGCAGCGGTCGTTCTGGTCTGCGCCAGCATCTTTCCGAGCCTCGTCAACGTGCTGCACGTAACAACCAGCACCACGACGGCGATCGAACTGTCTGCACTGCAGACCGGTTGCCTGTTCCGCTCCTTGATTGGCTTGGCCGTGCTGCTGCTGTTAGTGACGCACCCGCAGGTATCCCCCGAATCTCTCGGCTTCCATCTCAGGGGCCTCACAAGACAAGCTCGAGATGGCGTGCACGTCTATCTGCTCTCATTTCTCCCAGTTTTTGCGATCTGGTACGCAACCCTGCCTTGGCGAAAAGACGACAACCTGCACCCGCTGCTGAGGTTCCTGCAGAACAACAGTTCATTCGAACCAGTCGCCTGGGTCTTCTTCGCGGCCGCCGTCATCGCCCCCCTGTATGAAGAACTCTTCTACCGAGTGGTTCTCCAGACCAGATTGGAACTCAGCGTGCCACCAAGGGCCGCTCTCATCGCCACAGCAGTGATCTTCGCGGCCGTGCACGGCATGCCAGATTCGGTGCCGCTGTTGCCTTTGGCGGTACTCTTGGGTTATCTCTACCAGCAGCGGCGGAGTTTCGCGGCGAACGTGATCACACACGCGCTGTTCAACGCGACCAACCTGCTGTTCGCGTGGCTCAGTGCAACCGCCATCGCCGAAAAGTAGGGCTCAGCGATTTTGGCGCGACAAGTTGAACCGCACGCCAGTGCTCGTTAACCTGCCCCCCCTTTCGCGACTTAGACATTGTGCGCCCGTTGCCGAAACGGGCCAAAAGATACAGATGCTGTCGGATTTTGACAGCTCAGCGACATTCGAACGATAACTTCGAGAGGTTCCTGCCGTGGCAGACTTTACTCAGCGGTCGACGATGACCAAAAAAGAAACTGCGAAACCGCAGTGGCTGATCCTTGATGCAGATGGTCAGATCGTCGGACGCTTGGCGACCCAGATTGCCCAAGTACTCATGGGCAAACACAAGCCCGACTACACGCCTCACGTTTTGAGCGGCGATGTGGTTGTGGTTTTGAACGCCCACAAGGTGCGTTTCAGCGGCAAGCCGGAGCGTCATCCCGAGCATCCGTACTTCACCGTCAAGATGAAGACCCGCACCTACCAGCGTTACTCGGGTTATCCGGGCGGACGTCGTGTCTTCACAGCGGCTCAGGTCTGGGAAAAGAAGCCCGAAATGATCTTGCGCGAAGCGGTTCGCCGCATGCTGCCCAAGAGCCGTCTGGGCCGTGAGATGATCAAGAATCTGCGTCTGTGCTGTGGCCCGACGCACGAGCATCAGGCTCAACAGCCTCAGGATTTCCCGAAGCACGTTTTGCCAAGTTAGTTTCTCTTTGTTGCAGCCATTGTGGCTCCTTGTAACTGGGTTTTTGCATGAGCACTGATACTTCGAATTTGGCTCCCGAAGAGCAACTTGCGGCGGGCGAAACGGTTCCTGAATTGACGCTGGGCGCTGGCGCTCCTGCGGCGACTGAAGAAGTTGTCGCTCGGCCAGTGGTCATTCGCGGCAAGCTGGACAAGAACGGTACTGGCTTGGGAACTGGCCGCCGTAAGACGTCCGTCGCTCGCGTGCGAGTGAAAGACGGCGCGGGCAAGATCACCGTCAACGATCGTGGCTTTGAAGAGTACTTCTGCGTGCCGCGCGATCGCGACATGATCATGCGAGTTCTCTCGGTCGCTGAAGTGGGCGACAAGGTCGACATTCACGTCCGCGCGAGCGGTGGTGGAACGACCGGCCAGACCGGTGCTGTGATCCTCGGACTGGCTCGTGCGATCGAAGCCCGTAACCCCTCGTTGCACGCACGGTTGGCCGATCACGGGTTCCTCACCCGCGACGACCGTATGGTGGAACGCAAGAAGTACGGTCGCCGCAAGGCTCGCCGCAGCTTCCAGTTCTCGAAGCGCTGAGCGTTTTTCGGTGGCTGTTTCGTCAGCCGTCTGAATTCATCAAAACCCCGAGCGAGCAGGTCTCTCTCGGGGTTTTGTTTTTGTGCGAGACAGATTGCGGGCCATCATGCCGCCGAGGGCAGAGCCGATAGCCATCGTTCCGCGACCTGCCAGGGCGCGTCAGGCTGATCGGAATAGCCCATGTTGGCGCCGGGGACGATCTCAAAACTGAGCTGCGAAGCGGACGCTCGGGCGGCGTCCATCCACGCGGGCAAGCCGTCAAACGCAGGCGATGAGTTCAATGTCTCACTGCCGACCATCAGCAGTGCTGGCACTCGCAACTGGCCGAGCAATGGCAGGTAGTCATAGCGATCTTCCGGGCCATACTTCTCCACGAAGCCAGCGGCAGTCGCGAGAAACGGCGTCGGTTGAGTGCACTCGAGAAACCCGTCCGGCTGACCCGCCGCAATGAGTTCGCCGGCACGCTGCCAGTGCGCGCGGAAGGCATCAGCTTTGGGATGCGTCATCCAGTGCTGGTGACAAAAGCGCGGTGGTGAGATGCCGACAATAGCAGCAACTGCGGAATGCGGGGCCTGAACCTGCGAGTAGATCGCTTTCACCCCGCCCATGCTGTGCCCGACCAGGACGATCCGCTGATGTCCGCGTTCCGCGAGCCAGTCGCACCACGCCGCAATGTCGTGGACACAGTCGCTGACGACTTCGTAAGTCGCACCGCCCTGCAGCGACTTCTTTGTTGTCGGAATCGAAGCAATGCCGTCATGCCCGCGCGTGTTAATCCGACACGCAGTAGCTCCACTGGCGGCCGCTCGAACAGCGAAGCGCTCGAGGACTCCCGGCGCGTAGAAGTTGCTGCCTGTCCCGTGAATCAGGACGAAAGCCAATGGTGAAAGGTCGCCAGCAGACGAAACGGCACCGTGCAGCACGCACTGATCGGCCGTCAAAACCTGAGTCAGTTCAAACATGACCAACTGCCACTCTCAGGTCAGGCCGCGAATGGGGTCGCCGTAGTAGATGTGGTGCGGTCGACCGAGATCGTCTTTCCACATCGCCTCTCGCGGGATGCCGAGAGCTTCGTAGATCGTCGCGGCCATGTTCTCAGGCTTTTGAGGATCCGCGGCCGGGTACCCACCATTCTTGTCGGATGAGCCAATCACTCGCCCGCCCTGCACGCCGCCACCAGCAAAGAAGACGGACTGCACTGCTCCCCAGTGGTCGCGACCCGGCAGCTTGTAGTGCTGTGGCAGGCCCGAGATCCGCGGCGTCCGGCCGAACTCTCCTGCCATCACAATCAACGTTGAATCCAGCATACCGCTCTGCTGCAGATCGTCGAGCAGAGCGCTCAGCCCCTGATCAGTCGGCGGAAACAGGTAGTTCTTGAGATTGGGGAACGCGTTGCCGTGCGTATCCCAGGACTCGTTGTTGCCGAGATTGACCTGCACCAGACTGACGCCTGCTTCCACAAGCTTGCGAGCCATCAGCAAGGACCAGCCAAATGCGTTGCGACCGTAACGCTCCAGCGTCTTGTCGTCGGCGTTCACGACGTCAAACGCGGCTTTGATTTTGGCATCGGTCAGCAACGAAATCGCACCCTGCCGATAGCGATCAAACTGCTCCGTGCTGGCGTACTGCTCCAGTTGCCGCTGCTGCTGCTCGATCGATCCCAGCAGGTCGAACCGACGACCGAGACGCCCCATGCTGAGCTGCTCAGGCAGCGCCAGGTGCGGAGCCTGAAACTTGATATCCGTTTTCTGCACACCGTCGGCATGGTGAAACTCATATCCGGGAAACGCCCCGTATGTCTTCGAGTTAAACGGCGACGCCGATATGAACCACGGATCACGATGACTCCCCATCATGCCCGCGAACTGTCCAGGGATAACGCGACCCGTCCGATGAATAAGTCTCTCGGGCAGCACAACCGCTGGCGGCAGGTTGTTGCGCGAAGCCTTCTGATCGCCGGCAATCGCGGCCATGCACGGCCAATCTTCGGGCATGGGCTTGCTGGCATTGAACGTCGGCGGCAACAGCGACCGTCCGGTCATCATGATGTGATGCCCGCCCGAATGATCGTTCGACGGATGCGTCAACGAACGACACAGCGACCACAAATGGCTGCGCTGAGCCAGCAGCGGCAGGTGCTCGCAAATCTGAATGCCCGGCGTGCGAGTCATGATTGGAGAGAACTCGCCGCGAATGTTATCCGGCGCATCCGGCTTCAAATCGAAGCTGTCCTGCTGAGCCAATCCGCCGCTCAGGAACACGTAAATGACAGCTCGCGCAGTCGCCGACTTCGGAGCGGTCTCAGCCGCCTGCAGCGCCTGCAGATGGTTCATGCCGAGGCCCAGCAATCCAACCGATCCGGCCTGAACGGCTTGGCGGCGAGACACGCGCGGATGTTGCAGCGATGGCAGAGACATGCGTTGAACTCCGGAAAAATCGTGGTTTGTCGGAAGCCCGGTGACGCTTGAGCGCGTTACATGCTTTCGACACGGCAATACGACTTGCTCCAGTCGGCGATGAGTGTACTCCCCCGCGGAGCTTTCGCGAGACGGGAACGGCCACAGTTCAGCCAGATCGGTCACTCAAGCGCTCCGACTTACTCGCCAATCACGCTCAGGCGAGGGTTTTTCCGTAGGCCAGTCTTTCAAGATTCAACCGCTTGTGGCCTTTATTTCATAAGACAATGCATGAACACTAATAGACCGCAGTCCGCATCATTTCTAACAAATCCTCATGGTCCGCCTAACAAGGCCAGTATCTCATGAGCACCGACGCCAATCTCAGCGGTCAGAACAATCAGCTCAATGTAACCCAGCAGTGCGACTACATGTTGAAGCTGGCCCAAGACGCTCATAACCGCTTCGATCAACGCCGTAGCTATGAATGGAAGATCTGCTTCGCGGTATGGACGTCGCTAGGCACCGCAAGCGGGTTGGCCCTCCGGTCCGAGAAGTGGAACCCGCCGCTCTGGTTTGTCTTCGTGACAATGATCATCAGCCTCTTCATTTTCCTCGTGTTTGTTTTTTCCTTCTCGCTTTGGGTTCACGGAGCCCACGCCAGGGACAAGCGGATTCGAGACTACTGGTATCAATGCCTTGAGGAACTTGGACGACTGTCGCTCCCAGGCAAGAGCGGCGTCCCCGAATCTCCAGGTCACTACATCGAACGCCGGTTGACCAGAATGTACGCAGAGAACTACTCACCCGTCGGCTGGTTCGAGCGACTCGTACGGAGCTGCATCCCCGCCCGCAGTTGGGAGCTATGGAGAGACATTCTCCATCCGCTGAATCTCGGCCAGATCTCGATGACCTTCCTCTTCGCGTTGTTGTTGGCATCCGCAGTCTACAGCAAGTACGAGCCTGTTGCCCCACCCGCGCCTTCACCAGAAGCCCAGAGGACATGAAGGCGACTTTGCTGCATGCTTTCCGAACAATCGCCCGGCGGCCTTTCATTCCCGCACATTGACATGTCGATAGATTCCGACATATCATCAGTTCAAAGGAATGGACCGTGCCCACTCATATCGCCAAGGCGAAGCCAAGATCCGCATCAACGCCGCGAACGCTTACGGATCTGGCGGCTCTCGAACAAGCTGCCGAGTGCTTGAAGATTCTCGCTCATCCCCATCGGTTGAGGATGGTGCAGATGCTGTTGCGCGGGCAATACACGGTGGGCGAACTGGCGGACGCCTGCGAAATCCCCAGCCCGATGGCTTCCGAGCATCTGAGACTCATGCAGCGCTGCGGGTTTCTGGACAGCGAGAAGTCGGGCCGCAGGGTTTACTACCAGGTGGTTGAGCCACACCTCGAAAACATCATGGCCTGCATCGAACAACGATTCGGAACCGGAAAATAACCTTCTCACCACCAACAGATCGCCAGCTTCCGACAAGTCGATCTATTCGCTGAAACAATTCCATTACCGCGGCAAACGCACCGGAGGCATTCATGGCCGTTCAAACAATTACACCTCAGCAACTGCGAGAACTCCATCAGGCTGGCCGACCCATAGACCTGATCGACGTACGCACGCCAGTCGAGTTTCGCGAGGTGCACGTCTCGTTCGCCCGCAACGTACCGTTGGACTCTCTCAACCCGCAGTCCGTACAGGCAGATCGCGGCACTCGACAGTCCGAGCCGTTGTATCTGATCTGCAAAGCCGGCACGCGCGGCAAGCAGGCCTGCGAAAAGTTCATCGCCGCCGGTTTCACTGAAGTCGTGAACGTCGAAGGTGGGACATCAGCCTGCGAGCAGGCGGGCCTGGACGTCGTGCGCGGCAAGAAGGCGATTTCGCTGGAACGACAAGTTCGCATCGCAGCGGGAACCCTCGTCCTGACCGGTGCCGTGCTGGGCTACTTCGTCGATCCGCGCTGGATCGGACTGTCGGCATTCGTCGGTGCTGGCCTGATCTTCGCCGGAGTGACCGACACCTGCGGCATGGCGATCCTGCTGGGCCGTATGCCCTGGAATCAGATACCAACCACTGCTGGCGGCCAGAGTTGCTCAACCTGAAGCCATCGCACCACAGCCTCGCCCAGCGACGATTCTGCTAGCTGATAAACCTTGCCGGTTAGGGCAACCTTAAGGAGTAGTCCTCCGTACGCGCCTCACTGCGCACCGACATTCGTCCTGCGACACTGCCCGGTCTGACGATAACGATCGTACCGGCTGCAGTTTTTTTGACGGAGAATGCTCGTGTCGCAGATGTGGAACGGACCATCCAACTGGGTGCTCGTCGTCGCCGACGAATCAGTTTATCTGCCTCAGGCACCGATCCGACTGCTCTGGGAAGCAGGAGCCCGCGTCGTCCTGATGGCTCCCCCCGGCCAACCCATGCGCTGGTCACGTTACGTGTCTCGTCGCGAGTCGCTGGCGATCGATACGGCCACTGCGGCAGAACAAATTGCCGCGTTCTACGCTCGCCATCAGGATGAACTGGCGCTCGTGGTGCACTGCCGGGAAGATGTCGCGCAACTGCTCGCGGAACAGGGTGACCATCCCTCGCAGTTGACCTGCATCCCACAAGAAACGGCTGCGGCTTGCTCATCAAAAACGCAGTTTCGACGCTGGGCTCAGGGACGCATTGATCTGCCTCAAGGCAGCGTGTTTCGGGACATCGCCAGTGCCCAGGCCTGGGTTCATCATCACGGCAAGTCGATGTTGAAAGTCGACGGCGCGCAGGGCGGTACGGGCGTAAGAATGGTCTCGACTGCGGCCGATGTTCTGGCCGCGTGGAACGGGCTGCTCCGTCCGGCGGAGTTCATCGTGGAAGAGTTTCTGCCCGGCGTTTCCGGCGTGACCGAACTGGTGCTGGATCACGGTCGCGTGCTGGCTTCGTGTTCCTCGTTCAAGGCCGTGACGACGCATGGACCATTCGGGCCTTCGTGTGCTCGCCACATCGCCCGTATGCCGGAAATGGCAGGGCTGGTCGAGCAGGTGGCGAGCGCCACCGGCTATCGCGGCCTGTGTGGTTTTGACTGGATCTGGAACGAGCGCACGAGATCGTTGCACTTGATCGAGTTCCACCCGCGAACTCCATCTGGTTTCGGCGTTGCTGCCCATGCCGGAGTGGATGTTGTGCAGGCGCTGCGTACCCTGCTGGGCACGAGCGATCCGGCGGAACTCACATCTCAGCAGGGACGCGCCGTTCGACCCTCATTGCCGCTGCCAGCGGTGAATTCTCAGCGCGTTTTCGACGGCGTCTACTGCTACTTCCCGCTTCACATGGCTTACATCCTGCGAACGCGAGATGGGCAGCAGTTGCGATGCTGGCTGCCGGGTAGCAATGCCGTCTCCTGGGCGAACGTGCCTTGGGACGATCCAGGTCAATTGGCAGCCATCGCCCTTAAAGGGGCGCGCACCTTCTACCACTCGTTGCGTCACCCCACGCGTCAACCCGCACTGACGCCATCCCAGCCAGACGTCGCTTCCAGCCACGCCGGCCAGTCTCGGGCGGCATGACCGGCCCCCTGCTTGAGCAGTTCACCGCACATAATCTTTGGCACTCTCCGGAGTGGCGAGGCCGTACTTGCGTTCGAGAGAGTGAGCTTCTTCGCAGATCGCCGTGATACGCCGCATGACGTCTGTGGATTCCCCGGCGAGGTTACGTTCCTCGCCCGCGTCGGTGCGCAGGTCATAGAGTTCGAACTTCGCGTTGGGCTGATTCCGAACCGCTTTCCAGTGCCCCCAGCGAACGGCCTGCTGAGTAATCTCCTGCTTCTGACCGGCAGCTTCCCAGTAGAGGTATTCATGAACCTTCTGCTTGTCAGCCTGACCAAGCAGTGTCGGAGCAAACGAGAGACCATCAACCTGCTTGGGAAGATGAGCATCCGCGCGGGCAAGCTCAGCAAGGGTCGGCATCACGTCAGCAAAATAGCCTACGAAATCGCTGGTTGACCCCGCCTGAATCCGACCGGGCCAGCGCACGATGAACGGAACTCGAATACCACCTTCGTAGAAATTGCCTTTCGCGCCGCGATACGGCCCGTTGCCGTCGAAGAAATCAACAAAAATGTCCGTCCAGGCGCCGGGCTGAGGACCGTTGTCGGATGTGAAAAACACAATTGTGTTGTCCGTCAGCCCGTTCCGATCGAGCGTCGTCAGTACCTCTCCGATGAGCTTGTCGAGATAGGTGACCATGCCTGCAAATTCCGCATGCGCATCATCCGAGCCGAGATAGCCCGGTCGCGGATCTTTACGCTCCAGCTTCGGGAACTTGCCTTCATACTCCTTGCGGGCTTCAGCCGGGGCGATCAGTTCCACGTGCGGCATGATATAGGGCAGATACGCAAAGAACGGACGGTCTTTGTTATTCGTTATAAACTCCAGCGCGTGCTGATGAATGACATCCTGCACGTAGCGTCCACGCTTCTGGCCCTCATTTTCCGGCAGCGGCAACTTCTGCAAATCTTTCATCACGAAGAATGGGTAATAAAAATGAGCGTGCACCTGACTATACTGGCCGGACCAGGTATCAAATCCCTGCTTGAGTGCCACGCCGGGAGTGTCCGTATCACCCAGACCCCACTTACCGAAGCCACCAGTGACATAACCCGCAGCCTTCAACACTTCGGCGACGGTCGTGTCTTCGTCATACAGAAACCGCTTGAGTCCGTTATTCCGCACGGGCGTGTGTCCGGTGTGCAGGCCGGTCATCAAAACGCTCCGCGACGGAGCACACACATTCGCCCCGGAGTAGAACTCGGTGAACTTCATGCCCTGCGCCGCCAGCCTGTCGATATTGGGCGTGCGGATCTTCGTCTGACCGTAGCAACCGCAGTGACCTCGCCCGAGATCATCCGCCATGATGAAGACAATGTTTGGCGGTCGCCGTGAAGCGTCATCAGCCGACGCGGCCTGCAAAACAATAAGGCAGAAGCTCAGCGCCAAGAGCAGATAACGCATGGAGACCCTTTCTGAAGGAGGCCGTTGAGCCGGAGTGAAGCGATTCACCGTGATGAGAACCAGCACAACACTGGATCAATAGGTCCGCCAGAAACCCGGAGTGATCAGTTCCACAAGGTGCCTATCAGGATCGCGGAAGTAGAGGCTCTTAGCCCCGTGCTCCCAGTGGACGGTACTTTCGATCCGAATGCCTTCGGATTCCAGACGCTCGCGCCAGGCTTGGACTTCGTCCGCCGCGATCGAGAACGCCAGGTGGTTCTGCCCGCTGCCGGAATGACCGGGGATCATTCCGCAGTCAGTCTTGAAGGGTTCATTCGTCGCCCCTTCCTTGAACAGCAGCAGCACATTGCGGCCGACGACATCCAGTGCCACTAGCCGCTCAGAGGAAAGCAGCGTCTCGAACTGAAACAACTGCCTGTAGAAGCTGGCCGCTTTATGAACATCCTTTACATATAACGCAGTTTCCAGAAGTCCATGAACGCTGGGCATGTTGAACCTCGGTTCTAGGGAATCATGGTGCGGGTGCGAGGTGGCTCCGAGTGCAGTCTTTGCGGGCGATGTTCCGTCACTTGACCTACGGACATCATGACCGAAATGCCGGAATTAAAGGATATGCAATCTCAAAAGTCGGCTCCGGAACCCTCGCTGCCGGCCGGTGGCCGTGAGACCTCGCCAGATAGCCGACGGACACCAGACACCGATCTGGCGCGGTTGTGACGGGTTTGCGGCCCTGCGAGCGGAAATGCCGATTTGACGGTTGAGAACTGTGACCTAGGTTTGGAGGTAGCTTGCGCCAATCGGGACGGTGCGCCCGTTGCCACGGGCGTCCGGGATCGAGTCGGCGTTCTTGCTGAGAGTCCAAGCCGGGGGAAGTTCGATGCTCGTCGAAGAAGTCCTGTCTGCCAAAAATGCTGCCGCACCGAACTCGGCGCAGTCGCATCCGATGAACTCGTCGCGCCTGCTGCTGGATCTCATTTCGCTGGCCAAAGAAAACCACGAAACGACTGGCTGGAATGCGCTCATTGAACGCGGCGCGTTGCGCAGCCTGATGCTGGCGCTGCAGTACCGTGACGCGAACATTGTGAATCACTGCCGGCGGGTGGCTTCGCTGGGCGTAGCCGTCGCGCAGTACCTGGGTTGGGAAGGCACCGAATTACAAATTCTGGAAGCTGCCTGCCTGCTGCATGATATTGGCAAGATTGGTATTCCGGATCTGATTCTGCACAAGCCGGGCCGACTGGCTCCGGAAGAAACGCAGTTGATGACCTTGATTGACGAAATTGCAAGCGACGTGCTGCAGGCCTGTGGTGCACACGATGATATTGTGCAGATCGTCAGTCAGATGCCGGTGCACTTTAACGGAGCGTCGCACGGCTTCCGCGCGATCGGCAGCGAAGTTCATCAGGGTGCCCGCATTCTGGCGGTCATCGATGCGTATGACTCACTGGTGACCAAGCAGGTCTACCGCGACCGCTATTCACATAAAGAAGCTTTGGAAATCCTGTATCGCGGAGCTGGTTCGCAGTACGACGGCAACGTGATCGCGGCGTTGGTTCGCTGGTTTGAATTCAACGGTGTTCCGGAACAACTCTACGCCGAGCAGCCGCCGTACAATCTGTCGGGCGATGAGATCACAGAAGCCGGTTCGGTGTGTCAGGTGTTTTCGTACTTGTATCTATTAGAAAGCCTCTACGACGGCTTTCATATTACCGGCCCCGACGGCCAGGTTCGCGTCTGGAGTTCCGGTCTGTCGCGTTTGCTGGGGCGTGACTGGCGAGAAACAAACGGCTCGTTCATCGGGAATTATATTGAGTATAAGAGCAAGTACGGCGAAGCTCTGAAGCCGCAGGACTATCCAGTCTTCGGAGTTGCCGAGTCGGGGCGATCACAGACGAACGAACTACTGATGAAGCAGGCCGGGGATCAATGGCATCCCGTCGAAGTGCAGACCATGCCGCTGGTGGATCAGTCTGGCAAGCTGCATGGCTTTGCTGAGATCATTCGCGACCTGTCCGGCCGCAACACGAAGGAAGGCGACCGCGATCTGCGGTTGATGGCCAGTCGCGACGCACTGACGCATGTGGCCAATCGCGGCGAATTGAAGATTCACCTCGACCTGCGCATGGCTGAGTATCGTGCGACGAATTGTGAGAAGGCGTTCTCGATCATCTTTCTGGATGTCGACCACTTCAAACGTGCCAATGACACTTACGGTCACGCGGCCGGTGACGAAGTGCTCGTAAGCCTGGCGCGCCTGCTGCAGCATGAGACCTACTCAGGAGAGCTCGTCGCACGGTACGGCGGTGAAGAATTTGTGATCCTGTGCCCGGATACGAAAATCGAGGAGGCGTACAACCGCGCTGAGCGCCTGCGAAACGCGATCGCGAAAGCACGCGTCGTGAAATCGAATGAGTTCCGGATCACGTCATCGTTCGGTGTGACGGAAGTAGAACCGAGTGATACCGCGGACACGGTCCTGCAGCGCGCGGACAAAGCCCTCTACATGTCGAAGCACAGCGGTCGTAACAAGACCAGCCGGCTGACCAGCGAGCAACTGCGTAAGGCGGATCCCAATATGGTCAATCCGCCGAAGGTGACCGGCAGCACCCGCAAGTTTGAAACGAAAATCCACGCCTGCGTGACGTCCAGCATGATCGTTTACAAGGTGCGGGCGTTCGTCGATGAGTACAAAGCGAAGATCGGCGAAGTCACGGACAAGCGTGTGCTGTTGCGGATCGGCAGCCGAGGCATGGTGCCGTTCTGGGGATCGACGCCCGAGCGTCAGCCGGTCGAGGTGGTGCTGGAGTTCGGCGACGAGCGCAGCACCGTTTCTCGCGGCGCCAGCAAGCTGGTGGAGATCCAGGTGCGCATCGCGCCAATCGGCTGGGCCACCAATGCCGACCACTTTCAGCTGCGAGCCAAGTCGGTTCTCAAGAATCTCCGCGAGTTCTTCGCGGCGGATGCCGAACTCACTTAATGCGTCAGCAGCCCGTGCGTTTTCGACGTTGAGGGATTGAGCCCCTCTGTTCGCGGCATTTTCCCGCCTCTGGCGTGTTCGCGTGACGGAGACGCCGAACGAGGGCTTGATTCGGCAATGTTCGCTCATATGCTGATGATCCGTGTTTTTGACCTCCCCAGATCCCTACCTGACTGACCCTCCACATTTTCTCCGCGTGATTGTTCGCCGTCGGACCCACTCGCACACACAGCCTTGGCGCAGACTGGCTTCCGTCGGCTTCGAACCGCCTGTTTTCTGAGCAGGATGCCCGATTTCCGCAGTTCGAATCACCTGTTCGTCGTGCTGTTTCTTCCAACCGGCATCGGGCCAGATGCCCGCCGACTTTGCACCGACTTTGAAAATTTGACGCGACGTCTTCAGTACGAATTTCCCCCTCTATGCTGAAGGTCTCCATGTGATTGCCAGTTTCGCGCGCAGTTTGCTTGCCGGGGCGCTCAGCCTGATCGGACTCGTTGCGCTCAGCAGTGTGGCAACCATCGCCTCTGCCGATGATTTCAGCAGCGGTGACTGGCCCTTTCAGCCGCTGGCCCGGCCCGAACCTCCGACGACGCAAAACCAGGATTGGAACCGCACACCGGTTGATCACTTCGTGCTCCACAAACTCGAAGAGCACAAGCTGCAACCGAGTGCCGAAGCTTCGAAGCTGGTGCTCTTGCGGCGAGCGACTTTCGACTTGTGGGGCCTGCCACCGACTCCCGAACAGCAGGCTGCGTTCCTGGCCGATCAGTCGATCGATGCGTTTGAACGGTTGATCGAGCAGTTGTTGAACTCGCCGCAGTACGGCGAACGCTGGGCTCAGTTCTGGCTGGATGTCGTCCGCTTCACGGAGAGCGACGGCTTCAAATCGGACTCACCCCGCACGACGGCGTTCCGCTATCGAGACTACGTCATCAAGTCGCTCAACGACGACCTGCCTTATGATCGCTTCATCCGCCAGCAACTGGCCGGTGACGAACTGGAACCCGGCAACGCGGAGGCCGTCGTCGCCACCAACTTCCTGCGGCTTTATCCGGAAGACTCGGTCGCGTCGGATATGCGGCAAAGCTGGCAGGACATTTTGAATGACGTAACCGATGTCACCAGTCTGGCGTTCATGGGGCTGACCGTCGGATGTGCCCGCTGTCACGATCACAAGTTTGATCCCATCAAGCAGACCGACTTCTACCGCCTGCAGGCCACGTTCGCTCCGATGCTGCCTCAGGAACGGGTGATCGCGACTCCGCCCGAACAGACCGAATTCGATCGT
The DNA here is from genome assembly GCA_021732995.1 of Planctomycetaceae bacterium. Taxonomy (GTDB): domain Bacteria; phylum Planctomycetota; class Planctomycetia; order Planctomycetales; family Planctomycetaceae; genus AM-0621. The sequence goes on along the minus strand of JAKFWA010000041.1, from coordinate 12,851 downwards.
CGCACGCGCGAGTGGGAGCAGGCAACGACTGCCATCCGCGCGGAGATGGACGAGCTCGTGAAGCAGCATCGAGCGACCATTCACGCGGAGATCGCCGAGACCTATGACGCGGAAACTCAAGCAGCCCTCGCAACACCACCCGAACAGCGGACGACCCTGCAACAACAGCTCTGCCATCTGTGCAGCCGCTATTTGAATCGCAGGTATGGCCGAGCACACTTGCGACTCGAAGCACCGCAACGGGCTCGCTGGGATGAACTCGACAAACAATTGAGGGAGTTTGATCGACTCAAGCCCGAACCGCTGCCCACCACGACCAGCATTGTTGATTCCGAGCCGACCGCGCCGACGACGTTCGTGCTATCGACCGGTCTGCTGCGTGCTCCGAACAAGGGGCAGGTGCAGTCGGGACCGCCTGAGTTCCTCGGCGGTGCTGAGCAGGTCAATCTCGTCAGCAGTGCTGCAACGAAGGCGGGGCGCAGGTCAAAGCTCGCGAATTGGCTGACTCAACCGACTCATCCGCTGACCGCGCGCGTCATCGTCAACCGCATCTGGCAGCAACACATCGGCAACGGCATCGTCGGCACACCGAACGATTTCGGAGCGATGGGGCAGTCGGCAACTCATCCTCAACTGCTGGATTGGCTGGCCAGTGAACTGGTCGCGAAGAACTGGCAGCTCAAGCACATTCATCGGTTGATACTGACGTCCGCCACTTACCGGCAGTCGGCTCAGGTGGATGAAGAGCACAACCCGGTGCATGCGAAAGCGATGGAGTCCGACGAGGACAACAAGCTGCTGTGGCGTGCCAACCGCCGGCGGCTGCAGGGTGAATCGGTCCGCGACGCGATGCTGTTCGTCGCCGGCACTGCCAACAACCGCATGTTCGGTCCCAGTGCCAAACCGGATCTGCCGAAGGCATTGATGTCGAGCCGCTATGCGTGGGAACCGGACGTACTTGTGGCCGATCGCAATCGGCGTTCGATCTACGTCTTTGTACGTCGCAACCTGCGGTATCCGATCCTCGCGGCCTTCGACGCACCGGACGGTTTCAACAGTTGCGCCGAGCGGGCTGAAACGGTCACCGTGCCGCAGTCGCTGGCGCTGTTCAACAGCTCGTTCGCTCTGGATCAGTCCCGCGAATGGGCCGGCGACTTATTGAAAACGCATGGCTGCAATTTCCGAACTCTGGTGGCCAATGCCTATTCCGAGGCATATGGTCGTCAGGCGCAGGGTGAGGAACTCGACGCGGGCGAAAAGTTCATCGCTCAGCAGGGTCAGGTCATCGACAAGGACATCGACGTTGTGCCGGAAGCGGCGTTGCCAGAGCCGCGTTGCAACATGGTCACGCCCGAGCAGGCGGCGGCCGTCGTTGACTTCTGTCATGCCCTGTTGAACTCGACCGAGTTCATGTACGTGGAATGAGTGTGGGCCAGTGAAAGCGGTAACGGAATCATGAAGCGCTCCAGCCTCGCCACGACCGTTCATCACGAATGTGCGACTTCGCGACGCGACTTTCTGACACGCGCCGGAGCAGGCTTCGGCAGCGTGGCGCTGGCGGCATTGGCCGCGCAGCAGGCTCGCGCCAGCCACAACGATGATGAGGAAGACGAAGAGTCGCCGCTGGGGCCGAAAGATCCGCACTTCAAGCCGGGCGCGACCAACGTCATCTGGCTGTTTGTGGATGGAGGTCCGAGCGCCATCGACCTGCTGGATCCAAAACCGGAACTGCAGAAGCTGGCCGGCAAGCCGCTGCCGCCGAGCTTCAAGCGACCCGTCACCGCGATGGGCGCCACCGCCAATACGCCGCTGCTGGGAACTCAGCGCACGTTCCGGCAATACGGCGAATCCGGCCTCTGGCTCAGCGATTGGTTGCCGCATCTGTCGAAAGTGGCTGACGAGTTGTGCGTTGTTCGCAGTTGCACGGCGGACGCTCAGACGCATGTCGGCGCGGTCACTCAGATGAATACCGGCACCATGCTGGCGGGCTTTCCCTCGTGGGGCGCGTGGTGCCTGTATGGGCTCGGTGTCGACTCCGATGAACTGCCCGGCTACGTCGTGATGACCGACAACAGTGCGGATCCACCGGGCGGCAGCCGAGCGTGGGGCACCGGCTTCATGCCCGCCGTGTTTCAAGGCACGCGGCTGGGCGAGGGCAAAGATCCGATCTTGTACCTGTCGCCCGCGCAGTCGATCTCGGCCGACCAGCAGCGTCGCAAGCTGGACTTCCTGCAGCAGCTCAACAAGCGCTATGCCGAGAAACGTGACGACGACGACCGCCTCGAAGCCCGCGTCGAAGCCTACGAGCTGGCGTTCAAGATGCAGTCGTCCGCACCGATCGCCGTGAACATCGCCGATGAGACTGAGGAAACTCGCAAGCTCTACGGTCTGGATAACGAAGTCACGGCGTCGAATGGTCGCAACTGTCTGCTGGCGCGTCGCATGGTGGAACGCGGCGTGCGCTGCGTGCAGGTCTATCTGGGCTGCGGCTCGTTGTGGGATGCGCACAGCGATCTCGAAGGCAACCACTCGAAGCTCTGCCGCGAATCCGATCAACCGGTCGCCGCATTGCTGCAAGACCTCAAGCGTCGCGGCTTGCTGGACACGACGCTGGTTGTGTGGGCCGGTGAGTTCGGTCGCACACCCATGAGCGAAAGCGGCAACGGCCGCGATCACAATCCATTCGGATTCTCACTGTGGATGGCCGGAGGCGGTGTCAAACCCGGCCTGACCTTCGGCGCCACCGACGAGATCGGTCTCTACGCGATCGAGAACAAGGTTCACGTGCACGACATCCACGCTACCATCCTGCACCTGATGGGCCTGGATCATGAGCAGCTCACCTACCCCCACAACGGCCGCGACGAACGCCTGACGATCGTCGAGGGCGAAGTGATGCACAGCATCCTCGCGTAAACCACTCGCTGGTCGCAGACAGACCGCCTTGCCTTTACTTTGCGTCGCCTGAATCTGACTCACGAGGAGCCTGTTCAAGATCTTGATGGGATGTCATCCGCCGCTGATCATCGTTGGTGCCAGCGTTCGCGCGGCGGCCCAGTCGGCCATTCGCGCGGGCTTCACGCCGTGGTGCGCTGATCAATTCGCGGACGAAGACTTGCGTGCTTGCGCGCAGCTACTCCCGCTGAGTGGCTATCCGAACGGCATCGCCGCGGCGCTGCAGGCGGCTCCGTACGCTCCCTGGATCTACACGGGCGGCCTGGAAAACCATCCCGATCTGGTCGAGGAACTCAGTCGCATCCGACCGTTGTTCGGAAATTACCACGAAATGCTGCGGCATGTGCGCGATCCATTCTGGCTGGCACAAACACTGACGTCGCGCGGGTTGCCTTGCTTGAAGGTCGCGACGCAGATCAACGCCGACACCGCGAACATTCAATGGTTGAGCAAGCCGCTGGCCGGCGCAGGTGGCATCGGCATTGAGCACCATGATCCGTCACGTTGCGGTGTGCCGCCGGGATGCTATCTGCAGGAATATGCGACGGGACCGGGCGTGGCGGGTTTGTTTCTGGGGACCTTGCAGGGTTCTCTGCTGCTGGGACTGTCACGCCAACTGAGCAGCGAGTCGGCCATCGCCGGACGACCGTTTGCGTACGTCGGCTCGATCGCACCACTGAGCCAGACAGACATCCCGCAGACATGCTTTGATCAGGCTGCGGAGATCGGCGCTGCTGTTGCGGAAGCATCTGAACTGCGCGGACTCTTCGGCATCGACTTTGTCTTCGTCGAAGAGCGAGAACAACTCCTCACGCTCGAAATCAATCCGCGGTATCCGGCATCCGCCGAACTCTATGAGCTGGCCGGCAACTGGCCGTTGCTGCGCTGGCATGTCGATGTCTGCAGTTCGAACGATTCAGCCACCGCACACATCGCGGCGAAAATTCGTGAAACTCCTGCGACCGCGCGCTGCTTTGGAAAGCGAGTGCTGTATGCCTCACGCGATCTGATCGCACCCGATCTACGGATAATTGATTCTTCAGCACAGAACACGTGGCTGGCGGACATCCCAACACCCGGCAGCGTTATTCCCGCCGGCATGCCGGTCTGCACCGTGATGGCCTCAGCGCCGTCTGCCGCTGCCTGCGAAGAAACGTTGCGGTCTTGGGCAGCGATTGCAACTTGAAGATTGCAAAGCATCACCCCCGCCAAAAACAAAAAGGAGCAGAGGCCTTCTCGACCCTGCTCCTCTCTGTCAATCGCCGCTCTTCACGGCGATTTTTCAGCAGCACCTGTTTTCGCATGCTTGATCGCAAAGTCCACCAACTCTTGCGATCGGAAGAAGCCCGGCCAGAAATTGTGGCCCTGCCCTTCAGCGACGATCAACTTCACGAGTGACTCGGCACCCGCTTCTTTGTACTGCCGCACCAACTCAGCCGAGTTCTCTTTCAGCGGCACAACCTTATCGATGTCGCCGTGGATAATCGTGACGGGTATCTTCGCCTTCGCCAAGACATTGATCCGTGCAATCGGGTTGAACTCCGCAAGTCGACTTTCCAGTTCCGCGGATTTCAAGTCGTAAGCACCCGCAGCATTCGCCAGGCCGGGATACGTCCGCAGATCATACACTGGATAGATGCCGATGATTCCGGCCACTCGTTCAGGATGCGCGATCGCATAGCTGCTGACCCAAAGACCGCCGCGACTGCGTCCGAACAGGCAGGGCTTCGTCGCGAAGCCGCGCTGGTTCGTCAGCTCGTCGTAGAGCGCGTCGAACGCTCGGTGACTCTTCGGACTGCCGTAGGCTTCGCCAACATCGACACCGGCCACGGCCACTCCATTGGCCAGGAACTGCTCGTGCATCCAACGCTCGGCTTCATCCGGATACGGAGCCAGCGTCGGTGCGTAGAATACCCACGGTTGCGGTTTGGTCTGCTTGTCTTCGGCCGGCATGAACACAAAGGCCGGCCGATCGGCAACCGTGAAATTCTGGACGTTCAGTGCGATTCGTCCCGGCGGCGGCTTGGGCTTGGCGGGTTCATCTGCCCATAGACCCGGCGTGAACGCAACAATCAAAGCGGTGAGCAAGACCAGTCGCGGCATGGAATTCCTTTGCTGAAAAGGGACGGATCGGCCGGAGTCTCTCGAAGTTGGACTTTGGACGAAGACCGTGGCGCAATATCTTTGCTACCGGGTCGTCATCCTATCTCGGCTGTAGGCTATGTCTTATCGAACAATCAAGCGGATCCTTGGCGAAACGAACTTCGAGGTGAAGTGCCTCGTGCTGTTCGGTGTCGGTCTCACTGGCCTCGCGGCGACGACATTCGGACTGTACTGGTGGCAGACGTCGAACCTCATTGACCAGCAGAACCGCACCACCGCACAACTGCTGATGGCGCCGATGATCATGCAGCGGCACTGGGAACGCGCGGCGATCGGCCTGCCGGAACGTCCTGTTGAGAATGATCCAGCCGCAGCGCCGGCCTTCGACCAGCAGGACGCGCGACTGGATCAGATCAAGCATCTGTCGAATGAACTGCAGCCCGAACAACTGCGCGACTACCGCTTTGAACTGATCAAGGCATACCACCAGGCCGAATCCGCAGCCCGCCCCAGTGACTCGATTGGCTACCTCGCCTTGCAGGAACTGCGCAGCGGTAAGTCGGAAGTCATTTCAATTCAGCGCGAAAACAACGAGTACCAGTACTACGGAGCCGTGAAGGCGAAAGATTCCTGTCTGAAGTGCCATTATCACCAACAGCGTCCCGAAGAGGGCAGCAAGCCGGGAGAAGCCACGAAGCTCGTCGACGTGCAGGCTGGCGACCTGATCGGTATGGCCAAGATTACCCTGCCGTTACCGACGGTTGAGTCCGCCTTGCACAGCACGAACGCGTTCGTGATGACGTCTGAATTCATTAAGGTCGTGCTGGCGCTCGTCGCGATTTATCTCGTCATCCGCTACGTGATCACCAAGCCGGTGCTGCACTTGAAGCGCGTCAGTGACGCCATCGCGCGCGGTAATCTCGACATGCGCGCGGACATCCGGACGGGCGACGAGTTTGAGGAACTCAGCCACGCGTTCAATCGCATGTTGCGGCACCTGGTCACGGTTCAAGAGGAGTTGCAGCAGGTCAACACGGACCTCGACGGCAAGGTCGACGAACTGGCGCACGTCAACCTGCAGCTCTATGAGATGAACAATCTCAAGAACGAATTCCTGGCGACGATGAGTCACGAACTCCGCACGCCGCTCAACAGCATTCTGGGCTTCAGCGAGGTCTTGAGCGACGCTCCCAACCTGCAGGACAAGCAGAAGCGATACGTCAACAACATCCTCACATCCGGCAAGAATCTGCTGGCGCTCATCAATGACGTGCTCGATCTGGCGAAGATCGAAAGCGGTAAGATGGAACTGCACCCGGTGGAATTCACGCTGAGCGACCTCATCGAGCGGCAGGTGGGCACGATGGGGCCGCTGGCCGAGCGTCGTAACATCGCCCTCAACTGGTCCGTCGAACCGGATGTCCCCGTGCTGTTGCAGGATGCGGGCAAGCTGCAGCAAGTGCTCAGCAACCTGCTTTCCAACGCGATCAAGTTCACACCCGAAGGCGGTCGCGTGCGGGTGCGAGCCGAACGCCGCGACAGCAACCGCGTCGCGCTGATCATCGAGGACAATGGGATTGGCATTCCGCTGGATGAGCAGGAACGCATCTTCGAAAAGTTTCGTCAGGGCAAAGCGATTCCCGGTCAGAAGGACAACCTCACGCGTCAGTACGAAGGTACGGGGCTGGGCTTGTCGATCGTCAAAGAACTGACGCGACTGCTGGGCGGCGAAGTGCAGTTGCAGAGTGAGTTCGGCAAGGGCAGCACCTTCACTGTCGTCGTGCCAATCTCGCTCGACTACGACGAACCTTCCGACGACGCGGCGACATCGCGGCTGGTCGGAGTCAATCGCTTCCGCACTGTTGATTTGCCGACACGTTCCCCTGGCGATGTGATGACCAAAGCCGCCAGTGGTCAGGCTGGAGCCGTCTCACCTCCGTAGAGTCACGTGCCTTGGCTTTTGTGGACGTAGCGATGAGAACTTGGCTCTCGGTCGCGAAACGCGTCCGTTGCGCTCGAAGCGAGTTCCAGGAACGAACCTGTCTGCGGGGGAATCAGGCATGAAGTCTCTGCGCGTGCTGATGTGGATGTTGATCGTTGCTACCGGCTGTGGGTTGCAGACCCGGGCGGCGGAACCGCAACTCGTCGGACACTGGCCGCTACGAGGGAATGCTGACGATGTCTCAGCCAGCAAGTTGAAGACGGTGGCGCGGGACGTCGAGTTCAACATTGCAGGGCCCGGCGCTGGGCAGAACACCGCTGCTCGCTTCAACGGTCGCAGTTCGCTGCTTGAGGTCGCTGATGCGAATCCGTTGCAACTCGGTGCGGGTGAGTTCTCGGTCTCGTTGTGGGTGAAGTCGAACGAGAGCCTCGATGACGTGCCGGGTGATTTGATCAGCCAGTACGACGCAGCGACTCGCACAGGCTGGCACTTGGGGCTGTACAGTCACGGCGGTGTGACGAACGCTCAGGCGAACTCAAGGCAGTTGCACTTTGGTATCAATCAGGACCGCATCGACGAGCAGTTCAAAGATCATGGGCAGCTCGGCAGCGCGATGTATGTGTTCTCGCTCTGCGTGCATAACGGGCGGCTCTATGCGTCGACGTGCCATGCTGGAGCGAACGAAACGGGACGCGTCTTTCGATTCGATGGTGATAGCCGCTGGACGGATCTCGGCAGCCCGGACAAGGCGAACTCGATCTCTGCGATGGCCGAGTTCAACGGCTCGCTGTATGTCGCGTCCAGCAAGTATCGACTGGCGGGCTCGGGATTATCGGAATCACAGAACCCGAACTTCGGTGGCAAGGTCTATCGACTCGGCCCCAACAACGAATGGGTTTCCTGCGGCACTCTGTCGCCGGAGACCGAAGCTGTCGGCGGTCTGGTCGTATTCAAAGGAAAGCTCTACGCAGGTTCGCTCTATAAGCCCGCTGGATTCTTTCGGTACGAAGGCGGTGAGAAATGGACCGCCTGCAAGACGCCGGATGGCAAGCGCGTCGAAGCTCTGACGGTCTTCAACGGTTTCATCTACGCGACGTCTTATGACGAAGGCTCTGTCTTTCGCTTTGACGGCGAGAACTGGGAGCACGTTGGAAAAATTCCTGGAGCGACTCAAACCTATGGCTTCGCGGTGCATCGCGGCAGCTTGTTTGTCAGCGAGTGGCCGCAGGCGCACGTCTTCCGTTATCTCGGCGGGACGAATTGGGAGGACGCTGGCAAGCTGGGCCAGGAACTCGAAGCCATGCCGCTGCTGGTCTACAACGGCCAGATGTACGGCGGCACGTTGCCCCTGGCTGAGGTCTACCGCTTCGATAGCGGCCAACAGTGGACGAAGATTGGTCGCGTCGATCATACGCCCGACGTGAAGTACCGCCGCGCCTGGTCGATGGCGGTCTATCAGGGACGTTTGTTTGTCGGCGCGTTGCCTTCCGGTCGAGTGCTCTCCATCGAAGCGGGTCGCAACGCGACTCACGATCGTGAACTCTCCGCAGGTTGGCATCACGTAGCCGCCGTGCGAGAAACCAATCGCCTCGTGCTCTATGTCGACGGTCAGCAAGTTAGCGAATCGAGTCGCTTCGAACCGTCGTCTCTGAACCTCACCAACGGGCAACCGCTCCGGCTCGGCTTCGGCGCTCAAGATTATCTCAATGGCGATCTTTCCGACGTGCGGCTCTATCGAGGAGCGCTTTCGCCCCAACACATTGAGCGACTCCACAATGCCGCTCGCTGACGTTGCAGGACGGACAATCCTGTCCGTCGAAACCTTGGCGGACAGGATTGTCCGCACTACTTGCTGTTTTTGCTCCGCAGATCCCGGGATCTGCGGCCGGTCAGTTTTTCACCGGCATGATCGCATCCGATCCGGCTGATCCTCATCCAGCAGCAAGGTGATGCGGAACCCTCCGTTTCCCGAGCGGAAAGGAAGAGTTCAACTGCGGCCCCGAGTTTGCTCTCTTGTCTGTCAATGAAGCGGAAGACCGTATCGGTCTGGGAGAATGCCTCTCCCGGCCGGCACGCTCCGCGCTGAAATCAGACAAATGCAAACCTGTTTATCGAGGTGCCAACATGGCAACAGCATCGCAGACTTTTCATCTCAACCATGCGGAAGCAGAGAGCTTCTTCGCGGACCTGAGTCACGACCTGTGCGAACTCTACCACTGCCTGGAAGAGGACACGGACAGGGGGTATCTCATTCTGGACATTGATTCGCGCTACGTCGCAGTTCAGAAGAGAGGCTCGCATCATTGTGAGGAAGTGAGCTTTCACGTCTCTGAAACGCTGGGCGACGCGCAGGCCCTGCTGGAATACGGCGGCCCCGACGCCGATCTCATCCTGAGAATTCGAGCATGCTGCGATTCGGCGGGAACGCCTCGCTGGACACTCGAAGAAGACGGCGATTCGAGCACGCACAGCGGCCACAGTATTGCGACACAGCTCGAACAACGAGTGAGTGACGCCGAGCGACCTCCACAGGATTAGTGGTTTGTTTCCATCAGGAACCACAGGGTGCCGCTGGATTGGCCAGTGGCACCCGATTACTCACTGGCTGGATAACGCGTGCTGAGTGGAGATCAGATCGCCTTGCGATTGGCGGGCGATCTGCGACTCCTCATGCAGCCGATATCGAAACCAGTAGGCGTCTTCATTGGTGTCGGCGTAGTAGTCCTTGATCACAGAGACGCAGTGGAACTCTTGAGATCGCAGGAAGAGTTGTGCTGGCAGACTCGTCTCGCGGACGGTTACCGTCAGAGCGTTGCGTCGCGGGCCTAGCTTGCGTGTGAGGTGATCCATCATCCGCGTCCCCACAGCGCTTCGTCGCGACGCGGGTGCGACGACAAAGTTCAGCAGGTCGAGTGACCGCGGATAGAGTTCATAGATCATGTACCCGACGATCTTGCGATCATGCTCGGCGACCATGCCGATGCAGTGATGCTCCTGGAGATGCACCAGAAACTCATTCTGGTCCCACGGGTCCAGCGTGCTTTCCTGCTCGATGCGCAGGATCTCGGGGAGATCGCTGCTGACAAGCCAGCGAATTTGAACGGCGGGAAGAGACGAACGGGTCAGGTCAGTGTTGATCATGATGTGCCTCAATCATTCGCAACGGATGTTGCAAGATGTTGAGCCACTGCTGATACAAAAAGCATGCCACCGAATCGCCGGGATGCGGCCGCTGCCCGCAAACCGGCAGGTATGTCGCCCGGGAAGTTGTGTGGCGGACGCGTCTCGCGGCCGGCACGATCGAGTTACTACATCAATCCCGAAGACCGCAGGAAAGTAGCAGGCATACTCAGTGTGCCGTCCGCCGAGGGCTACGGCACATGGAATGTCGCTGCTACTTTCACGCATCCCGATGTCGATCTGATCAATGCCCGCCGCCGGACACTTCTTTCGGGTCGGCGTGCATCCAGCGGACCAGCAGCGGAGAGATGATCAGAAGCAAGACTCCCGATACCACACCCGCGATGGCAATCTTGCCGAAGACGTCGCCATAAACGTGGACCGTTTTCAACGGAAGAGGAATAATGTTCTCGGCGCCATCTTTGCCATGCTCGACTCCTGTGAGCTTGGCAATCATGCCCGCGAGATAGTTTGAGAACGCGGTTGCCAGAAACCAGGCACCCATCACGGTGCTGACCATGCGGGGCGGCGAAAGCTTTGTCACCATGGACAGGCCGACTGGCGACAAGCACAGCTCGCCAGTCGTCGACAATACGTAGGCAAGCAGCAGCCAGCTCATGGCCACCATTCCGAAACTATCGCAGTACTTGGCTCCGTACCACAGCACTCCGAAGCCCAGTCCCAGTTGCATCAGGCCCAGGGCAAATTTGATGGACGCATTCGGTTCCAGTCGCAGCTTCCCGAGGAAGCCCCACAACATGCTGAACAGCAGCCCCAGGGACACAATGCAAACCGGATTGACAGCTTGAAAGATGCTGGCCTTGAGCTGCGTTCCGTTGGCGATCATCCCAACCATGCTCTCAGTGACGGTGACGTCCTCCAAGGTGGGAGCCACTCGTTTCGCAGCCCAAACTCGTTTCAACTGCCACAGCAGCGACGGCCCCTTTTCTTCCTCATCCTTCGGTTCGGATGATTCCTCTTTCTCAAGAGCTTCCGGTTCGACTCCTCGACGCTTCGCGATGATCGCATCAACAGACTTCAGCGCTTGTGCATTGACGAGCGGTTGTATCTTCTCATCTTCGAGTTCCTCAGGCAGTTCGCGAATGAACTCGTTGGCGGAACCCTGGGCAGCATCGACCAGCATCACGTCCCACTGGCGACCCGCGATTTCACGCCCCAGGAAGGCGGATGTGATCTTCAGCGAATCTCGTTTCTGCCCAACTTCGGCCGCGGTGATGATCTCGCCGCCCACGACTCGATTCACGTTGCGATCCGTGAAGTTGCTCAAAGAGCTGCCCGCTTGCTCGAAGAACGCCCAGAACAGCATGGAGAAGAACATCAGGATCAACACGACCTGCATGCGTTCGCGTTCGATCTTCGGTGACTGATACGCATCGGCGGCGAGCTTGAACAACGCGAGACCGCCAAACACCGACAGCAACAATCCCGCGACCTGAGTATTCTGAACGAGGATCGCCATCACAGGTACCAGCGTCGCAGTGCCCAGGTACACGGCGTTGCGAGCCGTGATCCACGGAAGCACGATCGCAAACGCGCCGACCAGCATGGCGATCACAGCGTACTGCGACTGCGGCGCGACGACGTGCTGCACCAATTGGATTGAACCAATGATTCCGAGGTAATACGGGATGGGTTGGGTGCGAATGGCGTCCACGGCCGGGTAGTCCATGCGCCGCGCATCCTTGGGTTCGCCCAGTCCATCCGGAACTCCACCACCAGCCAGTGCCGCGATCGCGACCGCCGCCGCTACCAGCAGCGCGATGCCAATCGGCGCGTTGGTTCCGAGTTCGACCGGGCTGCCCCAGGCAAAGAGCACCATTCCGCCACTGGTCGCCAGCGCGGTGAGACCAATCAGGATCCGGGCGACCAGCCGTCCGGCGACGAATGTGAAGAGTCCCGCCAGCATGCCCAAGGTCGCCAGGCCAAACCCCCAGTGCCAGCCGAATGTTTCACCGACGGCGCCACACACAATCGGCGACATCGCGGCGCCGAGGTTGATACCCATGTAGAAGATCGTGAACCCGCCGTCGCGTTTGGGACTGCCCGGAGGATACATGCTACCGATCATCGTGGAGATGTTCGGTTTGAAGAAGCCGTTGCCGCAGATCAGCAGAGCGAGCGCCGCGGAAAAAGCGTTCTTTTCTTCGATGGTCATCAGCAGGTGCCCGGCTGCCATCAGCATGCCACCGAGAATCACCGCGCGTCTGGCGCCCAGCAGCCGATCAGCCAGCATCCCGCCGATGAATGGCGTCGCGTAAACCAGGGCGGTGTAAGCTCCATAGATGCCATAGGCCGCGCCGTCGTCCAGCTTCAGGAAGCCTTTGGTCATGTAGAAGACCAGCAGAGCCCGCATGCCGTAGTAGGAGAAGCGCTCCCACATCTCGACGAAGAACAGCACGAACAAGCCGCGCGGGTGACCGAGGAACTGATCTTTGATTTCGGTGAGGCCTTGATCGTCCGACGCGGCTGGCGAGTTGCTCATGGGAGACGTCTTTCTCAATGAAAGTCATGACGATGATTCACGACCGAGCGACCCGCAAAGTACGGAGGTTCCGCGCGTTCGTCGATCCAACCAAGGCAGCGAATGCTGACGATCCAATCGCGATTTCTCGCGCGGCAAGCTCCCCTCGCCCCTTTGGGGAGAGGGGCC
>JAKFWA010000039.1 GCA_021732995.1 Planctomycetaceae bacterium | reverse complement strand
GGGCGAGGGGAGATTGTCTTTAGCACTCCCTCCGCTGACGTCCGGAGCGCGTGTTGCATATAGGGCAGCAGTCTCAATCTGCCGAGGCAAGCAACCGCTCCCCGTTTCTCAAGAAAATCCCGGACAACCGAACTCAACTGTCTGACCGGTTCAGTCACTCGGCATTCACTTGCAGACGGTCACAGGCGTGACTGATTCGGTGGCTCAAACCGGCCGCTCGGGTTATTTACGCAGAACAACAGCCCGTCAGCCACTGTCAGAATGATGTCCTGCCTGTGTTTGCTGATCGCAGCAGTCGATGTCGATACAAGACCTCGGCAACTGTCGATTGGCGACTCACTTGCGGCCATCGAGACGATTGAAGTCGAATACGCCGCACACACACTACTGACTTCTGATTGAAAAGGTTTTCAACAGAGGTCTTCGAGTTAACGATTAAGCGTAGAAAGCCCGTAGATCATTGGGTCAAAAGGTTTTCTGCGCTTTGTGTTTTGAGGGGAACAGGTCGATGTTCTGTTTCCCCGCCGGTCGCCTGGGACTCCTAAAACAAGAGGAGGGCTACCGATGAACCGTGACAATCATCTTAGAGTCTCGTTCAACGGAAACATTCTGGTGCTGGGTTGCGGCAGTGTTGCCCAATGCCTGCTGCCGCTACTGCTGAAGCACATCGACGGCATCGCTCCGCGCATCACCGTCCTCGATAAGGAAGCGAGACAGGCCGACATCACGTCGAGCGTCCTGGCGGGGGTGTCGTTTGAACGTCTGGAAGTCACTCCAGACAACTACGCGGACGTGCTGAGTCAGCGGTTGCAGCCCGGCGACCTGTTGATCGACCTGGCGTGGAACATCGAAACCACTGCCCTGCTCGACTGGTCGCACCGCCACGGCGTGCTGTTCATCAACACGTCCGTCGAAGAATGGGACCCGTACGACAAAGTGGGCGCCGAACAGACGCTCTACATGCGTCAGATGAAGATCCGGCGGCTGGTCCATTCGTGGGGCCAGCCGTTCGATGGGCCCACGGCCGTGCTCGATCATGGAGCCAATCCCGGTTTGGTCTCGCACTTCACCAAAGCGGCTCTGATTCAGATCGCCGAGAAGATCATCGCCGAGAAACCGGCCGATGCGCGTGTGCCCCGGTTGAAGAACGCGATAAACGAAAAATCCTTCAACCAGTTGGCGATGCTGGCGGGCGTGAAGGTGATTCACATCAGCGAGCGTGATACTCAGGTCACCGACAAGCCGAAGCGGGTCAATGAATTCGTCAACACGTGGAGCATTGAGGGCTTCCACGAAGAAGGCATTGCGCCCGCCGAGATCGGTTGGGGCACGCATGAGAAGCGGCTGCCGTGGGACGCGGTGCGTCATCAGGTCGGGCCGCGACATCAGATCTTCCTCGACAGCCGTCGCGGGATGGACACCTGGGTCCGCAGTTGGGTGCCCGGCGGTCAGATTCACGGCATGGTCATCCGGCACGGCGAAGCGTTCAGCCTCACGGAAGCTCTGTCCGTCGCGGACAGCAACCGTCAGGTCGTCTATCGCCCGACGGTGCACTACGCCTATTGCCCGACGGACAGCGCCGTCGCGTCCCTGCATGAACTGCGGATGCGGGATCTCAAGCTGCAGGACAAGCTCAGGATCCTGCGTGACGACGTCACGGACGGAGCGGACATTCTCGGCTGCCTGCTGATGGGTCACGACTTCGGAGCGTGGTGGATCGGCAGCCTGCTGGACATTCACGAGACTCGGCGGCTGGTGCCCGGCCAGAACCCGACCACTCTGCAGGTGGCTTCGTCCATGCTGGGAGCGATCGCGTGGATGCTGCGCAACCCGAATCGCGGCGTGAACCTGCCGGACTACCTGCCGCATGACGAAGTGCTGGAAGTCGCCCGGCCGTATCTCGGACCGATCGTGTCTGAGCCTGTCGACTGGCGACCGGACCCGGATCGTGAGCTCAACGACGAACAGCAATGGCAGTTTGAAAGTTTCCTCGTCGATTACGCGCCGACCGATTTCGATTGGCTCGACGAAGAAGATCCGCGCAAGACGAAGGTCCGCATCGGCCGCGAGCCCGAGTACTTCCCCACCGGGGTTCAGGGCACGACGACCTTCATGGCGCCCGGCTGGATCTGAATGAAGACGGGAGTCAGGCCGGCGGGATCACCGTCGGCCTGCACCGGTAGCGCACTGGTCGCTTCAATGCGGACCTTGTGCGCCTTACGAAACGTGACGTCCGACTGCGAAATGTGTCGGCCCGCCAGCACGCTGAAGCCATAACCCAGCAGCTTCAGAGTTCCCGGATCGCGAAAGACGACGACATCCAGCAGCCCATCATCTCCGCTGGCGTGCGGAATGATGGGCAGGTCCATGCCGTAGATCGGCAGATTAAAAATCATCGCCAGGCTGCCCTGCAGCGGTTCCTGCTCATCATCAATGAAGATCTGCGCCTGCGGGTAGTGATAGTTGAACGTCGTCTGCCACAGTGGTCGCAGATAAGTCATGCGGGTGATGTTGCCCGTGCGAGCTGCATGCAGCCGATGCACCACATCGCCATCAAAGCCGGCGCTGACCATCAGCAGGAAGCGACGATCGCCCACCAGTGCGGTGTCCAGAGTTCGCAAGTGGCCCTTCGCGATGACTTCAGCCGCGCTGTCACCGCGTTCGGGGATCTTCAGGAATTTGGACAGTAAGTTCTCGGTTCCCAAGGGGAACGGCATCACGGGCACGTCGGGAAAGCGATTGATGACGTCAGTCGCCGTGCCGTCTCCGCCCGCCGCCACAATGCACTTCAGATTGCGACGCGATTCGGGACTCGCCAGATACGAATCCATCCGCTCGCGCCGCGAGAACACACGCGGCCGCAATCCCATCCGCCGCAGCGCAGCAATCAATTCCATCAACCGATGCCGCCGCCGCCCGGTTCCAGAATTGGGATTACGTTGAATCGCGACCCACGGCTGATCCATAGCTGACTGCTCTTCGCTGATTGATTCTCGCTCCGGGTGGACACTGGCAGGCGACAACCACGCCCTTCCCGAGGGTCAGGGCGTGCCACCCTGCCCGCCAGGGTACCAATGATCGACAGGCCAACGGCCTCGCAGCATTCTTGTCGAAGAGACCCCGTCCCTAGAAGAGCACCCGCCCGAGGCCAAGGCGTCGCGCCCTTGGAAACATCACGCCGGGCCAGTCACCGAACTGGTGAGAATCTGGCGAATCCCTTTTATCAGGCTCGTGAAAAAGATACACCGCCTGTCACAAACTCGGCATGTCAGGCGTCCTTGATGCTGAACCAGAAAGTTTCCCCGCCCGGTCATGGGGAGGGAATGCCAGCACAAGGGACGTAAATATGAAACGTAGTTTATGCATGCTTGCGGTTGGAGTTGTCTGTGGGGCGAGCGGAATGGCTTTCAGCCAGCACCATGAAGATGGTGAGTCCGTGAAGGTGCTTTCGACTCGACCGATTCAAGAGAAGCTTGACGGCAAGGAAGCCGCCGCGACGATCGTCGAAGTAACAATTAACCCCGGTGAGGCCGGGCTGTCTCATCGTCATCCAGGACCGGGATTTGTCTATGTCCTGGAAGGTAAGTACGAACTGGGCATCGACGATCAGCCGACGAAGATTTTCAAAGCGGGTGAGACATTTTACGAACCGACGGGGTGTCTGCATCGAGTGTCGAAGAACCCGTCAACGAGTGGAAAAACTCGATTGATTGCCGTGGTGCTGCATCCCAGGGATGCGAAGGAAATTGCTATTCCGGAGCGATCCAAGTAGCAGCGCGTGGAGTTGTTGCTTCAATTGTGATGCCAGTCTTTGCGGGTATCCGGGAGCTGTCATGAACGCTGATCTCAACAGGTTGCGGCCGCGGATGATGTCCGTGGCATATCGCATGCTCGGTAGCGTGGTGGATGCTGAAGACGCCGTGCAGGATGCGTTTCTGCGTCTGCACACGGCTGACGACGTTGCTTCCCCGGAGGGATTTCTCGTCACGGCGACCACGCGCCGCTGCATTGATAAATTGAGGACCACTCGCAGGCGAAAGGAGTATATTGGTCCCTGGGTCCCCGAACCTGTTGATACCAAATCCGGTGCGCACGACGGTATTCTCGCGGAGTCGCTGACGCAGGCTTTCTTGCTGATGCTGGAGCGACTGTCGCCAGACGAACGAGCTGCGTTCCTGCTGCGGACCGTGTTTGACTACGACTTTGCCAGAATTGCCGAGGTCGTCGGAAAGTCCGAAGCCAACGTGCGGCAGATCGTCAGCCGGGCCAAAACACGACTGGCGAACGACAAACCTCGCTTTCATTCAGAATCTCAAGAGGCAGATGGTTTGGCTGAGCGGTTCATTGCCGCTTGCCGGGCCGGTGAGGTCAGTCAGATCGAGCACATGTTTGCCGACGACGCGGAAGTGCTATCTGACGGCGGAGGCAAGGTGTCCGCGGCGCGCGTGGTCATTCGTGGGCGCAGCCGGGCAGCGCGATTCATGGCTGGGGTTTTCAGCAAACGTCGTCAGCACGACGAAATGCACAGCACGACGGTCAATGGCGAACCAGGCGTTGTGTTTGTCTCCGGTGGCGATGTGATCCATGTGGTGTCGCTGCGGATCGAAAACGGAGTCAAGGCCGTCTACATGACCTTGAACCCGGATAAGCTGGCTCGCTGGTCAGTCGCTGAGATTGATTGACTTAATTGTTATTACATGGTGCGAAATTACTAATTTCCGATGGCAGGAGTCGTATTATGAAAATTGTCGTAATCGGTGGAACCGGGTTGATCGGTAAGAAAGTCGTGAGCAATCTGCGTCAACGCGGACACGAAGTCGTGGCGGCATCACCATCCGCGGGCGTTAACGCACTCACTGGTGAAGGATTGGCCGAAGCCTTGAACGGCGCTCAGGTCGTCGTGGACGTCGCGAATTCGCCGTCGTTCGAAGATCAGGCAGTGCTGGAGTTCTTTGAAACTTCGAGTCGCAACTTGCTGGCGGCGGAAGTCGTGGCTGGTGTGCGACACCACGTAGCTCTGTCTGTTGTTGGTACCGATCGGTTGCTCGCGAGCGGCTACTTCCGTGCGAAGATGGCACAGGAAAACCTGATCACAGCCTCCAAGATCCCCTACACGATCGTGCGGGCCACTCAGTTTTTTGAATTCGTCGGCGCGATCGCCCAATCTGCATCGGACGGCCAGGCGATTCACCTGCCGCCTGCTTTGATGCAGCCGATTGTTTCGGATGACGTCGCGGCTGAACTAGCCAACGTTGCCGAGGCACCACCATTGAACGGAGTCGTGGACCTCGCCGGGCCGGAGCCAATCCGCATGGCAGAGTTGATCCGACGTTATCTGCGAGCCAACAACGATGCTCGCGAAGTCGTGATTGATACCAACGCCGGCTACTTCGGCACGCCGGTCAACGACCAGAGCCTCGTCCCCGCCGGCGCATCCCGCATCGGCCCCACGCGTTTCGATGAATGGCTGCGTCATTCCAAGTCGCACGCATAGTCTGCTGTCTGAGACGCGTGCGTCATCGGTACCGCACGGACGGGGCGTCCATGCTACGGGGGATTTCGGCCAACATCCTGTCTGCTACTTTGGAGCCCCGTAAGGTTCAGCAGTCGCGACGGTCTTCGGCTGCTTCGAGACCGGGAGGCAACTGATGAGCAGCAACAGCAGCGCCGCGGAACTGATCTGCAGGCCGAGGCGCTGGCCGGGGACTTCGAACTGGAACTCGACGGTATGTCTTCCGGCAGTTAGAGCGACGCCGCGCAGGCCGAGGTTTGCGGTCAGGATCTCGGCTGGCTGCTGATCGACCAGCACTCGCCAGCCTGGATGCATCAACTCGGCGAGCACCAGATAACCGGGCAGTTCCGTTGAGGTTTCAATGACGATGCGATCGCCTTGATCCTGCGTGATGGTCGCCGGAGTGAATGGTGCGCGATCGGTTCCCGTGAGGACATCACGCTCCAGCAGGACTGCGGCACGCGGATCGAGTTGCTCCAGAGTGTCGACTCGTTTCTTCGGATCGACGCCGGTCAGCTCAACCGCTTTGCCGACCACGAACGCGCGCGGCAACGGAGTTTGATTCTCATAGATCCCGAAGTTCTTTGCTGCGGTGGTCACGCCACGCGGCGTTACGACTGCTTCCACCTGGCCAGTCTGCACCAGCTTCCAACCGGGCGGTGCGGCCTGACGCTTGCTGCTCACGTAGTACTTCACGCCCAGCAGATCGGCGATGGAATGTCGCACGCTGTCCAGTCGGGTTTCGCCAAAGCCTGCGAAGTCGAGTTGTTCATCCGGCACGTTCAGCAAGGCGTCGAGCATCAGTGCGAAGCGGAACTGACCGACGGGTTCATACCCGCGCACGCGACGCACACTGTCCCGCAGAGCTTCGGGGTCCGAGTACAAATCCAGCGGCGCCAGCACTCGTGCATCACCGACGTGTCGCTTGAAGAAGCGGCTCAATTCGGAATCCGTGCGCAGAGTTTCGCGCGGCACATAGGCGAGCACTCGATCGGCATGCCGCTTGATCTCCCCACCGGCGATGGCCAGGGCGATCACTCCGACGAGAACTCCGATCGGGCGCAAGCGCGGTGTTGATACTGCGTCTGAATTTGCTTCAGTACCGGCTTCATTTGTACGCGAAAGCACGGACGAGGCATCCATGCTACGGGCAACAGCCGAAGTTGCTTCAGGTGCGGGTTCATCTTCGCGCCGCGCGGGTGCAGGTCTCAGGATGCGGTCCAGCCCCAGTCCTGCCAGTAGAGCCACGGCGAACGAGCAGAAGAACAGCATGCGCGACGGCATGCGAAACGAATTGATCATCGGGATGCAGCGGTAGCACAGCCCGAACAGAGGCGTCACCGACCCGAACGAGAACACAAACGCGAACGCCGCCTGCCAGGTCAGCCGCTTCGTTTCCGGTCGCTGCCATTGAGTCAGCAAGCCGAAGATCGCCAGCAGCAGCGGTGCTATGCCGAAGTAGCACAGCTTGCACCAGTAGAAGCCGTAACGCACGCGGTCGATGTCTTCCGGTCCGCCGAGTGCGAACGGGTCCAGCAACTGTTGCAGATGAGCCAGCTTCAGACCGTCACCTGCGACCGACATTGGCAAGCCTTCACCGCGCACGCACTCCTTCGCGTTGAGCCAGATCGGCAGCAGGTCGCATGCAATCAGGCCAACCGTGATTCCGCCAGCCAGTCCCCAACGCAGCAGCAATGACGTTGCTCGCGCGGTCTGTTGCTGTCGCCACGCGCGAAACGCGATGACCAGCACGGTGCCCGATGTCAGCAGGCCGATGTAGTACAACTCCTGCACGTGCCCGGCGAAGAAGGAGAGCGCCAGGCAGATGCTGACCGCTCGCCACGCCCGGCCGTCGGTGGTCAGAAATCGGTCGAAGGCCCACAACGTCCACGGCATCCACGCGACAGTATAAATCTGAGCCACGTGTCCTTCGGCGGTATGAGCGACCACATAGGGTGCTCCGCAGGCGACCAGTCCAGCGAAGAGGGCACTCAGGCCACTCAACCCCCAGCGGCGAGCCAGCAGCCAGCAGCCAACTCCGCCCCACCATAGATGGAAGACCAGCAGCCAACTGATCGTGTCCTCAGCTCCAAAGGCCATTGAGATC
The DNA here is from genome assembly GCA_021732995.1 of Planctomycetaceae bacterium. Classification (GTDB taxonomy): domain Bacteria; phylum Planctomycetota; class Planctomycetia; order Planctomycetales; family Planctomycetaceae; genus AM-0621. The sequence continues at coordinate 43,776 of JAKFWA010000039.1, read as the reverse complement.
CAGTTGGGTGGATAGCACAGCGCCATCTGCGGGTTGCCATGCACTGGCATTCCCAAGGCCAGGTACGGATCCCACATCGACCACTTGTCGAACTGCTGATGCAGAGTGCGGGGTATCTCGCGAAGGCGAAGAAAAGGACCGGTCAGGTCGTTTGTGCCGGCCGAGTGCACTCCGACCATCAGGTCAGTCGGGTGCTGCACCAACTGGTGATACAGGCCCAGAGTTGCCAGCAGCAGCAGGCAGACTTCCAGGACCGCTTGCCGCAGTGAAGTTCGAGATGCCACGTGAGTCATGAAAGGCGTTGCAATCGGAACAGAGAGCCATGCGCGAAGGGCCTCGTTGCCGACCCACACATCACCAGCTCGGACGAACCTGCGTCCTCGTCGTTCGAAACCACACCAGCGACGCCGCAGGCACCCTATCCACCGGTCCAAAAGCGTCGACACCGGAGGCACTGTAGTCAGCCGCCCGACCCAAAGGCACGAGTCTTGTTTCCCGGATTACGCAATCTGTGACGAATTCAGCGGCGCCGCGATCAGGTCCACTAACAAAAAAAGCCGCGTCCCCGATGGACGCGGCCTCTACAAAGGACCACACACTGCGTTTATTTCGTGTTCAACACTTCTTCGATCAGGGTGAGATTATTCTGGCGACGGGGACGAACGAGGTCGGTGTGCGCGTTGTCCGCCAGAGTTCGCTCAGGACCGGCGCTCTTCTCGAAATCGTCGATGATCTGAGTGCTGAACGGGAACTTCGGATCGCGGCCCGGAACCGTCCGGCGAGCTTCATCAAAGTGAATGTAGTTGTACGGGCGGAAGTAGTAGTAACCGTGATTTTCCGGGAAATACGCGTAGTGCGGGATCATGTCGCAGGTGCTGTGAAACTTCAGCCAGCAGATCTTCTTGCACTTGCCGCCCCAGCAGTCATCCCAGCAACCATTGCCATCGCAGCAGCCACCGACGGGACCGCAGCAGCCCGCGTTCATGGCCGGAGCAGCACAGGTGGCTGGCACGGCGCACGTCGCAGGTGCCGCACAGCCGACGCGGGGTACGGCACAGCTCAGGGGCGCGGCACAGGTCACCGTGGGAACGGCGCAGGTGGCCGCAGGCACGGCACAATCGCCAGAAACCTGCACGATCCCGTTCTCCGTCGGCAGCCCGACACTCACAGCGAAGCCGACGAGCATTGAAGTCCACGCAGCCATGGACGCACCTCTTTGGGGCAAACGAATGACACAGCAAAAGCTGTTCGTTGGGATCGGCAGCCCGATCTGGTTTTCTTCCATGAACTTGCGAGTGATCGGGCAGACGACACATCGGGCAAGCCCGCAACATCCGGAATAACCCCGGCTACTGTTGCTGGTGATGCGACTCGGCGGAGCGGAACTCAGCCCGCAGCGCCGCATACTCGGCCCTCAGATCCGGCATCGCTCCCGAGCGACTGGCCACCAGCGCGCCGACTCGATTCGCGAACTCGGCCGACTGTCGGAGCGGCCAGCCTTCCAGTTGAGACACCAGCAGCGCCGCCGTAAATGCATCACCCGCACCCACGGTATCAACCACGGTCACGGGCAGACCGGGGATATCCACCTGCTCATCCAGACCGGCGACCAGGCAGCCGTCGGCGCCGCGTGTGATGCACACAAACTGCGGCCCGAACCGCTGACAGATCTGTCTCGCAAACTGCGGCAGGTCCGACGTTGATAGCCCCAGCATCGGCCCCAGCAACTCCACTTCGTCGCCGTTGAGCTTCACGATATCCGCCGACTGCAGCGAACGTTCGATCGTCGCCCGGTCGTAGAAGTGCTGCCGGATGTTGATATCAAACACGATGAGGCAATCGTCCGGCGTCTCGAACAGACAGCGTTGAACGGCCTCGCGCGACTTCGGCGAACGTTGAGCCAGCGTGCCAAAGCACACCGCATTTGCGGTCGCCATTGCCTGTTGGAGCTGCGGCGTGAACTCCAGTTGATCCCACGCCACGTCTTCATGAATCACGAAGCGATGCCCGAGATCCGTCATCTCCACGGTCACTATGCCGGTCGGTGCAGAGGCATCCTGCTGAATAGAGGATGTGTCCAACCCGTGATCAGCAAGGTACCGCACGATTTCTTCACCCAGCGCATCCTGACCGACGCGCGACACCACGGCTCCGGCACAGCCCAGTTGAGCCGCGTGAAACGCGACATTTGCCGTCGCCCCACCCGGCTGTCGTGAATCGGGAAACAAATCCCACAGCACTTCACCCAACCCAATCACTCGCCACGTGGCTGACATATTCTGCGTTCCTCAACAACTGCGACGTGCACGTATTCTGAACGTAAGTTCCCGACAACAGTCAGTGCTCTGCCGATCTAACAGGACCAGCTCTGAGCCGCAAAACGCTAGTGGCGAGCGGTCCCGTACGTTGGGTCAAGCGAGTGTAGATCACGAACAGGTGATTGGCTCGTACCCCTCTTCCGGCCGATCGCTTTTCTCTAATCCCTATCCCCTGATCCTCAACCCCTGAAAACAAAAAGCCTGCCAACCGAGGGACGGCAGGCAGGCTTCTTTGTCACTAGCAGCAAATCAAACCAAAAAGTCTTACAGACCCTTGCTGATGATCAGCTTCAGCAGGTCGCCGACGCGGTTGCTGTAGCCCCACTCGTTGTCGTACCAGCTCACCAGCTTGAAGAACGTGCTGTTGAGTTCGATACCCGAGCCGACGTCTAAAATCGACGAAGCCTGGCTGTGGATGAAGTCGCTCGACACAACTTCGTCCGAGGTCACTTCCAGCACGCCCTTGAGGTACGTCTGGCTGGCGCGGGTCATCGCTTCGCAGATTTCCTTGTAGCTGGTTTCCTTGACGGTCTTGACGGTCAGGTCGACGACCGACACGGTCGGAGTCGGAACGCGGAACGACATACCGGTCAGCTTGCCCTTCACTTCGGGGCAGACCAGCGCGCAAGCCTTCGCGGCACCGGTGGTCGACGGGATGATGTTGATCGCAGCGCTGCGGCCACCCTTCCAGTCCTTGCGGCTGGGTCCGTCGACGGTCTTCTGAGTGGCGGTGTAGGAGTGCACCGTCGTCATCAGACCTTCCTGAATACCGAAACCTTCCTTCAGCAGCACGTGGACCACCGGCGCGAGGCAGTTGGTCGTGCACGAAGCGTTGGAGATGATGTTGTGCTTGGCGGGATCGTACTTGTCGTCGTTCACGCCCATCACAATGGTGATGTCTTCGTTCTTGGCCGGAGCGGAGATGATGACCTTCTTGGCACCAGCGTCCATGTGGCCCTTGGCCTTGGCAGCTTCGGTGAACAGGCCGGTGCATTCGATGACGATATCAACGCCCATCGCCTTCCACGGCAGACCGGAAGGATCCTTGGCGGACACAACGCGGATCGGAGCACCGTTGACCAGCAAGACGTCTGGATTGGCTTCGCGGCTCGCGGCCTTGGCAGCAGCGGCTTCTTCGTCGCTCGTGGCGTGGCTGACCTGGCCATTGAAGCGGCCCTGGGTGGAATCGTACTTCAGCAGGTAGGCGAGGTTGTCGGCGGGAACGATGTCACCGACGGCGACGACTTGAACTTCTTTACCGACAAGACCCTGTTCGACCAGAGCGCGGAACACCAGCCGTCCGATACGGCCAAAACCATTGATTGCAACCTTCACTGCCATGACTCGTGATTTCCTACAATAGAGATGAGTAAGTTGACCGCGGCCGCCGCGAGTGGGCTGGCATCGGATCAGTGAGCACGTGGAGCGACCGGCCTGACGACCGATCGCGGTTTACGACTACGACGCTGTGACAAACGACGCGGTTTGCCTCAACGAAGCGGCGACGCACGGCAGGGGGACTGCTCTGCGACGCTTTCGTCAGATGGAGGCGACCTTTCCCTGGGTCACCACGTTGCTGGCCGTTTCAAACAGACGCGCACGTCTGAAACCTCGCACCAGCTCGCCAAACAGCGCAATTTTGACATTGATGTGACGAATGGTAGCAGTGCCTTGCGGTTTCTCAAAACGTCGCTCGGCGATCACATCAGGCGGCATTGATGCCATCCGCCCCGTCCAGCTGGAACCTCAAACGGAGCTGCAACTTCTGAAAACGGACGCCCGCTGCGTCGTAGAAGTAGAGCTGGTTCTTGTCCGCAGCCCACACAGCCGACAGTCGCACCTGACGCGGGCCGAAAAGAGAAAACTGAATGCCGCACGGCTGTCCGCAGCGGCGAAGCTCCATCTCGCGCATGCGGAACTGTTCGGGGACCAGATTCTCTTTTTCACACAGCGTCTGGTGCACGAAGGCTCGGAGCTCTGCCAGCGTCGAAATGGCATCCTCGCGCACGGTCATTGCGGCGTCTCGTTCCATCGCGGGTTGGTCAATCCTGAGGTGTCGTTTTCATGTGGATGTGACGGCTGAGAGGACTCAACCGGCGGGCCGAGCCTTCACAACCGACGCATCGGGTATCGACCCCCTGCACGCCCGGTCTCCGCTCTGCCAGCCTCCCCCGGCACCACGCACACGTTGAACACGACCCCGGCAATCCGAGAGGTCTCCGTGACACGCAAGACCGGAATAACCACAGCCCCCGCGCGCTGGAGTTTTCCCGCTGCTGGCGATTTTCGCTCAAGTTCCGCTGTAGGGCGGACAATCCTGTCCGCCGAAACGCTGACGAGGAGGGTGGCACGCCCTCACCATCGGAAAGGGCGTGGCTGCGGCGTTCCGGCGCCCACGCCCATCGCTACGCTCTGGGCGTGCCACCCGAGTCGGCATCACCCGCGTTTGCGGAAATGTCTGCCACTATCGAGACAGGACGAGTGAACCGCAGCTAAAGTCAGTCAGTTGCGTTCAGTGCGTCGTCGGGAAGTTCCTTGGCACAGGATCGCGGGCCATGCAGCGATGCATCTCTTCCGTCGTGTATTTCGCGGGCTCAGTCCTCTGCAGCATTGCTCTGCTGCTCATTAATCCCGCCGCTATCGCCCAGGAACCGCAGATTCCGACAATCGCTCCGGCGGATGGTCTGAAATATGTCGGCAGGCAGGTTCGCGTTCGCATGAGCGTGACCTCCATTGGCGGTGCAGGAGACTCGCAGGTGCTGAATTCGCTCAGCGAATGGAACGCGCCCGGCAACTTGCAGGTCTATCTAAGGCCGAAGGCGATCGAGGCATTGGCGGCCCAGGGGATCAAGAAGGCCAACCTGCATTTCTGGAACAAGACGGTCGAGGTCACCGGCGTGCTGCGCGAGATGGCTCCAGGCGGAGTCAGACTACCGGCTATCGAAGTCGAGTCACCGGAGCAGATTCGCTTTGTACTCGTCAGCACTCGCAACGCTCCGGACATCACTGAACTTGTCGGGCGTCATGTCGATCTGCGGTTGAAGGATGATCAATGGGTGGTTGACGCCGTCGTGGTCAGTACTGAGATCCGTGCGAAACCCAAGGGACTGGTCAGTCTCAGAGTGAAAAGCGGCACACTCGCTCCCAAGGTGTATCAAGGTGCGTTGCTGGAAGATTTGCTGGTAGACGATATCTCCCTCGACCTGACATATGATCGCACCGCTCGCCTGCTCATGTTTGATAAAGAGAAGCGCGAGAAGCGCTTGCAGGCGGCTGAAGAGATCGAGCAGCGCGTGATCAAGCAGGGCGGCAAGTTTTGGGAATACCTGACACCGGAAGAGGTTGCCGGGCGCGTACAGAAAGGCCGAGACTTTCTGACCTCCGTCAAATCCCAGTTTCCAAAAAGTTCACTACGGACGGCAGAAACGAAGTACTACCTGCTGCTCACAGATCTGGATGCGGCGAACGCCCAGAAGTATCTCAAGTATGTGGATACGCTGTACGACGACATGTGCCGTGCGTTTGCTATTCCGCTGGGCAAGAACATCTGGGGCGGTAAATGCCTGATAGTGGCATTTCAGAACCAGCCGGACTTCGCCCGCTTCGAAAAAGACTTCATGAAGAATATGCATGATACCCGCAATTCGCAGGGCATCTGTCATGTCGAGAACGACGGGCAAGTCGTGATCTCAGTGTGGCGCGGCAACCTGACTGACCACTTTGCCTCGGCCCTGGTGCATGAGACATCGCATGGATTCGTAGCGCGGTATCGTTCCAATATTCGAGCATCATCCTGGCTGAATGAAGGCATGGCCGACTGGATCTCTGACCGGATCGTCAAAAGCGACAACGTGAGCAGTCGCCGGGCGCAATCAGCCACGCTGATTCAGAAGCAGAAAACACTGGACGGCTTCTTTCTCAAGGAACAAATCGCGGGTGATAATTATGGAATCGCGTCCACGATTGTGGACGGCCTGATCGAAATTGATCCCGTCCGCTTTCGCCGCTTCTTTACAGGTATCAAGGAAGGGATGAGCGAAGAAGCGGCGCTCAAGGATGCGTACCAATTAACTCATCAGGATCTCGCCAAGCTCTACGGCCGCCGCATCGGCGTAGCCGATCTGATACCATGAGCAAGAACTTGGCATGCAGTCGCAGAGTCTGATTATGGAACCCGCGATCTCAGAACAGACTACTCAAGAACGCTTCTCGGTTGAGGCCGGGCCGGACGAGTGTGTGATTCACCACGTGAGAGACGGTACTCGCGATCTGAACCATGCCATCTGGGTCACCTTCATCTCGTTGGCGGCCATCTCGGGGTTTCTGGTTTGGATGATCGCTGCAGCAGCACCGAATGAACGCTTTCCGGCTTTTGATCTCTGTCGCTTACTTGCGCCGGTCGCCGTGTTGCTTGCGTGCTGGTTGGCCTATTCTTACTGGAGCCGCAAAACGTTCCGACTGACAGCGAACCGGCTGGAAATTGACACTCAGTTGTTTGGTATCTCGCAGCGGTGGGTGATCCCTCGGGAGTCGATCAGCCTGGTCAGGCAAGTGAGTGGCCGTATCTACGACTATGAAACTGTGCCAACCTGGAACCTGCAGCTCGTGTTGATTCGCGGAGCTGACTCCGAACCGGACAAAGAGAGTTCCTGGATCTATCGCCTGCCGCAATTTCGACCCCGTTCGATCCTGTGGCGCCTGCCCTATGAGGACACTGAATGGCTGGGCGGAATCATCGCCAAGTGGGCGAATGCGGATCTCGAACTGCAATCAACCTGAGTAGGACGGACAATCCTGTCCGTCATTGTCCGCAGGTCGTCAAATGGCGGACAGGATTGTCAGCCCTATAAGACTGCCTGGCAGCAATTAAAACTGAATCGCGATGGTTTGAAGGGAATACTTCAAATCGATGCGTTTCTTCTCGGGCAGCACGTGCACGCCGTTGAAATCGCCGACGGGAATAGCCGCTTCGTTGAACAGGATGTCGCCCGAGCGGCGGTCCAGGATCTGGACGGTGCGTCGCGGGGCTCGTGAATTGCCCGCATCGGCGATGGACATGATCGGCACGGACAGCAGCACCACTGGCACTTCGCGCGGCTGGCCCAGCACAACTTCCTGATGCCGAGTTTCGGCGGACCATTTCAGGCTGCCATCTTTCGCCAGACCAAAGATCGTGCCCTGCACGGTCGACTGGTCGCGACTCGGCTGCGGCCATTGAGTCCACTCGGGGCGATCAATCGTCGTCTTGCTGTCGGTGAGCACGACGTAACCGTCGCGACTCGGCAACACGTGCATGTACTTCGCAGTGATCGACGACGCCAGCCGTTGCCGGAAGATCGGTTCCGCGGACGTTGACGCCGCATCCAGACATTCCAGCCAACCATTGGGGTCCAGCACGAAGATCAGTTCATGATCGACGATCTGCACCGCGGCGCGGCCGGGATACTCACGCTTCCACAACAGCTTGTTGGTGCGAGCGTCGCTCTTGATCAGTTCCGTCTGGCGCAGACCAGTGTGCCACAGCACCAGTTCGCAGCCGCGCGACGTCAGGTGATCGTGATACAGTGGCTGCAGCGGCACACCGACAAGTTCGCCATCCGCCAGCCGCAGCACTTGTGAAGGCTTGCCATCGCGCAGGGCGACCACATGCTGTTCGTCGCTGATGAGACGGGCCTCGGTCGGGATGTCTGAACGGCTCCAGAGCGGCTGCCCGGTCAGCGCGTCAACGGCGATCAGTTGCGAGTCCGTGCGGTACAGCAGCCGGTCGCTCGTCAGCACATCGGCCGAGCCCGTATAGAACTGCCGCAGATGCAGCATGCGCAGTTGGACCTGCCAGCGCGATTTGCGAGCCACATCAATCGCTGACGAAGAGGACATCTCGGCGGCCAGGGCCGGACCATACGCCGCCGCGAAGTCCAGCACGTTGCGGACCCACAGTACCGCCGGCCGGTCTTCCTTCGACAAATCCAGCATCACCACGAAGCCATTGCCGGACAGCGCCGCCAGATGGCCGTGCGTGATGAGGTTCATGCCGACCCAGTTGCGGGTGCCGAGTTCTTCCTCTTCCAGCGGCAGCGTCCAGCGGGCCTGCCCGTTGGCATCAAGTGCTCGAATCTCCATCCGCGGCGAGACGCTCATACCGGCGGGCGGATAGAGCACTCGCTCAAAGGTCCAGCCGCGCACCGCCGGACTAATCGGACCGAGCACCGGGATGATCTCCGGATAACTGGTCGGTTCCGTGCGCGGCGCGGCGGAGACCTTCGCTTCCGCGCCCCACGGTTCAGGCTTCGCGGCCTGCTTCACGCTGTCGAGATTCTTCAACTGCGCGAGCTTCTCGCGCACCAGCGTGCCGTCGTTCAACCGCCGCGAACCCGCTCGGCGTTCGATCTCATCAAACATGCCGACGGCCACCGCTGAACGACCGGATTCGATCCACAAACCCAGCAAGGCCACGTCCGCCGCATCGGCCAGATCGGGTTGCTCACGCAGTGACAGCAGATGCCGCTCACGCTCCAGGAAGTGTTCCTTTAGATCCAGCCGGTCCGACGTTGCCAGTTCCCAGCGGGCTTCCCGCGCGACCGGATGCCAGCCATAAGCCCGCACGAACTTGTTGAGCACGTCCGCACCGGGCTGCTTCATCGCGGCATTGAGACGCGCCTGCACTTCGTCATCAAACGCTTTCAGTTCCGGCAGTCCGGCGGCAACCGCCTGTCGATAGGTCGTCGCCAGCAACGATGACAGGATCTGCGACTTGTAATACTTCACCGCGCCCCGCTGAGTCGCGATGCGATCGTCCGCCGGCGAGTTCTCCACCAGCCGCATCAAGCGTCGGAGCGCCACCAGCGGCTGACCTTTCGACGTCAGGATCTCGGCTTCGAGTTCAATCAGACGCCGCTGCGAATCGAGCGGCAGTTCGATATCACTCAGCAGTTGCGTGATCTCGTCCGGCGAGGAATGCCCACGTCGCATGCGTTCCATCGCCACGTCCACCAGCAGCTCGCGAACTTGCTGATTCGGTTGCGCCTTCAGCGACGTCACCAGATCGGCGAGCCCTTCGGCTTCGCGCTGTTCAAACAACCGCAGACGACCGCGTTGAGCCAGTGCCGCCGCGTCCTTGCCGTTCGCCGCCAGTTGCGTCGCAATCTTCTCTTCGATGTCCTGCACGGCAGGGAATGCGGTCACGCGATCACAACTCTGCGACACCAGGTAACCGTCACCCGCGGCCAGATTGCCGAACAGCCAGTCGCGCGGCCCGCGCGTCATCGCGATCAGTCGGCCATCGCGCACGTCGATCGTCATCAACCCGGCAACGTGCTCTTCGGTCGGCTCCGCATCGTCCGGATTCGAACGCGACTCGCGAATGCCCACGGGCACATGCAGAGCCATTCCGACTCGCAACGCTCGCCCGCTCGGCACGCGCTCGCCCAGCGGCACCTTCCAGGCGTCCGTGCCGTCGCTGAGCCGGATCGACCGGACGTCACGCTCACCCACCACGATGATCTGATCGCCCGCGATGCAGGCCACATACAAGCCGTCGCCGCGCGGCACTCGCCACCGCAATTCGCCGGTGATCGCGTTCACACAGTGCAGCGTGTTCGAATCCACCTGAGCCGCCACGAGCGAGGTTTGCGACGCATGAATCGAACTCTCCTGCCAGCGATTGGTGTCGGCCAGACCGTCGAACGACAACTGCGTCACCTGACCTCGACCAACCGGAAAGCCGCGTTCTTCCTGACTGCTGATCAGCGTCCGGTAGCCGTAACTCCAGCGCAAGCGCCGAGCGACCGGGTCATAGGCGCAGAGAAAACCGCTCGCCGTCGGACAGATCAGCAAGCCATCCACATACGTCGGGCTGCAGGCTGCGACGCGTCGCAACGCCGCCCCGTCCACCGAGTCATACGGAATGCAGATCTGCTCAGCCCACAGTTCTTTCCCGGTGGCCGGGTCGAGGCAGATCAAGCGTAGCGCCTGCGTCGTTTCATTGAGTGCATACAGCAGCCCATTCGCGAAAGTCGGGGCACCGAGGAAGAATTCTCCGACCGGCGAATCGTCCTGATGCTGACTCGGCGCACCGACTTCCCACTCGGTTCGTCCCGTCGCGAGGCTTACCGCACACAAGCGGTTCCAGGTTTGAGGGACCATCGCCTTCGTGCCGTAAGTCGGCTGCACGTTGCGCGGATCAGGCACACCGCAGGCATCCAGAAAGAACACCAGCCGGCCATCGGAACTCAGCGTGCCCACCGTGCGGTCCACGCGCGTGCGACTCTCCAGATAACCCTGCTGAAACTTCTGCAGCGGCGAGACGAAGAACTCGTCATTCACGCGGGCGCGCAGGTAGTCCCAGCGATTACCGACGGCGAACAGGTCCGCAAACGCCGGGTCGACGGCGGATGCTTCCCACTTCACCGCTCCGGTCTTCAGGTTGATGGCCGTGACGCGCGACAGCGTGCGCACGATCGCCAGACCGTTCAGCACCAGCGGATGCGACGCTGGTAGAGTCACCCCGCGAGACTGCCGCTCACGCGACACCAGCCACTCATGCCCGACCTGAATCGCCGCCGCCAGTTCCGCTTCCGTCCACGGAGTCGGCGGCGCCCACTCGACATCTGGGTCGGCGTTCTGCACATACCGGAAACTTTTTAGTCCCTCGGGAGTAGCCTCCTCGCGCACGCCCAGCGTCGAGCGATCCCACAACCGCTGCTCACTCGGCAAACCCGCGGTCGCTCGCGACGCGCGAGACGCCGAACCGAGGAAATGAGTCCAACTGGTCACGGCTTCATCGATCGCCGTTGCTTTGCCACCCAGCGTAGACAGCTTCTCCAGAGCAACCTTGCCGTCCTGAGTCTTCAGTTCCGCAGGCAACCGCACGAGATCCTGCGGACTCAACGTCGCCACGATCTTCTGAGCTTCGTCCGCCTCACCCAAATGCTGACAGACAAACGCATACTTCAACGTCAGCGCCGGATCATGCCGCCGCCGCGCCGGTGCGGATTTCAAAAGTCGCCGCAACAGGGCATAAGCTTCCGAACGACGCCCGGCATCCAGCGCCGCAGAAGCCAGCAGATAGCTGCCTTCAATGCCGGCGTCGGTATTCAGATAGAGATGAGACAGCTCACGCAACGCAGCGATGTCACCTTCGCGACCGCGCTTCAGCAGGTCAGTCGCCTCGCCACCATGCGTGAGTTCATAAACTTCGCGACCCTTGTCGGGCAGTTGCGACAGCACCTCTTCGGCGACTTGCTTCGCGGCTCGCAGGGGCGGCAGGTCGTCGCCGGTTCCAAACCGCACGGTCGGATCGGGCGGAGTCAGCGACACAAACGCGTCTTCGGTGCCGCTGATGATTGATTGCAGCTCACCAATCGCCTGCTTGAGCAGCACCGCGTCCGCCTCGGGATCGCTCAGAACGGCGATCGCCTTATTCATGTTGCCGGTCAATCGCATGTTTCCCAGCACGCGATTCGGCTCATACAGCCGCAGTCGGTTGAGCGGTATGACGTCCGCGGTCCCCTGAGCCACCGCCGTCGACGCTGATGCCACCAACATCGACATCAGCAAAACAACCAGCACCCACAACGCGATCCTCTCCCCTCGCCCCAGGCTACTGGGGCGAGGGGAGCTGAAGTGTTTCAGGCAAAGAGCCGGTTGCGTTGCCATCTCACGTCCTTGTCTGACTGACATGTCTGACTTAAGTGTGTCCGACGTCGTTCTGAGCGCGAAAGGGCAAGTTCATCACAGGTCACTCGTCATCCGCGCCATGAGAACCGAACAGGTTGTCGAACTTGAAGACATCCGCATCCGGGATCTCCTCATCTTCGTCGTCGGGAGTGCAGAACATCAAGCTGTCTGTCATCGCCTTGAGGTGTTCTTCCAGCTCGACGGCATCGTTGTCCGAGACCTGATAGATGACCAGGATCGTAGCGTTTTCGGTTTCGCAGGCCCGCAGGCAGGCCCGGCTGACCAGTTCGTATTTGAAGAAGTCCACGTCCTTGCTGGTCGTCGGCAACAGGCAGATTTGTTCGTTCGCGTCGTAGACGTCGCAAGTCGGGTACTCGGATCGGAGCGACTGAATCGCGATTTCCACCAGCTCATCCGCCGTCGGCCGCGAGAAGTTCACATTTACGATCCACATCGCGGTTCCCGGCCCTTCGACCGAAATCGCGTACTCCTCCGGCCCGTCCTCCCGAGTCAGCTCCCAACCTTCGGGGTAATCAAACGTGATGCTCTGATCCTGGTAGTTCTTCATATCAATCTGGATTGAAACAAACTCAACGGGCGCAGTTATTTCGCCCTTAAGTTCTTGCCTTGAAACATCTTATCGACACCGATCGTGCCCGTCGTCCCGCGTGCGGGAAGTGCGGGGAAAGTAGTAGGCACATTCCATGTGCCGTGACCCTCAGCGGACGGCACACGGAGTGTGCCTGCTACTTTTCTCCCGGAAATTACGCATCCAGACCCCTCATTGTCACGGCAGGCTGGGTAGAGTTTGCAACATCGGGTCACGCCAGCTTGAGACACGTATTTCCACCGACTAAAGTCTTAACCGTCGCGGAACGCCTAATTGTGTCGCAGCCGCTCCAACAACGATTCAGCTAGCTGTCTTCCTTCCAAACTGCGGGGGCTGAGCCGCTGCGACTTTTCAAAATTCGCTCTGACGAAACGAACCTCGACGTTCGCTTTCCGGATGAGCCTACCCGCAAGTTCCTGTTTGATTTACTGAGGAGTGTGTCATGGCATCTGCTCGTGCCCAAGAGGTCGCAGAAATTCTCTGGGAACTCAAAAGAGCCGGCAAAGTTTCGAGGTACACCACAGTTGCTCGCCGCGCGGGTTTCGCGCCCGGCGCCGGCGGTCGGACGATCAATAATACGATCACCGCCGTCCGCAAGGATTGGCCGCATCTGCAATGGTGGCGCGTGATTCCGGACGACGGCACGTTCGATAAGGATTCCGACCTGCACAAGGCCCTGCTGACCAACGGCTTCGTCTGCGACGAAGGCGAGAAGAAGGTCGCTCTGGTCGAATGGGAAACTCTGCAGATGGAATGGCCAGAACCCGAGAAGGCCGAAGAAGCAGCGGCAGCCCCGGCTGCTCCCGCCAAGAAGTAAGCCAACGTTTGTAGGGTGGACAATCCTGTCCGCCGACTGATTCCCAAGAGCGTGCGATCCACCAGTCGCACGCTCTTTTTCTTTGTCCACTGTGATAAGGCGTTCGCAAGTTTGACCTCATTTGGAGTATTCTCGCGACTGGGCCATAGCGACGAAGTTGCAGCACACGGAATGTCATTGGCAGGAGCGAAGCATGATGCGGTATCCGGCATTGAAGCGTTTGATCTGTGGCGTGTTGTTCCTCTGGTGCGGACTGCTGAGTCTCACCAGTGAAGCTCAGGACAAAGACCGCGAGCGACGCCGGCAGGTCACCAACGGCATTCTGAACCTGCTGATCGAATCCCAGGGAGGCCCGCCGCAAAGCTTCGGACCTCGGCCCGGTCAACCTCTTCCGCCCCCGCGTCCGACCGGCGAAGCCACGCGCGAAATGCTCCGTGCCCGCGAATCGCTCGAACAGATGCGTGCTGAAGCATCCGTGCTGAACACCGCATTGCAGAAAGAAGCCACCACCAATCCGCACGTCCGCGGCATTCTGGGTGAGACGCTGAAGTTTCAGGCTCGGGCCGACGCAGTCGCTCAACACGCACGGCACACCGACGATCATCGCGCCCTGATTCAGGAAGTCTCGCTGCTGGATCGCGAATGGCGACTGCTCAGCGTGCGCGTTCAGCAGCTACCGAAGTTGCCGAAGCACTGTCAGGACAGCATTGGCCGACTGAACGGCTTTCATTCGTCGCTGTGCCAGCACCTGTCGATTGATCCGTCGATCGACCGTCGCGGTCTGGTACGCGAAGCTGAGTCACTGTCCGCTCACATGCGGGCGCTGGTTGACGACATCTCCTTTGAAACGCGCGGAGCGCCCAACAGCCGCGACCTGATGATCGACGCCGGTCGGGCTCAGCAGGCGGCGTTCGCGTTCTCGGAAATTGCTTCGTCCGACGCGCCATTCCGCCTCGTCGTTGATCGTTATGAATCCTTCTCGCGCGCCTGGGGACCGCTCGCCTCACGCCTCACCGCCGTCAAGAGCCGCTACATCGAACGCGACCTGCTCCAAATTCAGCAGGATGATCAGAAGCTGCGTGAACTGCTCTGGCTGCCGCGCCGGCTGAATCGCGAACTCATTATTCAACTGGCTAGCAGCATTTCCGCCGAAGTGGATCACGTGTTGGACGATGTCCCACTGCGGCTGCTGATCGCTCTGCCGACTCGGGACCAGATTCCAGACGCGGCGTATGACCTCGCCGGTTACTGCGAGCACTTCGAAGAATGTGTTCGCAGAAGCGACAACATCACCGAACTTGTCGATGCGTACGACGACCTGCCGGTGGTGTGGATCGCGTTCGTTCGTCACTTCCGGAATGTGGAAAGTCCCGTTCTGAAGCAGCACTTTGGACAGATCGAGCAGCGCATCGTTGCCCTGCGCGAACCGCTGGGTATTCGGGGTGGTTTCGATCGTGATGAAGCCCGTCAGCGAGCCGCCGCGATCGAACATCTGGCGGAACACCTCGACGACGACATCAATACCTGGCTGACCGGCAAGTCGGGTTTTGACGCTGAACGCCGCGCGTTGATGGATCGAGCCAGTGCCGTGCGGGTTTCCGCTCGCCAGTTGCATGTGGCGACGGTGCAGTCCGCGCCGCCGGAAGCAATTGAGAAGCTTGTGGACGCGTTGCATGCCGACTGGGAAGAGCTGCAACGCCGGATTGTGTCCAGCAAAGCGCCCGACCGTGAGCACCTGCTGAACGTACTACTGCGGATCGGATCGGAGCTGGTTGAGGTAGAAGCCCTGCTGCTGTGATCGCTCCTTGTGACGCCCTATGAAGGACGTTAAGACTCGCCGCCGCCTCTTTGCTTAGGTTGCGGTGAGGGATGTTTTGTTTCACACCTTGAGATCAACCAATGCAGCAACAGAGCATCCACACGCATCATTTTCCGAATGGATTGATGCTGATCGTGGAAGAAATGAAAGATGTTCAATCGGCTGCCTTCACGTGCCTCGTGCCGGCAGGCAGCATCTTTGAACCCGAAGGCCAGAACGGGAATGGTTCCTTCCTGTGCGACTGGATCACTCGCGGCGCCGGCGATCGCGACAGCCGCGAACTCTCGGCGGCGCTGGATAATCTCGGCCTGCAGCACAACGAGCACATCGGTTCGCAACATGTCTCGTTTGGCGGTGCCACGATCGCAACGCGGCTGCCCGACAGCATCCGCATCTATTCCGACGTGATTCGTCGTCCGCATTTGCCCGAGGATGAATTCGATGCTGTCCGCGACGGTATCGAACAGTCGCTCAAGTCGCTGGAAGACGAACCGCAGCGCAAAGCCACGATTGAACTGCGTCGCCGCAGCTTCACGCATCCGTGGAGTCGTCCAGTTGACGGCACACTGGAAGACCTGCCGAATATCACCGTTGATACGGTGCGCAATCATTACACGTCTCTGTTTCGCCCCAACGATTGTATTATCGGCATCGCCGGTAATGTGGACGTGATGGAAATGATTGATGTGGTCGGCGAAGCCTTTGGCGACTGGCAGGCCAAGACCCCGGCGAAGGTTACTCCCGGCGGGACCGGTCCCAAACGGGACTTCATTCAGCACGAGTCCTCCCAGACGCACATCGGCGTCGCGTATGACAGCGTCTCCTACCCGGACCCGGATTATTACACCGCTTGGGCGGCCGTCAGTGTGCTCAGCGGCGGCATGAGTGCCCGGCTCTTCACCGAAATCCGTGAGAAGCGCGGCCTGTGTTACTCGGTATATGCGTCGCAAGCGGCGATGAAGCACGAAGGCCGAGTGTTGTGCTACGCCGGTTCCAGCAACGATCGCGCTCAGGAAACGCTCGACGTCTTGCTGCAGGAACTGAAAAAACTCGGCGATGGTATTCAGGAAGAGGAACTCGCCCGCTGCAAAGCCCGCGCGAAGAGTTCTCTCATCATGCAGCAGGAATCAACCGGTTCCCGCGCCGGTTCGATCGCTCGTGACTGGTTCCTGCTGGGGCGGGTGACAACGCTGCAGGAAGTCCGCGACCGAGTGGATGAACTCACCGTGCCAATGCTGCTGGATTACGTACATCGCAAACCCGCCCAGGATTTCACTGTCTTGACGATCGGCCCGAAGGCGCTGGAAGTCAACGAGAGTTAATAAGCTGACAATCAACTGAAAGAGTTGTGCAGTTACACGGGAGGGCGAGGCTCCTGCCGAGCCGTGGCCGGAACAGAAACCCGGTTTGGCAGGAGCCTCGCCCTCCCGAAACTCAGCAGATAACAGCTTCAATATCCGTTTATTACGAAATCAACTGTTATGAAGTTTCATCAGACCACTTTGTCCAACGGCCTGAATGTCATCGCCGAGATTAACCCGGCCGTGCACAGCGTGGCTTGCGGATTTTTTGTACGCACTGGCGCGCGAGACGAAGCCGGTGAAGTCAACGGCGTCAGCCACTTCCTTGAACATATGGCCTTCAAGGGCACGGACAAGTTCTCGGCCGACGACGTCAACCGCGTCTTCGATGAAGTAGGCGCGAAGTATAACGCGTCGACCAGCGAAGAAGTGACGATGTTCTACGGCGCGATCCTGCCAGAATACCTGCCGCAAACCTTCGAACTGCTGGCGAGTATTCTCTTCCCGTCGCTGCGTCAGGAAGACTTCGACATGGAGAAGAAGGTCATCCTGGAAGAAATCTCGATGTACCAGGATCAGCCGATGCACGTGGCGTATGAGCACGCCATGCTGACGCACTTCGCCGGTCATCCGCTGGGCGTGTCCATCCTCGGATCGCTGGACAGCGTCGGTGCCCTGACGTCGACTCAGATGCGGCAGTATCACGCCGACCATTATCGCACCGGCAATATCACGTGCGTGGTGGCAGGCAATACGTCATGGGAAGAAGTGCTGCGACTGGCGAATCAGTTCTGTTCGAACTGGCCGAGCGGACAACACGAGCGGCCTACGTTCGAAGCCAAACCCGTTGGTGGCAAGAAGGTGGTGACGAAGCTCAACAGCCTGCAGCAGAACATCATTCAGATGGCTGCCGCTCCGACATCGCAGGATGAACTGCGTTACGCGGCGGAGATTCTCTCCGTCATCGTCGGTGACGATTCCAGCAGCCGCCTGTACTGGGACATGGTTGACCCCGGCTATGTGGAGTCTGCAGATCTCGGTTATCACGATTTCGATGGCAGCGGCGCCTACCTCACGTTCCTGAGCTGCGAGCCTGACAGCACCAACGAGAACCTCGAACGCCTGCGCAAGATTTATGATCAAGTGAATGCCGAAGGCGTCACCGCGACGGAACTGGAACAGGCGAAGAACAAAGTCGCCTCGCGAGTTGTCCTGCGCAGCGAACGCCCGATGGGCCGCCTGTCGTCCCTCGGCGGCAACTGGCTCTACCGTCAGGAATATCGCTCAGTCGCCGATGACATGGCCAAACTGCAGTCGCTGACCGTCCGCGACATCCGCGAAGCACTGGATCGCTACCCGCTGTGCTCCGTCACCACATCGACCGTCGGCCCTCTGGAAGAAATCGCTGTGTAGATCACACGCTCATTAACATCTGAAAGAGTTGCACATGCGATGCGAGGGCGAGGCTCTTGCCGAGCCGTTTCAAGTTGCTGGTGCGGCTCGGCAGGAGCCTCGCCCTCCCATATTCAACCAGCAGACAGACCGTTCCGCGGAGGGTCAAATCCCTCAACACTGTGATCGCAAAGGATGAGGTCGGGAATTGGGTATCAAACGCAATGTCATACGTCTGCTGACGGCGTTTCGGATGCTGCCTGTCACCGTCCTGATGCTGGCCGTTTCCGTCTGGCTAATGTCGTTGCGGCTCGCAGCACCGTTCACGCACCCCGAAGTCGATCCGCTGCACTACTTTCCCGGCTCGGTGCAGTCGCAGAAGTTCGTCGAACATCCCGAGATTCGTGGCCCGTTTCAGCTTTGGGCGGGTGAGTGGTGGCGCATCTTCGGCAGTGCCTTCCATCACGGCGACCTCCTGCATCTGCTGCTCAACGCGGCTGGCATCTGGGTCTGCGCGCGAATTGTCGAACGCGCCTTCGGCTGGTGGCGTTATCTGGTGTTCTTTCTCACGGCAGCCGTCGTCTCGATGCTGCCGGAACTGCTGGCGGGCAAGGACGCCATCGGGTTGTCGGGCGTGCTGTATGCGATGTTCGGCACGCTGCTGGTACTCAGAACGTGCAACGAAAGCGTACGCCAGGCGGTATCGTTGCAGTTTATCTATGTCGGTTTTGGCTGGCTGTTCTTAGCAGCGCTGATGACGCTGGCGGGCATGTTGCCCATTGCTAACGGGGCTCACGCCGCCGGGCTGGTGTATGGAGTCGTCATCGGCTGGGTGGTCTTCCGCTGGCGACAGACCTGGCCGGCGCTATCGGTCATCGCGAGTCAGCTCATTCACCTTGGAGTCATCGCGGCCACGGTCATGGTGGCGAATCCACTCCGGAACGGTGCTTACTACGCGTGGATGGCGAATGAATCCGAACATGCCGGGGCCGACCCGGAACTCAAGCTGGAACAGTGGAAAGCGGCGACTCGCTTGGATCGCCGACTGTCCTATGCGTGGTTACGTCGAGCGCAACTGGAGTTTGCTTTGGGCAAACCGCAGGATGCCTGGACCAGCACACTGCAGGGAGCCATGTTCAACCGCACGGATGAAGAACTGGTCCGTTTCGCGCGACGGTTGTGGAAAGAAATGCCGGATGTGGCGACTCAGGGTGAGGCCCTGAGTGAACTGCGGCGCATTTTCGGTAGCGAAGCCGACGCGTGGATCGTGCGGCTGAAGCTGCGAGTGCGTGGCTCAACCGGGCCCGGCCTGCTGACCCTGATGCTGGACGAGCCCCAGGTGACCTATACGTTGGACGTGAAAGTCGATGTGCCGCGCGAGGTCCCCGGCATCACGCATCCGCATCCGCCCGCTCATTCACCGGATGAAGTGAATCCGCAGAATCCCAACAGCGCGCTACTGGGTGAATCGCTGTAACTGCATGGCTGAGTGAGCGGCACAGCGCTCGCCGCCGGTTCTGCCGACGTCGTAATCGAGGTTCATGGACGACCTGCCATTGCCGCTGCGTGGGTCACGCCGAGATCGCGATTCCTGGGCCGTCGCGCCGGTCCGTGCGCAAGATGGCGGTTTGTCGAAACCTGCCGGTTGCGCTGAGGATGCTCAACGCGACGTTTTGGCAAGCAGCAGCGGTCGGGTTGTTCCGTTCGGGAATCGGACAAACGAAAGCCTTTGACTGAATCGCCTGATGGCACTTGTTTGGCGTGAAACATGAGGCATAGCATCATGAGAGAATTGCGCTGACGAGTTTTGCCCGTGCGGGAACTCGTCACTGCCTGCGTCGCCGACATTACAGAACTGCTGAGGTTGCTGTGAGCAAACTTAGTTTTACCGCTATGACATTGGTGGGTGCCCTGCCAGCGGGCTTTACGCTCTATCTGCTGGTGCAGCACTTCGTTAACCACGGCGTGCCGTCGGCCAACGTGGTGGGCATTGCCATCTGGGTGTGTCTGGCGGCTCTGTTCCTGGTTGTCATCACCCCTTTCATCGTGCTGATCCGGTACAAGGGTCCCGAGAAGGTCGCCGCGCCTGCTCCGGCCAAGGGCGCCAAGGCAGACGCGCCCGCCGCCAAGAAGAAGGGCAAAGACGCAGGCTTCGACGACGCCATTCCGGACGACTTCGACGAAGAAGAACTCAAGGCTTCGCAGTCAGAAGAAGAAGCCTATGACGAGGAAGAAGGCGGCGGCGATTTCGATTACGATGAGGACGAACTGGAAGACTTCGAAGAGGAAGAGGAAGCTCCCAAACCCAAGGCCAAAGGCAAAGCCAAGAAGAAGTGACCGAGTCCCGGCAACCCCTGCTGCACGTTGTGCTGTATCAGCCTGAGATCCCTCAGAACACGGGAAACATCGGGCGGACGTGCGTGGCCGTGGGTGCCAAGCTGTGGATGGTTCGTCCGCTCGGCTTTCAGTTAGACGCCAAGCACCTGCGTCGAGCGGGTATGGATTACTGGGACCATCTGGACTGGGAAGCTGTCGAAGACTGGGCGCAGCTTCGTGAACGACTCGCCGGACGCACGTTCTGGTACCTCACGAAGTTCGCCACGCGTCTTGTTTGGGACGCCACCTTTCAATCCGGCGACGTGCTGGTTTTCGGCAGCGAATCATCCGGTCTGCCAGAGTCTGTGCGATCGGAGATGCCGAGCCACCACCTCAAGCTGCCGATGCGACCCGAGGTCCGTAGCCTGAACCTCGCGAGCACGGCCAACACCGTGATGTATGAAGCCGTTCGACAGTTCGGCGGCTTGCCTGGCTGAACGGCGTTGACCGCCGGGCAGAGGAGCTACGGCACATGGAATGTGCCTGCAACTTTGTCATGCCGATGCATCGTGATCACGGCTTGGCCAGCCACGCGGCAACCTTCTCGGCCCACAATTGACCGTGAGCCTGCTGGCCTTTGGCGTTGAAGTGGACTCCGGCCCGGTATTCGGCCCGCAATGAGTCTGTATCCGGACCTTCGATAGCCAGTCCCTCCGTCCAGAGAGACTTCTGAGCTGCGCGGAATTCTTCATCGGCGGCGTCCTTCTCTGAATGATAGGTCGTCTGCGCGGTGATCCACGGCAGCTTGCGACCAGCCTGCTTCTGAGAAGCCGCGATCAACGTGGCCATGAAGTCGCGATACTGCTGCCCCGTGATCTGACGATCGGCCGGGTAACCCTCACGCGCCTGGCCGGCATCGGACTCGCCCTGATGCCAGAGGATCGCGCGGCAACCGTCGGGACCCAGCGACTCGACGCGCCGCATCAGGCCATCGAACAACTCGCCCGTCGCTTCCCACTCACCGGGACCGACCTGCTTCACGCGCGACGCGATCGTCGGTAGGTTCTTCATGCGCGTGCCACGCGGTAACCATTGACGCACGCTGGTCGCGCCGGCTCCAGTTGAGGCGACGCCGATCGGCACGCCCAGCTTCTTAGCCAATGTATCCCCAAACGCGGGCAAAAAACTGCCGCCAGTGCTGCCATCCGCCACGCCGGGTTGAGGATCGTCGGCCAACCGCCAGTTCATGCCGTCGAAGGTTGAGACCCGTTGAGTCTGTGTCTTCAGACGCTCCGCGCCGGAGTTCGTGGAGTTCGACTGACCGGCGATGACGAAGACTTCGCCGATGCCGACATGCCGGACCGCAGCATGAACGGTCGGTCGGCCCTGGCAGGTGACTCTAAATAAGACCTGGTACCAGCCACCGGCAGGCACCGAGACTTTGGCGTCGAACCGCTGCAGGCGGCGAGCAACGTCCAGTGGTGCCCAATCCTGGACCACGATTCCTTCAGTCGCGGGCGTATCGGCGGTTGCCGGCTGGCCCACTTTGACAATCTGGTACTCAAGCTGACATTGGCGAACTCCCAGCCAGCCGCTGAGCGGAATGGTTCCGACACCTTTATTGTCGCGTTGAATGATCTGGTAGTCGGAGGGGAACTCGACCAGCACATCGGCATCGACTTCGCGTGTTGTGTGAGCGAGCACGAAGCGCACGATCGGCTGAGCGTTCTTCAGACTGTGCGGATGATGTTTCACGCCGGGCTTCGCGATGACCGTGATCGGTCCACCCAACTCGCGATAACGGTCTTCGATGAGCTGCGTGTTCTCATCAAAGGGAACGACTTCATCCGCTTCACCACAGACATGCAGCAACGGGATCTTCGCCTTGGCCATCGAGGCCAGGTTGTCGACCGGGTTCAACTTGTAAGCCAGAGCCTCAGCTTCTGTGAGACCATAAGCCTGCAGACAACGCTGCCAGTCACCGGCCGAGCCTGGACCTTTGCCTTTGCCACCGGGCCAGCTCTTGAAGTCGCAAACGGGCGCGTCGTTGTAGATGCAGGCCACTCGATCGGGATGACGCGCCGCCCAGTTCAACGAGAACAGGCCACCGCGACTGAAGCCTTCAAGCACAGTCTTCTTCGCAAGACCTCGTGTTGTTGTGAGATGTTCATAGAAGCGGTCCATGTGATCGAGCGCGATCGGCGCGCCATACATGTTCTGGACGTCGATGTAGACGACATGAAAGCCGCGCGCGGCCAGCGCGAGATCCGCTTGAGGCTCATGACCGAAGAACTCAGTGCGCCAGATCCAGGGACGTCCTTCAGCAATTTGTTGAGGCACGATCATCAAACACGCGCGACCATCAACCTTGAAGTCGCGTCGTTCGAACCCGAACCACGATGAGACTCGATCGTCTTCAGCGAGCACCGAGGTCACGTTCATCAACATCATCAACGAGGCAAGCAGCATGGTCAGCAGACAACGCGCGGAGGTCATTCAACGAGTCTCCCTGATGATGAGTTGAAGATGATGAAGCGAGTCTGATGGCGGTTCGGCGCAAAGCTCGCGCGAACTGTTTGTTGAACTCAAGTCTGAGCGGGCGATGTTCCCACGCGTGCGAATCAGAGCAGGTCAACGTGCTGCCTGCAGACGTTCTGATTGCGGAGCAATCAGCGACAGACAGGGCTTCACGGACTGTCGTGCGTCGGTTTGTGAAGCAGTGAAAAACGCTGAAAATCAGCCATAAAATAGAAAAGGCGGCTTGGTTTCCCAGCCGCCTTTTCTTGTTGTTGCTGTTGTATTGTGTCGTGTTGCTTAGTTACTGCTTGCGAGAAGCGTCCGAAGACTACTTCTTCTTCGCAGCGGCCTTCTTCGCGGGAGCAGCCTTCTTCGCAGCAGCCTTCTTCGCAGCAGCCTTCTTCTTAGCCATCGCACTCATCCTTAATCTTGAGTGACTTCTTGCCGCTCGGCCAACCGGGCAATGAGAGAAGCTCAGTCACTCGACCACATTCCATTCGACCTCACAACCTTGCGAGGTCTTTGCAAGCATGTTGAAAGCAACGCAATCAACTCGCTTACATTCATTACGCGGCCATAGTTATCGATCATTTTAATTTCTGCAACCCATTTCTTTTCACTTTGGAGTGAAAAAAAGGCTGATTCGTAGGGATTCTGAACGCACTTCAAAGACCCCACCTCTTGCGCGCTGTTTGCATCATGCTTTCAACTCGTTCAACACGCGCTGCATGTACTCGATGCTCGAGCGCGCGATGAACTCAGCGCCGGGCTTGTAATCGAACACTTCAACCGACACCCAACCATCATAGCCTGACTCCAAAAGTGCCTTAAAAATAGGCAAATATTGAGTGTCGCCCATGCCTGGTCCCAACAGGTTTGTGTCGTTCACATGGAAGTGACCAACGCGTCCTTTGAACTCATGAATGAGCTCAGGGATGGTCTTCGACTCAGCGCCAAGCATGGCTTTGACGTCTTGATGGAGGACAAAGTTCGGATGATCGATGAGCGCGCCGAGTTCCATCGCTTCAGCGCATGTGTTGATGAAATTTGTTTCCTTCGGAGTCAGTGGCTCCATGCAAAGGAAGACTCCGCGATCACCAAGCGCTGGCATCGCATCACGAAAGACCTCCGCCGCGTTGTCCATCGCCTGCTCGCGCGACATGCCTTCTTCGATGTTGCGTTGCAGTGGCGACCCGAAGACCAGCACCGTGCCTCCCATGTCAGCGCAGGCATCACCAAGTTCAATGAGGTACTGAGCTGTCGCGCGACGCACTGCGGTGTCACGCGTGGTGAGATGCAGTCCTTGAGTCTTCGCGAGTAACCAGTGCAGACCCATGATCTCCATGCCATGCGCTTCGGCTTGCTTCTTCAAGGTGGCTCGACGTTCTTGTGAGACGTCCGTGATGCGCGGAGCCAGCGTGAACGGCGCGACTTCCATGCCCGTGTAGCCCAGACTCGCCGCAAACTCGCACTGACGTTCCCAGTCCCACCCTTCAAACAGTTCCTGACAGATGGCGAATTTCACGATGCAGCCTTTCTAGGAAGAGAACCACGCAGCGCAGCGAATGATTTCGTCGTTTTCATCTTGAGTGACGTGGTTAGCCCCATCACGCGGGCAACGAAGGTATTCATTCGCCACTCAGGATGCCGATGATGGACCATCGTAATGCCGAAACGCCCCGCGCGTCCCGCTGGTGAGTCATCTCAGGAGTGCTCGCCCCCGTGGCGGATGCGTCCCGCATCCGTCGAAGCAACGGTGGTTCGGCAACGTGGCAGGGCGGACAATCTCGTCCGCCGCTTTAACGAGATGCCCAAGGCGGACAGGATTGTCCGTCCTGCTTGCGGAGCGATCAGCGGCTCCGCGTCGTGCGAAGATCGATCTGAACGAATCGAGTCGCAGGCGGATGCCCGCAGTCACGCTTCAGACCAGCGGAGTTCCTGACGCAGGGCGATGAGGGCTCGGGTCCAGAGCATGCGAGTGGCTCCGGGGGAGCGGTTCAGGCGAGTGGCGATTGCTTCGTGCGAGAGACCTTCGAGGTGTCTGAGGATCAGGACCTCGCGGTAGTCATCAGGCAGACGTGAGAGCACTTCGGCCAGGACGACATCCAGCTCGCGGCGGGCCAGTTGCTGGCTGGGTGAGGGACCAGATTCAGCGAACAAGGCTCCGAGGCGTTGCGAGGACTGTGCGAGGTGCGCGTCGAGCGACACTTCCTGCGTGAGGTCTCGTTTGGCGGTGCCGTGATAGCGGCGAATCTCATGGGCCAGTGCGTGAGAGAGGATCTGTCGCAGCCATGCGGTCAGTTCTGCTTCCGTCGAACCTCGAAACTGCGGGAAGACTTTAATGGCTTCGAGCAATGTCTGCTGCACTACGTCCGAGGCATCGAACTTCGCGGCGAAGCGGCTTTCAACCTGCACTCGGGCGAGCAAGTGCAGCCACGGTTCAAAACGGCGCAGCAGATCGCCTTGAGCCGGAGTGTCACCGCACCGGGCGTGATTCAACAAGCTCTCAAACGAAGCCTCGGGCATGCTGATTCCGAAACAATCGACTACGAGTTACATCTTGAAACAAGCTCCCCTCGCCCCGGTATGGCCGGGGAGAGGGGTCGGGGGTGAGGAGTCTGCAATGCGCCCGTCGAGCAAGTTCCGCGGCAGAATCGTTAAGACCAGCTTACTCAATGGCCGAACCTGGAAGTTGTTACCCCTCACCCCCAGCCCCTCTCCCCAGATTACTGGGGCGAGGGGAGCTTAAAGCTTCCACGGGAATGTCATCCGAAGCTGATCGATCACCGCTGTCATAATAGTTGTGTCCGCGCCAGCTTCCTCCGACCGAACATCCATATCCAGCGAACTCCGGGACTCAACACATTCCATAGCACCAGTAATGCGCCGACCGCGTGCGCACTCAATAAGAGGATGAACCACCAGGCGTGCCACGAATAGTGTGCTTCGGACGGCATACGTTTGGCGTCGATGAACAGCAGGAACGCGGCCAGTGCCGTCGCGGCCAGAGTGGTCCCGACGAGCAGCCGGGTGAGATGTCGCCATTGGCCCGTGAAGAGAGTTCGCAGCAGCGTGGCGAGCCAGACCAGTCCGGGCAGAGCGGCGAGACCCATCGCGATAGGTAAGACCCACGGGTTGTCGCGCCAGAAGCCTCCCGGCGGGTCGGGACGATACGCCAGCAGCGATGTCGTGCAGGTACCGACTCCGGCCACGATCAGCGCGGCGCGCCAGGCACCCAGGTCCTTGCGACGCACACCGGCTCGAATCAGCCAGAACGGAATCAGCAGGACGACGAACGCCAGACCCACGAAGAGACCCGCCTGTTGCAGCAGTTTGGCTTGCCCTGCCGCCCATTCCGCCTGCGAGGGAGCCCACGGTAACTGGCGAATGAAACGCGGGTCGGTCGTGATCGGGCTTGATTGGGCGCGCGAGGCTCCGGCCAAGCCCCGCGAGTCAGTCTTCAGACGACCGGCTTGTTCCTGTTCCGCCCGGCGGGTGCCTCGCCCTCCCGGTGCGTAGCGGCCGTCTTCATCTGCTGGCAACACGGCTCGCGAAACAACGTGGCCGAGCAGCGGAGATTCGCTATCGACTCG
This sequence comes from Planctomycetaceae bacterium, assembly GCA_021732995.1. Classification (GTDB taxonomy): domain Bacteria; phylum Planctomycetota; class Planctomycetia; order Planctomycetales; family Planctomycetaceae; genus AM-0621. Next base: position 17,418 of record JAKFWA010000039.1, on the reverse strand, counting down.
AGTCAGCAGGCGCGAGTTCTCGAACGGTTCGGCGAGCCGAGGTTGATTGAGTCCCACGACTCGGTTGTTCTCGGTCAGTCTGGTGTTGGCACTCGTCCAGGTACGCCCCAGCGGCTTTCCAGTTGGACCATCCAACATGGTTAGTCCATCACCGCTGGCCACGATCGCAATCGCACGGCCATCGGGGGCGCGGTCAAAACGAGTGATAGAGCCGTAGCCGAATTCCGCGGGATGCGACCATTCCCACAGCATGTCGGTCAGTCCGCGACTGGCGGTGATCTTGTTGTTACCCGACCGTAACAACTCCGGAGACCCGTCACCGTCGAGGTCGTGAGCCCACAGCAAGGTCGAACCATAGTGCGTGCGGTCAACGACCTGCCCCGCATGATCGAGCAGCACCAGATACCGATCGTTGCCGGTCTCAGCGGTTGTGACCGTCACCAGCCGCTGCATGGGTGCCTCAACGGTTTGAGCCTCTGATGCCGCCGCCGTGCGATGAGCGCCCACGATCAGCACGCTCGGGTCGAAGGAACTGCCGGGCGCGAGTGCTCCCTTCCAGGTCCACCGCGTTTCACCCGTATCACCACTCAAGACTTTCACAACCATCGGCTCTTTCGTTTCCAGCAGCACCACTTCAGGGCGACCATCTCCGTCGAGGTCACCGACTTGCGGGATGCCATCTGTATGGCTGTTGAACCAGGCCCACGGTCGCGTGTCCGGCTTCCACAGAGGTTTGCCATCGCGGCCGCTGTAAGCCTGGATGTTGCCAACAGAAGAGCCATCAGGAGCCTTGGTCGCCGTGAGCAGCAGGATGTCGAGCGTGCCGTCTCCATTCAAATCAGCGGACGCGTCGAGCAGCAATTGAGCCACCGTAGACAGGTGCTCGCCGCCTTTGCCGAGCAGTTCGGTACACGGTTCGGACCAGCGCACCGTTCCGCGACGACTATCAATCAGAGTGAGTTGCATCTCCTGATGACTGATGGGAGCAACCCCGCCCTGTTTGTCGGGCTGTTGGCCGGACAACCTCAGGGTCATCAGGAGCTCCGGCTGGCCATCGCGTTCGAGGTCCACCGCACGAATCGTGGAGGAGCTGACCTGGTTCATCCTCGCAGCTTGCCATGCCGCTGAACGCGGTTCCGTTGATTCCGGACGTAATCCATCAGGTAGTTGCCATCGTGGGCCACCCCAGATCCGTTGACCCGTCTTGCCGGAGACCGCTTGCATCAGCAGCGGCACCGTTTTGTTCTTCATGAACTCGGGCGCGTCGCTTTCGATGTCCCAGAATCTCAGGTCGCGCGTGATCAACAAGTCCGCGAGTCCGTCGCCATCGAAATCACCCAGCGGCGCGGGGAAGGATTGCAGGTCGCCCACCGTGAAGGTGTGCGGAGTCTCGGGCCAATCGGTTTTCCACTGCGAGATGATTCGACCATCGCGCCCGGACGCGATCTGCACGGAGTAGTCGACACCTCGGCCGCCCATAGGCTGCGACAGTTCCGCAATTCCGTCGCCGTCGAAGTCCTGCTCTTCAACCCAGTGGTCCAGACGCCGAAACGCTTCGGGCGGTGAACCTCGCAGCACGACCAGCTTGCCGCTGACGGGTTCGGGCCAATAACCGCGCGACGCGAACCGCACCGGATCGTCCGGTACATAGACCGACAAATCTTCCAGACCGTCGCTGTTCCAGTCGACGAGCTGCGGCAGCGTCATGTCGTCGGCCTGGTGTTCGATCCGTCCAGTTGCGGCAGACAATATATAGAGCGAGTGCGTGCCACCGTCGGACTGAGTATCCGGATGACGATGAACCGGGATGACGAGTTGCGGCTCGCGAAGCACGTTTTCAAAGTGCTTGCCCTTTTGACCGGTACGTTCCGAACGTGCCCCACGGGGCCACCACAGCAGTTCGCCGATCGTTCCCGTCATCGCGGCCCAATCGGTCAGACCGAGCGGCACGCGCTGCCACCACAGGCTGTGCCCATCGCGGCCGGAGAAGCAATCGACGAACAGCACGTGCTCTTCGTAATGATGGCTGTTGGCCTCTCGCGCGAGTCGAGGCCGGAACTCGCTGCGGATCGACGCCATGATGACTTCGCGCTGCCCGTCGCCGTCGAGGTCGGGGCCGATCGTGAATTGCTCGGGACGATAGTGAGTGAACCCAGCGCGGCGCGGGATGCGACGCGTCCAGCGGGCTTCGCCCGTCAAGCCGTTGATCACGCGACAGCCGTCTGAGACTTCTGATCCTTCTTCGCGAATACCAGGCAGAATGACCTCGGGCTTGTTGTCTCCGTCCAGATCCGCAGCCAGCGGCCAGACGTGACGCGGCTCCTGATAATGCCACGCGCCGATGCCAAAACTGGACGGCATATCCCACAGCGCTTTGCCTTGAGTCACTGAGTACGCACTGTCGCGCGTGCCGCGCCCATCCGTTTGTGCGGTGAGCAACACTTCCGCGATGCCGTCTCCATCAAGGTCCGCGAAACGTGGAGTCTCCTGCAGCCCGGCGCCGAGATCATGCGGACCCCACAACGGCTTGCCGGTTGCGACATCAATCGCCACTACGAACCGCGAGGCCGCCGCCATGACATATGACCTCTCCAGGTCGCCGGGGGTGGGAGCGATCTCTAACAGAGCCTCGTTCTGCACCGCTTGATTGACCATGCCAGTCGGCTGCGGCAACTCGAACTTCCACAGCGACTTTCCAGAGCGCGCATCAAAGGCTTCGATCCAGACGGCGCCGGCAGTTCGCTGTGAGACCAGCAGCTTCGGCTGCGCGGGATCGTCGAGACTTAGCACCGGCTCGCCGAGCAACTGTGCCACGCTACCGTTGTGGTCCTGAGCACGATACCACCACAACGGCCGACCGTCCTTGCCCGATGCCGCAACCAGTTCGGCCAGCGGTACCGAAGTCTGCAGCGGATGCGGCGGACCTTGCCGGTTGGTTCGGGGACCTCGCCAGATTGGATCGTAAATGCCATCGCCATCGAGATCGCACATCGGCTGAATCAGTTGCGGCGGTTGACCGTTGACCTGCCACCACGGTTCGAACCATCTCAGCAACAGCTTCCAGGCGTTCTCATTGTTGTTGTCATCAAGAAGGGGCTTCACCAGCGGCGAGTTCACGCTCCAGTCCGCTTCCCACAATGGCGTGACTTCCGCTTCACGCGTGCCATCAGGTTTCCAACCCGGTTGAGCGTTCGCCACATAGCACCGCATCGTCGGCCGGTTGGCATCCTGCGGACCAACAAATAGCCGCGGCGTGTTGTTATTGTTGTTGTTTTCCTTAGGTCCTTTAAGTCCCTTCTCGTTATCAAAGGACGAAAGGGACTTAAAGGACCTAAAGTTAACTCCCACAGGCGACTTCAAAGTAATGGGATGCCCCACGATTTCGTTCTTCAGGCCAACATCAAGCTTGAACTGCTGGCCGGCGCTGACGTCGAATAAATAGTCGCGGCTTAACTTAGACGGCGCGGTGAGACGCAACCGGTAAGCACCTGCGGACAGTGGCAGCGGTTCTTTAGTCGGCAACGTGAACGGTGAACCAACCAGTTCGTTGTCGAGTGTCATCACCTGAGCAACGTCGGCGTGCAGGTTCGCGTCGCGCGGCGTTTCGAGTGTCAGGTAGCCCAACTGAGCCTGCGAATGCGCCTGCCATGCGATCAGACTACCCACCAGCACGAACAGAGTGGTCGCGACGGTTGTCGCCGCGACACCGACGCTGCGCTTCTGTTGTTTCAGCCAGCGTGCGGCTTGCTCGGCCAAGGTTGCTCGCCGGGCACGGATCGGGCGGCCTTCAACGAACGCTCGCAGGTCATCGGCCAAAGCCTGAGCCGTCGCATACCGCTGTTCGGCTCCCTTGGCGAGGCACTTCAGGATGATGGTTTCCAGATCGCGCGGCAGGTTCGGACGAACCAGTCGCGGTGCTGCGGGTTCAGTAGTCAGAATCTGTGAAATCACCGCGTGAGCTGAGTCTGCTTCAAACAAGGGCCTGCCCGTGGCCAACTCATACAACGTGGCACCGAGACTATAGATATCTGTGCGATGATCGATCGGATTCTTTGCGGCAGAGGCTTGCTCGGGCGACATGTAACGCGGAGTGCCCAGAATCGCGCCCGCCATGCTGAGCGACACATCGTCGATCCGCTTCGCCAGCCCGAAGTCCGTCAGCCAGATGCGACCATCAGGATCAAGAATCAGGTTCGACGGTTTGATATCGCGATGAATAACCCCGCGCTGGTGCGCGTGGGCTAATGCTTCCGCAGCTTGTAGGCTCCAATTGGCCACGGCGGTATCGGGGTTAGTTTCCTCAGGTCCATTTGGTCCCTTTGGTCCTTTTTCGTCCAAGGGACTTAAAGGACCAAAGGGACCTAAGGCCTTCAAGACGGCACTATTCACTTCTGCCAGGCTTTGGCCTTCGATGAATTGCATGGCGTAGTAATTCACGCCGTTCTCACAGCCGATCGCGAAGATCGGCACGATGTTGGTGTGATGCAGCCCGGCGACGGTCTCGGCCTCGCGCTGGAAACGCTGCATCGCTTCGCTGTCGGCGGCGGCTCCGTAGCGCAGCACTTTTAGAGCGACGCGCCGCTTCAGTGAGATCTGCTCGGCTTCGTAAACGACACCCATGCCGCCGCGACCGATTTCGCGCACGATGCGAAAGTCACCCAACTGAGTCAGTCCGCCAGCCACCGCCTTCGGAGCGGAAGCTCGATGAATGAACTCGATGCCCGAAAAGCAACTTGCCAGTTGATCCACCAGGTCGGGATGTTCGGCCAGAATTTGTTGCCGATCCGGGTGCCGACCGGCCTGCAGCTCCGCGAGGTACTCGTCAAGCACGTGGGCCAGTCGCGACGCCTGATCGTCCGACGAAATGGACCGCGTGGCATCCAGATCCATACCGGCGGCATCAACAGGATTCTGCTGAGCAGGTCGATTGTCAGCGGGCAGGTTCATGGATGACTCCGGCGAAGCCGCGAAACAGGCCACAATTCTCGCAACGCCCCATCCGTCGCGAGCCCATACTATCGAAGGGCCCGATTACCGCCGAATGTCACGCGGAAATCCGGAAATCTTGCCAGTGGCCTCAAAATCACGCTGCCGGAGCGGCGGGGCGTCGTGACTTCGGCTTGAATGTGACGCGACTCGCGCGGAAGATTGCAGCTTGAATCCAACCTTCGGCGTTACTGAGGCGATGGCGATGAATCCATTCTGCGAGCATCTGGCGGGACTGAATCGACGGCAGTTCTTTGGCAGCACCGGCCTGCGGATGGGCGGCATCGGCCTGGCCATGCTGGCTCCGCAATTGCTGCAGTCGGCCAGTGCCGCCGAACGCGTGCAGCCGGGCCTGGCGGACCTGCCGCACTTTCCGCCAAAGGCCAAGTCGCTGATTTACCTGCATATGAACGGAGGCCCTTCGCAACTGGACCTCTGGGACCATAAGCCAAAGCTCGGCGAGTATTTTGACAAGGACCTGCCAGACAGCATTCGTAACGGTCAGCGTATTACAACGATGACCAGTGGTCAGAAGCGTTTTCCCGTCGCGCCGTCGGCGTTCAAGTTTGCTCAACACGGTCGCAGCGGTACGTGGATCAGCGAACTGTTGCCGCATACCGCGAAGCACGTGGACGACATCGCGGTTGTGCGGTCCGTGCAGACCAATGCTATCAATCATGACCCCGCCTGCACTTATGTGATGACCGGCAGCGAAGTCCCCGGCAAGCCGAGTATTGGTTCGTGGTTGGGGTATGGTTTGGGAGCGGTCACGAACGACCTGCCGGCGTTCGTCGTATTGACGCCGAACTGGAAGTCCAAAAATGCCGCGCAGGCATTATTTACGCGTATGTGGAGCAGCGGATTTCTGGCTTCAAAATATACTGGCGTCGCGCTGCGAAGCGTGGGCGACCCCGTGCTCTATATTCAAAATCCGGACGGCGTTGATGAGCGTAACCGCCGCGCGATGCTTGATACTCTGGGGCAGCTCAATCAGCGCACCTTCGACCGTTTCGCGGACCCCGAAACGCTGACTCGCATGACGCAATATGAAATGGCGTTTCGCATGCAGAGCAGCGTCCCTGAATTGGTCGATCTGTCGGGTGAATCGCAAGCCACGCTTGATATGTATGGCCCTGATGTCACGAAACCGGGCACGTTTGCCGCAAGTGCGCTGCTGGCTCGCCGCATGATTGAACGCGGTGTGCGCGTGGTGCAAGTGTTGCATCGCGGCTGGGATCAGCACGGCCAGTTGCCCAGTGAAATCCGGCTGCAATGTGCCGACACCGATCAACCTACGGCGGCCCTGCTGCACGACCTCAAGCAACGCGGTTTGCTGGACAATACTCTCGTTGTGTGGGGCGGTGAGTTTGGTCGCACGGTGTATTCGCAGGGTACATTGACCAAAGATAATTACGGTCGCGACCATCATCCTCGCAATTTCTGTATGTGGGCGGCCGGCGGCGGTATCAAGGGCGGTATCGTGTACGGTGAGACCGACGACTTCAGTTACAATGTCGTCGACAAGCCCTGTCACCTGAACGACCTGAATGCTACGCTGCTGCATTGCCTCGGCATTGACCATGAACGCTTCACGTATCGCTTCCAGGGACTCGACCAGCGCCTGACCGGTGTTGAACATCAGCAGGTCGTTCGAGAATTACTGTCGTGAATTTGTTGCCTTGAGCTATTTGTGTATCAGGGGCCGCACCGCATCGGCGGCAATCTCTGCAGCCTGATGGTGGCCGGCAGCATTCCAGTGGCCGGTACCGAGTGCGGTATTACTGAAGCCGTGCAAGAACGCTTTGTGTTCCGTCGCCCAGGCGGCGAACGGCTCGGTCAGCAGGATGGGTGTAAAGCCGGCGTCCTTCGCCAGCGTCTCCAGGTGGCGGTCGGGGTAGAGCAGATCTGTGACACCTTGTTTCTCCGCGGCGGCGGCTCGGACCTCAGGGTCAGGGTGAACCTGCACCCCACTGGTGACGGTCATCACGGCAAAGTGTTTGCCGCGACTGGTGACCTCGCGGTTCATTTCCACCAGCAACCGGTCCGTGATGTCCCAGGCGGCGCGCCATTCCGGGCTGACCGGAGCGCGCAGAGCTTCGTCGTCGAGTCCCGCTTCCTGCTTTTGCGGGTCGGGTGCTGGTTGGCGTTGTTCCGCCCAGATCTGCCGTACGCGCTGCACCACCTGCAGCAAACGCGAGCTGTTGATGATATGAGCCTTCACGCGGGTCGATGGCAGTTGCCCGTAGAGGTACATCGGGTGCTGTTGAAAACGGTCATCGAGCTTCAGCTCACCATCAACGACGTCGAAGAACGGGCGGCAGTCGGTGGATTCCAACTCGCGCGAGTTGTTTCTGACGTCGTTCCCCGATGTGAAAGCCAGCAGGACAAAGTCCGGGTCGAACTGCCAGACATGATGTCGCAGCGCTTGAAGTGCCTGAGCCGTGCCCCAGCCGGAAACGCCGAAGTTCAGGACCTCGATGATCGGCTGATCTGCCTGCCGCGAGGCGTTCAGCAATTGCTCTAATTGTGCTCCAAACATTTGCTCGCGTTCGACTTGCGCGGCTTCGATGTAGGAATCGCCGATCACAGCGATGCGGTACACTCCTGGTGGCTTCGGGATGGTCCATTCGCGGTCCCGGAATCCGAAGCTGTTCACTTTAATGTGAGCGGCGCCTTCTTTTCCGCAGTAACCTTGCAAGCCTCTAAATAGCTTGTATGAACAGAAGCGATCGGATTCGTACATGTGTGGATTCGAAATGCCTGCGATCCGCAGCAAGATCTCAGCCATTCCGAGGCCAATCGACAGACTGAAAGCGAGAACGAGCGCCCGCAGCGTCCATTTCCTCTTCTGAGAACGACCGGTTGTCGAACTCTTATGACGCAAAAACATGAAATGTTACCGAAAAATATCCTAGTGATGATTGATGCGTCGCCCGTAGAGTCCCGCCACTTTGATTGGGCGAGTCGGGCCAGATCTGGCCTGAGCGCTGCCGGTCAATTCCTCTCAGCTAACGAATAGAGCACAAAATGATCGCGACGTTGGATGCCCCAGCACTGTACGAGGCGTTCCCAGAGCTTACTCCAGAACTCCAGTCGGACATCACCAATGTCTGCAAGATGCTGGCCGACGGCAGCCGTCTGAAGATCGTGTTCTATCTCATGAGCCAGCCTGAATTGAACGTCACCGAGCTGTGCGAACGCCTCAACCAGAGCCAGCCTGCCGTGAGCCATCATCTGGCGTTGCTGAAGTCGGCTCAACTCCTCAAAGTTCGCCGCGATGGAAAGCACAACTACTATTCGGTGTGCCGCCCGCGGTTTCAACAGGTGATGGTGAAGCTGTTTGAATCGATGCTGGATTCTTCCGAAGCCAGCAAGCGGTTCAGCGAGTTCGTCCTCAGCCGGGAAAACAGTTGATCCACAACTCCGGTTGTGAATTCAGCAGCGGCCGAGTGTTTGCCGAGAGATTCGCCCATCAGTTCTGGACGACGGATCGTACCGGACGGCGAATTAACTCAAAGTATTACTGTTAGAGTGTTGAATTTATGAATGCAGTTTTTCAGTTGGACCTGCAGCGTACCGAGGGTGTGCTGCTGGTCCGTTTCAAAGAGAACCAACTCGATTTCATGCATTGCGATGAGGCGTTTGAGGAATTGAACGCCATCGTTGCTCAGGAGCAGCCTCGCCTGCTGGTGTTGAACCTGCGGCGAGTATCGCATCTGCACAGCGTTTCCATCGGCCGACTGGTCTTTCTTAACCAGTTGGTAAAAACTCATGGTGGAGAACTGAGACTGTGCAGTCTGGCCGCTCAGCCGAAGGAAGCACTGGCGCTGACTCGCGTCGAGCGCGTGCTGAGTATCTTCGCTTCGGAGCAGGTTGCGTTGTGTGAGCTGAACTAGCCGCACGAAACTGCGCGTATCAAGGTAGAGGCGAGAGTCGTTAGAGTCTGTTGGCAAATACGTGGAGCACGATGAAATCGTGCTCCAGACGTATTGATCAAGGCTCGCTGCTTATCGCTTTACTTATTCGTGCTCTCGGCTGGTTTTTCTGCTGGCTTGTCGGCGGGTTTAGGCTTGTTTGGGTGTTCCACTTTCCCGAACATCAGGCCGCCGCGCGGGCCATGCTGCCAGGTGCCGGCGTAGCGATCACCGTGAAACATTACTCGGGCCGAGAACGTTCCCATGCCGGGGATGGTCAGGTCATCCAAGGTAATCACGGGCGTTGTTCCGGCCCATTTTACGGGGAGGATCAGCGGTAGCGGGCTGCCTTTATAATTGTAGGTCAGCAGCCAGCGATCCTCTTTGTCGCCTTCCACCTTCTTGACCGAGCCGATGGTATAGCGGTCTTCCTTCAGCGGCTTGTCATTGGGACTGCCGTCAACGGTGAAGAACCCGACCAGTTGCGCGTTGGTCAGCAGTTCGGTGAATTCCTTCTCGGCCTCTTCGCGGGTCTTGGCCGGTTTAGTTCCGACAGGAGCATCGGGTTTCTTGGCGGGTTCGTCCGCGACCGCGACATTCAGCAGCGAGCCGATGACGCAGACGCACAGCAGGCAGACGCGAGTCAACATGGTACGGGTTCCTTTGAGACCGGTGATGCAGCGGCGAGCGACGCACGAGCAGAGCGTCTGATGGAAGTCTACTCGACGCGGAATTTAGTTGCCGCTGTGCGGCCGGTGTCAGTGACACACCGCAGTTCGTAGCTGCCGGGCTCGAGTTCCAGCCGCTGAGGCTGGCGAACTCCCAGATGGCGACCATTCAAAAACCAGTTGGCGGGACTGGTCGAGGCTGCCAGAGTCGCCTGCGGATGCACCACCGCCCGGCCGTTGAAGCTCATGAAGACTTCTCCGGTCAGCGGTGCGGAAATCGCGAGCTTCTGAGTGCCGGATTCCGGAGCGGGTAACGGATTCAACACGGGCCACAGTTCCGGCACAGGCGGCTCGGCATCCTGACGCAAGGCCGAGTGACACATGAGTCGCGCCAGCAGCGGTTCGGCCACCTCGCGTCCCACGAAGTGCGTATCACCCACGCCGGAGAATCGACCAATCCACACGCCCACCGCGAATCGCTGATTGTGACCGATCGCCCACGCATCGCGACGTCCGGAGCTGGTGCCGGTCTTCCACATAAACCACGGCACGCGGCTGCCGGGTTCAACACCTGCGGGTGCGCGATGTCGAACGGAAAGCACATCGTTGATGGCAATACACACATCGCGCGGCAGCGCATCCGTCGTCTGCTGGAATTCATCCAGAAACAAACGCGGCGCACACCGTTGGCCCTGCCGTCCCAATGTTGCATACGCGTTGGTCAGGTCGAGCAGCGTCGTTTCGATGCCGCCCACTGCGAGCGTCAATCCGCCCCGGCGTTGAGCGTCGCGCGGCAGGTTGATGCCTGCGGATTCGAGGACTCCGAGGCAGCGATCCAGACCCAGGCATTGCGTGATGTGAATGGCCGGAATGTTGCGTGAGGCTCGCAGTGCCTCACCAGCGGTCAGCGGGCCGGCATATTCGCGATCGAAGTTTTCGGGAGTCCAATCCGTGAACGATTCCGGATCGTCCGTCACCATTGAATCGGGTCGCAGGCGCCGTGCGGCAAACGCGGCTGCGTACAGGAAAGGTTTCAACGCCGAACCCGGACTGCGTTTCGCGACAGCTCCATTGATTTGACCATCGACTGGATCACTGGGGTCCGCCGAACCCACCAGCGCGACGATTTCTGAATGCTCGATGTCCAGCACAATCGCCGCCACATCGGTGTCCTGGGGCAACTGCAGTCGATGAGCGGCAACAAGACTTTCCGTGATGCGTTGCACTGTGGGATCGATCGTCGTCTGGCCACCTTGAGGTCGTCTCCACAACGCCAGCCAGCCCACTTGAGACGGCGTTGTCTGACGCTCGCGATGAATCGCCACGGGCTCAGACGCGGCCAGCTGGTGTTGCTCGGCGGTAATGAAACCCAGTTCTTCCATGCGGGCCAGCACGTAGTCACGCCGCCGCGTCGCGGATTCCAGTCGAGTATCAGGACGCAACCGGCTGGGCCATTGGGGCACGCCGGCCAGCAGCGAAGCTTCGCCGAGCGACAAGTCCCGTGCACGTTTGCCAAAGTAGAACTTCGCCGCCGCTTCAACACCGCGAATGTTGCCGCCGTAAGGTGCAAGGTTCAGGTACGCGGCCAGGATCTCGGACTTGGACCGTTGGCGTTCGAGCTGCACGGCACGGATTGCCTCCACCCACTTCGCGGACACCGTTCGCGGGCGATCATCGACCATGCGGCAGAGCTGCATCGACAGCGTGCTGGCTCCGGACTTGATCTTGCCCGCCTGCAGATTCTGCTGAATGGCGCGCAGCACCGCGATCGGATCAATCCCGCTGTGCTGCCAGAAGCGTTCGTCTTCGGCCGCCAGCGTCGCCTGCACCAGCCACGGGGATATCTCTTCCAGCGGCACCGGCTGTCGCCATTGATCGTCGCGACCGACGAGTTGCAGCAACGGCTGCCCGGTCCGGTCGGTGACGAGGGGGCTGACGGGCCAATCATCGAGCTTTTGAAACGGGAACGGATGCTGGTGCCATGTGACGGCCGCAGCGATCAGCAGCCCGCAGAGGGTGAGCGATCCAAAGAGCATGCCACGGCGCAGCCCGGTGCGGACCGCCGCCCGGCCAATTAGCCTGCGCCACCCTCGAACTGTCGTCTCTTTTGCCTCTGCATCCCGATCCGGCATCACGTCGCTCCTTCGACGTTCCGGATATAGCGCCGCGCTGACGGATGAATCAAGATCAGCGGCGGTTGCGCATGCGTTCGCTGGCTTTTTCCAGGAAGGTATTTTCTTCCGGAGTCAGGCTCGCTTTGCCTTCGCGGTGCAGCTTCTCGAGGATCGCATCCAGCCGCTCTTTCATTTCTTCTTCGGGCGGTTCATAGATGCGGACTTGCGGCGTCTCTTTCGAGGTTGAGCGATCCCGCACGGCTTTGGCCGCGCGCCGGGGAGCATCCCAGACGGTGGTCAGGTCGAACCGGCCTCCCGAGATCCGCCAGTTGAAATTGTGATAGCAGGCACCAAACGCCGCGCCTCCCAGGTGAGCCAGATGCGCGATCGATGCGCCGCCATACAGCGACCGGCTGCCACCCATCACTCCGGTAACGTCCATCAACACATAGACCGCCGCCAGCCAGCGCAGCTCGATCGAGATCGGCAGCATGAAAAGGCTCATGCGGGCGCGCGGAAAGTAAAACGCCGCCAGGATGGTCAGTGCGTAGATACCGCCGGACGCTCCCACCATGTGGACATCGTTGCCCGAGCCAGCGGCGACAGCAATCTGGCACAAGCCACTGACGATCACGGATACCAGGAAGAAGGCGAGCGTCTCACGCGCACCGATGACGCCTTCGACCATGCGTCCGAACAGCCACAGACCCAGCATGTTGAAGAGGATGTGCTGGAAGTTGCCATGCAGAAAGCCGTACGTCAGCACGCGCCAGATCTGCAACCGTCGCAACGACTCCCACGACAGGTAGCCCCATTCGGTGAGGCCGCCGTGCATGCCGCCGAACGGATCCGGATCTTTGGTGAAGAGCTGGACGAAGTACGCGACCACGCACACGATCACCAGCGACTTGATGGCACTCGCCGAATTGGAACCCGCTCCGCCGCCAAGACCGTCGCGCGGGGGATCGTCGCGGTAGTAGTCCCGATCATTGATGCCCATGGCCACAATCCATTCTGGTAGGAAGGGCACTCCTGCCCATCAGGGTGGAACGAACCAGCATGTGAGCTGCGTGATTACTCGCCGCCCAAAGACTGATCGGGTTCTTTGGAAACTGGCGACTGTCCACCGGGCAGACTCTTCATCAATGCTTCGTTACGCAACTGCAGTGCTTTGACTTCGTCATAGACTTTTTTCAGCTCATGACGCAATTCATCGACCTTCAGAGTCTCGGCATTGCGGATTTCCTCGCGGTCTTCGATCGCCTGCACCAGACCGTCTACCAGATAGTCCGGTAGTTCGCCCTTCTTGTCGGCCAGAGCGAGGTCGCCATGCAGTTCGCTGATGCGGAAGTCGAGATGGTCCTGCGCATACTTGCGGTCGACGTTCAAAGCACTGTCGCGGTCGCGCGTGGCTTGAGCCATGTCGATATCCCGCTGCAGCAGTTCATACTGATACCGGATGAAATTCTGGCTGTCGGACGCCGGAACCTGAGCCCGCGCTCGCCAGCCAGGTCCGACCTGCCACGTGGCGGGCTCACTGTTGCGGAACAGCCAGTTTGCCACCAGAGCCGTTTGACCCTCGCCCAGCACCGTTACTCGAAACGGCCCAACGTAGGACGTGCCGCCCTTGCCGTCTGGCTGAAACAGTTGAAGCACCTGATCCTGTTTGATGCCGCTGGTGGCGTCGATGCCCGCCAGAGCGACTGAACCGGGGCCAGCGACGCCGCGACCAGCCTGCAAACCATCCCACGTTTTGCCCCAGTCATAAACCAGCCGATTCTCCTGCCGCTCCAGATCCGAAAGCTGCTGGCGGAGCAAAGGGGCTTTTGGCAATTCCTTGAGGTAACTGGCCTTGCTGGTCTCGACGCGCTTCATCCATTCGTTGCGGACCTGCAGGACCTTTGCGGTCATAAAGGTTGCACCCATCGCGATAAAGATGAACAAGCCGGCAAGTATCTTTCCGAGGAGATGCATGGGATGCCTTGCGCGGGTGAGACCCGCCACTCGAAAACCAGGAAGGAAATCCGAACAAACTTCGCTGCGTGCGGCAGTCAGCCGCAACGCACAATGATTCAACTCAGCAGCACAACGACTCCGACAACCGGGGCCAGCCGGAGATCATCACCTCCGCATCGTCCGGTGCACCGGCAACTCTTAAGTCTCGTCCGACTGATCTTAGGACCGCTTTCCAAAGCCGGGCAAGCAGAAACAACTGCTCGGGATAGGACGGTTCGAAGGCACGATCAGCTTCGGAAGAATCTACTTGCTCTGCAACGTTGCCGGACTATGCGGATGCTGACGATTTGGGAGGCGGCACGGATTGTAGTGGTCGCAGGCCCCGCTTCGGAGCCGTTCCAACACGGTATTGAGGGTGCAGTACCGTCACCATTCCGGAGACGGATTATCAGTGGTTGGGCCACTTTTGCTGCCTGACGGGTTGAAACCCACTGCCCGTAGAGGACACTCCGGCTGCGCGAGCTGGTCGCAGCGATGCTGCCAGCGGCGACGAGGTCTCATTCGGAGGATGGTGTTCGTGCCGAAAGCAAACCTGCTGGTCATTCGCGGAGTCGATCAAGGCGCGCGTCATGAGCTTGATGAAGAAGAGGTCACGATCGGTCGCGGCTTCAAGAACCGGCTGCGCATCCTCGACACCGAAATGTCTCGCAATCACGCGATGATCCATTTCGACGACGGAGCTTTCATCTTCTCCGACCGCAACAGTTCCAATGGCAGCTTTGTGAACGGTTTGCAGGTGAAGTCTCATCGCCTGATTTCCGGCGATCAGATCCAGATTGGTCAGACGACGCTGTTGTTCACCGAAGTCGTCGAAGCCCGCAAGCCGGTACCGGTCGACCTGCTGCCCGAACATGTGGATGACCGCTCGCAGATTGTCGGCAGTGTGTCGCATGATGCCGCTCGCAAACTGCTGGAACGGTCGGTCGCCGTCCCCAAAGATCAGACCGCGCAAACGCTGGCCAATTTAAGATTGCTATACCGCATCTCGGAAGAGACCGTCAGTTCGTCGCTGTCGATTGATCAACTGCTGCAACGCATTCTGGATACGACTCTGCAGGCCGTGGGAGCGGATCGCGGTTGTATGCTGGTTGTGAATACCAAGACCGGCAAGCTGGAGCCGCGAGCGGTCAATCTGGGCGGCGCTGTGGACCTCTCCGCCCGTATGCCGGTGTCTCGCAGTATTGTGGATTATGTGCTGAAGCACGGTCAGGGAGTGCGCACTTCGGACGCCCGCGCTGATAGTCGCTTCGGCGAAGCCGCGAGTATCCGTCGCGAGAATATCCGTGAAGCGATGTGCGTGCCGATGCCCGGTCGTTATGAGCTGATGGGCGTTATTTACGTGGATACGACCTTGCCACCCACGGCGGCGCGTCCGGATGGCGAGACCACTAAATTCAACGATGACGTGCTCAGCCTGATGGCGGCGATCGGTCGGCAGGCTGCACTCGCGGTGGAAGATCACCGCTATCAGGATGCGTATCTCAAAGCCGAACGTCTGGCGGCGATCGGTCAGACAATCGCAATTATCAGTCACGATATCAAAAATATTCTGCAAGGTGTGCGCGGTGGCAGCTACCTGATTGATATGGGCCTGCAGAAGCACGACGAAGACCTGGTCAGCCAGGGTTGGAAGATCGTCGAGAAGAATCAGGACCGCATCTATAACCTGGTAATGGATATGCTGACCTTCAGCACCGAGCGGCAGCCGAAGCTGGATATGGCCAGCGTAAATGGTGTCGTGGCGGATGTGGTGGAGCTGATCCGCACGCGCGCTGAGGAGCTGAGTATCCAGTTGAATTATCGCCCGAAAGAGCCGCTCCCGTTGACGATGTTCGACGCCGAAGGCGTGCATCGAGCCGTCTTGAATATTGTGGGTAACGCGCTGGATGCGGTCGAAGCACAGGATGAAGGCGTTGTCGAAATCAGCACTGGTCAGACTGATGATGGAACCGAAGTCTGGGTTGATATCGCCGACAACGGCTCTGGCATTCCGGAAGAACAGTTGGCGACGTTGTTCAGTCTATTTGAATCCACCAAAGGCGCGCGCGGCACAGGTCTTGGTCTGGCGGTGAGCCAGAAAATCATGCGTGAACACGGTGGCGATATTGTTGTGGAAAGCGAACTCAACCGCGGTTCGCGTTTTCGCCTGATCTGGCCCTGTGTGGATGAAGAAGGCCGCGCCGCGAAACGCAAGTAACTGCACCGATCACGGGCATCTCCGAGTTGATGTTGTGGAGTCGCGATGCATACCCGCCGCCGAAAACTCACACTGCCGAACGATTCGTTTCGGAGACGTCGCTGCCGCGTCGTCGCACTCCACTGCGTTCTGGTGTTACTGCTCTGTGGATGGCTGACCCCTGTACGGGCGGAATCTCCGGTGCCCAGTCCGAAGCTGGTGGCCGCTGTTGATAAAGTCGTCGAGAACAGCGGCATCGATTCCAGCGGGCCGGGCGTCGCGATCCTCATTCATCAGCCGGGAAAGCTGGTTTTTCAGAAGGGGTATGGCCTGGCCGATCTGAAAGCCGGAAAGCCAATCACGCCGCGGACGATGTTTGAACTGGCGTCTGTGTCCAAAACATTGACCTCGACGGCGCTCTTGATCCTGCATGATCGCCAGCAGCTTTCGGTGAATGACGATATCCGCAAGCACTTGCCGGAACTGCCGCAGTATTCGTCGACAACGCCAATTCTCATTCGTGACATGTTGCATCACGTCTCCGGGCTGCCGGACTACTTTGGCTTTGAGGATGTTCCAAGAAGACATCCAACGTACTGGGACAACGCCGACTATCTCGAAGTGTTCAAGCAACGCGAGAAGCATCCTCTGGCGTTCGCAACGGGCGCGAAGTATGAATATAATAATACAAATTTCATGCTCGCCGCGAGCATCATTGAACGCGTCAGCCGACGATCGTTCGGCAAGTTCCTGCGTGATGAGATTTTCAATCCTGCTGGCATGCAGCACTCGTTCGTTTACGAAGGTCCGAAGACTGTGCCCGAAAATCCAGCAGGCTATGTCAATGCTGTCGGTTATCAGTGGCGCAAGAAGAAAGAACTCTGGGAGCCGACCTGGGGAGCCCCTCCTGCCCGTCACGAGGAGTTGCTCGTCGTTGGCGACGGCGGAGTCTGGACGAACCTCGAAGATATGCTCAAGTGGGATCTCGCTGTCCGTGAGCAGAAGCTGCTGAAGCCCGCCACCTGGAAGCTGACGCTGACGCCGTCTCGCACCCGCGACGGCAAGACGAACGGATACGGTTTGGGCTGGGACTTGTATTATGACGACCCGAACGAGCTCTATGGTTATGGTCACGAAGGCTCGTGGGAAGGTTTTCGGACTTCGTACTACCGATATCTCACCGCCGATCGCACAACGGTGCTGCTGAGCAATCGCGGCAACATTGATACCGACAAGCTCTGGACAGCGTTAGATCGAGTGGTCGAGAATCATCTGTCGAAATAGACGGCATGCGCGATCGGCTCGCAGAGTCACATTTTCTGACGCGCCGCAACAAGAGCTCCACAAATACGCTTCTTTTCTGGCTCTTCGCAACACCCGGCGGTGGGTGGTATCAACCTACAAGTCGAACTTTCGTGTGATGGATATTGAGGATGCGGAGCTCGAAGTGTTCGCGATTGCGATAGCCGTAGGCTCGGCGTTGGAGGAGTTTGATTTTATTATTGGTGCCTTCCAGTCGGGCGCTGGTGATGCGTTCGTCATAC